>NZ_PREX01000018.1 GCF_009935905.1 Alkalibacterium sp. MB6 | reverse complement strand
GTGTTTTTTGATAATTATTTATAAGAAGTTTCAATAACCGCAAGGGTTAAACCTGGATATTCAACTGCAAAACTTGAGTTAGGTAGTTGACTAAAGGAAGACGGGCCTCTACTTCCCCTTCATCGGAATTTAGTCGATGCCTTACATTACTGGTCACTAATTCTTTATGAGAGAACTCGATGTCTCGTTTTGATGGTTTGGCTGCCAACCGATCTTCCAACGTGTTTCGCTTTATTCGTTCGTTAATATCTACTTCAAGTTCAACGAAATAGACCGTTGCATTTGCATCGGTAAAAATCGATACCCAATTTTCCAGGACCTTCCAATCAGTTTCGGATCCGAAGCTAATCACTACAGTGAAGATGATTCCTTTAGTTGCATTCGTTTCTTCATTTTCGACGAATTGCTGAAATAAATCGGTTCTTACAGCATCAGACAAGTGAAAGGTTTGAGGGGTATAAGTCAAAAAGCGAGCAAACAAATCAATGGTTTGATGGTTATAAAGCAACCTCGCTTCTATCTTTCTTTCTAGCTCCAAACCAACTGTCATTTTCCCTACGGCTTGCGGTCCACAGAGTAGAATCAATTCCATAGTCTATTCCTCTACTTTCCTGTCTTTTAATTGATTAAATAAATCAAATAGGTTCTTGTGTTTGCGTTTGAGGGATAGTGGACGATAGGTTTCTTTATCCAAGAATGCATGCTTCGTTTCACCTGTGCACCGGATCTCCTCAGTATGCTTGTCGACAATCTCATAGGCGATGATCATCTTGACTCCTGTAAATTCTTTTATATGCGCTCTAACTTCGACGGTCTCACCAAATCTTGACATACTTTTATAATCAGCCTGAACCGCCAAAACAGGTACAACAATCCCTTGCTCCTCCATCTGATCATAACCAAAGTCGATTTGTTCCATTAAATATGTACGAGCCTCTTCAAACCACCTGATATAATTCGAGTGGTGGACGATTTGCATTTGATCTGTTTCATAATATTGTACTTTGTGAAGCCAGTTGTTCATATTCAGCATCCCTCTTCTTTTTATATTAGTTTATAGTGTAGCATAAAAGCGCTACTTTATGGTAAAATCATAAGTGAAAACGAATTGTGTAAATTATCACTAGCGAAGGGTAAGGGGGATGTTAAATATGAAAAATACAGTAGGTACGGTTATAGGATGGGTTGCTCTTTTAGCTGCTGTTGTTGGATTCTTCTGGCAAGCAAACATTATGGGCGGTATAGCCATTGGCTTAGGCATTATTGGTTATTTCCTGAAAGTCGATATCACTCGAATGAGCATCACAGCTATCGGGATGGGTATTGTAGCAATACTATTTGGAAACGTTAGTTATTAAGTAAAATAAAAACGGCAAGACTATTAACGAAATAGCCTCTGCCGTTTTTATTTTGATGAATTTTTAGATGACGAGTAAATAAATAAGTGCACCCAGTACGCCTCCGATAAATGGTCCTATTATGGGAACCCAGGCGTATCCCCAATCAGAATGACCTTTATTGGCAATTGGTAAAACTTGGTGCGCCATTCTTGGACCAAGGTCACGCGCCGGATTAATGGCATACCCTGTGGTTCCTCCAAGAGAGAGACCGATAACCACAATGAGCAACCCAACAACGAGTTGGTTTAATCCATCTGTAAAGTCCCCTTGTGTAAAGGCAAGCAATCCGTACACTAATACGGTGGTCGCAATGGTTTCAGATACAAGGTTCCACACGCTGCTTTTAATAGCCGGACCGGTAGAGAAAACAGCTAAAATGGCTTCTTTATCTTCCGTCGCTTCAAAGTGAGGCATATAATGTAACCAAACGACAACGGCTCCAGCGAAACCTCCTGCTACTTGAGCAATAATATATGGGAGTACCATATCCCAGCCAAATTCTCCAGCTACAGCCATACCTAGAGTAACAGCTGGATTAATGTGCCCAGGTGAGAGCCAACCAACAGCGTAAACCGCCATCGAAACAGCAAGCCCCCAGCCTAAACTGATCATGACCCATCCACCATTGTAAGACTTCGTTTTCTTCAAAACATTCGCTGCAACAACTCCATCACCGAGCAATATCAATATAAATGTCCCTAAAAACTCTCCAGTTATCTGTTGCCAAAAAGTGGTATCCACGGCGTTCTCCCTCTCTTATCGGTTAATTGTATTTAAATTGCTGTAAGGATGTTTCTGCCATTCTGTCATTCAATTGCTGATTCCAAAACTCTCTATCTTCTTTACTCCAATTCAACTCTTTTTCAAAAGCATCAAGAACAGGTTCTTTCAATGCTTCCATCTTATCTATAGCAAATAAGAGTGTGTCTGTCCGTCTAGCAAAAAAGTCTTCAGGGGTTAAGGCCATCTCATGTTCCAATGCATAAGCCAGTTGCAAGGCATCCTTTAGAGGCATGTCATAGGATTTGGCTTTATCAACCATTTCATACACTGTATCAACATTCGTTCCATACCAATCTGCCAGACTATCTGCTTCTTCTTCAGTTAGCCCAAGTGCTGTACCCTTTTCTCGTTTTGATTCAATAAATGCTTGAAAGTTGTTAGGATCTGAAACATCTCCTCCGGATAAAGGAATAGACTTTGTGTCAACGGAATCAAACGAAATGGATGCCTCTTTCCACTTTTCATCAATGACTCTAAAGGCATCCTCAGCCATACGTCGATAATCCGTTAACTTTCCACCAGCTATAGTGATCAAGCCATCTTCTTCAACGAAAATGTCGTGACCTCTTGAAATACCCGATGGATCAGAATTGTTTTCATCTTGAATCAGTGGCCTTAAACCAGCCCAGCTTGACTCGAGATCATTCACAGTTAAGTGAATCCCTTCAAAACGGTGATTAATCGCTTTTAACAAATAATCAATATCTTCTTCTGTTATTTCTGGGTCTTCATAAGGCCCTTCAAAAGGTGTATCCGTTGTTCCGAAGTATGTCTTATTCCCCCTTGGGATAACAAATATCATTCGGTTATCATCTTGGCCAGTATCCGTATATATCGTGCGATTGATCGGCAATTTGTCATGAGATACAACAAAGTGGACCCCTTTCGTTGGAAACATCTTTTGCTCTGTTTGGGCATCTTTATGGTTACGAACCTCATCAGACCACGGGCCAGCAGCATTAATAACGATACCGGCTTCAATTTCAAATTCTTCCTCTGTCAGCATATCTTTGGCGATAATACCTTTAATTTGCTTTTGATCATCATATAAAAAGTCCACAGCTTTCACGTAATTGGCTATAATCGCACCATACTCATGAGCTTTTTTTATTGTCTCGATAGTTAAACGGGCATCATCATTTGTGTAGTCTAGGTAAAAGCCCCCTGCATTTAAATCTGCTTCTTTTAAAGAAGGCTCTGCCTTTAGAACCTCTTCTTTTTCGACCATATAATGAGCCCATTCCTCATCCACTTCAGCTAAATAATCATACAGGTGAAGCACCACTTCTGCTGTAAATTTATTAAAGGAAGCTCCTGTTTCATCGTAAACGGGCATCAGCATATAGCTAGGTTGGGCAATGTGTGGTGCATTTTTGCCAATGACTGTCCGTTCTTTTGCCACGTCCGCTACTAGTTCAACGTCAAATTGTTTTAGATACCTTAAGCCACCGTGTACCAATTTAGTTGACCGACTGCTCGTTCCACCTGCAAAGTCTTGCATATCAATTAATCCCGTTTGTATATTCCGGGCGGCACCGTGAAGTGCCACGCCGGCCCCAGTTACTCCACCCCCAATAATTAGAAGGTCAAGCTTGTTTTCTTTAAAGCTTTTTATGTTTTCGCTTCTAGTCCGAGCTGACCATGTCATTAATGCATCATCATCCTTTCACTTGTTATCCTAACCATTCCTTCATTCATAGCAGACTATTTTTTCTCTTTTTTAGTTCGTTTTGGTCTGTGCTTGAATGCACGAGTCGCTTCTACTGCTTGTTGCCACCCACTGTATAAATCTTCTCTTTGTTCTTCATCCATTTCTGGTTTAAAGGTAGCGTCCTTGTCCCACTTTTCTTTAATCTCGTCCAAGTCTTTAAAGAATCCTGTTTCTAATCCAGCTAAATAAATCGCTCCAAGAGCCGTCGTTTCCATTATTTTAGAACGATCAATCGTCACGTTAGAGATATCGGCTTGGAATTGCATCAAGAAATCATTCATGCTAGCTCCGCCATCCACTCGAATAATTTCCGTTTTTAAACCGGCATCTTCATTCATTGCATCGACCACATCACGTGTTTGGTAAGCCAGCGACTCTAGAGTTGCACGAATAAAGTGTTCTTTTTCTGTTCCTCTAGTTAAACCGAAAACGGCTCCTCTTGCGTCTTGATCCCAATGAGGCGCTCCTAGTCCAGTAAATGCTGGAACCACGTACACATTGTCTGATGACTCTACTTTTGTTGCATACTGTTCAGATTGAGGGGAATCTCTAAACATACGTAATCCATCTCTCAACCATTGGATAGCTGAACCAGCTACAAAGATAGCCCCTTCTAGAGCATAGTAGACTTCCCCGTCTAAACCGTACGCTAAGGTGGTCAGCAATCCATTTTCAGACTGAATGGGTTCTTTTCCTGTATTCATGATAATAAAGGCACCCGTTCCATACGTGTTTTTGACCATGCCTTTTTCAAATGCCGTTTGACCAAATAAAGCCGCTTGTTGGTCTCCAGCAATACCCGCAATAGGTACATGCGTCCCGCGGAAAATCTCATCCATGGTTTCTCCAAAGGAATGAGACGATGGCAAGACTTCTGGAAGCATGTCTTCCGGTATGTCTAACAGGTCTAATATTTCTTTATCCCACTCCATGTCATAAATATTGTAAAGCATCGTACGGCTGGCGTTGGAGTAATCCGTCGCATGAACCTTTCCACCTGTTAATTTCCATAAAAGCCACGTATCAATGGTTCCGAATAATAACTCGCCATTTTTAGCACGCTCTTTTGCTCCATCTACTTCATCAAATAGCCATTTAATTTTTGTTCCAGAAAAATATGAGTCTACTATCAATCCTGTTTTCTTGTGAATCATGTCTTTATGACCATCTTTTACTAACTGGTCTGCAATATGAGAGGTTTGTTTTGACTGCCAAACAACTGCACGGTGAATCGGTTCACCTGTCTCTTTGTCCCAAATAACTGTCGTTTCACGTTGGTTTGTAATCCCAATACTATCTAAATCTTTTCCATATAGACCCGACTCAATCATGACACTTGCAATAACTTGAAGCGTCTTTATCCAAATTTCGTTTGCGTCATGCTCTACCCAACCTGGCTCTGGAAAATACTGAGTGATTTCCTGTTGCGATGTCCACTTCGGATCTCCATTCTTGTCAAATATGATTGCCCTCGTGCTAGTGGTTCCTTGGTCTATTGCCATAATGTAATCTGCCATATGATCATCTGCTCCTTTTCGTTTTGTAAAGGCTTACTATTACGTTTAGTATAGCACTGCTTACTTTCTTTCTTCTACTCAAAACCACTAGAAAGGTGTGGGAGTTTTATTTGACAACAAAAAGCACAATTAACCATGAACAAGTAGACCACTCGTCCACTGTTAAACATGATTAATCGTGCTATACTCGCTTACGCTTTATTAGTTGTTCATAAAAAACTTGATGCCATTATCTGTCTCGATTATACATGCTTGAATTTAGAGTGTTGTTTGATTCAAATGTTTTGTATACCGTATCGACTCTTTCAGGTTCAACTTCAACCATAATCACGATATTATCATCTTTTAAATAAGCTTCATATTCTTTTGCTTCTTCTTCCGGCATGCCGGCACCAACTAATGCTCCGACAATACCACCACCACCAGCACCAATTCCAAGTCCTGCTAATGTCGTAGCTAATGGTCCTGCAGCAGCCAATGGGCCAATACCTGGAATGGCAATCAGACCGACTTCTGCAATTAGTCCACCAATACCACCAAGTACACCTCCGGATAAGGCACCTAGACCTAGACCTTTACCTGCATTCTTACCTCGGCCGCTATCGTTTCCTTCAACGCTTTGGTTTGTGTCATCTTCAATGCGCTCGACTTGATTATCATCTTTAGCAAAAACAGATATATCATCTTTACCAAAATTCAAACCTTGTAGTTCTCTAATAGCTGCTTCTGCATCATTAACGTTTGAAAATACGCCACCAATTAATCGTTTTTCCATTATAATTTATCTCTCCTTTAGACTATTTGTACGGATTTGCATGAGCAATATTCGTTCATTTAGTTAAAAGATAAGACCATCCCCTTCTTACATCACTAAAACCAGTTTAACCAAGATAAAAATAGGAGTCAAAAATAAGGCTTAGAGGCTTTACTATTTACCAAATAAAAAAACGCCCACGGTTATAGTGAGCGTTTTTCTATTGGATTAGTTATTCATGATGGCTTGGTTTGCTGTAATGATAGCTGTTTTGTAAACATCCTCTTCAATACATCCACGTGACAAGTCAGATACTGGCTTGTTTAACCCTTGTAAAACTGGTCCTACTGCTTCAAAGTTTCCGAAACGTTGAGCAATTTTATAACCAATGTTTCCTGATTGCAATTCTGGGAAGATAAAGACAGTTGCTTCACCGGCAACGGTTGAATCAGGTGCTTTTTGCTGAGCTACAGATTTCACGAAGGCAGCATCAAATTGTAATTCTCCGTCAATGTCGAATTCTGGAGCCAATTCTTTTGCAATTCGTGTTGCTTCTGCTACTTTTTCAACTTCTGGGGCACTTGCTGATCCTTTAGATGAGAAGCTGAGCATAGCAACTTTAGGTTCGATTCCAAACATTTTAGCTGTACGTGCACTTTCTACAGCAATTTCTGCTAACACTTGAGCATCTGGGTTAGGGTTGATGGCACAGTCAGCAAAGACATACTTCTCTTGCCCTCTACCACGAAGCATGATAAACGCACCAGATGTACGACTAACGCCAGGACGTGTTTTGATGATTTGTAGAGCTGGACGAACGGTATCGCCTGTTGAGTGAATCGCTCCACTGACTAAACCATCTGCAAGATCAAGATACACAAGCATCGTTCCAAAATAGTTAACGTCTCTTAACTGTTTTCTCGCCTGTTCTTCTGTTGCTTTTCCTTTTCTGCGTTCAACAAAAGCTGCAACCATTTCATCATATTTATCATATGAGTTAGGATCAATAATTGAAATATCTGTTAAATCGTAACCATGTGATTTAGCTTCTGCTTGTACTTCATCAGGCTTACCTAATAAGATAGGTTGCAAAATATCTTCATGATGTAAACGAAGAGCCGCTCCTAAAATACGTTCATCTGTTGCTTCAGGAAAAACAATCTTAAGGTTTTTTCCTTTAATTTGACTAATTAATGTCTCTCTTAATTCCACTTGTATTACCTCCAAGGTTTTGTTTTCAACACTCATTATGATAACACTTTTCATCCTGTTTTCACAGAGTCATCCATTATTTCTCTAGATTCTTCTCTTTTTACTGATTTTCAGGAACATGCGGTAGCTGCCAGTCAATCGGTGACATACCCCAATTTAGTAATCGTTCATTCGTTTTAGAAAACGGTCTTGATCCGAAAAAACCTCTACTTGCTGACAGCGGGCTAGGATGTGCAGAAGTAATCACGGCATGCTTCGTTTCATCAATCATCGCTCGCTTTTCTTTAGCCGCATTTCCCCACAGAATAAAGACGATGGGTTTATCTCGATTATTTAGAGCTTCAATCATATGGTCAGTAAACTCTTCCCATCCTTTGTTTCTGTGAGAATAAGCCTCTGCTTTTCGAACAGTTAATACAGTATTTAAAAGCAATACCCCTTCTTTCGCCCATTTTTCTAAATAACCATGGTTAACTGGCTTGATTCCTAAATCAGCATCGAGCTCTTTGTAAATATTTCTTAGCGATGGCGGTATTCTGACACTTGGTTGAACAGAAAAAGCCAATCCATGAGCTTGATTCTCACCATGATAAGGATCCTGCCCTAGAATAACTACTTTTACTTCACTGAAGGGTGTCCACTCGAAAGCTTGCCACAGGTTTTCTTTTACTGGATAGACGATTTCGGACTCATACTCATGCTTTAAAAATTCCCTTAATTGTTGATAAGAGTCATTTTGGGCCTCTTGGTTTACTATTGGCTCCCAATCGTTAGTTAGTGGTATCATCAAAATTATCCCTACTTTCAAATGTAATGTTCGTGTAAACCGATGTTTTTTAACGCTGATTTTTGTTAGACTAGATAAGGATGATGATGAAAATTAAAACAAAGGAGTATCATGCATGATAAAATTAATTGTTTCTGACATGGACGGGACGTTATTAAATGAACAGATGGAGATTTCAGACGCTAATGCTTCTGCTATTAAGCGAGCTCAAAATGAAGGGATCCATTTTGCTATTGCTACTGGGAGAGACTTCCCATCTGCAAGCCCTATAGTCAACAAACATGGGATTGTCTGTCCACTTATCTTATCAAATGGTGCAGAATTCTTTAATACAGATGGAGATAAGCTTTACAATCGTGGACTTGAAAAGAATATGGTCCGAAACATATTGTCCATCTTATCAACAGAAGATACGCTTCATACAGAACTTGTGACGACTAACGGCTTATACACAGTGGACAAATCAGGTCGTATCAATATGGTGGCATCTTTATTAACAGATATCAATCCGGATATCACTTTTGAAGAGGCTAGAGAACTGGCACACGAGAAGATAACTGATATAAATCTACACCAAGTGGATTCTTTTGATGCCGTTCTTGAGGATGATCGTGTCATCATTTTGAAAGTAACCACTCACTCCATGAAAGGGAAAGAAGTCTTGACCCCTATTAAAGTCGAACTCAACAACACTATCCCTCATTTGGCAGTGACTGCTTCTTCTACCAGCAACTTGGAAATTAACCATGAAAAAGCGACGAAAGGCATTGCAGTTGCTCAATTGGCTAAAACACTTGGCTTGAAAGCTGATGAAGTCATGACTATTGGAGATAATATCAATGACGTCTCCATGTTAGAGTGGGCTGATTATTCTGTTGCTATGGAAAACGCTGCTCCAGAAGCTAAGGCCGCAGCAAACTATTCAACTTCAAGTAACGCTCATAATGGTGTAGCTGAAGTCATTTCCCGTGTGTTGAGTGGAAGCATGGATAAAAAAGCTGCTAACTTTTAGTTAATTAGTCATATAAATTGGAACAGAAGAATCGCTCTCACTCATTTTTGGGAGCAGGTTCTTCTTTTTTTTTAATGATAAACAGGTTAGTTCTTAGTTGAACTAATCCAAGGTGGCAGTAAAGACAAGGCGTTAACTAGCTCTTTATTCCCCTCTTTATCCTTCAACCGTTTTTGTCTTCGTTCTTGATAGCCTTCACAAATCATTTTTTCTTCTGTTGATTCCGGCGCTATTTTCGGAAGCGAAAAGTCAGGGTTCTTTTTTCTGTCTAAAACGACAAAGGTTAAAAAGCTCGTTGCCCCAATGTATCGTTCACCGGTTACTAAATCCTCCCCCAGTACTTTAGCGAATACCTCTATGGAGGTTTTTCCAGCTCCAGTGATGTAGGTTTCTACACACACTGAATGGCCACTTTTAATTGGATGAATAAAATGCAATTCATCCATGGAGGCAGTCACGATTGCATTCGATCTGGAAAAGCGTGAAACTGAAATGGAGGCCGTATTGTCAATAAAACTCATTAACTTCCCACCGAATAAAGTTTCATGATTGTTCAAATCAGACGGAAGAATCCGATGAGTTTGGACTACTCTCGTTTCGTTGCACGTCCGTTTTTTTGTATGTGGTTCAGTCATTTGAAGGACCCTTTCTTCTTCTAGTTATGTTTATCAATTATTTCTATGAAGCGATGAGTGAAGTTAGCTGTAAAGCCCCATAAGTAATAATTGGGCATGCGGTAAAAAGGGACAAAGTGTTTACGATCAATCCACTTGTATTTCTCTCCCGAGAATATGAGATCAAAGGGAAACCGTTCATCATGGACAGTTTTCATGTTAACACCATGGTACTCGGGTGGGTTTTCTATAAAGAAAGAGAGCGGTACAGTGAATACTTCATCGACTTCCTTATTCGGCTTGATGGAATCGACGTCTTCTATTTTGAGGTGGCCTACAAAGCAGTGGATAATATGAGATTGAGTAAGAATATAGTCCATTTCTCCTATAATTTCTATGCTGGATTTAGGTAGGTTTAACTCCTCCATCGTTTCCCTAATAGCGGCCTCTTTGTACGACTCTCCCTCTTCTACGCCACCACCTGGAAAAGATGTTTCTCCCGGCTGAGATACAACCGAGCTTCTGACTTCATAAAGGATATGCCATTGACCCTCCACTTCTACAAGAGGTAACAGTACCGAGTACTTATTTTGTTGACCAATGGCTTTTGCCTCATAGTTTTTAAACAACTGTTTAATCTCTTCAATCATTTAAACAACTCCTTCCATTTCATTTTTAATTATGAAACAAGTGAATGATATCTCTTGTCCAATCACTAATTGCTTCATCGAATACTCCTTTGAAATATGAGTCTAATGGGGTGATGCCCCGAGTAACTAATACACTCTTTTCCCCACGGTAATCATAAATCAATCCAGCTGCGGGATAGACGATTAGGCTCGTTCCTAGGACAAGCAAAATATCTGCTTCTCTGACAGCTTCCATGCTTTTTTGTAGGACCTCACCATCAAGTGGTTCTCCATAAAGAGTAATATCCGGTCGTACGTCTTCACCGTTTGACATAAATAAGCCGTCTACGTATTCAATGTCATCAGTATACACGGTTATACCGCTCTTTGTAATAAAGCGATGAGCATTTCCATGAAGCTCTAAAACGTTTTGACTACCTGCTTGTTGATGCAACCCGTCAATATTTTGCGTGATGATGGTGACAGCCATTCCCCTGTCCTCAAGGTGTTTTAAAAAGCGATGCCCCTCATTTGGTTTGGCTCCTTTAATCATCAGCTTTTCCCGATAGAACTCGAAAAAGACTTTAGGATAACTCTCAAAAAAATCAACACTCAATACTGTTTCTAAAGGGATATTCCTCTTCACTTCTTGGCTAAATAAGCCCCCAGACGATCTGAAGTCTGGTATGCCGCTATCAGTGGAGATACCTGCCCCTGTAATGACCGCAAGCTTCTTCCCCGGCTTAAACCACGAGGCTATTGTCTCTTTAGTCAACATGACTCTCTCTCCCTTATGAATATCTGTGCTTTTTTTTTCAGCTATTTCCATTATACTAGTAACATAGAGAATATAAACTGATCTTTCACTTTTAGTGGCCTATTCAGTTCAATCTATGTGTACCGCACACTTTTTTTAAAACGGAGGAATGTAACATGTCAACTCATAAACTGACCTTAACCATTGCTGGAAATGATGCTAGCGGGGGCGCGGGAATTGCCGCTGACTTAAAAACATTTGCTGAATATGGAACTTTTGGAATAGCTACATTAACCACTATCGCGACAATGGATCCTGATAATAGTTGGAGCCATGGCGTCACTCCTATTGATGCTCAAGTCGTTCAAGACCAATTGAATACAGCCTTTGCTGGACCGGGTATTTCAGCTGCTAAAACCGGTATGCTTCCAAATGCATCGGTTATCAACGTGATTGCAGACAAGATTGAGCAGTATCCTGATACTCCTTTTATCGTTGATCCTGTCATGGTCTGCAAAGGTGAAGACGAGGTATTAAATCCAGAGAACGTACAAGCGACTAAAAAACGTTTAGTTCCGTTAGCTACCGTTATCACGCCAAACCTTTTTGAAGCAGGACAACTCTCTGACTTAGGTACCCTTCATACTTTAGACGATATGAAAAAAGCAGCAGAAGTTATTCATTCCAACGGAGCAAAAATCGTCGTCATTAAAGGCGGAAAAGCGTTGCCTGGAGAAGATGCTATCGACTTAGTTTATGACGGCACAGACTTTTTAACATTGACTGCTAAAAAAATTGCTAACCCCACTCACCATGGTGCTGGATGTACTTTTGCAGCAGCCATTACTGCAGGAATTGCAAGAGGGTTAAGCCCCATTGACGCAATCAAAAAAGCGAAAGAGTTTGTCACTGAAGCGATTGAAGCTGGCTTCGAATACAATCAGTACGTCGGTCCAGTTTTCCACAGTGGATACAGACTAAACAGACAAGAAAACATTTAGTTAAGTGTATAGAATATTAAAACACTCGTCACAAGCTTAAGCTATGGCGAGTGTTCTTTTTATACCCACTGGCTCGTTTGCTATCGGTACACAAACAGGCATTTTTACTCGTGTACATTTTATAGAGTCCAGTTTAATCAGTCTCAAGAATTCTTTTTTAATGCTTATAGATTAATAATTTTTCTTTCTTCAAATTTCCGCCATATATTTAGGTCCGGCAGCCTCAAGGTATTCTCTCTTATTTCGGTTTTTCAATTAGTGGTGTTATAATGATAGGGAGGAACGAACTGATACGAACTTGAGGTGAATAAAGTGGTTCGTCTATTTATTAAAGAAGAGCATTTATCATTACAAAACAGGATGATTGTTAAAGACGATGCAGGAAACGATGTTTTTTTAATTGTGGGTAAATGGGGTCGTCTTGGCGATATGATGACCGTTTATTCCATGTCTGGCGAACGCCTTGTTGAGGCTAAGCAAACCTTACTATCTGTTTTTCCAAAATTTAGTTTACACCAGAACGGCCAATACATCGGCACGATAAAGAAACAAGGTGGTTTACGTGGCTTAAGAAAGCCTTATGTCATTGTAACCAAATTTAACTGGCTTATTACTGGAGATTATGAGAAACGTCGGTTCACTGTCAGACACATTGCCAAAAAAATAATGACTATTGAAAAGACTATTTCTTATTCAGGTGATTTTTATATACTTAATATCGACAATGAAGACCATGCGGCGATTGCTTGTGTGTTGGCAGTGCTTTTGGACCATTACGTTCATAAGAAAAACGCACGCTGGAAAGAATACAAGCAAGAGAAATACAGTCTGGGACTCATTCACTCTGTCCTTTTGCGATTTAAACCCATAAAATGCGAAAAATAAAAAAGGTAATGCGCTGGCGATTGACCAAGCGCATTTCCTTTTTTTATTTTATATGACTACTTTTTGCATATGATCATACATGTGATCACCTAATTTAACTTCCCCGACTTTTTGAAAGCCTTGCTCCTTATAAAGCTTCATTGCTTTAGGGTTATTTTTGTCAACATTCAACCCTACTTTTGAAAAGCCTGATTTTCTAGCCAAGTCATACGTACCCTTTAGTAACGCTTTTCCTACTCCTTGACCTCTAAACGATGGTTTGGTTACTAATTAATCAAGATACCATTCACCTGCAAAGGACTCTTCTTTCAATAATGTTCTGAAATCAGGCAAACTATAGTTTTTTAACACGATACCTAATGGTTCAATTCCCTTTTCAATTAACTGACCATCGTAGGAGAAACAAAATCCGGCGATTTCGCCATTGATCTCTTTGACTAACGCATTATGATAACTCTGAATATAATCTTCTCTCAAAGCTGCTTCAACAAAGGCGGGTTTTAACGCTTCCCAGGGAAGGTCTTTCATAATCGGGTGTTCTGTATCGATTAAAATGGTTCGGAACAACTCCACTATTGCTTCAGCATCTTCTTTTCGAGCTTGTCTTATCATCATCATTCCCCCTTAATCAGGTGTCTGCTTAACGGTCTCTTTAATACGCTCTGCTACCGCCTGCGGTATGCCGAGGGCTTTAATTTCTTCGATATCTGCATCCTTCAATCGCTTCATGGATTTGAAATGGCGAAGCACTTTCGTTCGCGTTTTAGGTCCTACCCCTTCGATATCATCCAGTTGGCTGGTAAAGCTATTTTTACTACGGACATTTCTATGAAAAGTAATGGCGAAGCGGTGGACTTCTTCCTGGATGCGTTGAACAAGATGAAAGGCTTGACTTCTCGGGTCTAAAATCACCGGTTCATGGGCATCCCCAAATATTAAGCCTGCCGTTCTGTGTTTCGTATCCTTGACCATCCCAGCTACAGGAATGGATAGACCGAACTCATTTTCCAGTACGTCTACAGCTGCGTTGACTTGAACCTTTCCGCCATCCATTAGAATTAAATCTGGTAAGTCTTTTCGCTCTTTTAATAAACGCCCATATCGCCGACGAATAACTTCTTGAGTCGTCGCAAACTCATTACTACCTATGACCGTTTTTATTTTATATTTACGGTAATTCGTTTTATCTGGCATTCCATCTTTAAAAGAAACCATGGCTGATACCGGATTGGTTCCTTGAATATTCGAGTGGTCAAACGCTTCGATGCGCTCAATATACGGTAAACCCATCGCTTCAGATAATACTTCAATGGCTCCCGTGGTTTTCCGTTCTTTCATTTCTATTAAATGGAATTTTTCTTTTAATGCCAGTTCACTGTTTTTACCGGTTAAATCCAACAGCTCTTTTTTACGCCCTTGTTTAGGGACGTATACTTTGGTCTCCAATGCCTCTTCTAACAAGGCATGATCAACTTCTTCTGGCACATAGACTTCTTTCGGTACAATGTTATTCGGATCTTGATAATATTGTAGAATGAAACTCAAAAACTCTTCTTCCGGTGTATCGACAATTGGAAACATCGTCGCATCTCTTTTGATTAATGTTGCCTGACGAACAAAAAAGACTTGGATGGATATCCAGCCTTTATCCATGTAATAATTGAAGAAGTCCCTTGGCGTGTAATTATTCGAGATAATGGACTGTCTTTCCACTGTTCGTTCAATATAAGCCACTTGATCTCTAAACTCAGCTGCTCTTTCATAGTTCATTTCTTCAGCTGCTTCTTGCATATTTCTTTTCAAATCACGTTTAATATCCGTCACATTCCCGTTCAGAAATGAGCGGATACGTTTGATTTGCTCTTCGTATTCCTCCACGGGTACCTCGTGATCGCACGGACCGATACATTGACCGATATGGTAGTATAAACAGGCTCGTTTCTGATGCCCATTGCATTTTCTCAAAGGGTAAATCTTTTGGAGCAACTGTTTCGTTTCCGAAGCTGCCCATACGTCTGGATAAGGTCCGAAATAATGTCCTCCATCATCCATAACCTCTGAGGAAATGACTAATTGGGGGTTACGCTCATTGGTTATTTTCAAATAAGGGTAACTCGTCCCTCTTTTTAATCGGATATTATATTTCGGCTGATGCTTTTGTATTAACGTCACTTCTAACAGAAGGGCTTCTTTGTCAGAACCAGTGACAATCGTTTCGAAATCAACAATATCTTCTACTAACCGCTTCGTTTTTCCTGTATGCTCACCACGAAAATAAGACCTTACTCTGTTTCTAAGGTTCTTTGCTTTTCCAATATAAATAATCTCATCATCTTTATTTTTCATAATGTAACAGCCTGGTAAGTCAGTCAATAACTGTAGTTTGTTTTCGATTAATTCGTTCGACAAAAAAACACCTCCTTTTCCTTCAATTGCTATTATTTATCCTGTTCAAAAATATAGAGAGAATGGAACGTGTTGAAATCTGATTTTCCCACTAGAACATCTTTATACACAAACGGTTTTCCCACTTCATGCGTACCTTCTTTAACTGCTTTCTCTATAGCATCTGCAATCTCTGCATATAATTCATCAATGTCATCATCTGATAAGGAGCCATATTTATTCTCCCAAGCAGCTAAAAATGTATCTTCGTCTTTTCCACGGTAAAAATCAATATATAATTCTGACATCGTATCAAACACCCTCTCTTTTACTTTCATCGCACCTTCTATTATAACAAAAAAGGGAACACCTGTCAGCTTTAGAAGCTATCTTTAAGTAAGCGAAAATCTTAATACGTATGCAAACGGATGAACCGCTTTCTCTCGATATGATATACTGATAACAGATTTTTATAAAGGAGCAGATGAGATGAAATACAATCCATTAGGCGATACAGGGTTTAAAGTCAGTGAACTAGGCTTTGGGACATGGGCAATTGGCGGCGACTGGGGTAAAAATGATGACCAGGAATCGTTAAGAGGTTTAGACACAGCAATAGATGCTGGTGTGAACTTTTTTGATACGGCTGATGTTTATGGCTCGGGCCACAGCGAAGAGTTATTGGCAAAAGCAACTAAAGGTAAAGAGGACCGCATTTATGTGGCCACAAAGTTTATTCGTATGGGCGATATTAATGACCCTAACAATTATTCAGAAGAAAACATCCGCTCGTATGCTGAAAACAGTTTAAAACGTTTAGGACGAGATGCTATTGATTTATACCAGATCCACTGTGCACCACTAGATATGTTGAAAAACACTGATATTTTTCCTATCCTTGAAAAATTAAAGCAAGAAGGTACGATTAGAAGTTATGGCGTCAGTGTGGAATCGGATGAAGAAGGTCTATTTGTATTAGAAAATACAAATGCCAGCGCACTCCAAGTTATTTTCAACGCCATGCGTCAAAAACCTTTGAAAGAATTGTTCCCGAAAGCTCAGGAAAAAGGCGTGGGTATATTGGCACGTGTTCCGCTAGCAAGCGGATTATTAACAGGTAAGTTTTCAACAGATCACGAATTCGAACAAGATGATCACCGTAACTATAATAAAGACGGTGATGCCTTTAACGTCGGCGAAACATTCGGTGGTTTGCCCTTTAAAAAAGGTGTGGAACTCAGCAGACAATTAGACTGGATTGCGGAAGGTCGCGACAGCATGGCATGCGCAGCTTTGAAATGGGTCTTGCAACAAGAAGCCGCTACAAGTGTGATTCCTGGATTTAAAAACGTTAAGCAAGTTCAGGACAACTTGAAGTCTCTTGAAGTGCCTGATTTCTCAGCAGAAGAGTTAAAAAAAATGGAAGACTTTTATTGGTCAGACATTCACGACCATATTCGTGGCCCTTACTAATTGTTTACAACTTTCTTAAAAGAAGACTC
Organism: Alkalibacterium sp. MB6; assembly: GCF_009935905.1. Taxonomy (GTDB): domain Bacteria; phylum Bacillota; class Bacilli; order Lactobacillales; family Carnobacteriaceae_A; genus Alkalibacterium. The sequence continues at coordinate 38,191 of NZ_PREX01000018.1, read as the reverse complement.
CCTTGGTTATTGGGATTCTTCTTTTTTTGTAATCAAATTTGTCCTATACTATAGGTTGGCATTTGTCTTTCGGAATTATCCGATACATAGATGTTGTGTTTCTCTAACTATGTGATACCATATATAGTGTAATAAAAGAAAGAAAGGACGATTTAACCATGGAATTCTTACCCACCTCTTTTGTAGAGGATTATATTGTAACAAACCCGAATCCGCTGAACGAATTGGGACAATTTGTCTATAGCCGCACGTACTCACGTTGGCTTGAGGATAAAGGACGCCGTGAATATTGGCACGAAACGGTGAAACGAGCAATCGAATATAATATGTCACTGGAGTACAAGCATTTGAAAAATATCGGCTACTCTATTCCGTTAAAACGGATGAGAGAAGAAGCCAAGGAATTGTTCGAATCCATTTATCATACCAAGCAGTTTCCTTCCGGAAGAACTTTGTGGCTTGGGAATGCCAATGAAAAAGTGAATAAAGACTTTGCTTTAGGAAATTTCAACTGTTCATTTTTATCTATTGAAACGTGGAAAGATTTAGGTGAATTATTTTATCTGTTATTAGTAGGTACAGGTGTTGGCTTTAAATCGACTAAGAAAATGGCTGCGAAAATGGCTCCTATCCGTGCGAATACCACTCTCCTACATTCAGAATACCGTCCGGTTCCAGCAAACCAACGATTAGAGCACACGCAAACGGTTAAGATGGAAAACGGCTATGCTAAAATTTACGTAGGGGACTCTAAAGAAGGTTGGGTAGAATCACTGGATCAGTATCTGGAACTATTAACTCTTCCAGAAAACGAAGATATTCACACCATTAAAATTAGTTACAACAGCGTCCGTCCTGAAGGTGAGCGATTGAAAACCTTTGGAGGAACAGCATCTGGCCCAGCACCTTTGAGAGAAATGTTCGAAGGTATTGATAAAGTATTGAAAAATCAAATTGACCCTTATCTGGACCCTATCCAAACCGACGAAAAAGGCTACGGTAAAGTACGTCCGATACATATTCTAGATATCGGCAACTTGATCGGAGCGAACGTCGTCGTTGGTGGTAAACGAATCTTCTAATGCCTCCAACGTTAAAAAACACTCCTCTTTATCGGGGGAACTCCTAAATGGACAATCCCGAGGGAAGCAAATGAATGTTAGGCGAACCGCAGAGATTAAAGTATAATAATCTTAGAGGTGAGCAATGTGCATAAAGATTTTTATGTGTATGAATATTATATAGTGAATACTGATGAAGTATTTTACATCGGTAAAGGAAGACAAAATCGTTACCGTGAACTGCACAATCGTAACAAGTATTTTAATAATATCATGGCAAAATATACTTGTGATGTGCGGATCGTAGAAAGTGGATTAACCAACAAAGAAGCTTGTTTAAAAGAAAAAGAATTCATCAAAAAAAGATGGAGTAAAGGACAAGCGCGCTGCAATTTAACTGCTGGAGGAACAGGCTTCTCAGAAGGAAAGCTAAACCCAAGAGCATTAAAGCCGCATAAGGGTGAGCTTAACTACTTTTACGGCAAGCGAATGGTTGGAGAAGAAAATCATTTTTACGGTAAAAAACACACGGAAGAAACAAAACGAAAAATTTCAATGAACCGTAAAGGAAAAGGCGGCCAACCAGGCAAGCTAAACCCTATGTACGGTAAAGGCAGAAAAGGCGAAGACAATCCTATGTATGGCAAAACACGTTTTGACCATCACAATGCAGTAAAGTTTCATGTTGTATATCCAGATGGAGATTCAGAATATCTAACTGCAAAGGAATGCGAGAAAAAATTCGGCATTGCTTTTACCCGTATCCGGAAAACCGGCGGTACATTACACTATAAAAAAAATACACCAAACAAAACTCTTTACGAAAACACAGTAATAACAATTATTTGAACCTGTAACGACTATCGAAAGCATAGCTTCTGCCTTTGGGGCACGAGTGAAGAAGCGAGTAGAGTACACCTTTACGGTGGAAACGGGGAGCTTTAAAGGGTAACACCTTTATTGAAGAGATAGTCTAATCTTTATGGAAACATAAAGTTAATATAATTATGGTTAGAAGAACCGCAGAAATTTTCTTGTTTGATGCTGATGACCACGAGTCTATGTTTGCCAAATACGGCATGAACGGTATTTGGACTGAAGACCAATTGGCTCAACATAAGAGAATCGGAGAACTACTCGAAAAAGAAAACATAAAACCAAAATGGTTTGATACTCTTGAAACGATTGGTGACCGCCGTGATGGTTTAGATCATCGCCGCATGAGTAACAACTCCATTGCCTTTGAGAAAAAACCTAAGAGAGAATTTTTAAATCTAGTTTTTGAAATGATGCAACTGGAAGGTGAACCAGGTTTCTTCAATATGGAAGAAGCCAGACGTCGCCGCCCTAACGCTGAAGGCGTTAATCCATGTGGTAAATAATCTTGCCTCATGTAAAAAACCGACCAATATCGGTGGAGGCTAAAGCGAAAGCCAAGCTAATACCGAGATAACTGAGAACATCACTCAGCATCGTAACGCATAGGAGTTGAGCGTTAAGAGAGCAAAAACACTCCCAAGAGTGGTCGGAACTTTAGAAAATATATCTTGGGGATTATAGTAATTTAGAGTATAAATTTATTATAAAACTCAAGAGGTGTATAAATTGGAAATAGCAAGAGGATATAGTGGTTATTATAATGGACAATATCTAAGAAGCTCTTTAGAATTTGCCTATGCTTATTATTTGGACCATACAGGTATAGAATGGGAATACGAATCATATATGTATACCTTCGATGATGGTACAACTTATCTTCCAGACTTTTACATTAAAGAGAATAATTGTTTCAGGATTGTAGAAGTTAAAGGAGACGGGAATAAGGAAACTGGTTTAAAAAAGGCAAAAAAATTAAAAGAGAACTTCAATTTAGATGTTGAAATGATCTTTTACAAAGACTTAGTACAACTTTATAGAAATGAAATGCCCATAAGATTAACAGCTGCAAAGCGTATATGGATAGAAGAATACGGAGCTGAACATAAACATGACACTTCTGGAAAACTTAACCCTATGTATGGAAATAAGCATTCCGAAGAAACTGTGAAATTAATATCTCAGAAAGCAAAAGAAAGGTTTAGCTCTGGCGAGTATGATTATGTGACTCAACGCATGATACAGTCCAATCGAGATCGTAACTTTGATTTTTTAAGAAAGCCTAAAAGTCCACGTATGACTAAGACTTGCTTAAATAAGAACTGTAAGAACGAGTTCATTGTTACTGTTTATAGTAAACGTCTTTATTGTACTCATCTATGTGCAAATAAAGCACACTCTATTTTAGGAGCAAAAGTAGAAAAAGAAGAAGCTTTTAAAATAAGAGAACAAATAAGATTACACATGCTTCTCTGGGCAAGGAGCAATAAAGAAACTATAAAAAATACTAAGTTTAATAAAATTGCTCAACCATTACAACCTCTCTATGACTCTATAGAAAGTGAGTTTGGAATAAAAGATAAACGTATCGTATCTAAGGCACTTTTAAGAAGAGACGGTACAAGAAAAGAAATGCTCACTTTCCTAAAAGAATACACTGATAATATTTAAAGTTAAAATGTATGCTGGACTGGGTAGGAATCGACCTACCGCAACACAAAAGTGTATGAGGGAAACCTCCAGAAGTAAGGGATAAAAAGCCCCTACGATAACATAAATCGGAAATTATTTTAGATTCAAAAGGCGTCTGTAACTTAACAACTATCAACGTGAAAGCTTTTGTTGAAGAAGATGAAGCTGGCTCATACTCACTTGATTTAGAAGGGTTGAAACGCGCTCAAGCTTTATCTGCTCGTATTGGTTTACGTATGACCCTCTCTCCTTTAGAAATTGAGTCATGGGACGCCATTCAAAAACGTGACCGACTGATTGGGACATCTGTTACAGGATGGAAAGATGCGTTGGCTTTGGTTGGAGCAACGGAAGAGGATGAAGAACGTTGGATGAATGAACTCCGTGCTGCCTCCCGTAATGAAGCAGATGCTTATGCTAAAGAAATGCGTGTAAATGCGCCATTATTAGCCACGACAGTTAAACCTGAAGGGACATTATCACAAGTAGCTGGTGGCGTCTCTCCTGGTGTTCACATGAGTCATAGCCCGTATTACATTCGCCGCATTCGTATTAATGCAACGGATCCTTTAGTAAAAGTAGCTAAAGAACTCGATTGGCAAATACACGCTGAAGTGGGTACAAATGGCCTCTATTCAGAAGATGAGTTGGCTCAAGAATCTGTCATTGCTGCAGCAAGAACCGTTGTCATCGACTTCCCTGTAGCAAGTGGAGCTGACCGCACGAAGGAAGACACCACTGTTGATGAACAGTTTGACACTTACTTCCGTTTCCAGAAAAATTATGTTGAACATAATGCATCAAATACAATTGATGTGAAACCTGGTGAATGGGGTCAAGCAGAACAGCGTGTGTGGGATGGTTGGGACAACTTTGTTGGGGTCTCTTTCTTAAGCCACGACGGTGGAACGTACACCTTAGCCCCTTATGAAGCGATAACAGCAGAACAATATGAAGTACGTAAGAAAGCAATGAAACCATTTGATGCAGCGATGCTTCAAGCTTTTGAAGCGAATGAAACGACTGCTGACTTGGATAACATGGATGCCTGTGCTTCTGGCGTCTGTCCTATTCGTTAATTCATCTAATAAGAGAGAAAGGTGGAATGAGATGTGAGAATGGAACCATTGGAAAGGCGGACTGTAGCGGATAAAAGCAGAACCTATACCCTCACACGTATAGCCATGCTTACAACCCTTGTCTCTGTGGGGAGACTCTCCTTCTCATTTCTGCCAAATGTTCAGCCGATGACTGTCTTACTCGTCTGTATTACACTTTATTATGGGTGGAAAGACAGTCTGGCTGTATCGTTACTCTCCGTCCTGATCACTAATATTTATTTGGGTATGGGACCCTGGACCTTTGCTCAATTGGCCAGTTATGCTGTTATTATCCTTTTAACAAGCCTACTTGAGGATTCTTACGAAACGATTCCCCTGCCTGTTATGCAAGTATATATGGGGTTTCTCGGCTTATTATACGGACTAATTATCTCTTTAGTTCAAGCTCCATTTTTTGGATGGAATATATTCCTTCCTTATTATTTGTCTGGTTTGCCTTATGATCTGCTACACGCTGTGGCAAACATTGCGTTCTTTGCATTGCTTTACCCGGTTTCGATGCGGGTGTTTAAACAAACAGACAACAATAGTACGGCTGTACAATCAATTGGTGAACGTTAGAGGGGAACAACATGAACAAAAAACAAAAGTACTTGGTCGGAATAGTAGCTACTGTTATTTTAATCGTTATCGGACTGACTTTAGCTGGTCTATTTTCAAATGATAACGACTCAAGTTCTGACGCAGATAAAGAGGTACAAATTCTTATTTTAACTGCCGATGAAGAAATAGCAAACGAAATGGTCGGAGCGTCCTCAAACGAGACACTAATGGAGATTATGGAACATAACTTTGACGTGAGTGTCTCTGAAGAAGGGTTTGTCGAATCGATTGAGGGCGTTGAACAAAATCCTGATGATAATGAATATTGGGTTTTTGAAGTGAACAATGAGATGGTTACGGTAAGTGCCGAGGAATTTATTCCTAAAGATACTGATTTAATCACCTGGGAGTTAATGGCCTTTTAATGACCGACAAAAAAGCTGATTCGTGATGGTTTACTAACCAACGAATCAGCTTTTTTGTATAGTGGCTTCATTTAAAAAGGTTAACACATCTGTTTCATTTTTCAACTTAGTCCATTTGACGGAATCAGCCATGACTTCTTGGATAAACTTGAAAAAACCTTTAGCCTTACTATTTTTCAAGTCATCTTTCTTTAAAGAGAATAAAAAGACGACGGCTACTTTGTCACTCCCCCACTGAATCGGTTCTTTTAATGTCACGCAGCTAATGACTGAAGAGGTTATTAAAGACGGCTTACCGTGAGGCAAGGCGATCTCTTTCCCGATTGCTGTTGACGCACGGTATTCTCGGTTTAAGACGGTATCTGCATATCCCTCTTTAACATACCCTCTCTTCTCTAGTTCGTGAGCCATAAATAATAAAAGATCGTCACGATTCTTAAAATCTTTTTGCAAGTGAACTAAAAACGGTTGAGTGTAATCGAGTAGTGACCACGATTCTCTTTCGTTATTTGCTACTTTTTCGCTCGTCCCTTTTAATACGTTTCCTATTTCTTCCATCTCGTCTTCATTCAGTAATGGCGATATCTGTTGCGTGGGTACATTCAGTTCAACAGACAAAGGAATCGTCGTTAATATAAAATCAAGTGAATAATCAGTTATAGCAGAAGCGACGTCCTCTTCAGATAGGAGTATCGTTTCTTGAATATCTGGAAATCGATTTTCGATTCTGGCTTGAATAAAAGCGGACACTCCGACCCCATAATGACACACAATACCTGTTTTTATAAGCTTAGGCGGCTTGACTTTGAGACGTTCCACAGCGGTTTGAAAGTGAACGGTTAAATAGCCAATTTCTTCTTCAGGTAAGCTCATTTTCTTACCATCAACATAATTTTCAACTGCATTTTGTACGACATAGAATAAATAGACATACGCCTTTTTTATCTCGTTCAATAAGGGATTAGATATAATAAAGTTGTTTTCTAAACGAGACGCTGTGTTCTCCAAATGCAACAGTAAGTTTTCGTGTAACGTCACATCTTCTTTTAATGGCAACCCTGTTAACTCACTCACATCAGCCATTAAAGAGGTGACCAATTCATCTACCCACTGAGGACGGTTAACTAATTCATCCCTTACTTTACTTAAACGGACGTTTTGAAAGTGAAGAGCCAGGTACGCGATTTCATTTTCAGGAAATCGAACAGCTAGGGCCACTTCTGTCTGTTCTGCAAATTCTTTTGCCCAAGTATAATAATGCGTTTGACGAATTTCCAGCTGTTTCTCATATGGAACGACGACTGGCTGATTCAATAACACACGTTTAATTGTAAATAAAGCATGGAGCCTCAACCCCTCAAATGAGTAAGAGGAAAAATCTAACTTATACTTCTTTTGAATGGCTTTTAACGCAAGGGTAACTGTAGTGACTTCAATCGACTCAAAGAATTGAAGGAGCTTTTTTTCGTGTAGTTGAACTTTACCTAGTTGCTTAACTGCATAAGACAGTAAGGCCCGTTTGTCTGTTTCAGATCCTATAACATGAGTCCCCACACGCTGAATGGTTTGAAGAGACACATTAAATCGGTCACACACCTTCTTTATCTCATCTAAATCGGCCCGAATAATCGGCGTTGAAACGTAGTATTGAGATGAAAAGTAGTCAAGAGTGAGTGGTGTTTTTGACATCAACAGGTGGTATAAAATAAATAATTGACGCTCTTTCGCTTCTTTTTCTGGTGACGCGTGAACCCGCCTGTTTAACCATTGTTCCAGTTTGTTTTTCTCATCTACATTGAGCAGAAAGCGAATGCCCACTCCTCTCACACGCTCAACAGGCGGCAACCCATTTTCTTTTAATATTTCTGTGAGCACGTTTAAATCACTTCTTAATGTTCGAGGTGAACAACCCAGTTGCTCAGCCAGTTCGTTCATTTGAGAAAACGCATCGTTTCCTTTCACTAATAATTGAAGCAATGCTTTTTGTCTTTGATGCAAAAGGGTCACCCTCTTTCTACTTTCATACCTAACAATAAAAAACATTCCTCGTATAAACGTTTGCCTACTCATTATACGAAGAATGTTTTTATTATTCAATTCCAGCTTAGTTATGAAATAGTTTTGATTAAATCATAAGCCTCTTCAGTGGTTTGAGCATTTAATAAATCTGTTCTAAACTGGTCATCCATTAAACGGCGAGATAGCATTTGTAAAATTTTCAAGTGTGCATCGCTTTGATTAGCCGTTGGTACAGCAATCATGAAAATCAATTTAGCTGGCTCACCATCTACGCTTTCCCAGTCTACGCCTTTTGTTTGACGTCCAAAGACAACTGATGGTTCAGTAACAGCAGAAGACTTCCCGTGAGGTATGGCAATTGTCATGCCAATGCCCGTTGTGCTTTCTGCCTCTCTGCTCAAAATAGCTTTTTTAAATGCTTCATGTGACGTGACTTTCCCTGAACGAGCGAGTTGAGCAATCAGTTCGTCCATGACCTCTTCTTTTGTCGTGCTTTCTAATTCTAATTGAATCATGTCTTCCGTTAAAATATCACTTAATTGATTGATTTCGTTTGCTTTATCTGGAGTAGTCGGTGCTGGCACAACTTCTGATTCATGGCGACTACCAACACTGGATACCTGATTCATTGAGCCAGAACCATCACCAGCATCTGCTCCTGCGACGGCTACTTCTGGTGTTCTTTCCAAGTCCTTCTTCAATAATTGAAGCATGAGCATCGTCACAGCAACACCAACGACGACGGCAACGAAGAACATAATCACATTATCAACTGCTCCTAAAACGGCTACTATCGGTCCGCCATGAGCTACTCTATTCCCAACACTACCTAACGATGCGACTACCGCGCCTGCCATTGATCCAATAATAATACTTGGAATGACACGGAGTGGATCTTGGGAAGCAAAGGGTATGGCTCCTTCTGTAATTCCAAATAAGCCCATTGTAAAGCTCGCTTTACCAGTTTCGCTTTCCCCTTTAGTGAACTTGTTTTTCATTGTCATAGAAGCCAATCCTAAAGCTAATGGCGGCACACAGATAGCCACTGCGATCGGTCCCATTATCTCATAGTTTCCTTCTGCAATCATTCCCGCACCGAATAAAAAGGCAACTTTATTAAATGGTCCACCCATATCAACGGCAATCATCGCACCTAAAATCATTGCTAGTACAATACTACTGGCTCCTTGCATACCCGCTAACCAATTGGTCAACATCTCAAAGAATCCGGCAATAGGTTGACCGATGAGGAGAATAAATAACAGTCCCACAACTAATGATGAAATAATAGGTATAAAAATAATTGGCATAACAGACTGCATCGCTTTTGGAACCTTGACTTTTTTCAGCCATAGAGCCACGTAACCTGCTAAGAACCCTGTAATGATTCCACCAATAAATCCAGCGCCTGCTTCACTTCCATAAAACGAACCATCTGCTGCAATAAATCCACCAATCATACCCGGTACTAATCCTGGCCTATCCGCTATACTATAAGCGATAAAGGCTGAGAATATAGGAACCATTAATGACATGGCAATGCCGCCAATCGCTTCTATAGATACCCAGAACGACCCTTCTGGTATAACAATGCCTCCAGCTGTAGGTTCTCCACCTATGGTTAAAGCAATCGCAATGAGTAACCCTCCAACGACCACAAATGGAACCATATAAGATACACCGTTCATTAAATGACGATAGATAGGGTTTTCTCTATCTTTACTCTTTGTTTCTTCTGATTCCTGTGCAACATTTGCTTCGCCAAAAACAGCGGCATCCCCGTCAATAATCCGTTGTATTAATGCTTCGGGTTGTCTTATGCCTTCTTTCACTGCAACATTGACCATCGGTTTGCCCTGGAAACGCGTTCTATCTAAATTAGTATCTGAAGCGATAATAATGCCATCAGCTGCAGCAATCTCTTCTGCTGAGGCTTGATTTTCTACCCCAATCGACCCATGTGTTTCTACTTTTATGTCCACGCCCATTTTTTCGCCTGCTTTTTGTAAGTTCTCAGCAGCCATATAGGTATGCGCAACTCCAACCGGACAAGCAGTCAAAGCAATAATTTTCACTTTATCTTTTGCCATCTTAATCACCCTTCTTTATTTTCTATAGTGTTAGTGTATCCCATTACAATCCACATAAAAAAAAGAAGTTTCCTTTGATACGGCAAATCTATTTTTAATTCATCATCTCTTTTTCAAAAAAAGCAGTGATTCGGTCCATCGTTGAGGTTTTGACTAGGTGTTCTTCGTCTTCATCCTCAAAAGTGATTGACCGATTCGGATTCTCTTCAACAAATTCACGAGCATGGTCATAAGGTACAATGACGTCTTGTTTCCCATGCCATATATAAAGAGGACGATCACCTAAAGCTTCTGGATTTAAAGACAAATCGTATTTAGGTATCCATGTTAATAAGTCTTCATAATCGTTTGGTATAAAGCGATTCATCTCTGAAGCATATCTTTGAATCCGTTCCCTATAAGCCACCGGCTTTGGCGAACCCATCACACAAGCAGCTGCTTTTATTTCAGGGTGGTGCGTCAGTAATGCACATGTTGTCATCCCTCCCATTGATACACCGCCTACTGCAATACGATCATCTACTAAGCCTAACTTCTGAAAGTGATTCACAATGTAACCAAACTCAAATAAGTTTGTGTGGATACATTGCCAAAAAGTTAATGACGGTATTTTCGTAATGGGTTGTTTGCGTTCTCCATGATTGGCTGCATCTGGCAGCAGCACACGAAAACCGGCTGCGGCTAATCGTCTCCCTTGAGTTAATACTAACTCTTTTGAAGACTGCCACCCGTGATAGTAGACAATTAAGGGTAATAGGTCATTTCTCTTCTCTTTTTGAACCACTTCTAACAGCGGTATGGTCCCTAATGTTCGTTTTCTAATCGTTAATTTCATCTTTCTACACCTCACTACTATATTAGCACAACTAAGAAATAAACAGACTCTGTTATACTTTACAGAGAATAGAAAAAAGAGGTTGAACAATTCTTCACTTTCAATTGAGAATGGTTATCAATTAGTGTATCTTTAAGAGTACAGATAATCAATAAACTGTTAGGGGAGAATGAAATGAATATTTACTGGACCACTATACATAAGATTGTTGAAGAAAGCCCAGAAGTAAAAACCTACTTATTGAATTGCCCTGATGAGGTTTCTTGGGAAGAAGGAGCTCATATTCACTTAGCTCTTAAAGGATTTAACGATGGGGAAAAGCCCAATCGACAGTTGATACGTCACATGTCTATTTCTACTTTGCCAAATGAACGCTACATTGGTATCACTACTCGTATAAAAGAAGAATGCTCTGAGTTTAAACAGCGTCTGAGAGAGCTTCGAGTCGGAGATCAGGTAGCCATCTTTAAGATTCATTTAAATATTCCACTGAGACGTGAGAACCGAAAGATTTACCTATTATCTTCAGGTGTTGGCTTGGCTACCTTTAGACCTCTGGTGCTGGTTTATATAAATGATTCAGATGAGGTTAAGCAGATTCATTCTTTAAATGTTGATTCATCTAAGCATTCCTTATTTCCTGAACTATTTAATGAGGCTTCTGAACATGCAGTGACTTCAGAATTTGTAGACAGCAGACAGGACTACTACAAGCGTCTTGAGCAACTAGCTCATGATAAAGAAGCACTCTATTATGTGGTGGGTAGTGATGAATTCCTTTTACAAAATATTACTCTTTTGCATGAACAAGGCATTCCGTCAGACCAAATAAAATTAGATAAGCATGAAAGACGTCTAGCTGACTTTTTACAGATTGAAAAACTTGCATAAAAGAACCTGAATAGTTAAAAAAATGCAGTCCCTACTAACTTTTCCCTGTATACTATAGAGTAAGAAAGGATGTGACCATATGAATCATAACGATCGATTAACCCGGTTACGCTATGCGCTAGATATTAAAGACACTGATATGATTGAGATTTTTTCTCTAGGCGGCATGACCGTGACCAAAAAAGAAGTTCAGGCCCTACTCAAGAAAAAAGAACAAGATGCGGAAGATAGAGATGTCGAAAATGAGTACGAGCTTGAATGCACTGATGAGATGCTTGAACGCTTTTTAAATGGCTTTATTACGTTCAATAGAGGACCAAAAGATGGCATCGTGCCTCCTTTAGAGCTGAATGAATACAATGCCAATAACTTACTGTTGAAAAAAGTTAAAATTGCTTTATCTCTGACCTCGGAGGACATCTTGGATCTATTGGCAGATGCGGACGTCACTATTTCCAATAGTGAACTAAGTGCTGTATTAAGAAAAGAAGGCCACCGCAATTACAAACCTTGTGGTGACAGATATATTCGGAACTTCTTAAAAGCTTTATCGTTTCATTACCGATAACCCTCAACAAGCACGAGAATGGGTCTTATCTTTTATCTTTGTTATAATAAAAGTACGACACAATTAAAGGAGATAATAATATGGCCTCAGATGAAAAAGAATTTTTAACATTAGCGAAAGATTTCGAACGCGTGTCTCCAGATAAAGCAGAAAATATTTTAGCACAAAATGACGATGTGGTTGTTTTCGTTGCTCGCGAGACATGTCCTTACTGCCGTAAATTCATGCCGAAATTGCACAATGTAGTGACGAGCAACAATAAAAAGGTTTACTTCATCCATTCTCAGGATGAACAATACGCAGACGAAGTCGATGCTTTCCGTAAAAAATATGGTATGCCAACCGTTCCGAGTTTAATGTATAAAAACAATGAGGGCACAAAAGTCGTGAGTGATAGTTCCCTAAGCGAAGACGACATCGCTCAATTTATTCATGCATCTTAATAACTATAAAAAAAGAGCGGTTTGTCCCTTCTGACGAGGAACAAACCGCTCTTTTTTTATAAACCTATCTAATTATTAGAAGTTAACAGTCTTTGCTATAAAGTTTTCTAAATCAATGACTGCTTTCTTCAAAATCGATTCATTTATGTCAATTGGCAGTAAATGCACCTTAGCTTTACTGTTAACTAGTTGTACGATTTTATTCAATTGGGTTTCTGATAATGGATAGACGCCCATCTCTGTCAACGACATAGGTAACTGAAGAGCTTTGTAAAAAGGGATTAATTCTTGAATCATTGCCCATTTTTCTTCTAAAGCCAATTGATAAAAAATACCGTAAGCCACAATTTCCCCATGCAGATACTGATGAATGTCGGGCAAATAAGCAGACAAGGCATCATGCATGGCGTGAGCGGCAGTGTTGCGTGCGTATTTATCCCCCAACCCACCTACAAGTCCTGCCAATCCAAATACAATGGCCGATACATGAAGGAATTCTTTAGATACCTTTTGGTCCTTCATGTCTTGAATCGCTTTGAATGACTTATCTGGTATCTGATTCTTACATATTTCAGTGGCTTCGCGAGCTAATTGTAAAAATGGCTCATCTCGCATGTCTTCTTGTTGGAGAATCAAATCCGATTCATACCATTTAGCTAATGTATCTGCAATGCCAGCAACAAAATACTCGACTGGTGCATCAATAACTAATCTAGGGTCAGTGAGTAGAAAAGCAGCCTGTCGCATCACGTGTTCCGTTTTTCCTTCGGCCATGCCATTGTCTTTATACATGACAGACAAAGGCGTCCAAGGTGCGCAATTACTTGGTAAGGTTGGAACCAATCCAAATGATGTATTGGACAAATGACAAGCATATAAAACCACGTCAGATAATTTGCCGCCGCCTACGCCGATAACAAAATCACTATCATGTTCATTTACAATCGATGCGAGGCGTTCCCCTTCATTGTAGCTGCATTCCCCACTGTATTTAACAAAGGATAAGGTTCCTTCATAGGCATACAGTGCCTTCAAGTATAGCTTGGCTTTCTCCCAAGACGTTGTCCCGTGAACAACTAAGATGTTCTTAGCTTGATGCTCTGTTAATATCTCAGGGATAAGATCAATGGCTCCTTCACTGTACCTGTAAACCTGTGGTCCTACTTTAACCGTTAAGTCGGCAATCACGATGGTGCCCCCTTACTTAATATAGGTGCTTTCAGCTTGTACTGGTCGATTTGGTAGCAAGCCTTTCACAACGTTTTCACAGTCCGTTACACAGGTTTCTCCCATGCCTTCTAAACATTCCATTGAATAAGCAGAGGTATGAGGCGTCACAAGTGCTTGATCAAATGATAAGTACGGGTGATCACTTCTACCAGGTTCAACTTCTAGTACGTCTGTGGCAAAACCTGCTATCTTACCTTGTTCTAGCACTTCAACCATGGCTTCTTCCTTAATTAAAGCTCCTCTTGCTGTATTGGTAATGTAAACATTGTCTTTCATCATTGAAAACTGTTCTTTAGATAGCATGTGGTAATTGTCTTCATTTAAACTAGCATTCAAAGAAATAACATCCGACTCTTTCAATAAGGTTTCTAAATCAACCGGTTTAGCACCATACTTTTCAAGTTCGAATTTATTTTTATATGGATCATACCCTAAAACATTACAGCGGAAACCATAATTTAAAATTTCAACGACGCGACTGCCAATATTTCCTACGCCGATAACACCAACGGTCTTCCCACTTAAGCCATGACCGACAAAGTGGTTTCTGTTTTCCCACTTGTCCTCTTTGACAGCTTTGTTTGATAAGACAGTCTGACGCATCACAGCCAATAAGTTAGTCACGGCATTTTCAGCGACTGCATCTCGTTCAACCAAGGGAGGGACAATAGAAACCAATGTATTGTATTCTTTAGCAGCCTCTATATCAATGTTGTTATAACCAATACCATGACGAGTAATCAATAGTGTCTCATCTTTGTGCTCAAAAAATTCTCTAGTAAAGAAAGGCGTCACACTTGCAACGATCATCGTATAGCCTTGCAGCTTTTCGGCTAATTCTTTACCATTTACTTCACTGTCAATATCGAAGCGATCAACTTGACCTAGTGCTTCTAGTCTTTCTAAATGAGCGGGAAAGGTTTTCCCAAAACTACTTGAATTGACGATTGCAATCTTTTGTTTATCCATGATTAATCCTCCTGTTTTACGATGGCATGGCCACCAAATTGATTGCGTAGAGTAGCGACAGTTTTCATGGTAAAGCTGTCATCTATTTTTGATGAATTACGTGCAAATAAAGAAGTCGCAATAACTGGGACAGGAATACTTAGTCTGAGTGCTTCTTCAACCGTCCATTGTCCTTCGCCACTTGCATTGGCTACGCCTTCGATTCCAGTTAATTTAGGGTCTTCCTGGAAGCTTTGTTGCAAGAGTTCGATTAACCATGAACGAATAACTGACCCGTGATTAAATACAGAGGCTACTTGTTCTAAATCAAAATCATAGTCGCTCGCATGCAATAAGTCGAATCCTTCGCCAATCGCTTGCATCATCCCGTATTCGATTCCATTGTGTACCATTTTCAAGTAGTGACCACTTCCTGGTTTTCCTGTGTAAAGGTAGCCCTTTTCAATGGCTAACTTTTCAAATAAGTACTCAACTTGGTCAAAGACTTCTTTTTCTCCACCAATCATTAAACAAGCCCCGTAACGAGCGCCTTCCATACCGCCAGATGTGCCACAGTCTAAAAAGCCAATCCCGTGTTCTTTTGTCAGTTCATAATTTGCAACTGATTCGTGGAAGTTTGAATTCCCTGCTTCAATTATAATATCACCAGGACTCAGCTTAGAACATAACTCTTTAACCGTTGAATTAGTAATGTCTCCTGCCGGTAAGCTAAGCATAAGGACTCTTTTCTTGTCAAAACTATCCAACAATTCCTCCAGCGAAGAGTGTACATCGATGTTTTCATCTTTTGCTTCCTTACGTGCGTCTTCAGATATATCAAAACCAGATACCTTCACCTCGTTATCCTTTAAATTCAACGCCATGTTTAATCCCATTTTTCCTAATCCAATAAGTCCGATTTCCATTGATAAGACCCTCCATTTATAATATCCATTCCCTGTGTAAGTGATTCCATTTAAGTATAAGTAAAAAATGTTTTTTTGTAAAGAAAAAAGAATTTATTTTATTTTTACTCGGTTAATGTATAATAAGAGTAATGACTAAATAAGGATGTGTAGGAAATGATTAATCAGTACTTAAAAAACTTATTTAAACCCTATATAAGTGAGTACAGCAAAACTGAAAAAGTGATTGCCCAGTATTTCTTATCCTTAGGGCCCAAGCTACCACTTAAAACACTGGAAGAATTATCTGAAGAAATAAGTGTCTCTAAGACCTCTATCTTTAAATTTGTTAAAAAACATGGATTTGATGGTTTTCAAGACTTCAAAATCACTCTCGCTCAAAATAATTACAGCCAAAGCGATCGCAGCAATGACTTAGTCGTTTTTTCTGATATTTCAACTTCAGATTCTACCTTTACAATTGCTCAGAAAGTGATTCAGTCTTCTCAAGCTTCACTGAATAATTTGCTTCAATCGTTAACAGAAGAACAACTGAATCAAGTGATTGATATGATTCAACACTCTCAGTTCTTGCATTTTTTTGGCCTAGGCTCTTCGACTACTATCGCTTACGATAGTTATCATAAATTTATCCGATCAAAGTATCGTTGTAATTACATTCAAGATCACCATATGCAGATCAGCTATGCGACCAAATTAAATGAACAGGACTGTGTGTTTTTATTCTCACATTCAGGCAAGTCTATCGAAACCATTAATCTCGCTAAAGTACTAAAGGAGAACAACGTTAATATTATTCTCCTAACAGGTAATGCTTTAAGCACGCTTTTGGAGTATGCGGATAGTTCCTTTATTGTTGATTCAGAAGAAGCGTCTTTGGGGTCTGAGTCATTATCATCTAGAAATCTTTACTTGACGATAATGGATATCATTTACACCGCTATTATGTATCAGGACGAGGATTACAATAAAGAATCGATAGCCAATATTCGAAAAGCTTTGCTCCATTCTAAACTGGACACACAATAAAAAAAGTACCCCCATATCCCATTAGTTTGAAACTAAAGGATATGGGGGGTACTTTTTATTCTATAACCTTAAAATCAGTCGTTTTACTTTGGTAACTCCACTGCTCGAATACTTTCTTTACCTGCAGCTTCAATAGCTGGAACTAAGTCATTTAACGAGTTACCTTGACGCATGGCCAGAGATTCTATGACCATAGACAAGTTTACTCCTGTAATGATTTGAACGGCGATGTTACTGTCATGCAATCGTTCGCGTATGGCGGCAATCGTGTTAAAAGGTGTCGCTCCAAACATATCCACAAACAATAAGACACCATCGCCTTCATTCAATGAATTGGCTAGTGAAAATACATCCTCACTAAAGTCGTTCATGTCTGCCCCTTCAGTCAGACTCAACACATCAAATTGTGGATTGTCTCCCATAATCATGTGTGTCGCATGTTTTAACCCATGGGCAAACTCACCATGAGTGATAATACCTACTCCAATCATCTTCTTTACTCCTATCTAATCCAGTTTAAGTGTCTAATTCATTAAAATTTCTTTTCGACTTCAGTGAATGACACGCGTTTTAATGATGGTACAGGTTGAACAAAGACTTCCACGTCTTTTCCATCGACCCACTCTTTCATTAAATCAAATTGATCACTCGATACTGCGACTTCATTGGTTACAGAAACGGATCCTGGTTTTTGTGCACTGTTACCTAAGTTCACTTTCTTAATCTCTACTCCACTGCTAATTAATTTACCCATGTCTTCAATACTTTTAGTGATTAATAAAACTTTTTTGTTGCCAAATTGATTATCGTTCCAACGTTCAATGGTTGCATCGACAGTTAAGACTTCCGCTTCCATTCCACCACTGGAACCTGTTGATTCTGAAATGCTTTTTAAGAAATCATCGCTTGCAATGGCATCATTTGCCAATATAATCGTGTTCGCTCCTGTTGATGGTGCCACGCTTGACGTAATTTGTCCGTGAATCATACGTTGGTCAACTCTTGCAAATGTTATTTGTCCCATAATATCCTCCTGTGAATCTGTTATTTTTTTATAATATTCCTATTGCAGCCAACACACCTAATACGATTGATACGATGAGTGCAACTTTCATTACATTAAACTCTTTTTTAGTGAAATAATAATAAATCCCTAATGTGACACTTAGTGGTATCAAGCCAGGTAAGACAGAGTCCAGCATCGCTTGTATGGATTGCTGATCCTGACCGCTTCCCCACGTCAGTGGCGTTGAGATATCGACGTAATTGGCTACTAAGATACCCATCATGAAAATACCAATGATCCTTAATCCATCAATAATAACCTTACTACGGGCACCAGAAACAACTTTAGATGCCGCTTTTGTTCCTATGGCATTTCCCATCTGAGTGAAGGTGCTACCTATAATAAATTGATAAAGAGCAAAAACGACCCAAGGGAGTAACGCCCCTAGTATATTTCCATTCAGTGCCCATGGTAACCCAATGGCAATTAAGGTATACATCACTGTAAAGGTATCCACCGAATCTCCAATACCTGCTAGTGAACCCATTAAACCCTCTTTAGTGGTATCTATTATAGAATCAGAAATCATGGAATCCCCTGTTTCATGTAACTGTTTCGCTCGCTTTTCTTCCATATCGGAAAGGATGCCTATAACGAGGCCACCGCCCCAAGTAGCGTTGGTATTGTAATAAACAAGGTAGCGTTGGTAGACTCTTTTTAATTCATCTTCATCTTTATATAATTTTTTTAGTATAGGCATCATTGCCCATAAAAGCGAACCAGCTAAATAGCGATCAACAGAGTGGGGTATTTCATTAGCAAACCACCATCTAAACCACGATTTTTTGACATCTTTTTTGGTGATTTCTTCAGGTGTAGTATTAGCCTCTTCTTTTAAGGTGTCTTGTACTGTATTGCTCGACATAATCGGTTCTCTCCCTTCTAATCGCTACTTTTCAAAGCGTCGGCATCACTTGCCAAGATGTAAATGAAAGCTATGGCCCCAGCTAATATAGCAAAGGTCACCATACTCGTTCCTGGTAATAAAATGGCGACTACGTAACCGACAAAGAAAAACGGGAGGTGCTTGGCTTTACCCATGGCAACCATACCAGCAGCTAAACCAACCGCTGCCAGACCACGACCGACAACATCAAGGACATGGCCAAGTCTACCTTGAACCAAGCTCTCTCCCAGTAACGTTAGTAGTGGCACACCCAAGTATAGGACGACCAACATAAGTACTGTATATATAGCTAAACTGGTTAATAAGGGTTTTACTATAATCTCTCTTGTCAGTCCCGCTTCGTCAAGTTCTTCAGCTTTAATATCGGCTGCTTTCATGTATGACGTATTTATCTTGAAGCGAGCTTTATATAAATACGATCCTAATACGGCTATCGGTAAAGCAATAACAACCGACTGATACGGGTTAAGTCCGCCAGATAAAACGACCGGTACCATGATTGCTGCTGCAAATGCGGGTTCCCCTGAGGCAGATCCACCGGCGCCGCCTACATTAAATAATGCCAATTGAATGGCTACACCGGCTACAAGAGCTGTCGGAACATCCCTCATCACTAATCCAACAACTAAAGCAGTCATTAATGTCGTAAACCTTAACTGTAACGTTGCTACGGAAAAACGAGATAGGACCAGTCCTATCCACAAAGCGATAAGCAACGCCTGCCATATGCTTAAAGTAAAATTCATATCCTTTAAACTCCATTCCTTTTTTATCATCATTTTTAATCTGATATATCAGATAAGCATTCCATGCGAATATTATCTAAATATGTAAAAAAGCGATTACATTCATCTATAAATTATTATATCAGTAATAAATAGCAAGTCAATTAAGTTTTTTTCTTCACAATATATATTAAATAAACACTATATTTGAAAGGGCTACAAAAGCTATTAGAACGCTTAGTTACGATGATTATCAGTTGTGTAAGTGATAAAATAGTTTTTTAATTTTACAACATGATGGTTTGTTCACATACAAACCTTTTTTAAATTTAAAAAGTAGTATATTAGAGGGTTTTCCTTTATCCTTTTATTTGATGCATCGTTCTCCATTAAACTTCTATGTCAACTAAGCTAGACCTTAAATGAAAACCTTGGTTTTGCTTCCTCGAAGCTTTCATGACATAATGAATGAAAGAACTATGCGAATGGAGAAAACCAAATTGACTTTCACGGTTTATTTAGCTGGACACATTCACGATGATTGGCGCGATACATTGATCAAGAAGGTAAAAGAAAAAGACCTGCCTTTTGAATTCGTTTCACCACAAACAAACCACGATGCATCTGACGATATTGGGGAAAAAATATTAGGCGACCAACCAGGAAAGTATTATAAAGACGATGCGGCTTCAGATATCAACAACTTCCGTACTCAAGTGCTAATGAACAAAGCCGATATTGTCGTTGCTTTATTTGGAGAACAGTATCGCCAATGGAATACGGCGATGGATGCAACAACCGCTATTAATAGTGGAAAGCCCCTTATCATTATTCGACCAGAGAGCTTAATTCACGCCATCAAAGAATTGTCCAACAAAGCCAATGTCACTGTTGAAACGATTGATCAAGCCGTATCGGTATTAGAATATGTGACTGTTTAATAGTTAACCCTTAATGGGAAAAGCACAGCCTGAGAAGCTGTGCTTTTTTCTTATAGTCCTTTTGGATGTTGTCAGAAGCTTTTATCTGCTTCCTTTCTTTCTTATGTAAAAAAAAGCCCCTTGACGAGCAATTCTTATTACTTGTAGTGGCATGTTGTCTATTTAATTTTTATTAAAGAAATGACGCCATTTATCTTCCAACGGTTCATTATCCGAAAAGAGATCTGGGTTGGCTTTTAATAATTCAGTTAATAATTCAGTTGTTTTGACAGGGTTATCTATGCGAACCGTCGCATCTCCAAACTGTCCTTTATATAAGGCCCCTTCTTCAATTAACATGTCTTCCACTTTCCAAAAATGTTCGGACCAAGACAAGCCATAGTGACGTCTAGATGGGACCGGCACTTTTTCACCTGTATGCAAAATACTATACAGCATTTCATGGGAATCAGTCACTCGTCCAGGAATATCGATCCATTCTTCAATGCCATGAATGTACGTGTTTCTGGTCAAATCTACACCTAAGAGCATGACTTGGGCATCACGGTCGACGAGTTTACCGTAGACAGACGTTCTCGCACATGGTGTCTCGTGTTTATATTCTCCCGCCGTAAATTCTTTTGCATCCTTACCAAGCGCCGCAACTGAGTGAGTCGGGTGTTCTGAACGAATGACCCCTTCTCTCTTTCTAAATAGCTCAGTTAAAATCCCTACATTCGTTGGTGAGTTGTTAACATCAAAAACCGGGTTATCTTTTTTGATATACTCCCATGTATGAGTCGGCAAGACCAACAAGCCATCTTTCATATACTCGCTGAGAGCATCTAACACAGTATCCGGTCCTCCCTCGACATCGCCAATACTTTTATATGACGAGTGGACCAGAAGTGTTCCCTCTTTTTTTATATTTAATCTTTCAAGGTCTTTCATCAATGATTCTTTCGTATGCATGCCTGACTCCTCTTTCATCCATTTTTAAAACGCTCACATACTAGATTATCAAATTATCTGTGAATAAGCTAATCCGTTTGATAATAAAAAACCGATTCTACTTAACTGTTAGACAGTGTAGAATCGGTTTTTGCAATTATATAGGATTATTTCAAAATACGAATGGTGACGTTGCGTCGTCCCCAGTTAAGGGCTTGAGCTACTGTTTCAAAGTGAATATCAATGATGTTTCCTTTGATTGCTCCACCAGTATCTCCTGCGATATAAACGCCCATGCCTTCTACTTCAACCATCGATCCTAAAGGAATGACTCTTGGGTCTACTGCAATCACTCGTGGATTGACTCTCAAATCAATTCCTGTTGCAGTGTGAGTACTTAAATTAGGTTGTTTTGTTGAGTAACCTGTCGCTTGCACTCTTAGTGTTTTAGCACTGCTTTGGCTAGCTGGTTGGCTAGGTGCTGGCTTACTTTGTGCTGCCGGTTTGCTTGTTTTAGCTGGTTGGCTAGCACTGCTGGATGCGTTACTTGTATTAGATGATGAGACTGTTTCACTAGCAGAAACAGTTTCTGTAGAATCACTTGAAGAAGTGGATACCTCTTGTGAGCTTTGGCTTGCTCTGGCTTCTGCCGTTTGGCGAGCGGCTTTAGCTTGCGCTTGTTCAGCTTCTGCTGCTGCTCGTTGTGCTTCTTCTCTTGCAACACGACGCGCTTCTTCGATTCTTGCTTCTTCTGCTGCTTCTCTTTTAACAAGAGTAGTTAATTCTTCTTGGTTATTTTGAATAAGTGCTTGTAGTGAATTTAACTTGTCATCAAAACGATCTCTTTGAACAAGAGCTTCCGCTTTCTGCTCCTCAAGTTCTTGATGGCTTACGATTAACTTTTCTTGAAGATCAGCTAACTTTTGAACTTCTTCTTCAGCAGATACTATTTGTTGATTACTTGCATCGGTTAATCTGACAACTGCAAGTGTTCGACTAAGTAAGTCTCCCAAACTTTCAGCTTCCAAAATGGCTAATACAACATTTCCACTGAAATCATTTAATTGAATCGATTGTAGTCTCTCGCGTGCTTGATCTAAACGGGCTGCAACGAGTTCTTCCTGCTCAGCTACTTCCGCTTCAGTCTGCTCCACTTCTGATTTTTTTTGTTCAATCTCAGTATCAAGTTCCGCTAAGACTCGGCTAAGGTCGCTTACTTCTTCCAATACAGAGTTGACCTCTGATTGTAATGAATTAATTTCATCTTTCTTTTGCTCTTGTTGTTGTTGAATAACTTCTAGGGTACTCGCTGATGCAACTGACGCCACACTCATGTTAAGAATACTTGCAATAACTATAACGAGACCAACGATATTCTTTTTCATCGTTTATAGAACAATCCTTTCCACGTACGGTTTTTTTTATGTTCTGACAATTTTAAGAATGCTCCGTAATTATACCCACAAAGGCGATTAAAAAGATGTCAATTTACTTACAATTTGTTACAAGCACTTGAAAAATCACTGAAACTTCCTCCAGAATACGTGTTTTTTGTAAAATATAGAGCGTTTGGTACCGTTTTCTATTATTTTGTAATATAATTGTAATGCAAGATTGAATTTTAGACTTAGTCTGTAGCACATAGTATGATTATATTAAGAAAGGATTTAATTTAACTCTGTTATAATTAATCAATAAGCTAATTTAAGGAGTGTCACTCTATGAAAAATGAACGGTTTGGCCTGTTGGACGTTGGATCGAACACAATTCGTCTTGTTATTTTTGAAATGGATGAACATCACAGTATATCTGAATTACAAAATATTAAGACTCCTGCCCGACTGGTACAATATTTAGACGAGGACAAGGTCATGTCTGAAGAGGGTATTCAGGTGTTATTGACTGTTCTGCGAAGTTTCTTAGATATCGCTGATCGTTATGACATTACAAAAAGTCGAGCCATCGCTACTGCCGCTATTCGTCAATCAACTAATAGAGAAGCTATAATCAAACGTGTCAATGATGAACTCGGTTTAGAATTGGAAATCCTTCCAGAAGAGCGAGAAGCCTTTTATGGTAACTACGCTGTCAGACATACTATGGATGTTATGGATGGTATCAGCATTGATATAGGGGGCGGTAGTACAGAGCTTACTCTATATAAAAACAAAGAAGTTAAGTCCTCACACAGTTTCCCGTTTGGTGCCGTTTCCTTACAACACCAATTTTTTGACGGTAAACAACACAACGATAAAAAAGCAATCGAAAAAGCCCGCTCATGGGTAAATAAACAATTTAAATCCTTGAAATGGGTAAAATCGGCTGGTGTCCCTTTAGTGGGAATCGGAGGCTCCGCTCGAAACTACGCTGATATTCACCAACGTCAAATTAATTATCCTATTGCTGGTATCCATGAGTACCGCATGACACCTCAAGAGTTAATGGATACTTTTGATATACTCACATCCAGTTCAATGGATGAGTTGTCTGATTTAGATGGTTTAAGCGAAGACCGCCGAGATATCATTATTCCTGCAGGTATTGTGTTTACTGAACTAATGGCTGTTATGAAGTCTAAAGGCTTTGTTATCAGCAGTCGCGGATTACGTGAAGGTATTATGATTGAGCAACTGAACGATATGTATGATGAACCTTATGATTTATACGGTGTAAAAAGACAAACTGTTCAGCGTTTGTTTAATCAGTACAATATTCGAACCATCAGTGCACATCAACGTATTATCTTAGCTGACCGATTGATTGCTATGCTAAAGGAAAAAGAGATCGTGTCTGTAAAAGATAAACATTTGTATCTTGTTCACTATGCTGCTACCTTATACTATTTGGGAAGTTATATAGAGGATGATTCAGAATCTCAACATACCTTTTATATTATTTCAAATTCGAACTTAAATGGCTTTAGTCATCGGGATCGCGTTCGTCTGGCTTTACTTGCCAGCTATAAAAACAGATCCTTGTTTAAACAGTATGTGAAAGATGTTGAAGATTGGTTCGATGACGAAGAAAAAGAAGTGTTGCTATACCTGGGTTGCATTATTAAATTTGCAGAAGCACTAAATGACTCTCGTGTTAATTTTGTTGAAGATATTGACATAAAAGAAGGCAAAGATGACGATTATGAGCTTCATATCACTTACAAAGGGAATGCCATTGCAGAAGAGTATCGAGCTAACAAACATAAGAATCATCTAGAACGTGTGTTCGGCAAACCACTCACTCTGGTATTCCACACCGATTCTGATGGTCCATCATTATCGGAGGGATAAACAATGGTTGAACAATATAAGGATTTAGAGAATCCCATTTACTATCAAAACAGAGAATTGTCTTGGTTGGACTTTAATGAACGCGTCATCTATGAAGCGATTGATTCATCGAACCCTTTACTTGAACAACTAACTTTCTTGGCAATCGGTAGTTCAAACCTTGATGAATTTTATAAAGTGAGAGTTGCCGGTCTGCAAGATCAACAGAAAATGGATGTCACCGAACCCGATACTAAAACCCAATGGTCGCCAAAAAAGCAACTCCAAGAAATCACTCGACGCAATCATGAGATTGTAAAGAAACAATACACTCTTTATCATCAGAAAGTAAAAGAGTTAGCCGATCACCACGTTTTGTTTCGTTCTGTTTCTGAGTTATCTATAGAAGATAAAGAACGGGCTAGACAAGTGTTTAAAGATGAAATCGAACCAGCTGTGACTCCCTATGGTGTCGATGCTTACCGACCTTTTCCACATCTAACAGACGGCGTGCTTCAT
Source organism: Alkalibacterium sp. MB6 (assembly GCF_009935905.1). Taxonomy (GTDB): domain Bacteria; phylum Bacillota; class Bacilli; order Lactobacillales; family Carnobacteriaceae_A; genus Alkalibacterium. Next base: position 13,140 of record NZ_PREX01000018.1, on the reverse strand, counting down.
TTGTTTGTTCGATTGGAAAAATCGGGTTCTCCATTTATTGCGATTGTACCTGTATCCACGCGGTTAAATCGTATTCATTCTTTGAAAAGTGGAGAGAAGACGATCCTTCTAATGACGGATGATTTACTCTATTACTTTTTGCCTGATTTGTTTAAAGGTTATAAGATAACTTACTCCTTTACTTTTCGAATCACTAGAAATGCCGATTTAGCGATCCAAGAAGATGGGGCAGACGATTTGCTCTCTGCTATAGAAGATTATTTGCAAAAACGAAAAAACGGAATGGCTGTGCGCCTGGAAATTGATAAGCGTCAGGCAGACACGCTAGTCGAAGATGATATTGAGTACTTGAAAAAAGAACTCAGCATTAAACAGAGAGATATTTATATGATCGATGGGCCACTTGACTTAACTTTTCTTTACGAAGTCACTGGTTTATTAAAAGAAGATGGTTTTGGTGAAAGCTACCCTCCCTTTTCTCCAGTTGAACACGCTGTTTTGAAGAGTCAATCGATTTATGATGTCGTACAAACTCAAGATTTGTTTTTCCATCATCCCTTTGATTCCTTTGATCCAATTATCCAATTTGTCAAAGAAGCTGTTGAGGATGAACGAACAGTTGCCATTAAGCAGACTCTATACAGAGTAAGCAAAGACTCTCCTTTAATAGATGCTCTGAAACGAGCAGCTGAAAAAGGAATTGAAGTAACCGTTTTGGTTGAACTTAAAGCCCGTTTTGATGAGGCGAACAATGTCCATTGGGCTAAGGAATTGGAAGAAGCCGGTGCTCATATTCTTTACGGTGTAAAAGAGTTAAAAACCCATAGTAAAGCCACCTTAATTGTTAAAAAAGAAGAATCAGGGTTTAAGCGTTATGTTCATTTAGGAACAGGTAATTATAACGAAGACACTGCCAAACAGTACACGGACATGGGAATCGTTACAGCTGACTCTTATATGACCCAAGATGTTGCTACTTTCTTTAATTATTTGAGTGGCTATTCTGAACAACCGACTTATCATTACTTGCATGTGTCTCCTTTTGACATTCAAGATACCTTTATCGAGAAATTGGAGCAAGAAATGGCTATGCACAAGAAATATGGCAATGGCTATGTGATTGCTAAAATGAATTCACTTACTGATAAGAAAATGATTCTTAAATTATTTGAAGCTAGCCAAGTCGGTGTTAAGATCGATTTAATCATTAGGGGAATATGCTGCTTAATTCCTGGTATCCCGGGAATTAGTGAAAACATTACCGTCCGTAGTGTGGTGGGACGTTTTCTAGAGCACAGCCGTATTTATTACTTTCATTCAAACGGAGAAGAGAAGTTATACCTCTCTTCTGCTGATATGATGACTCGAAACATGATTAAACGGATAGAAATTGCTTACCCAGTTTTGGATAACCTAATCAAGAAGCATATTCTCTCTATCTTAAAGCTTTACTTGTATGATAATACGAAAGCTTGGGAGCTCAACGAGGATGGTCTGTACAGAAAACTATCCCCAGGTCAGAACAAAGCTGTTAACGCACAAGAAGAGCTGATGCGTCTAGCTTATGCCAAACGTTCGGACCAACCCGCTTTACCTGCATCGCCGTTATCTAAAGTTCGTCAGCGATTTGGCCATCTGCTAAGTAAAATTAAGAAGTAATGAGTTATAAAAAAACGACCACAGCTGCTAAATGTATGTTCACATTTAACAGCTTGTGGTCGTTTTTTTAGTGCAAGAAGTTAATTCTAGCTAATCTATTTTTCAAGTCCCAATTTTTGATTCACTCGTTTTTGCTCTCGCCTACGCACGACTGACGCTTTAACTAAACCTTTTCGAGGTGAAAAAACGAAAACAACTAAAGTCGTTAGACCAGTCACCACAGCAATCATACCCGCGATGGTTGTATCAAATGAAAATGCTAATATGACGCCTGCTATACTATTTACCATAGCAAAAATCACTGTCAGTCCAATCATTTTCTTCAAGGAATGAGTCAGTAAGTAAGCTGCCAGTGCCGGTCCTACCATAAAACCAACAACTAATATTGACCCGACAGAGTCATATGCTCCAACAGCTGTCAATGAGACACTGGTCATTAAAGCATAATGAACGATGACAGGCGATATGCCGATAGACGCTGCGAAGGCCGCATCGAAAGTCGTCACCTTTAACTCTTTGAAAAACAAATAGATGAATAACCCATTGCCTAACAAGATAACACTCATCGTCCATAATGCGCGCGGTCCTACATCTATTCCAAATAAAACCAGTCGTCTAAAAGGAGCGAAAGCCAATTCCCCCATAATAACTGCATCAGCATCTAAATGAATATCACCAGCGTAGCGAGTGATTAGGACAATGGCGATACTGAAAAACAAGGGGAAAATAATACCGATTGCCGCATCGTTAGAAACAAGTCGCGTGTTTTGTAGAGCTTCAATCGCCCAGACAGTCGCAAGTCCTACAAGAGTTGCGCCAATCATTAATAGTGGTGAATTTAAATCTTGAGTAATAAAAAAAGCTAAGACAATACCTAGAAGAACAGTATGTGTAATGGCATCAGACACCAACGTTGTGCCTCTTAAAACGAGAAACACTCCTGGTAGAGCACAAGCAATTGCCACGATAACAGCTATTAAAGTGATTTCAACAATCATACTCATGAGCGCTCCTCCCCTCTACTCAACTGTTTCATCAGGTCCTTTTCTCTCTTTTTGATCTGAATTTGTCTTGCTAATATGCCACGTTTAGGTGAAAAGAGCAGGCTAATAAAGACGATGGCACTTAAGACAATAACGATTGTCGGACCTGTGGGGATGTGAGTACCAACCGAACTAATAAATGTGCCTGCTACTCCCGAAACAAAGCCCACAAAGGCTGCAATAACCATCACGATTCCTAACTTGTTGCTCCATTGTCTAGCCGCAATCGATGGGCCAACCAATAAGGCACTGATTAGGATAACCCCCACTGACTCCAACCCTAAAATAATCGTCACCACAATCAAAGTCGAAAGTACGAATTCCACCAATCGACTAGGAAGCGTTAGTGTTTTAGCAAACATAGGATCAAAGGTAAAGACCTTAAACTCTTTCCAAAATAAGACCACCATCAAAAGCATAAGTCCCCCTACGGCAGCAATCATTTGAACATCACTGCTGAGCATGGCGCTTGCCTGTCCAAAAATGAAATTGCTCAAACCTGCTTGTTGGGCATTCGGGTTATTTTGAATGGCTGTTAGAATAACGAGTCCCAGACCAAAAAAACTGGATAAAATGAGTGAGAGAGCACTGTCTAATTTGACAACAGTCTTTCTATTCATCACTTGAATAATGACAGTTGCTAGTAACCCAGAGAGTAATGCACCTAGTAAGAGTACCCACAGTTCTTTTCGTTGTATTAATAAAAACCCGATACCTATTCCTGGTAAAGCCGCGTGACTTAGAGCATCTCCTAATAAACTTTCTTTTCTAAGTGTCGCATACGTCCCAATCACGCCGCTCAACAACCCCAAAATACCTGTGCCTAAAGCGACCACTTGAAAGGTATAATCACCAAATAAAGTCAGCAGTTGATTAAGCATCCTCAACGACCTCTTCCCCTAAGTTGTGATCTTGATGATACGTTAAATCAATAATCTCTTTGTTGAAGACCTCTTCAACGGGACCGGCTGCAATGATTTCTCGATTAATGAAGACAGCATGATCAAAATAATCTTCCACTGTTTGTAAATCATGATGAACGACAATAACCGTTTTCCCTTCATTAACTAAGTTTCTCAATAAGGTCATAATAATGCGTTCTGTTTTCATATCGACACCTGCGAGAGGCTCGTCCATAATATAAATCTCTGCGTTTTGAGTTAAGGCTCTAGCCAAAAATACACGTTGACGCTGGCCTCCGGAGAGCTGACTGATTTGTCTTTTGGCAAAGGTTGGTAAGCCTACCTTTTCAAGCATGCGTTTAGCCATTTCTTTATCTTTTTTCCAGGCCGCTTAAACCAACCTAAATGACCGTAGCGTCCCATTAGGACAACATCCAAAACTGTTGCGGGAAAGTCCCAGTCTACTGTTGTATTTTGCGGCACGTAAGCAATGTGTTTTTTAGCTTTTTCATAAGACCACTCGCTATTTTCTTCAATTGAATACGATACTGTCCCCATGACAGGTTCAATAAAGTCCATCATTGTGTTTATCAGCGTTGATTTTCCTGCTCCATTTGGTCCAATAACGGCTGTCAATTTCCCTTTTTTAAAGGATGAAGAAATATTCCATAATACAGGTTTGGCATCGTAAGCGACTGTCAACCTATCAATAGTGATGGCTTGAGAATTTATCATCATACGTTCCTTCTTTCTTTAGTGGGTATTCATTTTTAAAAAACAATGTGTCAGTTTATAGTTATTGCTTCAGTGCATCGACTATCGTGTCAATGTTGGATCGGTACATTTTAATATACGTATCCGCATCATCTTCTTCACTTCCTAAAGCATCTGAATATAACTCTCCGGCGTTTTCCACTTCATGCCCTCTACTAGCAGCTGCTTCAATCAACGCTTCGATGTTTCGTGGCGAAACAGAGCTTTCCACAAATACTGCTCTTATATTTTGATTGACTAAAAAATCAGCTAGTCGGCTAATATCCCCGGTGCCTGCTTCTGTTTGAGTATTTAAACCTTGCAACCCAACAACCTCAAAGTCGAACTCTTCACCAAAATACTGAAAGGCATCATGAGCCGTTACTAAATAACGAGAGTCCTCGGGAACTTCTTCTACCCGTTGATTGATATAGGTCGCTAATTGTTCTAGCTCCTTTATATACTCTTGTGCATTGTCTTGATAGCTAGCCGCGTTTTCAGCATCCATTTCACTGAGTTGATCAGCCACGTATTGAGTAGCCGTTTGCCAATGGTCCACACTAAACCAAATATGTGGGTCATAAGCCAAATCATCATCTTCCATCGGATTTAAATACGTCGATTCATCCAAGCTATCTGCAATCACTATTAATTCAGTCCCTCGATTAGGCAGTTCTTCAAATACTTCTGAAAAACGTTCTTCTAAGGTTAAGCCATTATAGACCATCACGTCTGTATCACCCATAGTAACGACATCAGATGTTGAAGGCTGATAGTAATGAGGATCAACTCCAGGTCCCATTAACCCTGTCACAGACACGTGCTCTCCCCCAACAATCTCTACTAAATCAGTAATCATTGTTGTCGTCGTCACGATGTTTAAAGAAGACTCGTCCGTGCCTGGACCAAGGTCTTGTGAAGCACAAGCACTTAATAAGAGAGCTCCTACTATTATCATCATTATTTTTCTCAACTGTTTCATATGCATTCCTCCCTGTTTCCATATTTAAGGTATTAGTTAAAGTAAACAAGCAGTCTATTCATTAGACTACTTTCATTTTTAGTCTAAACTAAAAATATTTTATTGTTAACCACAAAATATTTTACTAGCTTTGACAAAAGTGGGTTTAATGTGGTACAACTGATACATGAAACTATTAAAGGGGTTTAGACTATGACACCCAATAAAGAAGATTTTATTAAGGCTATATATGAATTAGGCGGCGACCAGAACGTCGTAACCAATAAGGCACTTGTTAACCAATTATCCATTACAGCGGCTTCTGTCACAGATATGAATACCCGCTTGTTAAAAGAAGAATTGATTACCCACATTCCTTATCAAGGTGTGAAACTGACTGAAAAAGGCTCACTTATTGCTAACCAACTCATTCGAAAACACCGCATCTGGGAAGTCTTTCTTTCAGAAAAACTGGGGTATGATTGGAATGAGGTTCATGCTGATGCCGATTTACTTGAACATGCTTCTTCAGATTTACTTATCGAACGATTAAATCAATTTTTGGAAGAGCCTACCTTCGATCCACACGGCGGTGTGATTCCTAATAAAGACGGCACCATCCCTGACATCGAATCCACGCCTTTAATTGATGTCTCTCTTGGATCGTCATTTAAAATAAAAGAAGTGGATGATCAGCAAGAATTTCTTGAGTATCTTCTATTTAAAGAAGTTCAGTTAGGCAAGGAATATACATTGGTAGATATTGAACCTTACGATGGACCACTCACTCTTGAAACTGATTCAGGCGATCGAACGATTTTAGGTCATAAAGCTGCCTTCAAAATTTTAGTGGAGATTATTTAACCGCGGCAAAGAGCATGTTATTCGGCTTCTCTTTGGCAATCTGATACACTTATCTTATTCTTTCAGTAAAAGGAGCAAGTCTATGGTCATAGCCGGAAAAAAATTCGAATGGATTGATATATTAAGTATCATTGGATTAATTATGACAGCTATCCTTGTTCTTTTTGCTTGGCAAGCCGGTATATTTGAATCTCGAGAGCAGTTTGTTGACTACATTCGAGGATTCGGCGTATATTCCGTGATTGTGTTTATTGCTTTACAGACGGTTCAAATCTTTCTACCTCTGCTTCCGTCAGCTATTACCGTTCCAGCCGGTGTTGTGTTATATGGTTTTGTCATTGGTAACTTGTATAACTTTATCGGGATTGCCCTTGGATCAATCCTTTCCTATCTTGCTGTCAAGCGGTATGGTGAACGTGCTTTAGGTAAACTAGTTAGCAAGAAGAAAATAAAGAAGTATGAAGACAAATTAACGAATGGTAAACGGTTTGAGCGACTCTTTATAATTGTTATGTTCCTTCCCTTTACGCCGGATAATATTTTTGTTTACTTAGCTGGCCTTTCAGATATGCATCCTGGTAAAGTGATTACTTATATACTGCTTGGCAAACCTTTGTCCATTGCCATTTACAGCCTTGGATTGACCACACTTCTTGAAATGATTGGTATTCTTTAATCAAAAAAAGATGACTGCATCTGAATTTGGATGACAGTCGTCTTTTCTTTTTCTTGCCTACTCCTTAACCATTCCTTAATACTTTAAGGAAGGCAAGCAGGCGTGGTATACTGTACTAATAATTAAGAGAAAGGGTTTTTACGCTATGACAGAAACGAATGATTTCAATCAACGCATAGATTATTTGGAAGAACACTTTTATGATGAGTCTGATTTAGGCTTAACTTATACTCCAGATCAATCCCTATTCAAAGTGTGGTCCCCTTTAGCTAAAAACGTTTGGGTCAATCTATATGAGACAGCCGAATCCCCAAATCCATACAACTCTATCGAAATGATTATGACAAATAATGTGTGGGAAGCAACTGTAGAGGGTAATTTAAAAGGCGCATACTATACGTATCAATTCGTTCACGAGAATGATGATAAAGTTGAAGCGGCTGACATTTATAGTAAGGCTGTCGGCTTGAACGGTAACCGATCAGCCATTGTAGCCATGGATGAAACCAATCCAGATAACTGGGAGTCCGATTCTTTTGATCAGGTCAGATCCATTACCGAGGCGGTTATTTGGGAATTGCATGTAGAAGACTTTTCTAGTGATGAGGCGGCATATTTTACGAAAGAGTACCGAGGCAAGTATTTGGCATTTACCGAAGAAGGCGTAACCGTCAACGGTCATGCTGATCAGCCCGCCGGTTCAGACTATGTTCGTTCACTAGGCATAAATTACATTCATTTGCTCCCTGTATTTGATTATGAAAATAATGAACTCGATTCTGCTTATAATTGGGGTTATGATCCCAAGAATTTTATGGCCCCTGAAGGACGGTATGCTACTGATCCAGCAAATCCGGTTTCACGAATAAAAGAATTTAAAGAAATGGTTCGTCATTTGCATAAAAAGAACATTGGCGTCATTATGGATGTCGTATATAACCATACCTTTTTCTTTGAAGAAGGCTGGTTCCAACGGACCGTTCCAGATTATTATTACCGCTTCACACATGACGGTCATTTGGCAAATGGTTCTGGAACAGGTAACGAAACGGCTAGCGAACGGAAAATGATGCGAAACTATCTTATCGACTCCGTTCTTTATTGGGTGGAAGAATATCATATAGATGGTTTTCGTTTTGACTTGATGGGCTTGCACGATGTAGAAACGATGAATCAGTTAAGAGAAACATTGAATGCCAATGGTCATGACCATGTTTTACTTTACGGTGAACCATGGAATGCTGGAAGTGTTGAGATTTATGAACCCAATAAACCCGCTGACAAATTTCATATCGGAGATTTGGCTGACGGCATCGCCATTTTCAATGATGAATTTCGAGATGCCATAAAAGGACCCGTTTTTGACACATCTAAAGGTGCTTTTTTGCAAGGAGCGAATGGCCGAGAGGATAGTGCCTTCTCTAATAATGATTTAATTGCCAGCATCTTAGCGAATACACAAACGAACCTCGGGCGTTTTCATTTGCCTGACGAGAAAAAATGGGCTCGAAACCCAACTCAAGTGGTTAACTATGCTTCGGCTCATGACAATTTAACGTTGTACGACAAACTGGTTGCAACAACGAATAGACAGTCATATAGTCGGGATATTGAACTGATTCAACTAAACAAAATCAATGCTGCCCTCCTCTTCACTTCTCTTGGAGGAATCTTTCTTCAAGCCGGCGAAGAATTCGGCAGGACCAAATACGGTGATGAGAACAGTTATATCTCTTCCATCGATGTCAATTTGTTAGACTGGGCTCGAGCTTATGAAAACAAAGACTTAGTTGACTATTACAGAGGGATGATGCGTATTCGAAAAGCTTATCCTCCTTTGAGAGATGCAACGAATCAGACAGGGAATGCCGTAACGTTTTCTCAATTACGTGAAAATATGATTGCTTATACTATTCCTAACTTGACCAATCAAGGTGATTGGCGCATGATGGCAGTGGTTGTCAATACATCAATGCATCCTGATCAAATCGAACTAAGGAGCAGTCATCCGCTACCAAAAGAATGGACCATTTTAGCCAATCGACACGCGGCTGGCCTAGATTCATTAGGGTCCATTCAAGGTAACCGTCTCATTATAAACCCTCGCGAAGTCCTTGTATTAGTAGGATCTTAATACAGTGTCTACAACACGCTTAGAGTAAAGGGGAAGACCACTGAAAAAGATGATGATAACGGGCACCCTCTTACTTGCTGGCTTGTTACTACAGGCATGTAACTCAGCAGACAGCGGTGCCCCGCCTGCAGACTTAGAGAATAATTGGACAGAGTATATAGAAGCAGGTGTCGATAATCTTGACAGCTATGCCTCAGAGTCCCTTCTTAATGTGCAGATAACAGACGGAGCAGAAGTTGTAGCCGATTATGATGAAGAAGTGATTCGAATGCAAGTCGTAGGCGATTTGGAACAAGTCTATTCTACGAATGAAAGAGATGAGGTCATAACCCAAGAGCTTTTCTTTGAAGACAATCATTTTTACCTTAACGAAACAAATGGATGGGTTAAATACGCAGATGCCGGTCCTATTGAATATGATTCATGGTATCCAAACGTTGTCGAAGCTTTGGTAAGTATCGCCCATTTAATTGAAGCAAACCATACTGACACTCAATTGGAATTAACTTATGAAGGATATGACTATGATGTGTGGGAAGCTTTTGAAGGGGTATTTAGTCTGACAATGAGCGGTATAAATGAAGATAACATCCATATGACACTAACAACTTATATGGACGAGTCCACCTATTATTTAGAGCGTTTGACATTAGATATTCGTGGAGAACAAATTCAAGACCAAACAGTCCTGGGAAGCGTATCGATACATGTTGATGTGAATTACTTTGACCATGACGGAATCGATTTATCTGATGTAAAGGCGAATATTAATGAGGATGTAGAATAAATTAACTGGGATCTTATATAAAAAAGAAGCAGAACCTATATGGTCTGCTTCTTTTTCTAGCCTTAATCTAAATGAGAATCTTTCGTTAAGTCCCAACATTCCTGGACTGCCCCGTCTGATCCTGTAAGTGGGTCTTTTTCAGGCACAGGAATATCATAAGCGCGTTGCTGTATCTCTTCGTAATTTGGCTCATCCCCTGTTAAGGTATCTGGATTTACTCCATTTGGATAAGCTCCTACGATTTTGAAATCAGATGTCGCTTCAATTAACTTATGTGCGACTCCCGCTGGAAGCAGTAAAGCATCGCCCTTTGAAAACTGGTACTCATTCTCATTTGGTCCACCTAATTGAACGGTCGCTTCTCCTGATAAGCATACCAATACTTCGTGGGTATTCGAATGGAAGTGATGGTAGTCGTGAATCCCATTTGTCCATGAGTTAGTATAGCCGTTTTCCATGAGTAAATTCTTTGTCGCTTGATCCGCATCTTCTCCCTTAACAAAATCATTTAATACATCAGTATAATAAATAACTGGCAAGGGTGAATTCGGAAAGGGTTTGTTTTCTCTAATTCGAAAGACATCAACCATAATAGAGCCTCCTTAAATAATAGTAATCAACACATTAAGTGTGTCACTCCTTTTTAAAAAGTGCAAGAATTAGCTATTATCATCAACGCTATTTAGTCTAAAATTGACTATCTTCTTCTCTTTCAGTATTCTAAGTATAGAGACCGACCGTTTTACTTTTAGTCATTTTTAACTAATACACCAATAGAAGGAATGAGAACATGGGACTATTCGATTTTTTCAAAAAGAAAGATGATAAAAAAACACCTAATGTAGCGGAATCTACAGATGCAACAGAATCAGCTCAAGAAACTATACAGTATGAAACGAAAATAACGGCTCGCGAAATCAAAGCTGATCCAGTGACAATTAAAGAGATTGTTGAAAAAATGGTAGAGGAAGACCCTTTCAAGCGATTCTATAACGGAAAAACTGCTGAAGACTTCACTCCTTTAACGTCACGCATCTATAAATATGACAACATCACAACAGTCAATGTCGACTTTGTCCACAAGGAAAAAGGCCGCACCCTTGTGACCATTGAAGGTATTCCACTCGGCTTTTTGACGGAAGAGCAGGCTGACACGATACAGCAGTATCACTCTAAGTATTTACTGACTGCTTATGTGTACGCAACAGACGGACCTTACATGGAATATGATACTGAAACCGAAGCAGCTGTCGAAAAAGAAGCACCCTACGGACTTGATATGTATATTCAGTTTACCTAATAGACAAGCAAACCCACGCTAAATCCCAGCGTGGGTTTTTATTTCAATTAATGTTTCTTCGTTTAAATAAATAAATTGAGCCAACTAAACACCCTATCGTCAGTATGCCGGTTACTCCGAATGCTTGCGCTAATAGTTGGTCTCCTTCTTGATTCACTAAGAGTTCGAGGTTTCAAGTAGCTAGTTGTAGTGGATTCCATTTGTGAACAGCGGGAAATATATCCCCTATAAAGCTGAAAACGACAAAGCCACCCACTGCTAAAAGTGGCGCAAAAGCACTCTTAAAGATGACTGCACTTACTAATAATACGGCTAACAAGAGGATGCCAAAGCTATATAAACTGACTAATGGTAATAAAAGTCCCTCTACCCTACTGTCTGAAAAATACAGATGGGTATAGACAAAGGTGATTAAAGCACTTAACCAGTAACCGACTGTCCAGCTAATCAAGAGGACCGTAGCTTTCGATAAGATAATCGTTTGGCGAGGCAACCCTTTGGTTACCATGTGTACGAACGTCCCTTTTTCAAATTCCTTTGACATGAGTGGACTGAAAAGTAAAAGGAAAACAATTAAACTGATTTGATTCGTATTTGAGAAGAACTGCACCCACGAATCCACGTAGGTAGGGTCCTGTATGATAATCGTTATAGTGTCGTCGACCAAACTTTCCAATAAAACGGGCAAAAACTTTGCCGATAAAGGGCTCAAAAGGCCCACTATTGAAAAAACGATTAGGATGATCATAAATTTATAGTTTCTACTGTTCTCTTTTACCTCTTTACCTAAAAACGCACGGTATCCTCTCATTTAATCGCCTCCAAAAAGACATCTTCCATACTTGCTTCTTTTCTTTCCACTTTCACTGGCGTAATAGAATGAGTGGATAAGGTGTCTAATATGGTAGCCATTGCTTGCTTCGTGTCTGTTGTGCTACCTTCAAGTATATGGTTTGATACGTTAATATCTGTGAATAAAGGTAAGGCTTCTAAATATTCCTTCATTTTGAAAGCTTCTTCTTCTGTTTCAAATACAACAGACCATCTTTCGTTCGATAACTGCTTTTTTAAAAATGAAAGAGTCCCTTGTGATACGATTTTCCCATTGTTTAATATAGCGACTTCATCACATATACTTTCAACGTCAGATAAAATATGGGTTGAGAAGATAACCGTGGTTTTTTCTTTTACTTTTTTTAAAACGGATAACAATTGCTTTCTTCCCACTGGATCGAGTGCCGATGTTGGTTCATCACAGATAAGAAGAACTGGGTCATTAATTAACGCTTGTGTGATTCCCAATCGTTGCTTCATGCCTCGTGAGTAGGTTTTTATTCGCTTATTGGAGTCTTCCAGACCCACCATCTCAAGCAGTTCAGTAATCCTGTGTTTAGACCCTTTAGCATCCATACCACTTATATCTGCACAAAGTTTTAAGAACTCTCTTGCCGTTAAAAAGGGATAAAATTCAGGTACATCTGGCAAATAACCGACTAGTTTATTCGTTTCCGTATCGCCGTATTGGACTAATTTTCCTTGAATGGTGATGTCCCCTTGGTCAGCTTTTATTAGCCCCAAAGCGAGATTCATAGTGGTTGTTTTTCCAGCACCATTTTTCCCGATAAAGCCATATACAGATCCTTTAGGTACGGAAAACGAAATGTCGTCTAATACCTTTTGAGAACCAAACGACTTTGACAAGTGTTTGACTTCGAGTATAGTCATTAGTCATCTTTCCTTCCAAAAACGAGATACAAAATAGGTCCGATAATATTTACAAAGACAATGACCAAGGCCCAGATAATTTTATTTGCTTGGTCCAGTCGATCATTTCTAACTAAATGAACAATGGCTGTCACAAGTAAAATCAATTGCAAGATGAGTAGCGGTATGATAATCGGTAAATAATCAATGATTAATGACGACATCTGACTCGTCTCCTTTCCTTAAGTTAGCGCAATACTCCAAATAATAGTTAGTACCACTAGTGTTGCATAAAACTTAGAATAAATGATTTTCATACATTGTTACTTTCATCACAAGTAGTTTTCGTTAAAATTT
>NZ_PREX01000017.1 GCF_009935905.1 Alkalibacterium sp. MB6 | reverse complement strand
CTTCTTTCTTCTTTTCTTAATTATACTCCTCACTTTTCTCTAAATAGAAGCAATAACAACTGACTTTGGAAAGAACCACATATAGTTTAGCAGTCACAAACAGCCAGAAATAGCTTCCACACTGCTCTCAGCACATATATCAATCATCCAAATACTTCAGAAGCACTAAAAGTACACTGGTCTAGTCTTCATAATAGAACCGAAGAAGATTAAGCAGCCCCCTCACTGCATAAGCGGAATATTCACCTCACCAGGAAAAACAACCACACCTGGTGAGGGTAATTGAAAATAATGTTTGACAGCATCATTTTTTTGCTTTATAATTACGCTATAAGGTGAAATATGCGAAAATGAGTAACGAAAAGATGAACCGAAGAAAGATATTTTCAACAGTTCACCTCAGAATGAAAGGAGGTGCATATCGTGAAAGAAAAGTATATTAGATTTGGAGATTTCATTAAGAAGAAGAGACAAGCACATCCAGATGAACTAACATTAAAAGACGTTTCTAAAATGCTCGGAATATCTCTTTCATTTCTAAGCGATGTTGAGAATAACAGAAGAAAGCCGTTTGATAAGGATAAGATGGAACTATTTGCTGAGAAGCTTAATCTTGATTCCGATGAGAAAGCTGAAATGTATGATCTAGCAGCCAGGGATCGAGGAGAAGTACCGGCGGATCTGGAAGACATCATGATGTATAGCGAAACAGGGGATATGGCCAGGATGGCTCTTAGACAGTCCAATGCAGGAAAGATAAGTGAGGATGACTGGAAACAGTTCATAAGGGATATGGAAAAAAAGAATAAGTGAAACATGGGTAACCAATATTAATATTTCAAAAACGATTTATATAAGAGAATCAACTAACTATATTTTATATTTAAACTTTGAGTTTTTTATAAATCCTGTTGAAGGTTAAAGATTAATAATAATTGTAGATACTTACTAAATAGTGTGATAAGAAAACCACTTTTCATATTTTTATTTTTTTAATGAATTGATTTGTTTTCGATGTTTTAAGATGCAGGATACCTAATACACCAATAATTTTTATGAAGCCGTATTAGGCTTTGTGGCTTTACACGGACAAGAAATCGAAAGAGTGGTGATTATGATTTGATGAAATTCCAATGGAATCGCATTGACAAAAAGAGCAATACACCGATCATCAAGAACACTGAAATTGATGATCTTGCAGAGATGGTACTCAAAGACTACAAACCGGTGCTCCTGAAAGAGCCGAGAAAAATAAAATACGAGCATTTTCTTGAATCGTACTTAGGTGCGAACCTTGATTATCAGCACATTTATTACGGGGAAGATGAAGGTCAAATCTTCGGAGTAACGGCCTTTAATAAGGAGCGATTGAAAGTCTTTGACAAGGAAGCCCTGCGAACCAAGCATATTTTGCTGGACAAGCATTCAGTGGTCTTAGACCACTACATAACTGAAGAGGGAAGAGAAGGTTTAGAGCTGTTTACCGGTTTACACGAAGGTGGGCATCTTTGGATGCACCCTGATGTTTACAGTGAACCGGAGGAACAGCTTTCACTGTTTGGCAGCGATAAGGAACAAATCCGGGCAGTGACGTGCTGCAGGCGGTCTGACATTGAAAACTTCGGCAGTCAAAAAAGAATCCGTACACCTGAGGAGTGGAGAGAGCATCAGGCAGATTACTTTGCCTCTGCCATTGCCATGCCAAGAGTAACGTTTAATCCTCTCGTTATGGAAACATTGAAAGCACATGGGATTACAGACGGCTTTGTTATCGAAGATGCAGGAGAAGATGAGTACTATTTTGTGAAACATGAACTGACAAGTACCATAGTGAAAGCCTATGGAGTGTCCAAGACAGCAGCCTATGTGAAATTGAGAAAGTTTGGGTTTGTGAAGGATGGAAAGACACTTAACGAAGAAAATAGCCAGTTTCGACTGTTCTAATATAAAAAAAGAAAAACTAGGAATCTGGTTTTTTTTAACCCGACATTACGCTAAATGGTGAAATGAGAGTAATTAACCTGTAGCTTGATAGAAATAAAATTTTTATCGATGAAAGCATTGATTTATCAGTGTTTGCAATAGCCGAGGCTGGCGAGAATAATATAATCATAGACAGAACATATGTTCGATTATATAATATAATTAAGCCTATAGCCACGGTAAAAATTTATATTAGTCGCATCATCTATGTGACTTAACCCAAAATCTTACCAAGGAGGTAATTGGATGGTCGAAGATCAAAATTTAGTTAACGTGAAGTGTCCGATGTGCGAAACAACGCTGGTAACAGTTGAAAGGGACCAGGAAGTAAGGGGTCCCTTTCAACACAAATGCGCAAAGTGTAAGCGCTTCTGGCGTGTCGATTATACAAGGAAAGTTGTGACCCATGTGAAAGGGAAACTGGACAAAACGCCAATCAAAAAGTGGGTACTCGATTTAAAAAGCGGGGACAGTACACCACATATACAGTAAGCTTTACTGAGACGAGAAGGAGCCAACATAATGAGCTACCTTAAGGGCCAGATTGCTAATAATTAATTTTATTAGTGATCTGGCCCTTTTTTTATTTGTATAAAAAATTATAGTGAGCAAGGAATCCTTGAATTACCTGAGGCCACATAATGACTGATTTATTCAGTTTTTATGTGGCCTTTTTTTGCGTTTTTCAGGCCATTCCTTGTGATCAAAAAATCCAAGGAGGAACAAACATGTTAAAAACATTCAAAACACAGGATGGAAAGATTACTACCATCGAGATTTCAGAAGAAGGAAAAGTGACCTATGCGGTGGGCAAGAAGAAAACCACCTTTGACCTGACTGAGTGCGATTCATTCACCTATGAGTTTAGCGCAACAGATGAAAAAGTTCAGATCACTGAGGATATGCTCATGGGCACTGAAGAGGTAGAGCCGTGGATGTGGCTTGTCATCACCAAAGGGGAGGAAAGACTCGAATACAACAGCAATAAGACTGAGACAAGGCGTCATCACAGCTACTCTGATCAGAACGATAAGTTTGACACATTAATGGCAGATGACGATGCACTTGACATTGTACTCAGCAATCTGGAGAAGGAGACCCTGCGTGAAGCAATCAAGACGTTGGAACCGCAGCAGGTGGACCTTATCTTGGATATCTATTACCGAGAGATTCCTATGGCTCATATTGCCAAGCGAGATGGTGTGGATGAAGCCGCTATCCGCAACCGTAAAAAGCGAATTTTAAAGAAAATCAAAAAAAGTTTATTTTAGGGGGTTCGGTTGTGCTCCTCCCGTGCCCTATATATAGAGGCCGCTGATAGGGGACTCAATTTGAACAGAGAGGAAGGTGAAAGAAATGCACAAAACAACAATAGGTAATCATGGGCAACCCAATGGCAAGACGCTGCACCATGTTGAAATTGGTATGAAAAAACCAGAGAAGAAGCAGGTGTTGACTGCAAAAAAAATGACACTCCGAAACAAACTGCTCAGTGCCATTTTTGGAAAAGGGCACAGGATGGTTGTTCTTGTACCAGGAGAAAGTGTTGGAACCATCTCCATTACAGAAATGGAAGTCCACGAACTTGAGCAGGAAACCATTGGATCTGAAAAAGGATAGAGAGGAGCAAGGAAATGAATGAAAAAGAAAAAGTAGACTATGTGTTCACCTCTGAATCGGTGACGGAGGGGCACCCTGACAAAGTATGTGACCAGCTAGCTGACGGTCTTTTGGATGCCATCATAAAGGAAGACCCAGAAGCCCGCAGTGCCATCGAAGTAACAGCTGCAGATGGGTTCATACACGTTTTTGGTGAAACAAGCACGGAAAAGAGAATTGACTACAAAAAAATTGTAAAAGACGTCATTCGTGAAATTGGTTATCAGGCAGATGAACTCTCCTTGGACGGTGAGTTTTACCGGATGCTTATCACAATGAACAGCCAGTCACCAGACATTGCCATGGGCGTGGTGAAGGATGAAATTTGTGCCGGTGACCAAGGCCTCATGTTCGGATACGCAACAGATGAGACGCCAACATTTATGCCACTACCCTTGCACCTTTCACATCAGCTCTGTATGAAGCTGGCTGAGGTCAGAAAGGCAGGTGAACTTACCTATCTGAAGCCTGACGGGAAAGCTCAAGTATCCCTTGGATACAGTAAGCAGCATAAGCCCCTGTCTGTCGAGGCCGTTGTTGTATCCACGCAGCATACGGAAGATGTGGATATAACAACGCTCAGAAAAGATGTGATGACCCATATCATTAAAAAAGTCATTCCACATGAGCTTTTGACTGAAAACACACAGGTGTTCATCAATCCTACAGGGCGATTTGTCCTTGGTGGTCCTGCTGCAGATTCGGGTTTGACCGGTAGAAAAATCATTGTTGATACCTATGGAAGTAAGGGACGTCATGGCGGTGGAGCTTTTTCAGGAAAGGATCCAACAAAGGTGGATCGTTCAGGCGCCTATCTTGCCAGATATATCGCTAAGAACATCGTGGCAGCAGGTATTGCTAGGGAATGTGAAGTGCAGGTCTCTTATGCGATTGGCGTAGCCAAGCCAGTGTCTTTTAAGATTGATACCTTTAACACCGGTAAACTGCCAGATGAGGTTCTCACGGAAATCATCAAAGCTCTTATTGATATGAGACCTGGAACCATCATTAAGTCATTTGGGTTGAGACGGCCCATCTACAGACAGTTTGCGGTCTACGGTCACTTTGGCAGAGAAAAGATGATGATTGATGGAAAAGAACTAAACACACCATGGGAGATGAAAGACCTGGTTCCGATTCTTGAGGAGCTGGCTACAGATTACTTCAAGACGAAAGGAGAATTGAAGGATGAGTAAAATTAAACTCGCACTGGATGTTGTCAGCGATCTTAGGTCGTTGGCTGAAAGTATAGAGACTTTGGTACGTGCCATGGAAGCAAATGAAACCGTGCCTGCCAATGAAGCCAAGGAAGAACCAACTAAAAAGAAATCCAAGGCAAAGGCAAAGGTAGAAGAATCAGAAACTAAGGCGCCTGAAGTTGAAGAAGCACCGGTTGAAGAAGTACCAGAAGAAAAACTACCAACATTGGAAGAAGTCAGAGCAGCTATGGCTGATAAGAGCAGAGATGGTCATAGAGAGGCGGTGAAAGCCATCATCACTAAATATGGGGCAAACAACCTCTCATCTCTGGATCCGATGCATTATGCGACTGCCCTTAAGGAAGTGGGTGAGCTGAAGTGAGTGGATCATATAACGCACATTCCATCTACTCCGCATCAGGGGCGCACCGCTGGATGAACTGTCCACCATCCGCTCATCTAGAGCAGCAGTTCCCAAACGAGACAAGCACCTATGCAGAGGAAGGAACTGCGGCACATGACCTGGCTGAACACAAGCTGAAGAAAGCACTGAAAATGCGATCCAAGAAACCCACAAGTCCTTATCACTCAGATGAGATGGATGAAATGACAGATTTGTATGTGGAGTACTGTCTAGAGCTGATTCAGAAGTCAAAAGAAAACTGCTCAGATCCGCAAATCTTAATAGAGCAAAAGCTTGATTTTAGTGATTATGTACCCGAAGGCTTTGGAACCGGAGATCTGGTTGTTGTTGGAGATGGGAATAAAAGTGAAAAAGAAAACGGGAGAGGAACTTTATATGTGGTGGATTTGAAATACGGACGTGGTGTTATCGTTTCAGCAGAAAAGAATCCACAGATGATGCTCTATGCACTCGGCGCCTTATCCCTTTTCGACATGCTCTATGACATCGAAAAAGTGTCAATGGCTATCGTTCAGCCTAGGGTGGATAACTTCTCCACATGGGAGATAACGGTGGAAGAACTCCTGAAGTGGGCAGAGGAGGAGTTGAAGCCTAAAGCATTACTGGCAAGTACGGGTGGCGGAGAGTTTTGTGCCGGAGACCATTGCAGATTCTGTAGAGCAAAGAATCAGTGCAGAGCTAGGGCTGTGAAAAACCTTGAACTATTAAAGTATGAGTTTCAGGATCCTGCTCTTCTCACAGATGAAGAAATCGCTGAAATCATTGGTCTTGCGGATGAACTGGCTAAATGGGCAGGGGATATCTACACCTACGCTACAGCGCTGGCCATCAATGAAGGTAGAGAGTGGGATGGATTCAAGCTCGTCGAAGGAAGAACCAGAAGGAAGTTCACAGATGAAACTGCAGTTGCTGAAACTGCAAAGGAAGCAGGATATACAGACATCTTCAAACAGAGCCTTATCACCATCACTGAGATGGAGAAGCTCATGGGCAAGAAGAAGTTCAATGAGCTATTGGGGAGCCTTGTGGAAAAGCCAAAGGGCAAACTCACCCTGGTTTCAGAGGCTGACAAACGCCAGGCTGTGGATCCGATCCATGCAGAATTTCAGGTGGAATCGTAACACAAGAGCAATCAAACATCATCACCAAGCAACAAAGAACATACCTGAAAAAAAGAAACAAACAAATTCAAATCTTAGGAGGATTTTATTATGAGTAAAGAAACGAAAGTGGTTGTACCTGGAAGACTGAGCTATGTGAACGTTTGGGAACCCAAAAGCATCAATGGTAGTGATCCGAAATACAGCGTCTCCATCATCATTCCGAAGACAGACAAGAAGACAGTCAATGCTGTTTTAAAAGCGGTGGAAGCAGCCAAACAGGAAGGTGCACCTAAATTTGGTGGGAAGATTCCGGCGAATCTGAAGACACCCCTTCGTGATGGTGATATCGACAGACCGGATGACCCGAATTATGAAGGTTGCTATTTCATCAATGCCAATTCCAAGGATGCCCCACAAGTTGTGGATGGACAGATTCGAACCATTCTTGATAGGAATGAAGTCTACTCCGGTTGTTATGGAAAGGTAAGCATAAACCTCTATGCCTTCAATGTGAATGGAAACCGTGGTATAGCGGCAGGTCTCGGGAACGTTCAGAAGCTTAAAGACGGAGAACCACTGGGTGGCAAGAGCCGAGCAGAAGATGACTTCGAGATTGAAGCCGACGATGATTTTCTGGCATAGCAGCAAAAAGAATGAGAGGAGGCGGTGACACATGAGAACGCTATCCATCGACATCGAGACCTACTCAGATATTGACCTAGGAAAGTGTGGTGTTTACCGCTACACAGACAGTCCAAACTTCGACATACTTCTCTTTGCCTACAGCCTAGACGAAGGACCAGTTCATCTGATTGACCTAGCTAGTGGTGAAGAGATTCCTGAAGAAATAGTGGAAGCGATAATTCGCAATGACATTATAAAGACGGCTTTTAATGCCAATTTTGAAAGGGTTGCTCTTATGCGGTATTTCACCCGTAAGTTAGACCGGGAAGTGTATATTGATCCATCCTCATGGAGGTGCAGTGAGGTTCAGGCAGCAATGCTTGGACTTCCACTCCACCTGGATGGTGTGTCTAAGGTGTTGAGTCTTGAAGCGCAAAAGATGTCTGAGGGAAAGCCGCTGATCCGATATTTCTGTATTCCCTGCAAGCCAACAGCGGCCAATGGTGGACGAGCGAGAAACATGCCATCGGATGCGCCGGACAAATGGGAGCTGTTCAAACAATACAACATCAGAGACGTTGAAGTGGAGCTGGAAATAAGAAAAAAGATTAAGGACTACCCCATACCGATGTCAGAACAAAGGCTCTATGAACTGGACCAAAGGATTAATGATAGAGGCTTTAGGGCGGATATGAATTTCGTCATGCAGGCCATATCCTGTGATCATCAGTTTACCGTCGCAGCAACAGAAAGAGCCTATGAACTGACAGGCTTAGAGAACCCAAACTCGGTATCACAACTGAAGGACTGGCTATCAGAGCGGGGTGTGGAAGTGGCGAGTCTTTCAAAGAAAAACGTAAAAGAGCTGGTCTCAGAAACAGAAGGTGAAGTGGAAGAAGCACTTAAGCTTCGGCTCCTCATGGCCAAGACCAGTGTCAGGAAATATGAAGCCATCGAAAGGGCAGTTTGTTTAGATGGCAGAGTCCATGGACTGTTTCAGTTCTATGGGGCCAATCGAACAGGTCGGTTTGCCGGAAGGCTGGTGCAAGTCCAAAATCTCCCACAGAACCACCTTGTAGACCTAAAGCTTGCTAGAGATCTGGTTAAAGAAGGTCGATTTGAGGATCTCCAGATGCTCTTTGGAAATACACCAGGGGTACTGTCAGAACTCATAAGAACCGCCTTCATTCCAAAAGAAGGGCACCGGTTCATCGTAGCTGACTTTTCAGCCATTGAAGCGAGGGTGCTGTCCTGGCTCGCCGGAGAAAAGTGGCGGCTTGAAGTATTCGAGTCCCACGGAAAGATCTATGAGGCATCTGCTTCACAGATGTTTCATGTGCCGCTTGATGAAATAACAAAGGGTAGTCAACTGAGGCAAAAGGGCAAAATTTCTGAACTTGCCTGTGGGTATGGTGGAGGGGTTGGAGCACTTAAATCCATGGGTGCCTTGGAGATGGGTGTGGAAGAACAGGAGCTGCAAGGTCTGATCGATAACTGGCGAAGAGCAAATCCTCACATCGTGAATTTCTGGTGGGAAGTGGACAAGATGGCCATTAAGGCAGTGAAGGAGAGAACCAGAACTAGAACTCATGGGATTCTCTTCACCTATAAAAGCGGCATGCTTTTCGTAACACTTCCATCCGGAAGGGACCTGGTTTATGTGAAGCCAAAGCTGATGCTGAATAAATTCGGACGAGAAGGATTGACCTATGAAGGTATCGGAACCACGAAGAAGTGGGAGCGAATTGAAACCTACGGCCCAAAGATTGTGGAGAACATTGTACAGGCAACTGCCAGAGACTTACTCGGTGAGGCCATGCTAAGGCTTGATGAATCAGGGTTTGACATTGTCGCTCATGTACACGATGAGGTGATCTGTGAAGTGCCAGTGGGCGAGTCCAGCGTAGAAGAGGTTTGCCGCATCATGAGCGAAAGTCCCAAGTGGTCGGAGGGATTGCCACTGGATGCAGATGGCTATGCTTGCGACTTTTACCAGAAGGATTAATAAGTTACTGCATTTAGATAAATGAAAAGAAAGCGAGGAAAGATAGATGATTTCAAAAGAATATGGAAAGTACACCTTGATTTGTGACATATGCGGAGCGGATTCAGATGAAGAATACGAGACATTTCAAGATGCTGCAGATGCAGGGGCAGACATCGAATGGAAGAGAAAGAAGATTGATGGTGGTTGGGTAGATGTTTGCCCGGATTGTATAGAGTAGGAGGTTGCGATGTTTTCTGAAAGATTAAAGGCTTCTCGTAAAGAAGTAGGACTAACACAAGTTGAATTGGCGAAAACCCTTAAAGTTTCAAGCGGGACCGTTGGCATGTGGGAAACCGGAAAAAGAGAGCCAAAGTTTGAAGTAATGGGTCACCTATCAAAAAGATTAAACAAGTCCGTTGACTACCTTCTTGGTCTTTCAGAAAATGCGTCACCTCAAGCAGCAGACAAGACTCATTTAAAAGAGAGTAGCAGACTGCAGGCACGTGCAGAAGTAATTTATAGCTGCGATGATTATGACCTTGTTCTAATCAAAAAAACATAGCAATAGAAGGAGGACGCCATGAAATTTATTATTTCAACAGGCAACAGCCGTAAAGATAAATTGTGGAAGGAACAGACGGTATCCTGGGAAGACTTCGCTAAGCGGCTCTCCCAAACAATCGTCACCAGTGAAACACAAGAAGAATACAGAAAAATGAAGAAGTATCAGCAGGATGATGTGAAAGATGTAGGTGGTTTTGTAGCTGGTCAGCTTAAAGATGGCAGACGAAACAAAGCCGGTGTTATAAACCGCTCCATGCTAACCCTGGATATGGATTATGCAGATGATGCAGTAGCCATAGCTGAAAACATGGAGATGCTCTATGGACAGGCAGCGGTGATCTACTCCACCCATAAACATACACCGGAAAAGCCAAGACTCAGACTCATCATTCCACTGTCAAGAACAGTGACCGCAGATGAGTACCAGGCTGTCAGCAGAAGAATCGCCAAAGAAATCGGTATGGAGCTTTTCGATGACACCACCTACGAACCCAATCGGCTCATGTATTGGCCAAGCACATCCAGTGACGGGGAATATTTCTTCAGGGAAATCCAAGGGAGTTACCTAAATCCTGACAGTATCCTAAAGCTTTACGACAACTGGCAGGACTCATCATCATGGCCTGTTTCATCAAGACAAACCAAACTGTTGGACAGGTTGATGAAAAAGCAAGCGGACCCCACCAGAAAAGAAGGGTTGATTGGTGCATTTTGTAGGAGCTACACCATAGAAGAAGCCATCGAGACTTTTCTCTCAGACGTATATCAGCCAAGTGTCATGCCTGAGAGATATGACTACATTCCGGCAGACTCTACAGCTGGTGTTGTGGTCTACAACGGAAAACATGCCTATTCCCATCATGCGACAGATCCGGCATGCGGCCATTTATGCAACGCCTTTGACCTTGTGAGGATTCACCGGTTTGGTGAACTGGATGAGGGTGCAGATGAAAGAAAACAGCTTCCCTCTGTGAAAACCATGCTAGAGTTCTGCACCACAGATGAAAAGGTCAAGAAGCAACTGGCCAAAGAGCGAGCAGAGGACATGAAAGAGGAATTTCAAAAGGATGAAGATGACGTAGACACGAAAGAAACAGAATCTGAAGAGGATGAGGATCTTTCATGGCAGCTTCAACTTGAACTCAACAAGAACGGAACGGTGAAAGATACACCGACAAATATTCTAACAATCATGCGACACGATCCAAGGTTAAAGGGCATCGCCTATAACCAGATGAAAAGCTTGATGGACGTGAATGGATCCCTACCTTGGGAGCAGGTGAAGGATGGTTGGAATGATTCAGATCATTCGAATCTTAAGATGTATCTTGATAGGCACTATGGCATCTGGTCACCGGCCAAAGTCAAAGACGCACTCATAACAGCTGCATCTGAGCGTGTGTTTCATCCGGTTAAAGATTATCTCGGTGGACTCCCGGTTTGGGACGGAATCGAGAGGGTGGATACGCTGCTGATCGACTATCTAGGTGCAGAGGATAACAAATACACTAGATCCGTGATGCGAAAGACTTTAGTAGCAGCGGTTGCGAGGATTTTTGAACCGGGTATCAAGTTCGACTACATTTTGGTGCTCAATGGACCCCAAGGTATCGGAAAGTCCACCTTCTTTGCGAAGCTTAGCGGTTCATGGTTTTCAGACAGTTTAACCGTATCAGATATGCGGGACAAAGCAGGTGCGGAAAAACTCCAAGGCTACTGGATCCTGGAGCTGGGAGAGTTGGCAGGTCTTCGCAAGATCGATGTGGAGACGGTCAAGTCCTTCATCACCAGGACTGATGATAAGTTCAGACAAAGCTATGGCGTAAACGTGGAGAACCATCCAAGGCAGTGCATCATTGTGGGAAGCACCAACAATATCAGCGGCTTCCTTAGAGACATAACCGGAAACAGACGGTTCTGGCCTGTGAGGGTCAGTGGCGGGAAGAAAAGTGTTTGGAACATGGAGGACATTGATCAGATCTGGGCAGAGGCCCTGGTTCGATATAAAGACGGAGAAGCCTTGCTGCTTAAAGGAGATGAAGAACGCATGGCACTTGAAGAACAGCGGGATGCCATGGAAGCAGATGACAGAGAAGGACTCATCGGAGATTATCTTGAAGCCTTGCTACCTGAAAACTGGGACAACATGGACCTTTATGAAAGACGCAGCTACCTGGCAGGTCAAAGTGAATTTGGATCGGAAATGCCGGTCGGCACGAAGAGACGAGACAAGGTCTGTGTTCATGAGATCTGGTGTGAGTGCCTTGGTAAAGACAAGTCCAATTTAAGACGTCAGGATTCCTATGAGATCATCGGAGTGCTCATGCGAATCGGCGGCTGGGAAAGCTACACCGGTAACAAGCAGGGTCAAACGAGGTTTCCGCTTTACGGCAATCAGAAGACCTTCTGCCGGGTGTGTAATCTGGATGAAGATTCAATTACACAAGAGCAAGGGTCAAGTGACAGCAACTTGTAATGTGCGTAACGAAGAAAAGTTGATTACAAATTCTAATTACAGCAAAAAAGTCTGTAATCACAAAGGGTTTAAGGTCATTTGTAATTATGTAATTAAGAATAACCAAAAGAATAAGAAATAAGTAATTAATAGCAATAATGACGTAATTACACTGGTATACGCGCGTAAGAGTTTTTAACCCCCTAATTACAGAGATAATTACAGACTTAATTACAAAGAAAAATGCGAGGAAACATAAGTCATTCTGAAGATGAGAAGTTGCAAGTAACGATGCACAATTATTGCAGCGAATGAAACGATGACAAGCAGAGGAAATAAACTGCATCAATAAATGAGGTGAAAGACATGACTGAAAAAGAGATTGAGCTGATGCTCGTGAAAGAAGTGAAAAGAAGAGGTGGGAGGGCTTTTAAGTTTATCTCACCTGGAATAAATGGAGTGCCAGACCGGTTGGTGCTTCTGCCTGGTGGCAGAGCAGGATTTGTTGAGGTGAAGGCACCAGGCAAAAAGATGCGACCCAATCAGATAAAGCGAAAAGGAGAGCTGGAAGGGCTAGGGTTTTTGGTTTATTGCCTGGACAGTCCAGAGGACATAGGAGGTGTGGTGGATGCAATTACCGGAAGTGTTACTACCAAAATCAAGACTACCGTATCACCCTCATGAATATCAGATACATTGCACAGAGTTCATCTTGGAGAAAACTTCTGCAGGACTGTTCCTGGACATGGGTCTTGGCAAGAGTGTGATCACACTGACCGCTCTTGTGGACCTGCTACACGACCGGTTTGAAGTATCCAAGGTCTTGGTGATTGCACCGCTTCGAGTGGCAAATACCACATGGCTGGATGAGGTTTTGAAGTGGACTCATCTGAAGAACTTAAGGGTATCGAGGGTTCTCGGCAGTGCGAAGGATCGGACTATGGCTCTTTACAAGAAAGCAGATATCTATACCATCAACCGAGAGAATGTTCCCTGGCTCGTGGAGTTTTATAAAAACGATTGGCCCTTTGACATGGTGATCATTGATGAACTTTCCAGTTTTAAATCGCCTTCGGCTAAAAGGTTCAGAGCACTGAAAAAGGTCAGGCATAAAATCAAAAGGATTGTGGGACTGACTGGAACGCCTGCTCCAAATGGTCTCTTGGATATCTGGAGCCAGATCTACCTTCTTGATGGTGGGGAGAGGCTTGGTAGAACCTTTAGTGGATACCGCGGCAGATATTTTCATCCACAGAAATACGTGAACGGTGGCATACCAACAGACTATGCACTAAACGATGATGCTGAGGATAAAATCTACGACAAGATTTCAGATATCTGTATCAGCATGAAAGCTCTGGAGTATCTGAAGATGCCGGAAATCATCTTCAACAAAGTGGAAGTGGAGCTTTCTGAAAAGGAAATGAAACTCTACAGAAAACTTGAAAGAGACCTGTTGCTTCCTCTTGAGAACAGTGATGTGGATGCTGCCAATGCAGCGGTGCTTTCCAATAAGCTTCTTCAGATGTCGGGCGGAACAGTCTATGACGAGTACGGAGATGTACACCAGATTCATGACAGGAAGCTGGATGCTTTAGAGGATCTTGTTGAAGCAGCCAATGGAAAACCGGTTCTGATCTACTACGGTTTCAGACATGAGCGTGACCGAATCAAAGAGAGATTTGATGCAGGAGACATCAACACCTCGGAGGACATAGCAAGATGGAATCGGGGTGAGATGAAGATTGCCCTGTGTCACCCGGCATCAGCGGGGCACGGACTCAACCTTCAAGAGGGTGGCTCCACCATCATTTGGTTTAGTGTCACATGGAGCCTTGAACTATATCAACAAGCCAATGCCAGACTGTGGCGGCAAGGACAGAAGCAAACGGTAGTGATCCATCACATCCTAGCCAAAGACACCATTGATCATAGGGTGATGATGGCACTTGACAATAAAGACATCGGTCAGAACGCTTTGATTGAAGCGGTCAAGGCCAGAATAGAAAACTTGCGAAATGGAGGATAAAAAAATGAGTGTAAATAAATTTAATGCAGAAGGCTATCATGACCCCACGGTCTTTGAAGCTTTAACCAATATTGAAAAAGAAGAAAAGCAAAGAAAGAAAAAGAAAATCGTGTTCATCTGCAGTCCCTTTGCCGGTGACATTGACATGAACACCAGACGAGCCAGAAGGTTTGGAAGGTTTGCTGTGACTGAGAAGGTTGTACCCATCATTCCACATTTGATGTACCCACAATTCCTTGAGGAAGAGGATCCTGAAGAACGACAGCTGGGCATTGATATGGGACTCATACTCTTAAGCAAATGCCATGAGCTTTGGGTCTTTGGCAATCGAATCTCTTCAGGAATGATTGTGGAGATTGCAAAGGCCAAGAGATGGAAGATACCAATCAGATATTTTACGAACGAGTGTGAAGAAACAGGAGGTGTCAGCAAATGATGGAGCAGCATTGTTTTGCTTATAGGAACGGGAACTGTAAGGCACTGAAAATCAGACGGTGTCAAGGAGAAGGATGCCCGTTCTTTAAGACCAAAGCCAGAGCAGTGGAAGAACAAAAGAAGGTGTTTGCAAGGATCAGACTGATGGATCCGGCATCAAGAAAGAACATAATGACTTTATATTACGGAGGTAAGATGAGTCTTTTAGACGAAACGGAGGTGTGATAATGAATGCAAAAGAATACTTGTCACAAGCTCTGTGGCTGGACCAGATGATTGAAAGTAAACTGGAGCAGCTTGAGACATTGAGAGGACTGTCAATGAAAGTGACGTCCAGTTTCAGAGATGATAAAGTGACCGGAGGCAACAACGAAAAGAGTAGAATGGAGAGCACCATTGTGAAAGTCATCGAGCTTGAAGAAGAAATCAATGCTGACTTCAACCGACTGATCGATTTGAAGAAGACCATTCAGGATACCATCAACAAGATGGAAGATATCAACTACCAGCTCCTTCTTGAGATGCGCTACATCAACGGAAAGAACTGGGAGGACATTGCCCAGCAACTAAACTACAACAATCGAACGGTATTCAAAGTACACGGGAAAGCATTGAAGCAATTTGAACGTGTGAATGCAAGTGGGCAGTAAAGGGCATAGAAGGGCACTGCCCCATGATGATATAGTATATCGTGTAAAGGTGTAGAAAAATTCCGATACACGATATGCTGTAGCATACGCCCAAGCTAAATCGATACGACTCTTGGGAAACGCAGCATTCCAAGGATGCCAAGCTCTGGTTAAGGAACTGGAGCTTTTTCTATACCTTTTTAAGGGAAAAAACGGGAGGTGAAGCTGATGCCTTGGAAACCAAAGAGCATCTGTAACTATCCTGGGTGTCAATCGCTGACCCATGATAGATATTGTGAGAAGCACAAGAAAGAAATGATTAGAGTCCAGAACGACAGGAGTTCTAAGATGTACACCTATCAGTGGCGAAAGGCCAGCAAGGAGTTTCTTAAGAAGCATCCCCTGTGTGTTCACTGCGAGAGAGAAAGAAGACTCACGCCAGCTACTGAGGTGGACCACATCAAACCACATGGTGGTGACCGGAAGCTCTTCTGGAACAAAAACAACTGGCAGCCACTGTGTAAAAGTTGTCACTCCAAGAAGACTGCTGAAGAAGATGGCGGCTTTGGAAACAATCCTAAGCCTGCGAGGGGGTAGGGGGTCTCAATCTCTACAGAAGTGGCTAAACGACAACGCGCAAGGGTCTTCTGTGAGAAATCGCAAAAATCGCAAGGGGGGTATATCCCAACTTTTCTTCGCAATATTCAAGGGGAGATAATCTTCTGGAAATAGCATGAATAGTGGGATATAGCGACCCATGAATAGACAGGGAACCTAATCAAAGTGAATGCATTACAGCCTTGAAATACAGGTGTTTTACTATCATATTTTACAAGCTTTAGCCTGATGACTGCGGTCACGGGCTTTTTTAATGCCAAGAAACGGAGGGAATCTGATGAAACAGGACATGGTTATAAGAAAAGTGCCGGTAACGGATATCAATCCGGCAGAATATAACCCAAGAAAAGATTTGAAGCCCGGAGATCCAGCTTATGAAAAGCTGAAAAGGTCCATGACCGAATTTGGGTATGTAGAGCCAATCATCTGGAATGAAGAGACGGGCAATATTGTCGGAGGCCATCAAAGATATAAGGTGCTGGTGGCAGAAGGTCACACAGAAGTCGAATGTGTCATTGTTAAGATGAGTTCTGAAAGAGAAAAGGCTCTCAATGTTGCGCTAAATAAAGTCACAGGCGATTGGGAGTTTGAAGCTCTGGCGGATCTGATTAAAGATCTGGAAGCACAGGACTTCGATGTGACCCTTACCGGATTTGATGCTGCAGAGATTGAAGACCTCTTTAGCCAGGTTCATGATAAGGATGCAAAAGATGATGATTACGATGTGAATAAAGCATTAGAGGAAGCGGCCTTCGTTAAGCCGGGAGATGTATGGCTCCTCGGGAGACACCGTCTTCTTTGTGGTGATGCAACGAAACCTGAAGATGTTGAAAAGCTTATGGATGGAAAGAACGCCAATCTCGTCCTGACAGATCCTCCTTACAATGTGGACTTCGAAAGCGCCAGCGGTCTTAAGATTCAAAATGATAAACAAGATAACGACACCTTCTACAGCTTCCTGCTTGCAGCCTTTAAAAACATGGCGGAGCATACTGCTCCAGGTGGATCCATCTATGTTTTCCATGCGGACACAGAAGGACTTAATTTCAGAAAGGCTTTCATTGAAGCGGGCTTTCACTTAAGTGGCGTGTGTATCTGGAAGAAGAACTCTCTGGTTCTTAGCAGAAGCCCATACAACTGGATCCATGAACCGATTCTCTTTGGATGGCTTAGAGGCGGTAAACACAAATGGTTTACCGGTAGATCTGAAACCACAGTATGGAACTACGATAAACCAAAGAAGAATGGCGAACATCCAACCATGAAGCCGGTGCCGCTTCTTTGCTACCCCATTAAGAATTCATCCCAGGTTAACGGGATTGTCATGGACCTATTTGGTGGCAGCGGTTCTACACTCATTGCCTGTGAACAGATCGACCGAATCGCCTATACACTAGAACTTGACCCCAAGTATGCCACAGTCATTGTGAAAAGATACATCGAGCAGGTCGGGACAGATGCAGATGTATATGTACTTCGGGACGGAGAAAAAATCGCATATAAGGATTTTCAAGAGGAAGGGAGTGCTGAGCATGAACTTCCTTGATTTCTGTTCAGGTATTGGTGGATTCAGACTGGGGTTGGAACTTGCCGGTCATAAATGCATTGGATTTTGTGAATATGATAAATACGCTGTTAGAAGCTATAAAGCTATGTTTGATACGGAAGGAGAGTGGTTTGCGGATGACGTCACAAAACTTAAATCAGATGAAATCCCCTACGCAGACATCTGGTGTTTTGGATTCCCATGCCAGGACATCTCAGTTGCCGGAAAGCAAAAGGGACTTAGAGGAGAAAGAAGTGGCATCTATTTCAGCATCATTGATCTCGTCAAAGGCAAAAAAGAAGAAGATAAACCCACATTCCTACTCATTGAGAACGTTAAAAACCTGCTATCAATTAATTCTGGATTCGATTTTGCCACCGTTCTCTCTGAACTGGATGAAGCGGGGTATGATGCAATGTGGCAAGTGCTTAACTCTAAAAACTTCGGAGTCCCCCAAAACAGGGAACGGGTGTTTATTGTCGCACATCTTAGAAGCAGAGGTAGACGAGAAATATTACCTGTCGAAGGAGAAAACGGAGCAGCTATTAAGCAAATTATAGCGGGGCCTCAAGGGTATCGTGTCATGAGTACTGAAGGGATATCCTGTACTCTTGCCAGTAATGCTGGTGGGGCTGGGGCAAAGACGGGACTTTATTTCATTGATCAGTCCACGCAAAAATCGAAGATCACCAAAGAGTCCAGATGCCTAACCTCAAGGTACACCTCAGGAATCGTCAACCGCACTGCAATGAACAGTGCAGTTCTAGAAGCCCACCCTGTTCTTACACCGGACAGGGCTGAGAAAAGACAAAACGGAAGAAGAATGAAAGAGTGCGATGAGCCTATGTTCACCCTCACTTCCCAAGATCGTCACGGAGTGGCTATCAGAGAAGCCACAAAAAAGGGATATGCTGAAGCGGAAGAAGGGGATAGCATAAACATCTCATTTCCTGGAAGCAAGACAAGAAGAGGACGTGTAGGCAAAAAGGTGGCACAGACCCTTGATACCCAATGCATGCAGGGAACTTTGTCGAAGGAGCTGCGAATTCGAAGGTTGACTCCGAAAGAGTGTTTTCGACTTCAGGGTTTTCCTGATGAGATGTTTGAAAAAGCAAGGACTGTTAATTCCGACAACCAGCTCTACAAACAGGCAGGAAATGCAGTAACAGTGAACGTGGCATATGCAGTGGCCTGTTCTCTTGAAGTGGTTGAAGGTGTATAAATCGGAAGTGGTTTTTCTTCATAAATGACTTGCTATATATCTTGTTTAGAGTGATATATGTACATGACAAAAGAAACACACCTAAACAAGAAAGGGGCAAGAACACATGGCAAGTAAAGAATTCTTAAAAAGCAACTTTGGAATCGAAATTGAAATGACAGGAATCACAAGAAGAAAAGCGGCTAAGATTGTCGCAGAGCATTTAGGCGGATCCATCGAAGAGGTTTACGACTATTACAAAACCTTAAAAATCACAGCTAGAGATGGACGGGTTTGGAAGATCATGTACGATGGCAGCATCAAGTGCCAAAAGCGAACGGGCGGACAAAAGGTTAGCGCAAACAGTGAATACAGCGTGGAACTGGTTAGCCCAATCCTAACCTACGAAAAGGACATGGGTGACCTTCAGGAGATGGTGAGAAAACTCAGGAAAGCCGGAGCTTTTTCGGAACAGCAAAACTGCACAGGGATACACATTCATTTGGATGGTCGAGATCACACGCCAAGGTCCTTCAGAAACTTCATGAATATCATCTACTCAAGAAATGACCTTTTATACGATGCCCTTCAGATAGAGAGAAGAAGAATGCACTACTGCAAGAAGATGGACCAAAGCCTTGTTGAAAGTATGAACAAGAAAAAGCCAACCACCATGAAGCAGATTGAAGATATCTGGTACCAGGGCTACAGTGAGAGAAGGGAAAGACACTATCATAATAGCAGATATAATTTCTTGAATCTCCATAGCTTTTTCAACGGATGTGGAACGGTTGAACTAAGAGGGTTTAACAACCCAAATCTTCATGCAGGAAAAATCAGAAGCTACGTAGCACTCAGCCTTGCCATAAACCACCAGGCCTTGACCCAAAAGAGTGCCAGCAGCAAGAAGCCACAGATTGAAAACCCGAAGTTCTCCATGAGAACCTGGATGAACCGAATCGGCTTTATCGGAGACGATTTCAAGAACTGCAGAGAGCACCTTTGCAAGCACCTGGATGGTAGTGCAGCCTGGAGATTTCGCACAGCCGCATAGATAAAAAAGGCGGCGCCTTCAAACCCACCGAGCGGGAGACCGCTCTTAAGGTGGTAGAAGGGTTCCTATCTTCAAACAAAAGCCCACACAGGCGAAGATAGGGGGACAGACGCCAAGTGTTAGAAAGGATGGAGTGACAATGAAAGTAGAAAAAAGACTGGGAGCGGCCTATGGATCCAATCTCAATATCAGTCAAATGGCTATGAGGTGCCCAACGGCTAAGGCCTATGGGAAAGGGGTGCTAAAAGGATACCGCTTGCTATTTAAGGGTCAAATGGAAAACGCCTACTGCACCATTGAGAAAAAACGTGGTGGTAAGGTTCCTGTGGTGATTTGGGAACTTGAGCCGGAAGATGAAAAGGCACTGGACTTTTACGAAGGCTATCCCAGGTTCTATGAAAAGGAAGATGTGAAGGTAAACCTAGAGGATGGAACAGTCATTACAGCCATGGTGTATATTATGACCGATAAGATTCTGGATAGAATCCATCTCAATCTTCCAAGCAGAAGTTATCTAGAGACTGTGAAAGAAGGTTATAGGGCTGCCGGTTTTGACGAAGCATTTATAGAGGATGCTCTGGCAATCAGTGAGAAAGCCATCAGGAAGTATCCACCTAGTTTTCTGTAAGCCTTATAAAAAATACATCATTTCTCAAGATAAGACTTGCATCTATGTAGCTTTAGAGTGATATATGGTAGTACCATAAGCAAACAAAATGCGAGGAGGTCAAGGAAATGATGATTCAGAAGAAAGACAGGTTTGAAAACAAAAGGGGTAAGGTTTATGAGATCGCTGGCAAATGGGGTAGGGATTTTATTCTGGCACCTATTGAGGAAGCCGATGATGAATGCCTGATCTACACCCCAGGAGAGATGGAGGAATTTCTTGAAACAGGATGTTTCAAAAGCGTGGGAGGAAAAAAGTGATGAAAGCACTATTCGGTAGAAAGGTATGTGACCTGGTAGAGCTTAAAGAACTCACCCACCAAGCCATCAAAGCGGGAAAGAAAGGGCAACCTTACACCATTACAAGAGAAGTGATTCTAAAGGATGATGAGTTCAGAGATTTTGCCCAGGACTTCTTAAAAGATCAGCCATGGATTTCACATGAAGATGGTGGGATGGACCAAGAGGGTAGAATCAGATGCATCCGAGTCGTAAACATCGACAGCGGAGAGAAGGTCCTTGTAAATACGGAAAATTACGACTACCCACGGTATACCGGCCTTGAACTTTAAGACTGAAGAAGGGCAAGCAGCCCTTTTTTAGGTAGTGCATTAAATTATAAGCATCGCTACAGCAGTGCGGATAATTTAGTGCATTTATGTTTAAAAAGCCGGTGAAATACCTTGCTATATCCTGTGTTTAGAGTGATATATGTAAGTACCAAAACTTAGAGGAGGTATGAAAATGGACCGGAAAGAAATGATCAAACAACTGAGTGAGCACTTTGGCATGAAACCTAAATACTTGAGTGTTCCAAGCTTTGCTTATGAAATCACAACTGAAAATGAAGTCTACACCATTGACAGGCATGGCGGTATCACCAAGGGAGATGGAGAGACCATCACCATGGAAGAGATTCTGAATCCTAAAATGGAATCAGAACCCACGGTCAATCAAGAGCAAAACATTCAGAAGCCGATTGATGATTCAGCGGTTTCAGAAATAACTCAGAAAGAAGGAGCGGACAGGATCCTGGAAGATCTCGGAGGGGTTGAAGTCAAACTGAACTTTGAAGAGCATACAGCTGATAGCTTGAAGAATATCATCAACATGCTTTACA
The DNA here is from genome assembly GCF_009935905.1 of Alkalibacterium sp. MB6. Lineage (GTDB taxonomy): Bacteria > Bacillota > Bacilli > Lactobacillales > Carnobacteriaceae_A > Alkalibacterium. The sequence continues at coordinate 35,913 of NZ_PREX01000017.1, read as the reverse complement.
GTAAGCAGCGACTCATTATGATGGCCTTTGAAACAAAGACGGCCTTCATGGACGAGACATTTGCAGAAGATCTAAATAAGATTGAGATTAAAGATTTGCAGGGACTTAAAGAAGCCATTGAAGAACTGGGACCAGACAGATGTCCAGGATATGAGATTGATTTTGAAGAGCAGACGTTCACTTTCAAACTTTTCAGCTCAAAGCTGAATCCAGAAAGAATCAAAGCATTTCAAGACCTATGTGTCCTTATAGCGGGCTATGCCAGAACCTTAAAGAGGGCTTCCTTCAAACAGGCTCAGGATGATAATCCAAAGTATTCACTCAGAACCTGGTTCATTCGAATTGGAATGAATGGTCCCGGGTATAAGGATACCAGAAAGACACTTCTAAAGAACCTGGAAGGCAGTGGTGCCTTCAGAACGGTTGGTGAAAGCGATGAAACCTAAATGCAGACTGATCGGCGAAAATGGCAACATTTATAATTTGATGGGGATTGCATCAAAGACCTTAAGAGAAGCTATGGAGCCTGAAAAGGCCCATGAAATGGTAAAGCAGATTACAACTGAAGCAAAGAGCTATGATGAGGCCCTGGTCATATTGATGGAATACGTGGATATAGAGTAGGAGGTGTGGATAGATGGACCGATTTTTCAGTCAGAAACACTGTGACCGCTGCGGTGGCAGCTTAGAAGGTGGGCGAACCATGTCCATGTTCAATGAGCAGTGCATCTGCATGGGCTGCAAGGATAAGGAAACAAAAGACCCTGATTATAAAAGAGCTGTGGATGCAGATCATGAAGAGATCAAAAAAGGAAATTACAATTATAAAGGAATACGTGAAAAATAACCTATATGCATAAAGCTATGTTCAATTTATGCATATAAGAAGAATAATGTGCAGTAGGAATTAATACTTAAGAGGGACTTTCAGACGAAGGTTCCTTTTTCTTTGTCACAAACGAAGGAGGTGAAAGTTATGGCAGGTAGAGGAAGACCACCAAAACCCACAGCGATAAAAGAGCTGGAAGGTAATCCAGGGAAAAGACCCCTGAACAAGAATGAACCAAAACCAAAACAGACCGCACCCAAATGCCCGTCATGGCTGGAGCCAGATGCCAAGAAGGAATGGCGCAGGCTGTCTAAAGAGCTTGAAACCATGGGGCTACTGACTCAGGTGGATATGGCTGCCTTTGCCGGTTACTGCCAAGCCTATGCCAGATGGAAGGAAGCGGAGGAGTTCATCTCAAAGCATGGATCCATCTTAAAGACCGCTTCAGGATACATTCAGCAAATCCCTCAAGTATCCATTGCCCAGCAAAACCTGAAACAGATGAGAAACTTCTGCTCAGAGCTTGGTCTTAGCCCATCGGCTAGAAGCAGGCTGAACATAAACAATACAGGGAATGTCATCGAGGGGGATGCCATGGCAGCGCTTCTTGGAAACATCCCCAAGGCAGAAGAACTTTTAAGACGGGATGATGACTAATTTGCGAAAGGAGGGGAGCAGATGCCGTATAGCGAAGTCCATGCGAACCACGCCATTAACTTTATAGAACAATTGAAGCTGACCAAAGGCAAATGGGCTGGTCAGCCTTTTAAGCTTCTCCCGTGGGAGAAGGATCTGGTTAAGCGCCTTTTTGGAACCTTGAGGGAAGATGGAACCCGCCAGTACCGAACCGCCTATGTAGAAATAGGTAAGAAAAATGGCAAGTCAGAACTTGGGGCAGCCATTGCCTTGTACATGCTTCTTGCAGATGGGGAACCCAATGCTGAAGTGTATGTAGCAGCCTGTGATCGGCAGCAGGCCAGCATCATTTTTAACACCAGTATGAACTTTGTGGAAGGGAATCCAACCCTATCAAAAGTGACTAACCTAGTAAGATCCACCAAGCGAATCACTTACCCAAAGACTGGGAGCTTCTATCAGGTTCTAAGTTCCGATGTTAAATCTAAATCAGGGATTAATGCTTCCTGTGTCATCCTGGATGAGATCTGGACCTATCCTAATCCAGACCTGGCAAAGATGCTGACCACTGGTTCCGGTGATGCCAGGACCCAGCCGCTGTTTTTATATCTTACCACTGCAGGAAATCAGCTATTCGGCTATGGCTGGGAGATGCATCAAAAGGCAAAGGACATCCTGGAAGGGAAACGAGTAGATCCCACTTTTCTGTCCATCATTTATGGGTTAGAGGATGATGCAGATATTGAAGATGAAAACAACTGGTATAAGGCCAATCCTAGCCTAGGCCATACCATTTCTATAGAGAGAGTAAGGGAGCACTATAACCAAGTGAAGGACGATCCAGCAGATCTGGCCCTGTTTAAACAACTCAGGTTAAACATGTGGTTAAAGCAGGAAATCAAATGGATGCCCATGGACAAGTGGGACCTTTGTAATTTCACTGTAGATCCGGAAGAGTTAAAAGGGCGAGTCTGCTTCGGAGGTCTGGACCTTTCCTCCACCAGTGACCTCACTGCCTTTGTGCTGGTGTTCCCGGCATTAGAAGATGGAGAAAAGTTTCAGGTGCTACCATACTTTTGGTTGCCAGAAGAAACCCTTCATCAGCGGGTGAAAAGAGATAGCGTTCCCTATGACATCTGGCACAGGAAGGGGCTTCTAAATCTAACGGAAGGTAACGTGGTCCATTATGGATTTATAGAGAAGTTCATCGAGCGTCTCGGTGAGATATACAACATCAGAGAAATCGTCTATGACCGGTGGGGCGCAACACAGATGAGTCAGAACCTCGAAGGAATGGGATTTACCGTGGTTCCCTTTGGTCAGGGTTTTAAAGATATGTCTCCACCAACCAAAGATCTCATGCGCCTGACTTTAAGTAAGCAGATAGCCCATGGCGGGCATCCCGTTCTTCGGTGGATGGCAGATAACATTGTGGTCCGGACAGACCCTGCTGGAAACATAAAGGTGGACAAGGAAAAATCATCAGAAAAGATCGATGGAATTGTGGCTATGATCATGGGCCTTGCCAGAGCCACAGTAAATCCACCGGATGATGAAGGTTCAATTTATGATGAACGCGACATGATCATTTTAGGATGAGTATCTTTCTATGGATTTAAACATGTGTTAAAGATGGGTCAAACATGAGTTGTTGGCCTAGTGTTTTAATATGACAACCTCACTATTTTAGTTTATAATGGGCTTAAAATAGGGGGGTTGAATATGAAGTTTCTTGATATGTTTAAGAAAAAAGTTAAAGAAGAAAGTAGACAAATAGTACCGCAAGTAAAAAATCTTAACAGATCTGAGCTGCTGATTCACAATGATCTACAAGACTTAATTTGGTTTAAAAACGGACCTAAAAGAAATTATTATCCTGAGCGGAGCATAGATAGAAGTGAGGTCTATACTGGTGACTTTAGGATAGTTATTAATTTTTCCGTTTCCGGACCGGAAGAACCTAGTGTCATTGATACTAAGCTAGTGAGCAGAGAGGTTAGAAATCTGAATGAAGTAGAGAAGCTGCCGTATTATCCTTCATATTCAGAAATATCACCTGAACAAAGAGGTGCATATCTTAAGTTTCTGGAAAACCCATATAACACAGCTTTTGAGGTTGGGTATGCATTCATTTTATATTACGGTTTAGAAAGATTCTTGTTAACTGATAAGTTTGAGCCTGCTTTTGAAGTGGTACTTAAGTTGAGAGATGTACATCCAAATTCATCTTTCCAATCATATTCAGGAAACGCACTAGTTTTGTCTTGCCTATATCATAAAAGACCTGACATGATGGTGAAATTTATAGAGTCCCTTGATAAAGATTTTGAATTAACTTTCTCGGATAATTTATTTCTTTTGAGCGCGTACAGCTTTGAATTACCACTGTACGCAAAAGACATTGTAAGACTGGCTAAAACTTTTGAATTCACCAACAAGAATTATATGTCCAAATATCCGGATTTATTTATTGAAACGATGACGAAGTTAGTGCTGGAGAAGTATAAGAAAGAAGGTATTTTGTTAAGTGAGATTCTGAATAGAAAGGAGTTTAGTAAATTACGAACCGAAGACAGAGGTATGTTTGCAAATATCTCAATATCGGATGAAAAAATCAGAGTGCCAATGATAGCAGAATCGTTTAAAATCAAGAAAACCTTTTATGACCTTCTTGAAGAAACACATGAAAGTGTAAAGAAAGAGTTGGCTGATTTAAGGAAAAAAGGAAGTGCGCCGGAGGTAAATCAAAAGTCAGCATCTAAAGAAAAGAAACTTCTGGTCTTTGATGAAAATCTGGAAGAACAACTGTTATCAGAGCTTAAAAACAGTGGTAGTGATTTGTTAAGAAAACATTTTGCTTACATTCAACTTCAAGATTTCTACTATAAATATCGGGATATTGATTCTGAAAGCTTAACTAAGTGCATCTATTTCTGCGAAGAAGATATTAGAAAATTGGATGAAATGCATCAGCAATATATTTCTAGTGAGTTAAATAAATTGAAAGGAATCAGTGCGATACTAAACGATTCAGAAATAGAATCAAGAAAAAGGTATATAGAAAAAGGGTTCCAAGCGAACATTCCAGCATTTAAGAGGTTAGCCATTATTTATGAAAAAAACAAGGATTATGATAAGGCAATAGAGATATGTGATCAAGCTGTTCACTACTATCAGAAATGGGGCATGGATGCCAATGAGTTTCTTGATAGGAAGAAAAAATTGATAGAGAAGAAAAACAAAAATTGAGATAAAACTAAGAAAAATACCGCAATTACTGTGGTATTTTTTTATGCTCAAAATTTAGAGGAGGTGACAGAAGTGAACCCATTCAAATGGCTTTCTAGAGCAAGGGCAGAACCAACAGATAAAGTCAGTGATGCTCCAAGATTTTATATGGGACAAAGCATCTCAGGTAAAGTGGTCAATGAGCGAAGCTCCATGCAGACCACAGCTGTCTTTGCTTGCGTGAGAATCATTGCAGAGACCGTGGCTTCCTTACCCCTTCATACCTACCAATACAAAGGAGATGGAAAGGAGAAGATTTACACACACCCGCTCTACAGAATCTTACACGATGAACCTAATCCTGAAATGACGTCTTTTACACTAAGGGAGACCATGATGACCCATATTCTTCTATGGGGAAACTCATACTGCCAGATCATTCGAAATGGGAAAGGGGAAGTGATTAATATCTATCCACTGCTTCCAGATAAAATGACAGTGGACCGGGACAACAAGGGCAACCTTTACTATGCTTATCTAAAAGACAATACCATACACTACCTGGGACCAGAAGATATTCTTCATGTACCAGGACTTGGCTTTGATGGGGTAATGGGTTATTCGCCAGTGGCCCTTGCAAAAAATGCCATAGGGCTGAATATTGCTGCGGAAGAATATGGGGGTAGGTTCTTTGCCAACAACGCAACACCCAGTGGTATTCTTTCCACTTCAGGAACCATCAAGGATCCTACGAAGGTTAGAGATGCCTGGCAGGCGGCTTATGGGGGAATTAATAACAGCAATAAAGTAGCTGTCCTAGAAGATGGCCTTCAGTATCAAGCCATCAGCATGCCAAACTCAGATGCACAATTCCTTGAGACCCGGAAATTTCAGATAGAAGAGATCTGTAGAATCTTCCAAGTGCCACCCCATATGGTAGCGGACCTTAGTAAGAGTTCTTTTAGTAATATTGAAAACCAATCCATCAGCTTTGTGGTCCATACCATTAGGCCTTGGCTGGTTAGAATAGAGCAGGCGATGAACAAGAAGCTCTTTCTTGAAAAGGAAAAGGGACAGTGCTTTGTTTCCTTCAATGCATCGGCTCTTATGCGTGGGGATTATAAATCTAGGATGGATGGTTATGCCATAGGTATTCAAAACGGCTTTTTCTCTGTCAATGATGTGAGAAGGATGGAGAATATGGATCCCATCTCTAAAGAGGATGGTGGTGACCTATATCTGGTCAACGGAAACATGCTACCCCTTAAGATGGCAGGGGCTTATGCAAAGAAAGCTATAGAAGAATCAGGTGGCGATGGTCCCGGTGAATAGCGTATAACTTGGGCCATTACTGTGGCCATCTACAAAACTAAATTTAAGTATCAACAGCATTTCTCAAAATGAGAAGTGCATTTTATATGGGAAAAGGAGGTCAATTAGATGGATAAATTTTGGCGCTGGGTGGTGAATGAAGCCGAGGGCCCTGCTGTAAGAACCCTACATCTTGAAGGATACATTGCAGAGTCTTCCTGGTTTGATGATGACATCACCCCTAAACAGTTTAAGACAGAGCTTTATGGCAGCGGATCAAGAGTAGATGACATTGTTGTAAAGATACACTCACCAGGTGGAGACACTTTTGCAGCGGCGCAGATTTACAACATGCTCAAAGAGTATCCTGGAAAAATCAGTGTACACATAGATGGACTGGCAGCCAGTGCTGCTTCTGTCATTGCCATGGCGGGAGACGAGGTGTGTGTATCGCCTTTATCAGTCATTATGATTCATAACCCAGCCATGCTGATTGCTGGTGAAGTAGCGGATCTACAAGTGGGGATTAACCTCCTCAGTGAAGTAAAAGAAAGCATCATAAACGCTTATCAGACAAAGACGAGGCTTTCTAGAGCAAAGATTTCACACATGATGGACGCTGAAACCTGGATGAGTGCCCACAAAGCCATCGAGCTGAAGTTTGCCGATAAGGTTGTCTATGAATCAGAACTGGCAGATGAAGGTTCCGATGGCTTTATCTTTGACCAAATGACAGTGACCAATGCTCTAAGAAACAAACTTCCTGGTATCCAGGCAAGGATGAAATATCTCAAAGCTAATGAGAAAGAGGAGGACCCAAAACCACAGGTTTTACCTGGCAAACAAGAAACCCCTATTGCAGTGAACCAAATTCCTATTGCCCAGCTGGAAAGACGGCTGGAGCTTATTAAAAGTTGGAGGTAATACACATGAGTAAAATTCAAGAACTGAGAGAGAAGAGAGCGAAGGTTTGGGAACAGGCTAAGACGTTTTTAGATGACCACCGTCAGGAAAATGGCCTGATCAAACCAGAAGACAATGCCGTCTATGAAAAGATGGAAGATGAGGTCATGAACCTTGGTAAGGAAATCGAGCGCCTTGAGCGTCAGGACGCTATGGACAGAGAGCTTTCCGCTATGACAAGCAAACCTCTTGCATCCAGACCTGATAAGATGATCGTGGAAAAAACAGGAAGAGCATCCGATGCCTATAAGAGTGCCTTTTGGGGGGCCATGAGAAACAAGATGAATCCTTCTGTCCAAAATGCACTGCAGATTGGTACCGATTCAGAAGGTGGTTTCCTTGTGCCAGATGAATACGAGAACCAGCTGATTCAGGCGCTTCAGGAAGCCAATGTCCTTAGAAATCTCTGCAATGTCATTAACACCAGTCACGGAGATCGCAAGATCCCTGTGGTGGCCAGTCATGGTTCCGCAGCTTGGATGGATGAAGAAGGAGCATTTAACGAAAGTGATGATGCCTTCACCCAGGTGACTTTGTCTGCTTATAAACTTGGAACCATGCTAAAGGTTTCAGATGAGCTTCTTAACGACAGCTACTTCGACCTTGAGGCCTATATTGCTGCAGAATTTGCAAGACGAATTGGTGCTGCCGAGGAAGAAGGATTCTTAACCGGTAATGGAAGCAGCAAACCAACAGGACTTCTTCATACCACAGGAGGTGCAAGCCTTGGTGTAACCGCAGCAAGTGCAACAGCCATCACCATGGATGAAGTGCTGGATCTTTATCACAGCCTGAAGTCCTCTTACAGAAAGAACGGAACATTCCTTGTAAATGATGCCACAGTCAAGGCCATCAGAAAGCTAAAGGATGGTCAGGGACAGTACTTGTGGCAACCATCTGTACAGGCTGGAACACCAGATACGATTCTAAATCGACCTGTGATTTCCTCACAGTTCATGCCTGTGGCGGCAGCAGGAGTGAAGACCATTCTCTTTGGAGACTTTAAGTACTACTGGATTGCGGACCGTCAAGGCAGAACCTTTAAGCGCCTGAACGAGCTCTATGCAGCAAACGGTCAGGTAGGTTTCTTGGCATCCCAAAGACTGGATGCAAAACTAATCCTGCCTGAAGCCATCAAGGTACTTCAGCAGAAATCCTAAGAAATGTCAAAGGGAAGGTGGTTTAAACACTGCCTTCCTTAATCTTTTATAGGAGGTAAAAACCATGACATATAATACGAAGAATTACACCGAACAGGGTGGTGAGAAAACCATCATTGGTGGAGAGATGGCTGTAACTGCAGAAGGAAAAGTCACCTTTGATGGAACGGAGTTAAAACCTGCAGCGCTTCAAGCTGAAAGTACAGCTACAGAGGTTGCTGAACTTGTGACAGATTTCAACGACCTACTTCTAAAATTGAAAACTGCTGGTTTAATGGAAAGCGAGTGATAAATCATGGCACTACTAGATAAGGTAAAAGCAAATCTTATCTTAACCTATTCAGAGGACGATGCTTTGATCGAAGGCTTCATTGATGCAGCCATTAGCTATGCAGAAGGGTACCAGCAAGTAGGTACAGATTATTATGCAGAGCATCAGATGTCAAAAGCAACGGAGCAAGGGGTCATTATGCTGGCTACTCACTTCTATGAGAGCCGAGATGGTTCCACTGGGGGCTTTTTCAACAATGATGTCAGAGCTTCTGATCAGGTCTGGAAAACCGTACACCTCCTTCTTCGAATGGGAAAGGAGTGGCAGGTTTAATGAAAAGACTCTGGGTGAAAAAGAAGCGAAAGAGGTAGAAACGCTGCTATCGAAGTGGCCGAAGGAAAGACAGAAGACACGATTATGGTGAGATGGTTCTTAAGGAAGGTGAGACAGATGAGCTTTGGAAAGATGAACACATTCATAGAGATCATCGATGCCACGCAAACCAAGGACAATGAAGGATTCACTTTTAGAGGGGAATCAGTCGTCGCCAAGGTGAGAGCCTATAAAGAAGAAAGACATGGCTCAAGGAAGTGGGTTAACATGGCAGCCTATAGTAAAGCCAATGCCCTCTTCCAGTTTAGGCGCATTCCTGGTATTCAAGTGGAAATAGGCCAGCTTATTTCTTGTAATACCGGCAGATACAAGATCATCAGTGTGGAAAATATATCTGGTCTTTATGTTGAAGTAGCTGCAGAAAAAACAGAATCTACAAAGGACTAGGTGATCTTATGGCCAAATCAAGTTTTAAAATGCCCGATGACTTCCTATTGAAAGTATCCAAATTAAGTGAGAAAACAGATGAAATCATCCCGAAGGTTTTAGAAGCTGGTGGCGAAGTGGTGAAAGCCAAAGTGAAATCAAATCTTCAAGCTGTGATTGGTAATAACACAAAACTCCTTTCAAGATCTTCTGGTGAACTGGTGAAGGCACTGGGGGTATCACCTGCGGGGATTAATAGAGATGGTGATTATGATGTAAAGGTCGGATTTGATGAACCAAGAAGTGATGGGGAGTCTAATGCCAAGATTGCTAACATCATAGAATATGGGAAGTCTGGTCAACCGGCAAAACCATTCTTAAAGCCAGCGAAGGCAGCAAGCAGAAAAGCCTGTATAGAAGCTATGAAAAACAAGCTGGATGAAGAGATAAGTAAAATATAAATAGGAAGGGAGGCGAATGAAATGACAGGCAGCATTTTGAAAGATATAAGTGAGGCACTTGAGCCCTTGGGAATTCCAATCGAAACCGGGATCTTAAGTAAGAAGGCACCAGATGAATACCTGGTTCTGATTCCCATGAGTGATATCTTCGATCATTTTGCTGATGATCTGCCTTCTGTAGAGATGCAGGAAGTTCGCCTTTCCCTTTTTTCTAAAGGAAACTACCTGGAAAGGAAAAATGCTATTGTTCATCGTCTCTTAAGTGAGGCATTTACCATAACGGATCGAAGGTATCTTGGATACGAAGAAGATACCGGTTTTCACCACTTCGCCATTGATGTGGCAAAAGAATATGAATTAAAAATATAGCTGGAGAGATTCAGCGAAAATGAAGGAGGACAAAGACATGGCAACAATTGGATTGGATAGTTTGTACTATGCCAAAATCACAGAAGATGAAAGTGGCATTGAGACCTATGGCACACCTAAAGTGCTGGCAAAAGCCATGACAGCAGAACTTAGTGTAGAGCTAATTGAAGCGATTTTATATGCAGACGACGGGGCATCAGAGGTTGTGAAGGAATTTAAAAGCGGAGCGCTCAGCTTAGGGATTGACGATATCGGCTCCTTGGTAGCTCAGGATTTGACAGGGTGTAAAATCGACAGCAATAACGTCGTTGTTTCAAGAAGTGAAGATGGTGGATCGCCGGTGGCTATTGGGTTTCGTGCCAAGAAGGCCAATGGAAAATATCGCTACTTTTGGCTCTACAGGGTTATCTTCTCTGTTCCCGCCACAAGTCTTGCTACTAAGGGCGACTCCATTACTTTTAGCAGTCCCACCATAGAAGGAACCGTCTTTAGAAGAAACAAGTTAGATAGTGAAAACAAACATCCTTGGAAAGCGGAAGTTACTGAAGGAGATAATGGTGTATCGGTATCAACTGTAACAAGCTGGTTTACCTCAGTTTATGAACCAGATTTTACAGCAGTGACGCCAACCATTATAATCACAACTCAACCAGCGGGACTGACCGAAGTTACCGAAGGGAGCATTACTGGAAGCCTTTCTGTTGTGGCAAGCTCCAACACTTCAAACCCTGTGACCTATCAGTGGTATGAAAATATTACTGACAGCACCACAGGCGGCACAGCGATCAATGGAGAGACCTCTGCAAGTTTTGATATTCCAACAGACCTTGTAGTAGACACTTACTATTACTACTGTGTGCTGGGGCTTAGTGGCGCAGAGTCACTTACCACATCCGTTGCTACAGTAGCGGTTTCTTAAGGAGGAATAGCAGATGGTAGATGAAAAAATAAAGCTTGATGAAGCAGCAGAAGAAAGAAGTACCTCAATTGATATTGGTGGCACACAGTTTAAGATGATTCTGACCACCAAAGCGACCAAGGAAATTGCAAAGCGCTATGGTGGACTTGAAAACCTGGGTGAAAAACTGATGAAAAGTGAGAACTTTGAAATGGCTCTGGAGGAGGTGGTTTGGCTCATCACTCTTCTGGCCAATCAATCCATCCTGATCCACAATATTAGAAATAAAGGCGAGAAAAAAGAACTTCTCACAGAAGATGAGGTGGAGCTATTTACCACCCCTTTTGACCTGGCTAATTACAAGAATGCCATTATGGCCAGTATGCTGAAAGGCACGAAAAGAAATGTGGAGAGTGAACCATCAAAAAACGAAGTGGTCGGGTAAGTGATCAAGAGTTATTTACCCGACTCATTTATTATGGCACCGTCCACCTAAATAGAAACGAAGATGAAGTCTGGCTTTTACCCATTGGTTATCTGATGGATCTTTGGGAGTGCCACAAGCAGTTTACTGGCATATCAAAACCAAGAGTAGATTATACAATCGATGAGGTTATACCAGAGTTTCTATAAAAATTCTATCCAACACCGTAAGAGGTGTTTTTTATGCCCTGAAGGAGGTGAAAGTATGTCAGACTTTGGACTGAAGATTGGCCTTGAAGGCGAAAAGGAATTTAAAAATGCACTTCGCGAAATTAATCAGGACTTTAAGATACTAGGTTCAGAAATGAATCTGGTTACCTCACAGTTTGATAAGCAGGATAAATCCCTCCAGGCAGTTACTGCAAGAAATGAAGTCTTAAACAAAGAAATCGATGCGCAAAAGGAAAAAGTCGCTACCCTTGAAGCAGCTTTGAAGAATGCCGCTGAATCCTTCGGGGAAAATGATAAACGAACGAAAGCCTGGCAGGTTCAGCTGAATAACGCTAATGCAGATCTCAATAAAATGGAAAAGGAACTGGAGGATTCTGCTGTTGATGCGAATAACCTCGGGGAACAGTTAGAAGAATCCGGTAAGTCCGCAGAAGGCGCTGGTGGTAAATTCGGGAAGTTTGGAGGAGTTCTTAAAGGGATTGGAACTGCGATGGGTTCTGTAGCCCTTGGTGCTGGAGCTGCAACCATCAAACTTGGTGCTGAGATTGTCCAGCAGTTTGGTGAGCTTGAACAGAACCTTGGTGGTTCCGAGGCTGTATTTGGAAAGTACGCTTCTTTGATTCAGAAAACTGGTGAGGAAGCCTACAAAAATCTGGGTGTATCCCAGAGTCAATATTTAGCCACAGCCAATAAGATGGGGGCACTTTTTCAAGGCTCCGGAGTTGAACAGGAAAAGAGTCTAGAACTGACTGAAAAAGCCATGCAACGAGCTGCAGATATGGCATCAGTAATGGGAATCGATATGCAGGTAGCCCTTGACTCAGTAGCAGGTGCCGCCAAAGGTAACTTCACCATGATGGATAACCTGGGGGTTGCCATGAACGCTACAAATATCGAAGCCTACGCTCTTGCCAAAGGATTAGATTTCACCTGGGCATCGGCATCAAATGCAGAAAAAGCAGAAGTGGCTATGCAGATGTTTTTTGAAAATACGGAGCAGTATGCCGGGAACTTTGCAAAAGAGTCCACCCAAACGGTCACTGGATCCATTGGACTTTTACAAGCGGCGTTAGGTTCGTTTACCGCAGGTCTTGGAAATGCCGATGCAGACATGACAAATCTGACTCAAAATCTCGTAGATGCTTTCCAGTCAGTAGTTGCCAATATTGTACCCATTCTAGAAAATGTCGTAACAGCGCTACCTGCAGCAATGGATGCCATCCTTCTTGCCATTGGAGATCTACTGCCTGTTCTTCTGAGTACTGTGACAGAACTATTTAGTCAGGTTCTAGAAACACTTCTTAGTCTCCTTCCTGAGCTAATCCCAGCAGCGGTAGATGCGGTTATGACCATTGTTGGAGCGCTCATTGAGAACTTACCGCTTTTAATTGATGCAGCTGTTCAGCTCATTACTGCTTTAGTCATAGGATTCGGAATAGCACTACCAGAACTCATACCTTCCATGATGGAAGCCATTATTTTAATCGCGACAACTCTAATCAGTAATCTGGACCTCATTTTAGATGCAGCTTTTCAAATAATCAGTGGGTTAGCTCAAGGACTCTTAAATGCCCTCCCTACATTAATTGATGCTTTACCTCAAATCATCAACAGTATGATTAATTTCATCACCAGAAATCTACCAAGACTCATTGAAATGGGTGTCCAGCTAACCATACAACTTGGTATGGGGTTACTTAGAGCGATTCCGCAGATTGTGGCTCAACTTCCCCAAATCATCTCGTCTATCGTTTCCGGACTTTCCAGAGGAATTCCATCCATATTGGAGGTTGGAAAAAATATTGCAAGAGGCTTATGGGATGGTATTGCCTCGATGATTGGTTGGCTTGGAGAGAAAGTGAAAAGCATGGTCAACGGTATTGTAGGTGGTGTAAAAAAAGTCTTGGGGATTCGTTCACCTTCCAGAGTCTTTGCTGGCATTGGATCTAATATGGGTGAAGGTATGGGAGAAGGTTTCACAGAGGCCATGAGTGGTGTGGAAAAAGATATGTTAGGCGCAATACCTACAAATTTCAATCTTGATACTAGACTCAATATGGATGATACGCTTCAAGGCTTTCATCCTAATAGAGAGATGACTTCAGTAATACAGCATACAGGAGTGATTGAGGTCAGAGGAATTAATACAAAGAATGAGCTAACTGGTGTGGTTGAAATCATTATGGACCAGTTTAGAAGGGAGGCCAGAATCTGATGATTAGACTTGAAACTTCTAAAGGAGAAGTCTTGTCGAAAATTCTAAAAGACCTCTCTCCCTTTGAACATGTTTCCAATCGTGTAGTAAACCGGCTCTTAGATGGCAGTTATCATGTTCAGGTGATCGGTAGTCCCCTTAAAAGCACAACAGGAACAATCGTATCCAGTTTTAGGCAGGCAGAGAAAATCAACCTTCTAAGTGACCTTGGTACCCCACTGGTACTGATCTTTCTTGACAAAAAATATGTAGTCTACATCGAGGAGAATATTTCTTGGAAACGGATTAATTTTGCGCATGGTAATTTAGATAAGAGTCTTTTTGAAGGAACCATTAAGATGGTTCTCAAAGAGGAGGTGTCACCTTGAGAAGTGTCACCCCCCATTTGAATGAAAAGCTGAAAAGCACACAGCAGACTCCAGCGAATAAGGCTGATCCAAAGATGAGTATAAGGGTAAGTAGGGCTAGAACCACCGTAATGGATTCAGACTACTGGACCGTTGAAACCATAAGGACAGCGGATAATTTAGGGGACATATCCCTAGCAGCAAGAAGAAGAGTTCCCTATGGGCAACCTGACAGCATCTATGAGATCCATATTGAAGGCGGTATCGTTAAAACATCAATCAGGAAGTATCCTGACTACTTTAAACTTGGATGGGTGCATCAGTTTGAACTCGGAGAAGGTAGTGCTGTGGCCATAGCCTTTAATGGAAACTGGCAGCTTCATAGAAGAAAATGGAGACTTGCAACGGAGGAGAAGCCCTTTATATTCTGGGTGGATTCAGATGGAGTCTTATGGAGTCAGCTATGGGATTTAAGTGAGACGAAAAGGCAGATCTCCTCTTCAGTTACGAAAGTCAAAGCCATAAGAGGCTGGAAGAATGTGAACTTCCCGGACAAGGACCAAGGGATCATCGTCTCCTACATTAAAAATGATGGGAAGGTATATTATTCAAGCTACTGCCAGACAGTGGATTTTACAAATGTATGGGAGCCTGAAAGGCTGCTTGCGGAGTTCACTGCTACTGCTGTATCCCTCAATATGTTTATCACCAATGACTTTAGGATGGGGTTTACCATTGAGGATTCGTCAGGAAACATACACTGGATGGTCACGGAAAGAAACTGGGCAGGTATGGCCATAGCAACAGAAACCATAAAGCCATATTTAGAAAAGTCCAAAACAGAACTCATAAAGATTACCTATCATGATGTGTTTGAGCCTGCAGAAACTATTAGGGTTTACACCCCTTATTCATCCGGCTTAGAACACATTTTTCATGATGTCTATAATAAATTGTTATGGATCGAGAACCTTGATGATGGAAACGGTGACTGGGGCAGAACCATACAGTTTGAAACTCTTTACCCCATGCATGAACTACAGGTGGTTAACCTATTTCTGGAAGATGTGTACTTTGGAATGGTGATCCCTGTTGGTAGTGTGACTCATCTTGGAGGAAACAAATATCAAGCTTCAGTATCTGAGGAAACTCTAGTCGGCATGAACAATGCTCAAGGGAGTGTCAGACTTACCATTAAGAACCTTAAAACACAGCTTGGTCTTATGATGGACGATTTCTTTATTGAGTTCACACCAGTCAATCTGGTACCAATTGAGATACCGCTACCTGTGGTGGAGGAGGTGTGGAATGAGTAAGAGTGAAGGAAAGAAGATCGCCATTAGATTTAGTGACAGAGTGATGGGAAACCTTGAGATACTCCCTAAACTACCCTTTATCGTTGGAAAGTTCATAAACCTATTTGGGTTCTACGGGGCAAGCAGTACTTATTCATCATACTATCCCTCCAATGCCTTTGATGGATCTACTTCTTCCATGTGGTACACAAGGACTTCTGGAGAGCAATGGATTCAGGTAAGTACCGTAAGGCCCATAAGACTGGGAGGCTTCAGGTGGTATTTGGGGAGTAGCTATAGACCAAAGGATTTCAAGGTTCAAGGAAGTGACGATGGAGTCAACTGGACGGATCTATTTACTGGAACAAGTGAGGATACGCAAGGATGGAAGGAATACTACTGGCAGTATTCAGATGCTTATCTTTACCACAGATGGACCATAACCACTAGATATTCAAGCTACCTATACCTTTATGAAATAGAGGCGTTCGTTCATGATGAAAAAGCGATTAAGGTAAGTGGTCTTCAAAGAGATTATGTGGGTGGAGAGCTGAAGGAAGTAGACTATGCCATTAAGAAAATCGAGCACCACCCCACAGAGGAAAACACCCTTCTTATTACTTTGCATGATAACTATCAGGAGGCCTTTGATGAAGTAGAAGGTGCCATAACGATTCAGTACAAAGGTCAGTTGGGAAACCTCATCGGATATGGTGGAGCTGTGGAGGACTTTACAGTAGGCTTTGATCCGACAGAGCTCATCTCCTCACCTAACCCTGGCATCGAGGAAAGGTTAACGGTTGGAGTTAATACCGGAGCAGTTTTGATACCAATAACCTATCACGATATTTTTGACCTTTCTGAAAGAATTCGAGTTGTGGGACTTACCATAACAACCCAGCTGATCTACTCAAGTATTGAAAATCCATAGGAGGAACGAGCATGAGGACAGAGATAAAGCCCAAGTTTCACAATAGATTTGACATTGTAGTAACCAATGTGGAGACGGGTGAAGTGGAATTAAAAGGCCAAGCTGAAAATATGGTCCTTGATAGGATCTATACCAGGCTTGTGGCATTTAGTAGTTACTTTGACCAGATCGTGTTTGGCACTGGTAGTGGAAACATGGATCCAACCAGAACCACACTTTTTAACCGAGTGGGCAATAAACCTTGCTCCACCGTAGAGCTGATCAGGGCATTTCCTGTATCTAAATGGACCAAATCCATAAGACTTGAAGCGACTGAGTTTAACGGAAATATTCTCACAGAAGTTGGTATCAGTGAAACTACAACTAATATAAACACCCACGCAATGATAACAGATGCCGAAGGAAATCAACTCACCATAGAAAAGACTCCAGTTAGGATCATAGATATCTATGCCACGGTCTTTGTTGAATTTGATGAATTTACAGATGGTGGGGAATGGTATACGACTCTAAGAGACTACCTGGCTGGTGCAGGAAGTGTACCCTCTAACACCCTGGCCATATCAACCAGCAAATATTTATGCCAGCCCAATGTTGGCATGAGTGCCACAGTTACCACAGATGCTGTAGCGAGAACCAGAAAGCTCAATTGCCAGTTCAGTAACTATGCAGTTCTTGGGATTGAAGCTACAGGAAGCAGATACTTTGGAAAGACCTTCAAGGATAGAAAACTGGACATCCCGGTGGATAGGCTGATTTGGACTGGTGTTGGCTCACTACCTGTGACATACGACGGAGAGATGTATTATGAGTATGTGGTTTCAGCTGAAGAAGCCGCAGCCAATAAACTATTCCTAAACTTTAAGACCACTGATATTGAAGAAGTCAAGGTAAATGGCAATGTGATCACAGACCACTACTTTACTGAGTTTGGCGACTTCAATTATTCAAGCGAGGAATTTAGTTTTCTTGATGTTCTAGTTATTCCAACGTCCTATGCAAAATGGACGGAGGTAATCAATAATCATTACTTCCATACCGGAACAATCAGTAGTACGAGACAATGTGGTATGGTTGAGCTTTATTCTGAGGAAGGCTTTAATTTTGTTATCAGCTTTAGGACAAGGCAAGGGTTTGCAAGAAGCTTTTATGATTTTGCCACGAAGGATAACTCTGAAGATGCATGGGTTAATTACATCACTGGTCTTGGAAATAGTACAAATGAGACCACCTATAGATATATCCATATCAACACCACTCAGAAGTATTTGAGAATTAACTGCTACATCACAGAAGGTTATGGAAGCATGGAGTTCTTCGATTGGCAAAGCTACCTGCTTCCAATTATGAAGTTCAATACTACAGTTCTTCAGGAAGGAGATATCGTGCTCATTAAAAGGCACCATATCAACGAGATACCTAAGGGTACCAATTATCTTCTTAATGCCGAGGCTATTTTAGTACTTGGGGAGGGGGTTTAATTGGATATTGTGTTTTCTACGACCGGAATCATAGGTCAGGGAAAATACCCTGACTTTCTTCAGTTTCCAAAGACAGAAGGACAGCTTTTTTATCTGACAGGTGAAGAATTATATGGAAAGCCTACTGAAAAATTAAACGGTGAGTATAGCTCTCCCACCTGGCTCTCTCCTATAAAGATAAGTCCTGATGTTACAATCAAGCAACTGGAGCTTCAAATTCTTCAGGGATTTGGTGTTGTGGGAAGCTATAGAACCTCTGATACCCATAAGCTATTAATCTATGAGTTTGCTTTTGAAATGGAGCGATACCTTAACAGCGGTTCCATTAAGCATTCCATGGATACACCTATCGCCTCCTTTACCTTAGGTCTTGATAATCCTATGAATGAAAATCCTGAGTATGAAGGTAATGTGTCCATATCAGAAGAATCAAGTCTTCTTTCTCCTGGTAGCAAGGTGGAATTTGAACTAGTTTTGGGAGATAGTGAACCTTACCCAATGGGCGTATTCTATGTGGATCGAAGCAATTTTTCTCTTCTATCTGAAGCTGTCAGTGTGGATGGTAGAAACATAATAGGTAAAGCCCTAGGGGATCAGAGCTTTGATGAGGAGAACTCATACCCCTATATGGTGCTCCACGAGATTTTGAAGGATATACTTTTTAGGGCAAACATCAGCTCAGATGAGATGCTTGTAGAAAATACGAGCACTTATTCAGGATATCAATTTGATGCGAACATGAGCTGTCTTGAAGGAATCATGGAGATTTTAAAAGCTCTGGATGGTTGGCAAGTAAAAGAACTTGTAGATGGAACGGTGGTCATAGGTTCATCCAACTATGCTGGTTTTACAAGAAACACCACCTATACCTTCTATAGAGATAAGGACATTTTTACAAGAAGCATTGTAAGGGATGATCAAGAAGCTTATAGACGAGTATGTGTCCACAACCAAGACTTCTCTCTTAAAATTTATCGGGAAGTTGAAACCTATACTGGTTGGAATCTACAGGCTAACAAAACTCTCTACGTGAATGTCCCTGAAGGAACTTCAGTAAGCGATGCAGAGCGGTATGCAAACCAAATAGGTTTAAGACTTCAGTATGTCGGGAAGATCGAGAGTTTCACCGGTCCATTCAGACCGCAGCTTATCCTTGGCGATGAAGCAGTAATTGTAAGTGATAAAGCTACTTCTAGCCTTGGACTTATTACTGAAATCACTCATAAGTTTGGGAAAGATGGATTCTACACCGATTTTACAGTGGACAGTGGAGGAAGGTTTGGTAAAGGAAGACTTAGTGACTACATTGGGAAGATCACGAAGGATAAAACAAGTAGTAGCAGGGTTTATGAATAGGAACTAACACCTTTTGATTAGGGTGTTTTTTTATACACAAAAATGAAAGCGAGGGAAACTGATGAAAGAAATATGGACATATACACAAATGGTTATTGCTGGTACTGGTGGCTGGTTGGGGTGGCTTTTAGGAGGTTACGATGGTTTTTTATATGCTCTGATTGCCTTTGTTGTCTTGGATTATCTCCTTGGCGTCATGTGCGGTATTGTTGAGAAGCATTTATCCAGTGACGTTGGTGCAAGAGGTATTTTTAAGAAAGTGGTGATTTTCTCTTTAGTAGGTGTAGCACACATCATTGATCAGAATATCATTGGTGATGGAGGTATTCTCAGAACGGCAGTGATTTTCTTTTATCTGTCAAATGAAGGAATCAGTATCATTGAAAATGCTACAAGACTGGGACTACCTATTCCAGAAAAGCTTCGCGATGTATTAGAACAACTAAAGGATGGTGGAGATAAAGCCGAAAGAAAGTAATAAATTATTTTGCCATTTGAACATTTTCTGCATATGTAAGTTATGGAGGTGTTCAAATGGTATTTATAAGTTGTAGTTATTGCAAAGAACCACTGTGTGTCATCAATTACAAAGTACTCAAGAGTGACAAAATGGTGATAAGGAACTATCAAGAGGAATGTCCGAGCTGCAAGAAAACGCTAGATTTCTTCTGGCACGAAAACAGTGATCAGATTTTCGATGAAGAAAAATTGGATTAGCTGAATAAGATGTCATCTCCTTCGTATAATGCTTTTGGAGGGGATGAAGATGACAAAGACCAGATGTACCTGTGGTAAAACAGTGATCATGCGTGAGTATAGGATGCACCTTGAGGGGACATTGACATTCAGGGACTATTACGGTAGATGTCCAAGTTGCGGAAAAGAAATTGAAGTGAGGGACTTGGATGAAAGAGATTTAATGGAACAGGATTATGAATGTTAAAAGAAGCGTCATGGGTTAACACCTGTGGCGTTTTCATTTTGGAGGAGAATATAAATGGAAATCAAAACAAAATTTATGACAAGAAATGATTGTTATACAGCTGGTAGAAAGATTGCGCCCAAAGGGATCATGGTTCACTCAACGGCCACGCCAGGAGTCATGGCGGCGGGTTGGTTTAGTCGATGGAACAAATCCTACAAGGCGGGTGAAATCAATCGCCAGGTCTGTGTCCATGCCTTCTTAGACGATAAAGAAGTCTGGCAGTACCTCCCATGGAACCACAGAGGCTGGCATGCTGGAGGAGATGCGAATAATACCCACATCGGTTTTGAGATTTGTGAACCGGGTGGGTTTTCTTATTCAGGGGGTTCTACCATGGTCGGTTACGATGTGAAGAAGCATGAAGCCTACTTTAGAGCTGCCTTTAAGAATGCCGTTGATCTTTGTGTCCATCTTTGCAGACAATACGGACTTACAGAAAAAGACATCATCAGTCATGCGGAAGGTAACAAGAAGGGGATTGCTTCTAACCACTCCGATGTCGGGCATTGGTTCCCCAAGCACGGAGAGAGCATGGACACCTTTAGAACTGCTGTAAGAAAGGCACTGGTGAGTGAGTCTTCTACTGGGGACGATGGGGATTTTGAAGTGGGAGATATCGTTGAAATCAAAGCGTCTGCCGGTCTGTATTATCCAGGAGGGCCTGCAATCCCGTCCTGGGTAAAGGGAAGTTACCATCTGATTACCCAAACCCAATCTGTTGGGAAGCCTGTGGTAAAAGGCGGCAAGACCTGTGTGCTTCTTGGCAAGAAAATAAATAAGAGTAATTGGGAAGACAGTGATGGGATTATGACCTGGGTCGATAAGGACTTCATTAATCTGATCAGTAAGGGTGTAAAGGCAGATACAGGAACATCCGAGGGTAAGAAGCTTTACCGAGTTCAGGTAGGAACCTTTGAAAATAAAAATAATGCAGATGCGCTGATGACTAAACTGAAAAAGGCAGGGTTTGATGCTTACATGAAATTCGAATAGGAAGCGATGGAGTTTAGGTATGAGTTCTCTTTTAAAGTTATGTGTAAAACGGGTGCAGATAGCACCATCAAAATGTATTAAAACCCTGATGGAAACAGGGAACTGGAGAGTTGATGCGAAGGCATTGGCTCTCTTGTTTTTTATCCTGTTTCAGCCAGATAGTACTGGATAAATACTCGGTTTAGAGTGATATATGTAATGACCGAAAAGCTTTGAAAGCCAAGTGTTTCTAAGGCTTTGAGGATTTTTATTTTTATTCTTTGGATTAAGACAATTACGCAACATGATGCGAATCCAAGGATGAAAAGAAAGGAGGAAGAAAGGATGCAACCAAATGTCCAGGAGATCCCTGTTCAAGACCAGGGATTCAATATGCACACAACAACGAGATTTACAGCCATGAAACCCACAGGCGTCACCAAAGAACCGAGGGTGGCCGCCTACTGTAGGGTGAGCACGGAAGAGGAGCTTCAGCTTGGGTCACTGGAAAACCAGATCATCCATTATACGAACTACATCCGGTCAAAGCCAGAGTGGATTTACGCAGGGGTTTATTCAGACAAGGGAAAGTCTGGAACGGATATGTCCAAAAGGACGGGCTTTAACCGCCTGATTCGAAATGCCCTGAACGGAGACATTGACATTATCATCTGCAAATCCATCTCAAGGTTTGCAAGGAATGTCGTGGATACCATGGATATAGTAAGACAGCTGACAGAAAAGAACGTCCAGGTGATTTTTGAGAAGGAGAGGCTTAATACCAAGGATATGACTAGTTCGCTGCTGATCAAGATTCTTGCTACCTTTGCCGAGGAAGAAAGTAAAAATACCTCAGAGAACATAGAATGGGCCTTGAACAAACGGTTTGAAAGGGGTGAGGTAGTGGTAGGACAACTCTTTGGTTACCAGATCAACAAAAACAAGGAGTGGGAAATTGTCGAAAGGGAAGCGAGAATCGTAAGAGAAGCTTATGACCTCTATTTGACGGGTTATGGGCTGAAGGATATCTCCACTCACTTTATAAGAAGGGGCTACAGAAAACGTTCTGGAGAGATAGACTGGGATGGCGGTAATATTGCCAGCATGCTTACCAACGAAAGATACACGGGGGATGTGCTGAGCAGAAAAACCTATACCTTGGATTTCAGATCACATAAAAAGGTTGTGAATACAGGTCAAAAACCACAGTACTATGTGGAGGATCACCACGAAGGCATCATTTCTAAGGAAGATTTCGATGCGGTTCAGAATATTATGAATAGAAATAAAACGGAAACAGAAAGAGGAACCGTTAAAAGAACGCCTATGTCAAGCAGAATCATCTGCTCGAGCTGCGGAAAGAACTATCACCGCTATGGTATGCAGACAAGAAAAACACGCTGGAGATGTTCATCCAATATTAAAAGCAAGCTCTTATGCAAAGCACTCCCTATTGAAGAAGCGAAGATTGACAAGCTCCTCATTGAGGGCTTTGAAAGAAGGTATAGCATTGACAACAGAACCAATGACGGTCTTCTCATTAAGCATCTGATGAAGGAACTATCCAGTGCAGAAGCAGTCAGAGAACGAGAACAAAACCTGTTGAGGGTGGAACTCGAGAAATGTCTGATCGCTGAGAATCGGGCGATTATAAAAAACGAGGATACAGAAGATATCCGAAAACAAAGAATGGAAATAGAGGCAAGAATCAATGAAAAGGCTAAGCTTTGGGAGGCGTTTGACAAGGATCACGCCTTTAGAGAGGCTTCACTGAATAAGCTAAAAACCCTGAAGGGTTCAGATAAAGCCATCAATCAACTAATGGATACTGCTTTCATAAGAGCCTGGGTGATTCACATAACTGTGGAGTCACCTTATTTATTTACCATCAAATGGATTGACGGAAGTGAAATGGTTGTTGGACAGCTGAAGGGAGGGCTATACGATGACACAAAATAGAAATGCACCTATGAATCCAAGAGTAAGAGTCATACCTGCCAATATGAATGTCCCAAGAGGGGAAGATGGAGAAGAGAAGAAAGTACGTGTGGCGGCATATGCCAGAGTCTCCACACTGGAAGAGGATCAGCAGTCCAGTTATAGGCTTCAGGTTTCATATTTTGAAGAGTACATCAACCGAAAGCCAGACTGGGAACTCTACAGAGTCTACAGCGATGAGGGGGTGACAGGAACCAACACCAGATACCGAACAGGATTCAATGAAATGATTAAGGATGCCAAAGAAGGCAAATTTGATTACATCATCACAAAATCCATCAGTCGATTTGCCAGAAATACATTGGACTGTCTGACCTATGTCAGGATGCTTAAGAATCTGGACAAACCAGTGGGCATCATCTTCGACAAAGAGGGGATCAACACCTTGGACAGCCAGTCTGAAACCATCCTGGTGGTCATTGCTTCGGTAATGGAAGAGGAGAGTAGAACCATCAGTGCCAACGTAAGCTGGGGTGTTACAAAACGCTTTTCTCAAGGGATCCCCCACATCCCCACCACCTATTTCCTGGGTTACGATGAAGATGAAGAAGGTAATCTGATTATTGACGAAGCCCAAGCCAAGACGGTCAGAAGAATTTTTAGAGACTTCCTCAATGGGAAGGGAACACCGATCATCGCCAAGGAACTCACCAGAGACAAGGAAAAGACGGCAAGGGGCAACACCAAGTGGACCAGTGATGCGGTCTACAAAATCATCAAGAATGAAAAGTACTGTGGCCACGCCCTTTGTCAGAAGTCAGTCACCCTGGATCCACTCAGCCATAAAAGGGTAAGGAACAAAAATCATAAACCACAGTATTTCATCCGAAACCACCACCCACCAATCGTATCAGAAGCAGACTGGAATGCTGCTCAAAAGGAGCTGGATAGACGCAGAAAAATGCTCCATGATCCAGACGGGAATTACAGAAGCTGTTACAGCAACCGAGCGCCATTTTCAAATATGCTCTTTTGTGGCCACTGTGGCATGCCCGTTAACAGAAGGCGCATGACTTCCAGGAAGAACGGTAAGCCTTACAAGTTTACTGTGTGGCACTGCAGAACTGCATCCCAGCGCGTTAAGTGTGACATCGAATGCAACGAGAAGTACATGTGGGAAGAAGTCATCGAGGGCGCCTACAATCAGATGCTCCTTCGCATGACAAAGGAGCTGGACCAGATAAAAATAGACGGTGAGAAAGCCATCAGAGAGGTCAGCCTGACCAAGGAAGAAAATGAACGACTGGAGGAACTTGAAGAAATCATAGACCGCATCAGTGACCAGATCAGTGATATGAGCATGCGGGAAAATGTGACAAACGATTCGATCTATGATGCCGCCTTAAGAAACCTTATCTATGAAGTTCAAATCTATCAGCAGGAACAGGAAATGCTCATGAGAAACAAGGATGAGAGCATTAAACTAACAGAGAATCTTGAATTGCTACTGGGTTATCTCAAGAGACTGGATGACTTTGAAACGTTTGATGCAGAGATGTTCAAGAAGATAGTGGAGCGGGGCATTCTTCATAAAGATTACGGATTGGAATTCATCTTTAAATGTGGCGTCAGTCGAAAAACACAAGGCTGGAAGCGAGGCAAGAAACCAATTGAGTCACTGGATATAACCGACTTGACCAAGATAGACAACAAACAGGAATAAATCCAGAAGCAGAATAAAAGAGTAAATATAGAAGAAACTCCTTAACCTAAGGAGATTGTACTTGCAATATGTTTCATACAGAGGGAACATACCGACAAGCCAATCTTTATAAGGGAAAGGAGTTTTTTAATTGAATGAAAAAGATAAGGCCATGTGGGTCCATACGCTGTGGGATCCTCTGGATGAAATGCACCAATCGCCACTTAATAGCAACAAGGAAGGGATACGAGTAGCCGCTTACTGCAGAGTAAGCAGCGGGAAGGAAAATATCAACTCACTGGAGAACCAGGTCAGCTATTACAGTAACTACATCTACAACAAACCAAACTGGAAATTCGTTGGCGTGTATATGGATGACGGCATTTCCGGTGGCACTATAAGACATCGTCCTGGGTTTATGAGGATGCTCAGACATGCCAAGGAAGAAAAAATCGACTTGATTCTGACAAAGAGCATCGCCAGGTTTTCAAGAAACACACAGGAGTTCCTTGAAGTCATTCAGGAGCTTAAGGATACAGGTACGACCCTTTATTTTGAGCGTGAAGGTGCAGAAATCTCAAAAGGGGTCAGCTCTTTGGTGGTTGAGACCCATGCCGCCATGGCACAGGAGTACATCGAAAGTCTATCCAACAGTATTAAAATGTCCTATAGGAAGAAAATCAATGAGGGCTTGCCGCATTTTAATGAACCATATGGATATAATCTGGTGCAGTCTGATACAGGATCTGAATTAGTGATTCATGAAGAGGAAGCCAAGGTGGTACGGTGGGTATTTGATCAGTTCATTAAAGGTCAAAGCTATACTGATATTGCCGGTGAAATGATTAAAAAAGGAATAAGAACAAAGAAAGGGAATGAGAACTGGTCTTCAGGAAAAATCGGAAACATCATAAAGAACTTTTCTTATACAGGGAATAAACAATCGTCGAAAAAGAGAAAGGATCTATTGACCGGAAAATATATCGAGAGTGAAAGTAATGGAGAGTCCTTCCTGATTTTGGACAGTCATCCCCAAATCATTGCACAAGAAACCTTTGATAAGGCCCAGATGAGAGTACAATCCATCACAAAGCCTAGGAGAGCTAAAAAGAAGAAAATGGAGAACCCCCTTCGCTCGAGAATGGTTTGTGGTCGTTGCGGGAAGAGCATCCTAATGAAAGGGATCTACAGTTATTGGTGTGCAGATGCTATTATATCTTCGGATTTGTGTGATGCGGTCAACTTAAAAAGATATGAACCGATGGAGATGGGGCTTCAGGCAATCTTCTCTCGGATGCTCGGAGTAAAGCTTGAGGTGCAGAAAGAGCGAGAGAAAATAAGGTTTAAAGTTCATGATCCCAAAGAACGCAGTGAAGCGGAGCTGAACAATGACTTTTTAATCGTGTTGAGGGAGCTTGAGAAGATGCTTAAGCGAATCAATCAAAATGATAATTTTGAGTTTCACCGACTGAAATTCTTCACAGAGATAGAGATTGCAACCATAAGGGCGCAGGATGAGACGGTAGATGAATTGCGAGAAGCTTATAAAGTCTTCGAAGAGAAGGCTAATAGAATAGAAGAGGACAGGAAATACCGTGAAGAAGCATTGGATTGGCTGAAAACAGCTACAGACTTAAAGATGTTTATAGAGAGCATGACAATTGAGCGAGTGAGAGCTTGGATTTTATCATTCACTGTTTTCTCAAACAAGGCATTTTCCGTGGATTGGATTGACGAGACTCAAACAATCATAGGCGAAGAGGAGATATCGAGAATTAGCGAAGCCTTCTCTAAAAAGAAAGCGGAGCGAGAAAAGAAGATTGTAAGCCAAAATGATCTGGCTCCTACTAGCAACAGAACACCATTAATAGAGATATCAAAGAAGGAGAGTGTGAGTATACAAAGCATTAAGAGGAAAGGAGAAGAGACAGTGCCTACTTTACAAAAAAAACGTGACATGACTTCATATGGTTCACCACCCACAAGTTTCAGTATGCCTGATGTGGTTAAACTTGAAGACGGACTTACTATAAAGGATTTGGACGACCTGAAAAACAGCATCCTTCGAAATAGAATGAGCAAGCTTCAGGGTGAGGAAAAGAAGAAACTCCGAGTGGCGGCCTATTGCAGAGTGTCATCACTTATGGATGAGCAGCAACTTTCCTTTCAAACGCAGCTGGCATATTACAATTATAAAATCCTCTCCAATCCCTCGTGGGAATTTGCAGGAATCTATGCGGATGAAGGGATTTCAGGAACCAACAAAGAGCGAAGAGACGACTTTAACCGAATGATCAAGGATGCAAAGTCTGGTAAGATTGATATGATTCTCACCAAATCGGTATCCAGATTTGGCCGCAACGTAGTGGATGTATTAGATACCCTGAAAGATTTGAATGAACTTGAAAAACCTTGCATCTGCTATTTTGAAAAAGAAGGACTTAAAAGCAATGATCCCAACTCCAGGCTGATATTGTCCTTGATGGCAACCGTTGCAGAAGAAGAGGTGCTCTCCCTGTCAAACAGTATCAGTTGGGGCATGCAAAGACTAGCACAGCGTGGAACGGTAAATAGAGCAACAGATATCTATGGCTACCATATCGATAAAAATCGTGTGTGGCACATTGTAGAGGAAGAAGCAACGGTGGTCAGACTTCTGTTTGAAATGTACGCTGAAGGTAAAACCATTTATGAAATCATGGATTATTTGAGAAAGAAGCGGATAAAAACCAAAAAAGGAAATGACCGCTGGCACTACAATACCATCAAAATAATCCTGGAGAATGAGAAATACATCGGGGATTACGAGTACCAGAAATATGTATCACCCAAATTATTATCGGATCAAGGCATAAAGAAGAACGATGGATTGCTTCCTAAATATTACATTGAGGAGCACCATGAAGCGATTATTGAAAAGGAACTCTTCGAACGTGTTCAAGAGCTTATGGAGGAAAACCGCAGGAAAGACTATATCAAGAAGAACAAAGATGGAACTGCAGGCCGTCCTTGTTACTATAAGAAACTCATATGTAAGGAGTGTGGGCACCTGGTAGCCAGATATGGGGAAGGGGATGGAACTAAACATGGAGGTCTTTGGCGGTGCAGAAATTCGAGTAAAATTAGTGGATCCACCTGTAAGGTGAAGGAGTCGGTACTAGGGTACTACCTGGACTATAATTTCCATAAAACAATCTGCAAACTGCATGAAAGCAAACGGTTCATAAAGTGGATGAATGACTATCTTGAGAGCCTTGAACTTTCAGTTGATGAAAAGACACATATGCAGAACTTGGAGAAAGAAATCAAGGAAATGAATGAAGAACTCTATAAGGCGGTTGATTTGCAAGTATCCGAAAGGGGAAAGGATACCACACTGATCAATAACCTAACAAACCAAATTATTGACCTGAGAAATCAGCACACCGAGTATATTAATCGCATTGAGAAAAAGAAGGATGAGGAAAACAGACTGAGCCGCCTCGTAGAAGCCAGCAAGAAAATGAAGATCCTTAATGTAAAACAGTATCACAACATGAAACCTAGGATTGAAAAGGGTGACAGCCTTTTTAGCATCAAGGAGAAGACAAATAAATATACATTGATAGACATCGAAGTAAATGACTATTTTCCTGAGGCGCTCTTTGAAGAGCATGTGTTAAGTGCCATGATGGATAAGAAGGGTAATATTAAATACCGATTTGCAGATGACTTTGAGTTTTGGATTTATTATTCAAATGAAGATTACACAGAAGAGCTGGAGGAAGCAATAAAAGAAACCAAGATGGAAGAGCTTCTAAACTCGAAAGAGGTTAAGAAAATAAAAGCCTACTGCAAAGTGCCAAGAAAGCCCAAAGAGATATTTGACCATCTGAAACTTGAAAATCGGAACCAATTTAATAACAGGTTCATAATCCCACTATGTGAAGCTGGAAAACTTGTCTTGATCCCTGGACAGAACATGTTTCAGAACAAATACAAGTGGCAGAAAGGGAAATCCTAAAGGAAACTATTTTGTACTTCTTCTCATAGATTTTTGATTGACTCAAACCTACAAATATGTTAACATAACTGTAAACAATGATGAAACCTATGTTCGATGAAAGAAGGTAAGAATTATGTCCACATTATTGCAAACTGCACTCGGAGAAATTCAAAAACTGAATCCAGGTGAAGAGTTCTTGGTCAAAGATCTCTTTAAAGGTTATGAGTGGAAAAGATTTGACTTGAATGAGCGGCGAAACTTGGGGCGGTTCTTCTGTGAACCAACACAAAATCCCTATCTGCAAAATGGCGATATCATTTTACTGGACAAAAACAATGCAAATCAACAAGTCTACAGAAAGAAATAACATGTGAGCGCGGAGGGAGAGGAAGATAGCTCCCTCCAATGAATTATAAGTGCATCGGCTAACCGATGAGAAGATTCACAGTCGTTTGATTAGCATCATTGATCAAAGGAACAGTATTGATTCATTGAAATTATCTTTAATATAATGGAAAATCATGATAACATATTGACCGATTGAGAAAAACAAATTTGTCTAATGAGAAATATAATCCTAGGAGGAAATGAACCTGTGAAGAAACCATATAAAGGCGTTTCTCTTTTTACGGGTGCAGGTGGGATGGATGTCGGTTTTAAGGCTGCAGGCATTGACGTGCTTTGGGCCAATGAAATCGATAAGGATGCTGCCAGGACTTTTGAAGAGAATAATCCTAATACCATATTAAGAAATCAAGACATTAAAGAAGTGATCCATGAGCTGAATGACTATAAAGGTGTAGATGTTCTCTTCGGCGGGCCTCCTTGCCAAGGCTTCTCGGTGGCGGGCAAGATGGATCCAAATGATGAGCGAAGCAAACTCATCTGGGAGTACATGAAGGCTGTAGAGATTGTACGTCCTAAAGCCTTTGTCATGGAGAATGTTAAAGCGCTTGGAAAACTTACAAAATGGGAAGACGTCAGAACTGAGATCGTAAAGCAGGCACAGGATCTCGGTTATTCATGTGAATACGTGATTTTAAACTCCGCAGATTTTGGAGTCCCTCAAAAGCGAGAAAGAGTATTCTTTATTGGAATAAAGGATAAAGAGCTGACACATGAAATGCTGATGGAACGCCTAAAAGAGTATACGGAAAAACCTAAAACAGTCAGAGAGACTATTCTAGAGCTTGGTGAAATAGGGTCGGAAGATAATCCTATCACCTGCAGTGCAAAGATAACATTAGCTCAGAAACCGGTTATGAGAAAGTCTCCATATGCGGGAATGATGTTTAACGGCATGGGAAGACCAATCAACATTGATGATACCGCCAATACCCTGCCTGCATCAATGGGGGGAAACAAGACGCCAATCATTGACGAAGTACTTCTTAGAAACCCTGATGAACATGACTGGGTAGTGGATTATCATGCCCAACTGATGGAGAATCCAGAAATTGCAGAATACAAGGAAGCACCATCAAGATTACGAAGAATTTCAACAAAGGAAGCAGCGGCAATACAAAGCTTCCCAAAAGACTACATTTTCCATGGACCAAAGACCTCAGTTTATAAACAAATAGGAAACGCAGTGCCTTGCAAACTTGCAAGTGCAGTAGCTAAGACGGTTCTTAGTTTTATTGAGGAATAAATTTTATATACAATTCGAAGCCTCCACTTGTAATGCAGGGCGGGGGCTTTTTTGTATGCTTAAAATTACTATGAAGTTAAGTGGTCCATGTATGGTCCATATGATAAAATGTAGTCAAACCAAATACAGGAAGAATCATTAACTGGAAAGGGGCGATTTTTTGAACGGTTCATTGGTTTACTCATATATTGAAGATATTGCTAAGAGAATACATGATCCTGCTTTAAACGGCGCTGCATCAGTCATGGTTGGGGCGGGATTTTCGAAGAATGCAGATGTGGTTGACGATGAAACATCCGCACCAAACTGGGAAGAACTTGCTGTGTCGATGTTTGAAGCTTTGTATCAGAAACCAGAAGATGAAGCAG
The DNA here is from genome assembly GCF_009935905.1 of Alkalibacterium sp. MB6. GTDB lineage: Bacteria > Bacillota > Bacilli > Lactobacillales > Carnobacteriaceae_A > Alkalibacterium. The sequence continues at coordinate 5,148 of NZ_PREX01000017.1, read as the reverse complement.
AAATAAAAAGATGGGAAATCCAAAAGATCAGGAAGACCTCGGGTAAAAACGTGTTGAAACTGGCCGAGGAATACAAATCGGTTTTTGGACGAAACAAGTTGAATAAATTCATTGAAGCGAGTATCAATGATGACATATACATCCCAGGAGATCTGCATAAAAAATTGCTATCATTGAACTGGAGAGATGTGTTCACTACCAATTATGATACTCTTCTGGAAAGAACCATCGATAAGATAAATGTAAAGTTTAACTATAAGATCCTCACCAGTCAAAATGATTTGCCTGGAAGCACTCATCCAAGAATCATTAAACTTCACGGTAGTGTTGACAGTGCCAAACACTATATTATTTGTGAAGAGGACTATCGTACGTACCCGGTTCAGTTCGCACCACTGGTAAATACAGTACAGCAGGCCATGCTTGAAACTCAATTATGTTTAATCGGTTTCTCTGGCGATGATCCAAACTTTTTAAGTTGGCTTGGTTGGCTCAGAGACAATATGGGCGAGAACTGTCCTACTATTTACCTGGTAGGCTTATTTCAAAATATGAGTGCTGCAGAGAGAATGACGCTTGAAAGCCAGAACATTACCGTTGTGGATTTAGGTGATATGTTTAAAGGAGAAGTAGGGCATCGGGAAGCCTTAGATGCTTTCTTGGACAAGTTGATAAATTATGGAAAGGAAAAGGGCAAAATATTTGAATCGGATCCTTATAAATTTAAAGCACGTAGTTTTGATTTCCATAAGACCATCGATGATGAATACTTCGAAGTAATGGATGAATACCTAACTAGAATGAAAGAAAAGACAAATGGATACTTGGCTTTTCCGAATGATCATGAAGCCAGTGGATTTACAGAGTCTTTAAAGCACCATTTATCAGCCTTTCTGAAACTGGAACCCTCTAAATCACAGATAAGTTTATTATCGAAGATGGTGTATTCGTTAAGACGGGGATACATAATATTAGAAGATCCTGAAGCTAAGAAGATACAAATACTTCTAGACGTAATACCTGAAGAAGAATTGAAAACCGAAAAAGCTCTTGTTTCGTCCTGGTCAGAGGTGGCTCTCTATCTATTGGAAATGTACCGGATAGATGGAAGGAATGAAGATTACAAAGCTTTGCTGACTAGAGTCGAGAATGTGACTTCAGAACTCGATGGTTACACAAAGGAAGAACTTCAAGTAGAGAAATGCAAGTTTCTCATTTCAGAATTTGACTATGTTGAAGCGGCTAAAGCAGTAGAAAAAATTGATCAACATGTAGCTCTGGACATACAGTTGAAAAAAGTATTTTTATACAAGCAAATAGGTGAGGACGAAAAAGGGAAAGCTCTGTTAAGACAAGCATCAGCCCTATTATCCCAGAAAAAATATTCTGAGAATAAAACTGCGTCATTGAGAGGGTTTTTAAACCTATGTGCAAGATCATTGATTAATGGGCTAGGTGAGAAAATTGACGACAGTTTCTCGGATAAAGAATACAATTTAAATGCCTATAACGTTAGAAATATATATAATCAGATCAAGAATGAGGTTAGTAATTCATTGTTATTAGCCCACACTGAATCACGGGGAGAAATCCCAGGATTCAACCCAGGCACATACAAGGTAACTTACGGAACGGCAACCAGAAAAGAGCAAAATGCCGTATCAAACCCATTAAAATATATAATGTTTCAAGATCTGCTCTGTCTACCAAATACCTTTAGTGATCATAATGACATTTTGGCCCTTGCACTTAAGGAAATAATACCTACAAGCCAGATTCCTACATGGAAATGGTCAGCAATAATTCGCTCGAATGATTCAAAAATCATTAATTCGTTTTTAACCAGAGAACGTATTATTTCAGCAGAAACAAAATGGGTTGAAGAAATGTTTGATCAATTAAGCAAACTATCCGAGGTATTTCCTTCAACAAGAAGGTTTAGAAGCGAACGGAAGATCATTTCACAAAAAACAATCTTCGATGTGTTGTCGAGATTTTCAATTGCTATAGATGATGGAAGGATAATCAAATTAATTGATAAAATGGTTGAACTTAGAAATGAGGCAGATGACATTGATTCTATGGATTTAAATGAGTTTTTCAATAAGTTAAAGCATTCGATAAACTCGAAGGTTTTTTCCCACTACTTCTATACATTATTAGAATCTGAATCCTTTCCAATAGAATTTTTGGCAACATTCGCAGGAACTAAGGCAAAGATAGAATCCCCTATTTTAGCAGATGCAATATACTATAAGGTAATAATTGAATTAAAATCAAAGAACGAGGAAATCAGAAATAGAGGTATTGCTAAAGCTGTACTTATTAAAGATTATTCTAACTATAGAGAGTTTGAATCAAGAATAGCACAGGCGCTTTGGGAGCAGATTAAAGGGAATGGCTTTCCGGAAGGTAACTTCTTGTACGTGTGGGGGTGGGAAGACTTACCGCATCCTAATGATATTGAATTTAATGAGTTATACTACAACTATCTTAAAAGCCCGACCTTTAACCGTTCTGTAAATGGTGGGGTAATTGCCAAAAATAATTCTACTGAAAGTAGCGTAAATGAATATATACAGTTGTTTAGAAGGGTTTCTGCTTTCGGTAACAAGAGTGCAAGTAACCTAGGATTATCATGGGAACCCGAATACTTCCTCAACACAGTAAAATATATCTATGAATATATCGATAATGAGAAAAGTGTACTCAACTATAAAATGAGCCTATTTGGAATGGGTGAGGAAGGTGAAAAGAGATTTGTCATGTTGGGCGATTTTATTGCTATGCTTTCGGCTCAAGCTCATTTTTCCAATGTGTACACGGATGATGTGAAGGCGGCAGTCAACAATGTGATAAAATTACTCAATGAGATTGGTATCTCCACAATTTCATTAGAATTAACGGACAAAGTTATTGCAGGGGATTTAACTGAGAGAGATATTAAGCATTTAATGAATCGGATAATAGTCGGTTCAAGGGATGAACTTAGACAAGTCATGAATTCACTAGATATACTATTAATGCTTGAAGCTAATTCTATTAGCAATGTAAAAGTGTCAAGCCACCTCGTTGATGTGATAAATTCACTAAAGTATTTTGAAGCTGGCAGAAGCAGCTCTGTGATCTATCAACTGATATTTTTAATCGATCATCCGTTACTTACAATAGAAACTTACAGAAACATTATTATTGAAGCTTTTCGAGAAAATCTTGATAAGTTAGATCTCTCACTTAATGAATCAGATAGGGATCTAATAGAGAGCATCTACAGTTTATCAATGCTGGCAAGAAGATACTACGATAGTTTGATTCGAGATGGAATTAGCATTTCAGATAAATTTGTGAGTATTATAGAAGAACTTAGTCAGGCAAAACTAAAAGAAGTTAGATATATGTGGGAAAATATTCTATCCAAGTAGAAGGTTAAATTGCGTCTTTGACTTTGATATTTTATAGAAATGAGGGGTCTATTTACTTCAAAAAAAGGCCGTTTTTTGCCCTGTTTTGAAAATAGATGATAAGTATTTTTGAGAATATCAACTATTTTAGCCTCAATAGAGTTATAATAAAACGTTTTAGATTTCGCTCATCACGCTGTGATGGGCCTTTTTTATTGCCAAAAATGAAGAAAACAGCGAAAAATCCAGCGAAATTAGGGATTTTACTTGACAAACATAAAGGTTGTTGTTCCTCTGTTCATCAATCGAGAATCAAGGCGATATCTACGGTATGGAGGCGAAGATTACAATGAATTAGACAAGAAACTGCTGTTTTCACAGTTTCTGATGTTGTTATTATTTCAATTGCTCATTGGAATAGTGATATGGATTTTATCTAAATTGTTTATTACTATTGGTGATAGATATTTTATTATCAGAATGGTCGGAATAGCATTAATCATTGTGAATACTAGATACATGCTATACTACATTCTCCAAGCCACCAATAGGATCAAAGAATATGCGCAAGCAACTATCATAGATAGAGTTATATATATTATAATTATTACGATATTAGTTACAATTGGCATAAGAGAATACAAATTAATGATTATAGCGGATTTAATTGGAAAACTAATTTCTTTGATTTATGCCAGTTATCTCTGCAAAGATATTGTGATAAATAGGTTCAGTGATTTTCAACTGAATTTGAATGAGACAACAAAAAATATCAGCGCTGGAATAAAGCTAATGTTTGCTAACATTGCAAGCATTTTGATAATTGGTATTGTGAAGTTTGGTATTGAGAGGACTTGGGATGTTTCAACTTTCGGGAAAATCTCTTTAACATTAAGTGTTTCAAATATGACAATGGTATTTATAAACGCTGTTGGGATAATTATGTTTCCAATACTCAGAAGGACTAATCAAGAAAAAAGGATTAATATTTATACAAATATGAGAGATTTTTTAATGATGATTCTTCTAGGTTTGTTGATGTTGTATTATCCGATAAAATCTTTTGTGTCTGCTTGGTTACCGCAGTACGCTGATAGTTTAAAGTATATGGCATTGCTATTTCCAATATTTATTTATGAAGGTAAAATGGCTTTATTAATTAACCCATATCTTAAGACTTTGAGAAAAGAACAAATGATGTTGAAAGTGAATATTATTACCATGATTTTGAGTCTATTTTTAACATTGGTGACAACTTTAGTATTTAGAAGTTTGGATTTTACAATATTGAATATTGTTGTTTTGCTTTCCTTAAGATCTTTTGTAGCAGAATATTACTTGGCAAATGAACTTAAGATAGCTGTAGTAAAGGATATTATTTTAGAATTATCACTAACATTAATATTTATTCTTTCAGGATGGTTTATTAATTCGTGGTTAACTACACTTATCTTTACAGGTTCATATCTATGTTATTTAATAATTAAGAGAAAAGACATAATTAATACCATTGGCAATATTAAAACCCTTATAAAAGCTTAGGAGGATTAGAGAAATGAAGACTATTTTAGTAACAGGTGGAGCAGGATTTATTGGAAGTAATTTTGTGAAGTTAATGCTTGAAAAGCATCCAGAATATAAGATTATCAACATTGATGCCCTTACATATGTTTATGGCAATATAAAAGTAGATAGTATTGCAACGAAAATCTTAGAAGCTTGAACAAACAAAAAAGGCTTGCCAGCC
>NZ_PREX01000016.1 GCF_009935905.1 Alkalibacterium sp. MB6 | reverse complement strand
TCAAATTAAACGAGGTTATAGGATAAAAGTGCATATTCTTATCTAGCAGAAACTGCTACATATAGTTTAGCAGTCACAACAAACTTGTTGATTCAATAATTGATTATAATTTTAAAAATAAATTAGGCTATAATGAATCACTGACTCAATTGAATTATAGATTAAAAAAGTTATATAACACAGCAGATAGTATTAGCAATTTTTCAAACTTTAATATTAAGATACAATCCTATGAACTAGAATATATTAAATTTCAAATCCAAGATATAATGCCTGCAATTGAAGAACTTTGCGCATCTGGTATTTTATCTCATTCTCAATTCATTGACTTATTAAAGGACTTAGAGGGCTGTTATTATCTATTTAATATAACGGAATAATAAAGCAGAAAATCAAGATATATCGATAAGTATATTAAACCCAAATATAATTTCTTTTGAAAAAGATACAGCAAAAACAGCTTATTCTTAGTCAATAAGCTGTTTTAGTGTTATTTAGAAAGTGAGTAGAAAACGCTAGCTACTCTATTTTAATGAATCGAACTGTTCTTTTATTTTGTCATTTAACTGCTTGTAAAAAGACAACCTAACTTTTGAATACGATTCTAACTCTTTATAAAAAGAGGCTGAAACAATAGTAGGTTGTTTGCCAACAGCTTCCATAATCATGACTAGGGTACACTGACTGATGACTTCTTTTAACAAGGACGCATCTGCGCTGTCCGAATGGTTTGGTGTATTAACTGAGTAGATATAAGACATTAAACGGCGTATTTCTGTATCTGCTGTTTCACCGGGCTTCAAAATTGAAAAGAGTGTTTGATTCGATTCGCGTTCATCTTCCTGTTTATCTTGAAGGTCGTCCAGCAACTGTAAAAAAGCGCCATATTGGAAGGAGAAGAGCATCTCGTCATAGGATAGTTCGCCATTGATTAGGTAAGCATCGGCTAATACAGACGTTCCACCTTTAAAAAAGCTGATTCTTAATAGCTGCTCTCTGACTAAGGGGAGGGGACTGTGCTGGTCCATGCTATCAATTTGAGCTTGTTGAATGAGACGAATGCTTTCACAGACTTCTGGAAAAGTGTCTAAAGGGTAGTCGGTATGGATTAAGTTGACCAACTCAAAAATACGGGCTTCGGTATCATTAAATGGTTCAACATTTGATCCATTTAAGGTAGCTTTCAACCGTCCGTTAAATGCCTCTTTATCATTTAAGCTGATTTCTGGGTTATCTAAGAGGTTATCTGTATAAGGGTAAAGCATACTATAAGCGTACATGGGAGACGTTAGGGTAAGAGGATATCTCCAGAGAAGCTGTAAACTATTCATAATCCAAATATTACGTAGTGCCTGGAAGACTTCTTCGTTGGAAAGAAGTGACTCTTCCTCGTTCGCTCGCTTTATAAAGGCTTCAGCAGCATCCATATAGCCTTGAGACAAAAAATAGGTGAGGAAGGGGCGATCAAACAACAGCCGCTTATTGTCTATCTGCTCTAAGGCTTCAACAAGAATCGTTTTCACTTTATTATTTATGCTAGACTGAGAGGATTCTTTAAGTTCAGGTAGATAGGGCTCTAACTCATTCATTAGCTTATTAATTAGTTTTTCCAGTCTTTTTTCATTCAGTAATTTCTTCCATAAAGGAACTTTTTTTAATCGGTCATAGGGAAATTGATTAGCTTCTGAATAAGCACCAATTGACTCCTTTAACAAGCGTTCACTTGGTATCTTATGTAAAGTGGATTTTCTCATCACAATCATCTCCAACTCGGGTACTTTACTGAATTATAGCTGATATAACAACGTATGACTAGTTATTAAGAGGCTTAATCAAATAATAACTCAACAACTATTCACTCAGATATATCAATAATGAAACATAAAAACTCCCTTCTGACTGATAATATGTCAAAAGGGAGTTTGATTTAAAGAGCTTGAGTGTTGTCTATGATGGTTTTTGTTATGCAAGACTTCAATGTATCGAAGTTCCCATCCCATGTTGCAACGGATACTGCGAGTTCAACTGATGGATCAACATCCATTATCCATTTCCTACCATTTAGTTTGAGAAAAATAGTCAACGCCATATGAGCAGTTCGCTTATTTCCATTATGAAAACAATGTTTCTGGATTAAGTTAATATATAGAATAGCGGCTTTTTCTTCAAGAGTAGGGTACAGTTCTTTTCCATATACCGATTGGTTGACTGACTCTACGCACATATTGAGTGCGGTAGGTTCTTTGACGCCAATTGGTTCAGCAGGTGAACCTGACTTAATTAAATAGACGTTCATAGCTATGAGTTCTTTGTCTGTTAATGTTCTAGTCATCGCTCAATCAACTTGTCAAAGACTTCTTTTTGTTCTTGGTAGACATTTTCAATCAAGTCCATAAATTCTGGTGTGACAATTGAGTTTTTCTTTTCAATTACTAACTTACCATTTTTATCAGAAAACTCGACAGTATCGCCTTCTTTTAAATCAGCAAATTCTAATACCTCTTTAGGTAACGTAACAGATAGGCTGTTTCCGACTTTACGAATTTTTCTTTCCATTTTTTTACCTAATGTATTAGACATATTAAATACCTCCCAGCAGTTAGTGTATACACATTATACAGTAAAACTGAAAAATTATAAAGCGATTAAACAATTGTATTAATTGGTAAAACGTACTGGATAAAATAGAGTAGGAGAGGGGAAGAGGAGAGGAAAGGGCATACTCAGGTTTGATTTATTAACCTGTTTCACGGGTTAATAAGCTGATAGTATCCGTTTTAGTTTACTATACGTATCTTATATGACAATTCAACGAGCCTTTAGTTAATGTTATAGATAGTTGATACATGAGTCAAATGGTTTTTGTTAATACATATCACTTGTAATGTTTGATGAGTTGACTGAGGATATCGTGTTTAGTTTGTCTAATACAATACATTTGATCCTCAACAAATCATGATATGTGATATGCGGCAATTAATTGATCACATATGGTTAGCATAATGTTTAAGCAATTAAAATAATTTTCGACATGAAGTTTTCTAACAACAAAAACATTAAAATGAATAAATGAAAATGATGTGCAAATCAATGAAACATTTCACACCATTTAAAACGACAATTTAGTTTAATATATGATGGCATACAGTACAGATTTTTTAGTTGGTGATTACTGCGGAACAATCAATAGACATTAATCTTAAACAGATTTAGCTACAATGTATCGACTCATAATCTGAACGCGCGTTAGAATCGTCCTCAGACAGTCAGCAACTTGAATTTATTTCCGATATTAGAATAAATTCAGGATTAATTCATGCAGCAACAATTAAATACATAATTAATGAAAAAATAGGGGATTTAATGAATTTTGAGTGAGTCTTGATTTGAGACTGCTTTTTTCTTAATAAGGTTTACATAATATATATTATACCAAGTAGATAATATGAGAATAAGGGTCTCTTCTCTAAAAACCAATTGATTTTCAACTCCCGCTCATTTACTTCTGATATCATTTCAATTGATTTCAATTTAAATCATTATTTGGGTTCCTATACAGATTTGTATGAACTTCTGTTAAGATCTATTTTAGATTTACTTGAAGTCAAAATAAACAGCCATCTTTATTAGCATGACTGTTTATTTTGACTTATAGGTTATTTAATATACTTCAATCTTTCAGATACACATTAATGCAAACTCAGTATCTTCGTCCCGTGTTTCTTTAATCGTTGAATGAACAACTTATATAATAGAATTTCCTGCTCCTATTTTTATATTTACTTTTGTCGAGCGAGTTCATATTGCTCAATATAGTCTTCCGGTGTGATATTTTGACAGAGTTCTGCAATCAAATCATATGGTATATGATCCATTTTTTTCATTCGAATGCATGATTTACCCATGTCTAACTTAGATGGTACTCTTTTTCTGTACTCTTCAGTAAACCAATCAAGTATATCCGGAAATGCATACAAACCCATATGGTAAAGAGCGATATAGTTTTTCTGAGATGCTAAACTGATCAATGGCAACGGTTGATCTGGATTGACATGATAGCCCCCTGGGTAAACAGTATGGGGAATAACAAAATGAATCATACCGTTTGAAAAGGTTTCTTCAAATCCTTTTGGTAAATGTGTTTTAAACAACTGTCTCAACTTAATCATAGGTTCTTTTCTGTCTTTAGGTAAGTTAGCAATATAATCCGTTATACTGTCTGCTTGATTATTCATTTTATTCTCTCCTTTATACACTCAGCTCATTCCCTATTACCAATTGACTCCTAAAAACATGAGAAACAATAGTATATAAATCATTGCTGCAGTAAACAAAAATCCTATAATAATATTAAGTAGTCCAGATAATCGGTTATTTTTAACCACTTTAATGCCTGTTACGATTAAAAAAAGCCCTAATAACATAAGGAGTAAGACAAAGAGAATCATTCCCCAGCGTTGTTCAATAATGTTCCTAATCATGGTCATGTTGACCTCCTATGATAACGAATCGTTCACTAATACCGTACGGTGATAATTAAATAGCACTAAGCCATTTACAAAAAGAATAAGAAGGATTAGCACCCCGGATATAAGTACAACAACTCCTTGAGTATCCAGTAAAGCTGACCAGTCAGTCAATTGGACCAACTGTCTAGTATAAAACGCTTGAAGAAACACAGAAAACACTGTCCAAGCCATGCTGAAGAAAACAGCCAAATGACAATATCGGTGAGTAACCTTCTTCTTTATGAGAAAGTAACTGGGCAAAGCAAGAGCAATCAACCCCAAAAGAATACTTATTAGATTAAGCCAATACATTTGACATCCCTTCTTTCAATGTAATATTTATAATCACTATCTTTTTAATCCTTTAAAAAGTGTCTGATAAATCGGTCGATAAACCAACTTCCCCTCTACCCTTGTGCTTTCCATTAGTGACAGCTGGTTCACATGAATGGGTGTCCGACTCACAGTTACTTCAGACTGTAAGTCTTTAACGGTTCCATTTAATTGAACCTGTCTGCCTAATGTGATGTGAGGATTAAATGGGCGCGCTTCTTTTTGGTACCCAATACCTTCTAATTGAGTTTCCAATGCCTTATAGAGGTCGGCCAGTTTATCCGTTTGCCCACTGACACCAACCGATATGACATGTTTCTGTTTCTTTAAAAAACTACCTATAGAATCTAAATATAAGGCAAACGGTTGGACTTGATTTGCAGTACAATCAATTGCTTTAATCAATTCATCCACCGAATCCGCTTTAACTTCACCAAGGAACCGTATTGTCAGATGAAGATTCTCTTTATTGGTAAAACGACCCTTGCTGGTAAACTGTTTTACCTCATTTGAAATATGGTCCAGCTGGTCTTTAACCGTCTCATCCAACTCTAGTGCTATAAATAACCTCATATTAGTCATCCTTTAAAAGATAATTGATTTATTATCTAGCTTTACACTCACTAGTTTACATGAATACGATTAAACATACTAGATTCATTTTTCTTATGAACAGGCCAATACGGCCAGCATCCACTTGATGCTTGGCCGTATTGGTTCACACTCATGCCTTATCTAAATAATTCGTCACACGATTAATAAAGTCTTTTAATACCTCAATACGAGCATATTTTTTACTTGTCCCACTTACAATCTTCCAAGGTGTATGGTCAGTTGACGTTTGGTTAATCATATCAGTCATTGCCTCTTTATAAGCATCAAATTGTTCGTGATTTCGCCAATCTTCATCGGTCAATTTATGCTCTTTCATCGGATCATCCGCCCGGGCTTCAAAGCGTTCTAACTGTTCTTCTTTATCTATGATAATGAGATACTTAAGCACTAAATAGCCTTGATGGTCTAAGTTATGCTCCATTTGATTTATTTCACCATAAGCTTCTTTCCATCTGTATGCTGGCGTTAATTCCTCAATGCGTTCAACAAGAACGCGTCCATACCAACTTCGGTCAAAGACAGTCATTCGTCCTAGCGTCGGGAAGTCTCTGTAGAACCGCCATAAATAATGCCTGGACTGTTCTTCTTTAGTTGGTGCTGCCGTTGTGGAGACGTCATAGCCTCTTGGATCCATGTAGCGGGTAAGACGTTGAATATTACCGCCTTTTCCAGCCGCATCTGTTCCTTCATAAACCACAATCACAGCTTTTTCTTCTATATAAACTTGGTAGAGCAAGTCCCCTGCTTTTTTCTGCAAGTCCTCTAACTCTTTGTCATAAGCCTTATCACTTATTGAGAGTGACAAATCGACTTGGTCTAAAGGTGTTTCACTCTTTCCAGCTAATTCAGTTTCTGAACGAGTGAGGTCTGTTGAAAGATGATTCTTTAATTCGTCCATACACAACTGCAAGGCTTTTCTCGATGTGTTTTTCTTCCCCTTGAGATATAAAACGTGCCAGGGTGACCGTTCGAAATTGGTTTGCTTTAGTATCTTTTGAAAATGTTTATAATAATCATCGTAATGCTTCAATTGATGGTAGTCTTTCTCATCTAAACGTACATGTCTATAATCGTCATTTTCCAAATCGTTAATGTTTTCTTTCATTTCCTGCTTCGTTTGATGTAAGAACAACTTGAGGACCAAGGTATCATCATGACTAATCGCTTCTTCAATAAAACTGATATCTTCTATATAGTGCTGTAAGGTTTCATCGTTTAATGACGGATCATTAAACAAATCGTAATAGAAACTCCGATCAAAAAAGACGATTTCTCCTTTTTTGGGACTTTTGGTGATAAAACGATATAAATACGGGTGCTGGCTTTCGTCTTTACTTGATTCTTCAAAGAGACTCACTTCATAATGTTTTGGATCTAGTTCACGAGTTAAGTCTTTTAACAAGTAACCTTTTCCCGAAGATTCCCACCCATCTACTATAATGAGCATACTTTTGTCTGTTTCCATCAATTCCCTGTGCAGTGCAGCCAGTTGCTCTCCCATATCGGATCTCTTTTGATTAGATAAATCATTTGAAACCTTTTCTCTTTTTGCTTGTTTTTTAGGTAGCATCCTTGTATCGTCTCCTTTCAGTTTACCGTTTACTCATTCCCTTTGTAGCTACTTAAGGTTTGTTGGAAAACAATGATTGAATATGACGGGAAATCACGCCCGGCCTGCTCAAATGGCAAATACCCGTAGAGTACAATCTCATCCTCTCTAGTCATAAAATAAAAAGCAGTCATCATCTCGTTACCCTCTTCATCAACTCCCATGGCTGGGACCATCGTCTGTGTCATGGGTTCCCCATCAATTGTCATTTCTGATACCGTGTATAGTTTAGAGTTGAGTGCCTCTACTTCTGCAATATCTGTATACATGACTAACTCATCAATTGAAGGGATATTAGTTAAATCAACCGTATAAAAACCTGGAGTGATAGAGGAGAACATCAACTGATCATCAATGTAGTAATAGGTTAACTCAACTAAAAAGTCAGCAACATCACTATATTCGCTAGTTTCATCCACTGTGTAACGGTATAAAATCAACTTCTCATTATTGGTAATGTCTATTTCTTCTCTGATGACATTCTCTCGGTCCTCTATTAATTGAAACACCGCATCCACTTCTTCCATGATCGATCCACTTGAATCTGTCTCTATAATGTAATCTCCAATGGTTGTCTGACTTAACACAAATTGGTAATCATCCCATGCTTTAAGCCCTTCTTCGTTAATAAAGGTGGTTTCATCGATTAAACTGGAAAAGATATGGTCACTAGACAAGTTCAGTAGTCTCTTCTTCGGAACCATCTGTTTCTGGTTTATCCGTATCATCACTCTGAGGGTCTGCGACAGTTTCTTCTCCTTGATTCACTGGATCGACTGCAGAACTTTCCCCGTCTTCTGAATTACCTGTGTTACAAGCTGTCAGCACAAACAAACTCAATAGTGCTATCATTCCTATTTTCATTTTTTCACCACCTTCTTCTTTACTATCTGTCTATTATTTTAACTAATTACAACTAATTTACTATTCATAACCCTTACATTCTCAAATATAAAAAAGAGCTATCGCGAAAGGATACGTGAACCTTTACGATAGCTCCATTTAAATTAAGGGATGGTGATTATATTAAATCTTCAGTTTTGACGTTTGCATCGGCTTGACTTGCTTTAGGTTTCCATAGCCCTAAAATAATCGCTGTGATGAAAGAGCCGATGAGTAAAGCAGCGATGAACCATAATGGGTTCTCACCGATACCGATAACGAATAGTCCACCATGAGGGGCAGGAATAGAGACGTTCCATAACTGCGTCAATCCTCCACCAATAGCTGCACCTAATATAGACGACCCAATGACTCTTAATGGATCAGCTGCTGCAAAAGGAATGGCTCCTTCGGTGATAAATGACGCGCCAAGAACAAAGTTAGTTAAACCAGATTGACGTTCAATGTGCGTGTATTTGTTTTTAAAGACGAGTGTTGAAATAGCAATAGCCAGTGGCGGAATCATGCCTCCGACCATAACAGCGGCCATTAAACTACCATCGCCCGTGTCTCCGAAAATGCCGATGGAGAAGGCATAAGCGGCTTTGTTAACTGGTCCACCCATATCGACGGCCATCATGCCTCCAAGAACAGCACCTAGTAAAACAGCATTTCCTGTTCCTAAATTCTCTAAGAAGTTGATCATGCCGTTATTAATAACCGCAAAGAATGGACCAACCAAGAAGAACATGAGTAAGCCGACCAATAATAAGCCGAGTACAGGATAGAGTAGAATGGCTTTTAGACCTTCCAAGCTTTTAGGGAAGTTTTTCAATGCTTTTTTAATTAAGTTCATGACGTAACCTGCTAAGAAACCGGCTACTAATCCACCTAAGAACCCAGCATCACTGTTCACTGCAATTAATCCACCAGCCATACCAGGAAGGAGTCCAGGTCGGTCTGCAATACTATACGCAATATACCCAGCTAATATAGGAATTAAGAACTCAAAAGCTGAGCCACCAATGGTGTTAAAGGACGTGAATAGCGTACTGTCAGGGCCGAGCTGTGCTTCGAATAAGAAGGATATGGCTAATAATATCCCTCCACCCACAACGAATGGTAACATATGAGAGACACCGTTCATTAAATCTTTGTAGATACCTTGCCAAGCTGACTCGTTCCCCTCGTCTGAGGATGATTCGTTTGATGCCTCTGCATGAAGAATAGGAGCCTGACCCGTTGATGCTTTTGTAATTAGTTCTTCTGCTTTATTGATACCGGCAGATACAGGTCTTTGTAAAACAGGTTTCCCGTTAAAGCGGGCGATGTCTACTTTTTTATCTGCAGCAATAATGACGCCGTCTGCTCGTTCTATTTCTTCTTTGGTTAGAACGTTTTTCGCACCGTCAGTCCCGTTTGTTTCTACACGAATCTCTACACCCATTTCGGCTGCTTTTTTCTTCAATGCGTCTTCGGCCATATAGGTATGAGCGATACCAGTCGGACAAGCAGTCACCGCAATGACAAATTTCTTGTCTTTTGAACCGGCCTCCGCTTGAGCAGCAGTGACTTCCGTTTCTTCTTCACTTTCTTCAAATAGAGCTTGTACTTGTTCTGGAGTACTTGACTGTTTAAGAGACTCAATAACTTCATCATCAATGAGTTTACGAGAAAGTGAGGCAAGCACTTCTAAATGAAGGTTATTGCCACCTTCAGGGGCAGCTATCATAAAGAATAATTCTACTGATTGACCGTCTAGGGCATCATAGTCCACACCACTAGTTGATTTGGCAAATAAAACAGCTGGTTTAACAACTGCTTTATTTTTAGAGTGAGGCATGGCAATACCATTGCCTAGACCCGTTGACGTTTGGGCTTCTCGGTTCATAATGCCTTCTTTAAAGGTCGAGACATCATTAATGACATCATGTTTGTATAGCTGACTAATCATTTCATCGATGACTGCTTCCTTATCCGTTGCCTGTAAATCCATAATCATTAAGTCTTTGCGCAATAAATCATTTATTTTCATCTTACTTTCCCTCCAATTTCTCAATAGTGACCGTCTTAGCTACCCGGTCAATGGTTTCTTTATTAGCCAGATCTTCTGAAAAAGCAGTGGCACTCCCACAAGCCAGACCCATTTTGAAGGCGTCTAAGGGACTCTCTGTCAATGAATACTGGCCGACAAAACCAGCAACCATCGAGTCTCCTGCCCCCACAGAGTTTTTCACTTCACCTTTAGGGACCGTTCCTTTATATACCCCTTCATCTGTCAGAAGCAGCGCGCCATCGCCTGCCATTGATATCAATACGTGTTGGGCACCTTCTGAAAGTAGTTTTTTCCCGTAAGTGATTAAATCGTCTGTTTTATCTAAAGTAACATGGTACAACTCTTCCAATTCTTCTTTGTTTGGCTTAACGACTAAAGGTTTACTAGACAGGGCATCTATTAGTTCCGCCCCGGTTGTATCGATGACAAAAGGGACTCCTTTGGTTTTCAATCGAGTGATTATCTGTTGGTAATAGTCTTCTGGCAAGTTGCGCGCTTTACTTCCTGACAAAATAACAATGTCGGTTGAACCTAAATCGTCAAAGCGATTTAAAAAGAGCTCGGCGTCTTCTTCTGAAATAAATGATCCCGCTCCGTTAAGTTCCGTCTCCATTTGGCCTTTAACCTTTACATTAATACGGGTATGGTCAGGGACGCTAACAAAGTCGGTTAAGATCCCTTCTTTACTCAAGGCATCCGTTATGAATTGACCGGTAAAGCCTCCTGCAAAACCCGTTGCAGTTGAAGGAATACTTAATTCGTGTAGGATTCTAGAGACGTTAATCCCTTTCCCGCCAGGAAATAAGTGAGATGTTTCAAATCGATTAATCTTACCAGGTATAATGTCTTGTTCTGGATAAATGACATAATCAATGGATGGGTTAAGTGTGACTGTGTAAATCATGTGTCGATACCTCCAAAACTCGTGTGATTTCTCTGATTTCTTCTGTTTCTTTACTTAATGACTCTGTAATAAGAATACAGTCATCTATGTCGGCGACCTTAATGAAGCTCACTTCTTTAAGTTTAGATCGATCAGCTAAGACGTAAGACTTGTTTGCCTGACTAATTGCTTTGGCTTTTACTGATGCTTCTTCTATATCTGTTGTCGTTAATCCATAGGTGGCATCCACGCCATTCATTCCTAGAAAAACTTTTGAAAAATGAAACCGCTCAAGTTGGTTTTCTGCGATGGAGCCAATGATCGCTTTGGTATGTTGTTTAATCACCCCGCCGACTAAGATAGTCGAAATAGCATGTTCGGATAAAGAGACAGCATGAGGCACCCCATTCGTGACAACAGTAATGTCTTTACCTTGTAAAAATGGAATCATTTCATATGTCGTTGTGCCTGCATCCAAATAGATTAACTCTTTATTCTCAACTAAAGTAGCTGCATATTTTGCAATCCGTTGCTTTTCTTGACTGTTTTTGATTGATTTTTCTTCCATGGAGTCTTCAGTGACCGTTTTTCTTAAGCGTTTGGCACCGCCATGAATACGAACAAGCTGATTCTCCACTTCTAATTGTGTTAAGTCACGTCTAATTGTCGACTCGGAATGTCCTAATTCTTCGACCAGTTCTTGGACTGTAACCGTATGAACATGACTTAATTTGGTTATGATATACGCACGCCGTTCATCTGTAAGCACTTTCTCAACTCCTCTTTCATAGTTTACCACTCAAAACAATCAAAATCAATCAGTTGTAACCAAAAGAAGTCAAAAAAATCACTTCACGACTTCATCCTAAGAAAATTAAAAAGAATACACATTTCCCTTTTACAAAGGCTATAAAGTCTGATAGTATTATGGGTAATGTAAATAAAATTTAAGATTGGATGAGGCGCAAAAATCATCAGTACTTATTCTATATAGTCCTGTAAGACTGGAATAAGGAAAGGGAAATTTGCCGAAATGGTTTAGTGTTACAGACACTGAACTGTTGGGCTGCATATGAAGAATATGCAGACTGCCGCTTAGCTTTTGCTATTCGGAGTGCTTCCACTTGTAGCCAAATGATGCTTTTTTGCGAACAAGTCGGACATTCCCGGCTTGTTTTTTATTTACCCATTTTTTTATGGTAATCTAATAAAGAAGCAGTCACTACAGATGCGTAAAGGAGACCCAAGGAAACCCTATGAAAAGAAGTGTATTAAAATTCGGTGGATCAAGTGTTGCCGATTTTGACAAAATTAAAGATATATCACGCTATTTAAAAGAAAGAACCGAAGCTGATGAGCAACTCGTCATTGTTGTCTCTGCCATGGGGAAAACAACTGATCACTTGTTAGAAGCAGCTAAACAAGTAACCGACACGCCTAATGACACAGATATTGCCATGTTATTAACAACTGGTGAGCAGCAAACCATCTCTTTTTTATCAATGGCATTAAATGATATTGGTGTAAAAGCTAAGCCGTTAACTGGCTACCAAGCAGGTATTGAAACAATCGGCAGACACCTTAAAAGTAAAATTTCTTCTATAAAGACAGATTTATTGGAAGCATTGTTTGAAGAAAACAGTGTCATTATTGTTGCTGGTTTCCAAGGCTTCAACAAAGCCGGCGAACTCACCACTCTTGGTCGAGGCGGTTCAGATACAACTGCAGTAGCTATTGCGTCTGCTTTAAGCTGCCCGTGTGAGATTTATACTGATGTATCTGGCATTTATAGCACAGACCCTCGCATATTCCCCGAAGCCAAGCGTTGGGACAAAATTACATTTGAAGAAATGATTGAAATGTCCGCATTGGGTGCAGGAGTGCTAGAAACACGAAGTATTGAATTGGCTATTAATCACCACACGCCCCTTTATTTAGGGAAAACATTATCGAACGAGAAAGGAACATGGATTGTGCCAAATGATCAAATGTTAGAAAGAAAAGCAGTAACGGGTGTGGCTTTGGATAAAGATATGGACCACGCCACCATCACTTACCCTGGAAATCAAAAGGGCTTCTTAGAAGACTTATTCAAGCGTCTGGAAGAAGCGGAAATTAATATCGACATGATTTCTCATATACAAAATGAACAAGATGGCTTGCAGTTGTCTTTCACGTTTAAAGATTCTGATGGGATGGAGTTAAACCAGTTGTTTGATTCCTTGAAAGACACTTACCAAGACCTTTATGTCAAAGTCGAAACGTCTTACCATAAAGTATCCGTTATTGGTGCAGGCATGAGAGACATGACCGGTGTGGCATCTAAAATATTTAGAACATTACTTGAAAACGACATCACCTTCTACCAAGTCACAACATCTGAAATCAGTGTGTCTTATGTAGTGGATGGCGAAAATGGAGAAAAAGCGACACGCTTATTATGCGAAGCCTTTAATCTCTAAGCCGACAAAAAAACAGAATTCGAAAGGAATGAATCAAGCTTGACAACATTAGCAGTCGTTGGAGCAACAGGCCTTGTTGGGCAAACCGTGCTCCAGTTAATTGAAAAGAAAAACGTCCCCTTCTCTTCTCTGACCTTGTTTTCATCTGCACGTTCAGCAGGAAAAGAGGTTGAATTTAAAGGTGAAACCTATGTGATTGAAGAATTAACAGAAGAAAAAGTAAACGGTGGCTTCGATTACGTCATCATGTCAGCTGGTGGGAATACAAGTCTTCACTATGCCCCTTTATTCGAACAAGCGGGCACCGTCGTTATTGATAATTCAAGTGCATGGAGAATGGACGACAGCATCGACTTAATCGTCCCTGAAGTAAACAAACCCAGCTTAAACAGACGCATCATCGCTAACCCGAACTGCTCAACCATTCAGTCTGTCGTGCCTTTGAAAGCTTTGCAAGATGCCTTTGGCTTGAAACGTGTGGCTTACACCACTTACCAGTCCGTTTCTGGTTCAGGCTGGAAAGGCATTGAAGATTTAGATAAAGGATCACGAGGGGAAGCGCCAACGAATTATAATAAACCCATTCACCATAACTTGATTCCCCAAATTGATGACTTTACTGAAGACGGGTATACTAAAGAAGAAGTCAAAATGATTAAAGAAACCCAAAAAATTCTTAACCAGAGCGATTTGGACGTGACAGCAACATGTGTTCGTGTACCTGTTCCTCACGCCCATGCCGTTGCCATTAACGTGACGTTAGCAAGTGAACCGTCTGTGGAAGAGTTTAAACAAGTCTTAAAAGACTTCCCTTCTATCGTATTGATGGATGATCCTGCTCAAGAGATTTATCCTACTCCTTTGGATGCCGCACAAAAAGAAGAGATTTTTGTTGGGCGCATTAGAAAAGATGCAAGTCTGAAAAACACATACCACTTGTGGTCCGTTAGTGACAATATTTTAAAAGGTGCGGCTTTAAATGCTGTACAAATTTTACAATCATTAATTAAAGAGTAAAATTAAAAAGTAAACTGGACGCTAATACGAAAGGACGAGTTTAATGACACGATTATTTACAGGGGCATCTGCGGCCGTAACAACCCCCTTCAAAAACAACGCAGTCGATTTCGAGGCATTTAAACGCCACCTCACCTTTTTAAAAGACGAAGGCAGTCAAGCCTTCGTGGTAAATGGAACAACAGGTGAAGGGTCAACCTTATCTGCTGAAGAAAAGGCTGAGTGTTTAAAATTGGCTGTTGAAGTAGCTAATGGCGACATCGCCGTTATTGCAGGAACAGGGACAAATAACACAGCCCAATCCATCCAGTTATCTAAAGAAGCTGAAGCATTGGGTGTGGATGCGTTATTAATCATTACCCCTTATTACAATAAGACGAGTCAAAAAGGTCTGCTGGCACACTTTACAGCCATTGCTGATTCAGTAACCATTCCTATTATTTTATACGATGTCCCTGCCCGTACAGGCATGTCTATCGCTGTTGAAACATTAGAAGCCGCAGCAAAACACAAACATATCGTCGGTTTGAAAGATGCGACAGGTGACTTGGTTCATTTAAGCCGTCTTCAAGCCGTTGTAGATGAGGAGTTTTCATTTTATAGTGGAAATGATGAACTAGCCTTGCCTTTCTTTGCACAAGGCGGTCACGGTATTATCTCTGTCTTAGCAAACGTCTTGCCAAGAGAGTACCAACAGTTATATGAAACAGCTTTAACTGATCCTAAAAAAGCACTGGAGATTCACCAAGCTCTCTTCCCACTCGTTGACGCTTTAGGGGTAGACGTTAACCCAATTCCTATTAAAGCTTTAACTAGTCACATAGGCTTTGGCGATTACAGTCTAAGACTCCCTCTTCTTCCTTTAGAAGACCAAGAAGTGAGTATATTAACTGATCTATTTGATCACACAAGAAAGGAAGACTAAGATGAAGCTATTATTGGTCGGTTATGGCGCCATGAATAAACGAGTGGCTAGTCTTGCTGAGGACCGTGGTCATTCTATCGTTGGAGTCGTGTCACCCATCGATACACCAGACAGCCCTTATCCTGTTTACGCTTCATTTGAAGAACAACTCCCTGAAGCTGACTGTGCCATAGATTTTTCTCATCCCAACTTGACTAAGGAGATGCTGAAGTCGAGTCATGATTTCCCTATGGTTATAGCTACAACAGGTGAAAAAGAAACCTTATTAGAGTTAATCGATGAAAAAGCATCATCTGCTCCTGTTTTCTTTAGTGCCAATATGAGTTATGGTGTGCATATCGTCACTGAATTACTGAAGTGGGTTGCACCAATGATGGACGATTATGATATTGAAATGATCGAAAAACACCATAATCAAAAAATTGATGCGCCAAGTGGGACATTGATTAAGTTACTCGATGCCATTAAAGAAAGTGCACGTCCAAACGCCAATGAAGTGTACGACCGCAGTCAGGTCAGTGAAAAGCGGTCGACAAAAGACATTGGTATTTCAGCTATTAGAGGGGGCACCATTGTCGGAGAACATGAAGTCTTGTTTGCTGGCATCGATGAAGTGATCTCTATTAAACACACAGCTCAGTCGAAAGATATTTTTGCTAACGGCGCGTTAAGCGTAGCTGAGAAATTAGTATCTAAAGATAAGGGCTTTTATACCTATCACAATTTGAATCAATAATACGAACGAACAAACAGTCTATTATGAGAGAACGTTGGACTAAGGTGTTTGTTCGTTTTCTCATTCATTCACTAATAGGAGGAAACAATGACTACTTTACTTGAAACGGCAACCACTCACAGACGCTATTTACATCAAATTCCAGAACTGTCTTTCAACGAATTTAAAACGACTGCTTATATACGTGACCAACTTGACGCCTTAGGTATTCCTTATTTTGCACCACTTGATACAGCGACCGTGGTCTATTTTAAAGGGTCAGACGAAAATGCTGAAACGATTGGTTTCCGCGCTGATATCGACGCTTTACCTATAGTTGAGGAAACAGACGTCGATTTCACCTCTACTCACTCTGGAGCGATGCACGCATGCGGACACGATGGGCATACCTCTATCTTGTTAACATTTGCTAAGTGGGTCAAAGGCGAAATGGACCAAGGTAAATTGGAAAAGAATATACTCTTACTCTTCCAACCATCAGAAGAGACGAACGCCGGCGCTGATGCATTGATCAACGCCTTCCCTTTTCATGAATACAACGTAAAAGAACTGTACGGTATTCACTTGGGTCCTGATACACCTGAGAAAACACTAGCCACTCGTTCAGGTTTTTTAATGGCCAGTGCCAATGAATACCGCATTGAGGTTAAAGGCTTGTCTGCTCATGTGGCTCAAAAAGAAAAAGGTCACAATGCTTTAGGAGCAGTGACTACTATTGCGTCTCAATTATCTCAGCTGCAGCATTATTTCTTAAACGGCTTGCATCAAAATATTATTCATATTGGTAATTTATCTGCTGGAGAAGCTCCAAATACCGTTGCATCCAATGGACTCTTAAGCGGAACCGTTCGGACCTATGACCCGGATGATCTAGCCGTCATTACTCAAAAGATGCAGACGATTGTTGACAGTGTGGACCCTTTATACGGGACGGCTTCTGAACTTATTTTATATAAAGGTTACCCTGCAGTTGATAATCATCCTGATCTGATCCCAACAGTTGAAGCGAGCGCTGAATCAGCCGGCTTAAGTGTTCAATTGCTAGACGAGCCTTATTTATTCGGAGAAGACTTCTCCTTTTATTCAAGGGTAGCCAAGACGAACTTTGCTTTTTTAGGCGCCAGAAATGAAGAAAAAGGCTATGTTCATGGTCTTCATACGTCGAAGTTTAATTTTGATGAGTCAGTCTTATTAGACGGCATTCATTACTTCCAGTCAGTGGCTAAAACCACCGGAGCCATATCGTGACTGCCCAGTTCATGTTAAGTAAAAAGCGATTAACTGATCAAGCAGTGGACTTATCCTCCATCGCTCCAGTTATTGCCGTCGTTAAAAACGATGCCTATAACCATGGATTAAAAGATGCCTTCGAGTCGTTTTACGCTGGTGGTATTCGCTCTTTTGCTACGACTAGTCTAAAAGAAGCAGTAAGGTTGCGGTCCTTTAATCAAGAGATTATGATTTTGCTGTTGGATCCGTCAACTGACTTTGAGACGTTAAAAAAATACAGCATCACGTTAACTATTCCATCCTTGTCTTTTTATCATAAGCATAAAGAAGATTTAAAAGGACTTACTCTACAACTGGTGTTCAAGAATAAGTTAAATCGTCTGGGCTTTAACGGTTCTTCTGAAATGAAAGCAGTTTTGGAAGAGTCTTCTCTTACCATTAACGGCTTGTGGACACATTTTGCTTTTGCTTATGATGGAGACTCTGATCGGTACACGCATGAGGTGAATGCATGGAAACATGTGCTACAAGAGCTGAAAGATTACCTCCCTTCTCTTCCTTATATCCATGCACAAAACAGCGCCTCTTTTTATCGAGACGGTCTCATGCCTGGGCATACTCATATACGAGTTGGAGCGCTGCTATATGGGACGAGACCAATTGATCAACCACATGCGCATATCCACTCTCGTCAAGCAGTGAGGGTTGACGCATCAGTTGTGGAAGTGACAAGGGTTAAAGCCGGAGATTCTGCGGGCTATTCCGCTGCCTTTAAAGCGACTAAAGATACATGTCTAGCTATCTGTTCAATCGGATATGGCAACGGCTTGCTCAAAGAACGCGCACATTTCCCAGTTGCTATTAACGGTAACCTCTATCCTATTCGCGTATTGATGATGAGCCATTTACTTGTTGAAGTAGACGAAACCGTCTCAATAGGTGATCATGTCATACTATATGATGATTCACTCAGCTTTGAATCGTTCACTCGTCAAGGCATAGGGGCGTTTTCAGAACAAATGGCTGCCTTTAACAGAGACACTTTTTCCTATCAAGTTATAGACTAAAATAGAATAGAAGAAACAGACTGGATGATGCACAGGACACTGTTTGCATAGTCTAGTCTGTTTTTTGACTCTTTGTTCACTGTTTATCTTTCTTTAGGGGTTTCTTTGTGAAATACAGTACAAAACAAATCTCTTATATGTTATACTTTACCTGTATTTTAGATAAAAACATTAGGTTTTAGGATGTGGAGGTTCTAAAGTGATCACCTTAACTAGTTTTCTATTTATGTCTCTCGTCGCTTTTTACATGTTTTTTTCACTTATTAGCGGGCAGTTAACAAGTGTGAATGCTTATGGGAGCATACTCATTCTAACGGTTTGTTTTTTTGCCATCCAGTTAAGATACGAATGGAAAACGTATAAATCGAGTGTAAAAAGGGTAACAGCAATCGATATAAAATCTGATTTTCTAACCCTTCTTGCTTTAACTGCTGGTGCCTATATCACGTTCTTTTTGAATCATTCTTTAGGTCTCGGTTCTGTTCTTGCATCCAGTACCGTTGGGTTAATGGGCGCTTGGTTTTTTAAACGCTATGCAACGGCTATTTACTGCGGCTCATTTATTGGTATGTCATGCAACCTTATATTTAATCACCCGTCATCCTTATTCATCGCTTGTCTAGTCTCCGGTACGCTGTTCATATTATCGAGACCTTTCTTTATAGGTTATGGAGGAAAACTAGGCTTTTTAGCCTTTTGCGGCACACTAACTGCTTCTTATTTATTCCAGACACCATTAAGAACGATCGATGCTCTTGACCCTGCTCTTTATCCTCTTGTTGTTCTGTTCATTGTTGGGGCAGGTCTCTTTACTTATGCTTTGCAACGGTCTTTTGAAATGGATGCTGTATCAGCTTCAGCACTAGTCGGTTTATTGTTAGGTCTAGTCCACCCAACTCCTAATCATGTCATTGTCGTAGCAGCATTTTGTGCGAGCTTTACAGGGATGGTATCGCCCCTTAAAGTCAGAAGGTATTCTGAGATGCTCTTTCTTAGTTTACTCACTAGTGTACTTTATATAGCTATTTTTACCTTGTTTGATGGTGCGGGAGGCAAACTAGGTGCAACGGCCTTTTTAACCACCGTATCAGGAATAAGCATGCTTCAGCATTACCAAACAATCAATCGGCTTGTTCTTACAAAACTTTCCTTGTCCAAATCTAGATAAAAAAATCGGGGCTGGGAAATAACTAGCTGAATTAGAAGACACCGTCAAATCTAGGAAAAATGATCCTTGATTTGACGGTGTTTTTAATTACTCAGATTTATAAATTATTACTAAAAGGTGACTTTTTTCCCATCCCCGTTTTTAATGTTTATTTTTCAAATTGCTTCGTTAATTGAGGGACAACTTGTTTTTTACGAGAGACGACGCCTTCAAGTAAAATAGTGTCTTCAACGATATCCATGTCAAAGGCATCTGTCACTTTGTGAGTGTAGTCGCCGTAAACAATACCCACTGAGTTACTATTTAAGACGTCGGTCGTGACTAACATGAATAAATCGTAACCATGCAGCTCGGTTTGACGTTTCATTTCTTTGAGCAACTCTTCTTTTCGAAGCAAGACTTCTTCAGTGTCTACAACGTTTACTTGGCCAATACGGACGGTATAGTCTCCCATTGGGAAATTTTTAGCATCGTCATTAAGAATTTGATCCGCTGATTTGTTTTTCGTGTGAGTTCCCGCTTTAAGTAAATCCTTACCATATGATTCAATGTTTACTCCAGCAATCTCAGCTAACTCTTCGGCTGCTTTTTTATCCTCATCTGTACACGTAGGTGATTTGAGTAGCAAGGTATCAGAGATAATGGCAGATAACATTAATCCGGCAATATGTTTAGGCACCTCAACGTTATGTTCTTTATACATTTTTAAAATGATTGTATTGGTACAGCCAACTGGTTCGGCACGGTAGTATAGTGGATCAGTTGTATGGAAATTAGCAATGCGGTGGTGATCAACGACTGCCAAAACCTGTACTTTTTCAATATCAGGGGCACTTTGTTGGGGCTCATTATGGTCGACCAACATAACGGTATCTGTTTCGTTGGAAACGGTTTGAACCACTCGAGGGGCGTCCACTTTAAACTGATCAAGGGCAAACTGAGTTTCTTCAGTCGGTTCTCCAAAAGCGACAGCTTCAGTTGAGTTTCCTAACTTACCTTGTAAGTAAGAATAAGTAATGGCTGAGGCGATGGCGTCAGTATCGGGGTTTTGGTGGCCAAATATTAATGTTTTGCTCACATGAATTCTCCTTTAAATTAAAATGTCTTTAATAATAGAATATAGGAAATTAGCCTAAAGTTCAATCAAATGAAAAAACCACGAAAACAACTCTCTCGTGGTTTTTTCTATAATGCTTTAAGTTGTTTGGTATTTATGAGTCTTTAATAGACGATTTGCATTTTCCACACGTTCAGCTGTAGGTGGATCGATGTCTTCTAATTTATAAGGAATACCCATTTCCTTGTATTTATACACGCCTAATTTATGATAAGGTAGCACTTCAACTTTTATGACACTATCCAATTGCTCAATAAAGTCGCTTAAGCGCTCTAAGTACTCATCATAATCTGACCGTTCTGGGACCAATACGTGTCTTAACCACATCGGAATGTCTACTTCTGACAAATACTTAGCCATATCCAAAATGCTTGTGTTTGGATGCATCGTGTATTTTTTATGCATCTCATTATCAATGTGTTTGATATCCATTAAGACAAGATCGGTATAGTCCATTAACTCTCTAAAGCGGCTGAAGAATGGCTCATCGTAAGTAAATGGCTGTCCACATGTATCAAGTGATAAATGAATCCCTTCAGCTTTTGCTAATTTAAAGAATTCAATTAAAAAATCGATTTGTAAAAGCGGCTCGCCCCCACTTACTGTAATCCCTCCTTCTTCACCCCAATAATCAATATAATCAATGGCTTTATTCAATAGTTCCTGCGGTGTATAAGGTGTTCCTCCACCCATATTCCACGTATCGGGGTTATGACAAAACTCACAACGCATACGACACCCTTGCATAAAGACGACAAAACGAATTCCTGGCCCGTCGACAGACCCAAAACTTTCTGTTGAATGTACATATCCCATTGTTGTTGTCATGTTTGTTCCCCCTGTTTTAATGAATGAGGTGATTGAGGCGCTTATCTATTCCTCAATCAGCCTCTATTTTCAACCTTACATACTTACATACTGTCGTGGAATGTTCTGCTAATGACATCCATTTGTTGTTCTTTAGTTAGTTTTATAAAGTTAACGGCATAGCCTGATACGCGAATCGTTAATTGCGGGTACTCTTCAGGATGTTCCATTGCATCAAGTAACGTATCACGGTTTAAGGCGTTAACGTTCAAGTGGTGCCCACCTTTTTTCACGTAACCATCTAGCATAGTTGCCAAGTTCCGTCTTTGGACCTCGTCTTCTTTTCCTAGTGCTTTAGGAACAATAGAGAAGGTGTTTGAGATGCCATCCAATGATTCGGAGTAAGGCAGTTTAGCGACTGAGTTCAAACTCGCTAGAGCACCATGAGTGTCTCTTCCGTGAAGCGGGTTAGCACCCGGTGCAAAGGCCACACCCTTGCGTCTTCCGTCAGGCGTATTACCCGTTTTCTTACCGTAAACCACGTTAGATGTAATCGTTAGAATCGATGTGGTATGAACAGCATTGCGGTAAGTTGGGTGTTTTCTCACTTTGCCCATAAATGTTTTTAGTAAGTCGATGGCAATGTCATCAGCACGGTCATCATTGTTACCGTATTTAGGATAATCGCCTTCGATCTCATAATCGACAACTAAGCCGGTCTCGTCTCTAATCACTCTAACTGTTGCATGTTTAATCGCTGATAAGGAGTCTACAGTAACTGAAAAGCCAGCAATACCTGTAGCCATCGTGCGAACGATTTCTGAATCGTGTAAAGCCATTTCCAAACTTTCATAGCTGTATTTATCGTGCATGTAGTGAATGATATTTAATGTATTGATGTACATCCCTGCTAACCAGTCCATAACGGCATGGTATTTCTCAAGCACCTCATCATAATCAAGAATGTCTGACGTAATCGGACGGAAAGCCGGACCAACTTGCGCTTTAGATAGTTCATCGACACCACCATTTATAGCATACAGCAACGCTTTAGCTAAGTTCGCACGTGCCCCAAAGAACTGCATTTGTTTACCGATTGGCATAGCAGATACGCAGCAAGCAATACCGTAGTCGTCTCCCCACTCTTCACGCATGATGTCATCATTTTCGTACTGTACCGCACTACTTTCAATAGAGACTTTAGCACAGTAGTTTTTAAATGACTGTGGCAATTTAGTTGACCACAATACGGTCAAGTTAGGTTCAGGAGCTGGTCCTAAATTAGTTAGCGTATGCAAGAAACGGTAACTGCTTTTAGTGACCAAGTGACGGCCATCCATTCCAACTCCTGCAATAGCTTCCGTTACCCATGTCGGATCCCCTGAAAATAGTTCATTGTATTCTGGCGTACGAGCGAATTTTACTAGGCGTAATTTCATAACGAAATGATCAACTAATTCTTGCGCTTCGACTTCGGTCATCACTCCGTTTTTAATATCTCTTTCTATATAAATATCCAAGAAAGTGGACACACGTCCTAGAGACATCGCTGCACCGTTTTGTTGCTTAATTGCAGCCAAGTAACCCAAGTATAACCATTGGAACGCTTCTTGAGCCGTTAAGGCTGGACGAGAGAGTTCAAATCCATAAATGTTTCCAAGTTCTTTCAATTCATTTAAGGCTTTTAGTTGTTCGCTTAACTCTTCTCTTTTTCTCATAGTCTCTTCAGTCATCATCGCTGTATCCGACTGAGCTTTGTCTGCCAATTTTTCTTTAATTAAACGGTCCACGCCGTAAAGGGCTACTCTTCTGTAGTCACCAATAATACGACCACGACCATAAGCATCTGGTAAGCCAGTGATGACACCACTCTTACGTGCTGCTCGCATCTCTGGAGTATACGCATCAAATACTCCTTGGTTATGTGTTTTTCTATATTCTCTAAACACATGTGACATGTGTGGATCAATTTCATAGCCGTAAGATTCAGCTGCCACTTCACTCATACGAATACCGCCATATGGTTGGAATGATCGTTTAAATGGTTTATCTGTTTGGAAGCCAACCACTTTTTCTTTATCTTCTTTAAGATAGGCAGGTCCGTGAGACGTAATCGTGGATACGATTTCAGTGTCCATATCTAAAACACCGCCAGCATCCCGTTCTAATTTATTTAAATCCATAACCTGAGCCCATAATTCTTCAGTCTCTTTAGTCGGTCCGGCTAAAAATGACTCATCACCATCGTATGGGTTATAATTTGCTTGAATAAAGTTTCTGACGTCGATTGCATCTTTCCATTGTTTGCCTTTGAACCCATCCCATAGCGTATTTATTGTGAATTCTTCCGTACGTTGCTTTTCCATATGAATGTCTCCTTTATATTCAATATTTTTTCATGTTCAATATATCACGACCCTTACATTATAACAAGTGAAGTGTTGAACTTTTGTTTTTGAATCAACCTTTTTCTAGTCAATATAGTTGATAATGTGTTATAGTACATAGCTTTTTCACAAGCTGATTATTCATTTTCCACTGAATCATCACAGAACTCATTTATTAAAAAGAAGTTATTGTACATTATTTGCGTTCTTTACTCTAAGATAGTTAATTAGTGTCCTTTAAGAGTGTAAGGCGCAGCTACACATTGCTTATTCCCCTGTACTATATCAGTTTAAACTTCACACACGAAACTTTGAACGAAATGTTACATACTTTCTGTTGTAAAGTTTTTGAAGTTGGCCCTCCCCTATATTAACCAATCTATTGAGAATGAGAAACTATTTTGTTGTGATAACTGTCACAATATAGACACAAACCTAACTTTTTGTAAGCGAATTCACTATGCTATGATGTGGGTGTAAAGAATTAAAAAAAAAAGAAGTATGACCTGTTAGGATTAAACCTTACTTTTTATAAGTTTGTTAAACCTTGTCGAACTTATATTTTTTTAAAACTACTTGCTCACTACTTCACTAATTTATGGAGGAGATCATTATGGTTAAAGTTTTAGATAAAAAGCAAAAGGAAGAAACAGTACAAGATGCCATTGATGCATTAGTGTTGAATGCGAAGCGTTCACTGGATGAGATGTACACATTGGATCAAGTTCAAATCGATCATATTGTGCAACAAATGGCTCTTGCTGCACTCGATCAACACATGCCTTTAGCAAAATTGGCAGTCGAAGAAACAGGCCGAGGCATATATGAAGACAAAATCATTAAAAACCTATTTGCCTCTGAGTATGTCTACCATAGTATAAAGAATGATAAAACAATTGGTGTGATAAACGAAAACGTTCATGAAGGAACCGTTGAGATTGCTGAACCAGTTGGCGTCATCGCAGGCGTCACACCGGTAACTAACCCAACATCTACGACTATCTTTAAATCAATTATCTCTATCAAAACGGGTAACCCGATTATCTTTGCCTTCCACCCTTCTGCTCAGAAGTCCAGTTCTGCTGCTGCCAGAACGGTTTATGAAGCAGCTGTTAAAGCTGGTGCACCAAAACATTGCATCCAATGGATAGAAAAGCCTTCTGTTGAAGCAACTCAAACCTTAATGAAACATAATGGAGTCGCAACTATTTTAGCAACTGGCGGACAAGGTATGGTGAAATCTGCCTATAGCTCTGGTAAACCAGCACTTGGAGTTGGAGCCGGAAATGTGCCTTGTTATATTGAAAAAACTGCAAACTTAAAACGGGCAGTGAATGACTTAATTCTGTCTAAAACCTTCGATAACGGCATGATTTGTGCATCCGAGCAAGCTGTGATTATCGATAAAGAGATCTACGAGACAGTGAAAAAAGAAATGATTGAAGCTGACTGTCATTTCTTAACAAAAGATGAACGCTTGAAAGTCGAACAGTTAATGGTTTCTGAAACCAATCAATTAAATCCGGATATCGTTGGAAAATCTGCTTACCACATTGCTCAAATGGCTGGTGTAAAGGTTCCTGAACAAACAAAAATCCTATTAGCCGAATATACTGGAGTTGGTCCAGAGTATCCACTATCTAGAGAAAAACTGAGCCCTGTCCTTGCCGCTTATAAAGTCAGTTCTTCAAAAGAAGGTATCCAACGTGCCGCCGAGATGTTGGCATATGGTGGTTTAGGTCATTCTGCGGTTATTCATTCTCATAACGATGCAGTGATCAGTGAGTTCGATAGACGAATGAAAGCAGGTCGTCTCATTGTAAATGCCCCTTCTTCTCAAGGAGCTATTGGTGATATCTATAATGCTTACATCCCTTCCCTTACGTTAGGTTGTGGATCATATGGAGGAAACTCAGTGTCTTCAAACGTCAGTACGATGCATCTCATTAACGTGAAGAAACGGGCATCAAGAACAAACAATATGCAGTGGTTTAAAATCCCACCAAAAGTTTATTTCGAACGTAACTCAGTTCAGTATTTAGCTAAAATGCCAGATATTAAAAAAGCCTTTATTGTCACTGACCCGATGATGGTAGAACTGGGTTATGTAGACCGTGTCTTGTATCATTTAAGAAACCGCACAGACTATGTTCACTGCGAGATCTTCTCAGATGTTGAACCTGACCCTTCAAAAGAAACGGTTTTAAAAGGTGCAGAAGCTATGGCTGCGTTTCAACCTGATGTCATCATCGCTCTTGGTGGAGGTTCACCAATGGATGCTGCTAAAGGCATGTGGTTATTCTACGAACACCCCGATACAGATTTTAACGGCATTAAACAGAAATTCATGGACATTAGAAAGCGCGTGTATAAATACCCTACTTTAGGTGGGAAAGCTCAATTTGTAGCCATTCCAACAACATCTGGTACAGGTTCTGAAGTGACCTCATTTGCCGTTATTACAGATACTGAAACTAATATTAAATACCCATTAGCTGATTATGAATTAACTCCTGACGTAGCAATCATCGATCCACAATTCGTGATGAGTGTGCCCCAAGTGGTTACAGCAGACACAGGGATGGATGTGCTGACTCATGCGATTGAAGCGTATGTCTCTAATATGGCTAATGACTACACTGACGGCTTGGCAATCAAAGCCATCCAATTGGTGTTTGAATACTTGCCAAAAGCATACCGAGATGGCAGTGATGAATTGGCAAGAGAAAAAATGCACAACGCTTCTACTATAGCTGGTATGGCCTTTGCGAATGCTTTCTTAGGTATTAATCATAGTTTAGCTCATAAACTAGGTGCACAATTCCATATCGCTCACGGACGTGCTAATGCGATTTTGATGCCTCATGTGATTCGTTACAACGCTAAGAAGCCAACAAAATTTGTGGCTTTCCCTAAATATGAACACTTTATTGCTGATGTTCGTTACGCCGAAATTGCTAAAGCCTTAAACCTTCCGGCTAGTACAACTGAAGAAGGCGTAGAAAGTTTAATTAATGCTATTCAAAACTTAGCTAAAGAGTTAACTATTCCTATGAGCATTAAAGAAAATGGTGTATCTGAAAAAGAATTCGAAGCGGTGGTGGATGCCATGGCTGAAAGAGCTTTTGAAGACCAATGTACAACGGCTAACCCTAAATTACCTTTGATCACAGAATTAGCTGACGTATACAGAGCCACATTTAAAGGGTAATACCATAACAAAAGAAGCAGCCACTCTAAAAGAGGCTGCTTCTTTTTGTCATGCTATAAAGTCTATTCATTATCTATCTGTAGTGTATCTTTAAGATATGCATCGACTGGTGTACCGTCAGTTTGTTCATCAAATATAAATGAGCCATTACTATAGCGGTCACTGTAGGCATAAGCTTTAGGTGTAATAACCGTACTTTCAGCTTTGTCTGTAACGATGGTCCATTCATCCGTTTCCTTAAGCACATCAATCACCAATGCAATTCGATGAGGTTTATTCTTCAACTCTCGTAAAATGAGGAGTCCCCTCTTCGCACGTGAAATCACGTCAAAGTCAGTGACGTTCATTTTCTTGACAGAACCTCGTTGAGTAACCAATACAACGGGTTTACTGCCTTTAGATGAGTCAAAGATGACCCCGCCCATGACTCTATCCTCTTTCTTGAGGTTGATTGACTTCACTCCACTAGCAATCGATCCAACTAGTGAGACTTCGGAGAGTGGGTAACGTAAGCCGAAGCCCATTTCAGTTGCTAAAAAGACATCCATAGTCGAGTCATCTTCAACATGATAGACACTTAACAAGGCATCCGTGTCTGACTTCAATTTAATAGCTGTTGTAGACCTTGATCGGTATGTTCGCTTAGGTGCATATTCGGACACAAGTGTCTGCTTGATGAAGCCATTTTTCGTTATAAAAACAAACCGGTGACTGTCAGAAAAATCTTTCAATCCGTATACTGCTACGACTTTCTCTTCCTGTGCCAATGAAATGGTTTGAGAGATATGTTCCCCCACATCTTTCCATTTCACATCGGGGAGTTCATGTACTGGTCGATTAATAACATTTCCCTTAGAAGTAAACAAGACAAGTTGATCCAGCGTCGTCAATTTCTCTGAATAAACAGTATAATCGCCTTCTCTTAATCCAATTTCATCAGGATTCGATGCCCCGTAAGATCTTAAGCTAGTGCGTTTCAAATAACCTTCTTTCGTTACTGAAACAACAACTTCTTCCTCTGTGATTAAAACTTCTTTTTCTACTTTTAATTCTTCGATTTCATCTTCAATAACCGTTTGTCTTGGTTTAGCATGAGCTTTTTTAACATCACGTAACTCTTTTTTAATAAGATTCGCCAACGTTTTTTCGTCAGTTAAAATCTTATTGTATTCAGCAATCCGATCAGATAACTCTTTAGCTTCTTTTTGTAACTGAGTAATATCTGTATTGGTTAAACGATATAATTGCAAACTCACGATTGCTTCTGCTTGAGCCTGTGTGAAATCAAAGGCTTCTACGATATTATCTTTAGCATGCGATTTGTTATTGCTTTGTCTAATCACTTTAATTACTTGATCTAAAATGGAAACAGCTTTAATTAACCCTTCAACAATGTGAGCCCGCTTTGAGTCCTTATCGTGAAGGTATTGCGTTCTCTTCAAAATAACTGTTCTCTTATGCGCGAGATACGCATTTAACATCTGAGCTAGGCCAAGTTCTTGGGGCCGTCTCTCATTAATCGCGATCATATTTAAGTTATAAGATACTTGCATATCAGTATTTTTAAGAAGATAAGTCAAAATACCATTGGCGGGTGTATCTTTTTTTAGTTCAATAACAATACGCAAACCCGTACGGTCTGATTCATCTCGCACATCTGCAATCCCGTCGATGCGTTTATTTAAGCGTATTTCATCTATTTTACGAACCATCGTTGCCTTATTTACTTCATACGGCACTTCGGTGATAACGATTTGTTTTTTTCCACCTCGGATAGATTCGATGTCGGTTTTTGAACGGACTACAATTTTTCCGCGCCCCGTTTTGTATGCTTGTTTCAGCCCTTTAAGCCCTTGTATGATACCACCTGTTGGAAAATCTGGTCCTTTTACAAATTCCATAAGCTTATCTACCGAAGCATTGGGATGCGAAACTAAATAGATGCATGCGTCAATCACTTCTTCTAAATTGTGAGGCGGTATGTCCGTTGCATAACCTGCCGATATTCCCGTGGCTCCATTAACTATCAAGTTAGGGAAACGAGCAGGTAAAACAGTTGGCTCATTAGTTGTATCATCAAAATTTAAAACAAACTCAACTGTCTCTTTATCGATATCTTGAAGTAATTCATTTGCGATTTTTGATAACCGCGCTTCCGTGTAACGCATAGCTGCTGGCGGGTCGCCATCCATGCTCCCGTTGTTTCCGTGCATATCAATTAACGGTGTTTTCATTTTCCAATCTTGACTCATTCGAACCATTGCATCATATACACTTGTATCTCCATGAGGGTGGAAGTTACCTATGACGTTACCGACTGTCTTAGCCGATTTGCGGAACCCTTTATCATGAGTGTTCCCTTCAGAAAACATAGCATATAAAATACGACGTTGAACGGGCTTTAATCCGTCTCTTATATCCGGAAGAGCCCTTTCTTGGATGATATATTTTGAATACCGTCCAAAACGATCACCCATGACCTCTTCTAGAGTCATTTCTTGTATTTCTTCTCGCTTATTAACCATCTAATATGATCTACCTTTCTTACAATTGGATTGGATTTTCTTGCTCGTCTAGCACCTCATTATTCTCAAGTATGCTGCCTTCTTCTTCAAGTGAGAATTCCACATTCTCTTCAATCCATTTTCGTCGTGGGTCGACTTTATTGCCCATTAAGACTGAGACACGTCGTTCTGCCTGTGCCACGTCATCAATCGTTACTCGGATAAGTGTACGGCTTTCTGGGTTCATCGTTGTGTCCCACAACTGATCGGCGTTCATCTCACCTAGTCCTTTATACCGCTGAATCATGTACCCTTTGCCTATCGATTCAATGACGCCTTCTAATTCGTCATCCGTCCAAGCATATTCAATCACTTCGCTCTTTCCTCTTCCTTTAGACACTTTATACAAGGGTGGAAGTGCTAGGTATACTTTACCTGCTTCAATAAGTGGTTTCATGTAGCGATAGAAGAATGTCAGCAAAAGCACTTGAATGTGAGCGCCATCCGTATCCGCATCGGTCATAATCACAATTTTATCGTAATTACAGTCTTTTAAATCGAATTCTGGCCCAACTCCAGCTCCTATGGTGTATATCATGGTGCTGATTTCTTCGTTTTTTAATATATCTTGGATATTGGCTTTTTCCGTATTAATGACTTTACCTCTTAATGGTAAAATGGCTTGGAATTTACGGTCACGTCCTTGTTTAGCGGATCCTCCAGCAGAGTCTCCCTCTACCAAGTACAATTCATTTTTCTTAGCGTTTTTACTTTGTGCAGGCGTCAGTTTACCTGAAAGAAGGGTTTCTTGACGCTTACGTTTCTTCCCATTTCTAGAATCTTCTTTTGCTTTACGTGCAGCTTCTCTTGCTTCCCTTGCTTTAATCGCTTTACGAACGATTTGCTGGCTCATGTCTCCATTTTCGGCTAAGAAGAAATTGAACTGTTCAGAAATGACCACATCACATGCGGTTCGTGCTTCTGGCGTACCTAATTTACTCTTCGTTTGCCCTTCAAATTGAAGCACATTCTCAGGAATTCTAATGGACAGAATCATCGACATACCTTCTCTGACATCTGTCCCTTCTAAATTCTTTTCTTTATCCTTTAATAGTCCAACTCGTCTGGCGTATTCATTAAAGGTTTTGGTTAAAGCTGTTTTCGTTCCCACTTCATGAGTTCCACCATCTCTGGTACGCACGTTATTTACAAAACTCAGGACGTTTTCGGAATAACCATCATTGTACTGGAATGCACACTCGACTTCTATCCCATTATGTTCACCTTCAAAATATGCAACAGGTGACAATGTATCTTTTTCTTCGTTTAAATAACTGACAAACTCCTTGATTCCTTCTTCATAAAAGAATGTTTCCTGTTTATCTTTTCGTTCATCGGTAATATTAATTTCAATTCCTTTGAGTAAAAAAGCAGATTCTCTTAATCGTTCGCTTAACAAGCTGAACGAAAACTCCGTCTGTTGGAACATGGTGGAATCAGGTTTAAAATGCACTAGCGTTCCATTTTTACTTTTAGGTGCTTTTTTCTGAGTGACTTTTCCTTTAGGCTTGCCACCATTTACAAATAATTGTGTATACTCTACACCATCCCGGTAGACTTTAACAGTTAGCCATTCGGATAACGCATTTACAACTGATGCACCTACTCCGTGTAAGCCTCCAGATGTTTTGTATCCACCACTCTGGCCAAACTTTCCTCCCGCGTGAAGTACGGTGAAAATAACTTGTATCGTTGGAACACCCGATGAATGCATACCAGTAGGCATCCCTCTGCCGTCATCTTTAATAGAAATACTGTTGTCTTTGTGAATGACGACATCTATTTTAGATCCGAATCCTGCCAGCATTTCATCGACAGCATTGTCGACTATTTCGTAAACCATATGGTGAAGACCTCTTGAGTCTGTGGAACCGATATACATGCCCGGTCGTTTCCGAACAGCATCCAATCCTTCTAAAACTTGAATAGAATGATCATCGTATTGTTTCATTGCCATTAAAATAAACTCTCCTTTAAACGGTCTATAACTATAATTACACGCTAAGAAACAAAGTTAGTCGTTCCTTTAGCTCTTGTTTCGTTTCAGTACAAGCATTATTAATATTACCATATATATCACAATTTGTGTAAAAAACTTATGTTCCCTTTTTAAGAATGTGAGTAATCCTTTCAAACAGGTGTGCATTTAGTCAAAAAAATGGTAAAATTATTCAAGGTAAAAGGAACAGTTTAAGGAGGAACTATTTTGTGGGAAATAGCAGTCATGGTTATTGCTTATTTACTGGGTTCTTTACAACCCGGCTTATGGATCGGTCAATTATTTTTTAAAACAGATATTAGAACCTTAGGCAGCGGAAACACAGGGACGACTAATACGTTTCGTGTATTGGGAGTCAAAGCTGGCATCGTGGTGTTAATTCTTGATATAGCTAAAGGGACGTTAGCTACTCTTATCCCTATTTGGTTAGGTTTAGACATTCACCCCATGTTCGTAGGGGTATTCGCCATTCTCGGTCACGTCTTTTCTCTATTCCTTGGCTTCAAAGGTGGTAAAGCTGTGGCGACAAGTGCAGGTGTTGTTTTAGCCGTGCAACCCTTATTGCTACTCTTTTTCTTGATTATATGGGTTTCTGTCCTGTATTTTTCCAGTATGGTGAGTTTAGCTAGCATCGTGACCCTCATAGTGGCCGCTTTAGCCTCAATCTTTGTCGGTGACTGGGTTTTCACAACGGTTGTATGGTTGGCTATGATTATTGTCATTGTCAGGCATCGGTCTAATATTGTCCGTATTAAAGAAGGTAACGAAAACAAAGTGCCTTGGGGACGCCATCACAAAAAAAGCAAATAAGAAAACAGACCTTCGATCAGCTTGAATCAAGCTAATAAAAGGTCTGTTTTTTTGATTACATTATAGAATATAACGGCTGAGGTCTTTGTCTTCAACAATATGACCGATTTTGTCTTCTACATACTTTTGAGTGATTTTCACTTCACCCATTGTCATATCAGGTGCTTCAAAGAGTAAATCTTCCAGAAGTCTTTCTAATATAGTATGGAGTCGTCTTGCACCAATGTTGTCAGTTGATTCATTGACATCAAAGGCAATTTCTGCAACTTTTTCAATGGCATCCATTGTAAAGATAACAGATATATTTTCGGTTTCAAGTAATGCTCGGTACTGCTTAATTAAAGCATTTTCTGGTTCAGTCAGTATTTTAACAAAATCATCTTTTGTTAAATCATTTAACTCGACACGAATTGGAAAACGACCTTGCAACTCTGGAATTAAATCGCTTGGTTTAGACATATGGAAAGCACCTGATCCAATAAATAAAATATGATCGGTATTGACTGTCCCATATTTCGTTCTAACTGCTGAGCCTTCAACGATAGGCAAGATATCTCTTTGTACCCCTTCACGTGACACTTGACCACTGTTTTGCTGGCCTTTGGAAGTGATTTTATCAATTTCGTCAATAAAGATAATACCAGAATTTTCTGTTAAACGAACTGCATCTGCGTTAATATCTTCTTCATTAATTAATTTGTCTGCTTCTTCTTCAGTAAAGATGTCTACAGCTTCTTTAACTGTTACTTTTCTCTTCACTTTCTTCGTTGGAGTTAATTGACCAAGGGTTTCTGATAAATCAATACCCATTTGTTCAAGAGGGGCATTCATTGTATTGGTTTTCTTCTTCTCTGCTACTTTTATTTCCAGTTCACGGTTATCCAGTATTCCTTTTTGAATTTGCTCTTTTAATTCATCGCGTTTAGATGAAATATCAGAGGTAACCGTTTCTTCTTCTTCCTCTTCAGGACCTTGTGGGAATTGAGACGGATCCATGCCCATTCCTTTAAACATACTAGCAAACGGGTTATTATCTTGGCTTTTCTCTTTCTTGATTCCTGGTGCTAGAGCTTTTGCTACACGCTCAATGGCACGTTTTTCTGCTCGACTTCTCACGTTGCTTCTGTATTCCTCACGCACTAAAGCGATAGAAGCTTCTGTTAAATCACGGACCATGGATTCAACGTCTCGTCCAATGTAACCCACTTCAGTGAATTTAGTGGCTTCGACTTTAATAAAGGGTGCATCGACAATGTATGCCAACCGGCGGGCAATTTCTGTCTTACCAATACCTGTTGCTCCAATCATTAAGATGTTTTTAGGCGTAATGTCTCGTTGCATGTCTTCGTCTAGTTTCAATCGACGGTAACGATTACGTAAAGCAACAGCGACAGCTTTTTTTGCATCACCTTGTCCAACAATATATTGGTCTAAGCGACTAACAATTTCTCTAGGCGTTAAGTCATTTCTCGTTCTCATATACATGTCTCCTTATAGTGTTTCTGTAATGATTGTGTCATTCGTATAAACACAGATATCAGCTGCTATTTTTAGACTAGCATGTGAAATATCTTCTGCAGTTAACGACTCACCGTGCAGTTTTAACGCACGAGCGGCAGATAAGGCAAAATTACCACCAGAACCAATGCCTAAAATACCGTCATCTGGTTGAATGACTTCACCGTTTCCTGAAATCAATAGCATTTGTTCCTTATTCATAACAATCAGTAACGCTTCTAAATTTTTCATCATTTTATCTGTGCGCCATTCTTGAGCCAACTCGACAGCAGCTCTCATTAAATGACCGTTGTATTGGTTTAAATAGCCTTCAAATTTTTCTTCAAGAGTAAAGGCATCTGCTACACTACCAGCAAAACCAACAAGCACTTCACCGTTAAAAATCTTTCTGACTTTTTTTGCTGTGCTTTTCATCACTACCTGCTCGCCCATGGTGACTTGACCGTCACCGGACATCGCACTTTTACCATTGTGTTGTATAGCTAGTATCGTTGTCATATCGTATTCCTCCAGTTATTCTCTAGATTTAAGAGACTCTACGCTCTCGGATGAAACGCATTATAGTCTTTTTGAAGATGTTCCGTCGTGACGTGGGTATAAATTTGCGTGGATGCTAGACTCTTGTGTCCTAATAACTCTTGGACTGTTCTTATATCTGCTCCGTTATTCAGTAAATGAGTCGCAAAGGTGTGTCTTAACATATGCGGGGAGATGCTACTGGTTAATGTGCTCTTTTTAATCAATTCTGTTAAGACATATTGGATACCGTTTTGTGTAATTTGATCCCCATGATGATTGACAAAAACGTAAGGGTGATCTTTACTATAAGTCTCCATCAGCTGATGTCTACCTTGTTCAATATACACCTTTAAAGCTTCACTTGCATAATGACCAAAAGGAATGTAGCGTTCTTTGTTGCCCTTTCCTTTAACGAATAGCATGCCCATAGGAAAATCAATATCATCCATTTTAATCCCTTGGCACTCACTGACTCGAATACCCGTCCCATATAACAATTCAAGCAAGGCTTGGTTTCGTAGTTCAAGAGGAGATTCTCCTTCAGCTGCCTTAAATAAAGCCTCCATTTCTTCTTCATAGAAAAAAGTAGGTAAGCGTGACCCTCTCTTTTTGACTTGCAAATAAGAGAACGGGTTGTCTTTCACTAGTTCATTATTTAATAGAAACTGATAAAAAGCTCTCATACTGGAAATTTTTCTTGAGATGGATGTACGTGAATAGTTTTTATCCGTTAAAAAACTCAAATAAATGCGAGCATCTGACAAATTGACGTTTAATATATCCTCTTCACCTGTGTCTTTTAAAAAGGAGTGAAAGGCAAGCAAATCGTTAATATAGGCTTCATTCGTGTGTTCAGAGTAGTGGCGTTCATTTAGTAAATAGGAAGAAAATAAATCAATCCATTTGTTGGACATAGCTGTCTCACCTCACTCCCTTCATTTTATCATATTTCTGTCACCTATTCATGACCTTTTAATGAAAGAGAAGGAAAGACTGATTAAAAGGCCTCCTGCTATCATTGTCTCAAATGATGGCAAGGGCCTTTTTCAGTTCTATTTAATTAATGCACTCTTATTTCTGAACAGCTTCTTCATAATCACAATTCGAACATTTAACTTGGCGTTGACTCTTCGTCGCTTTCTCAACAAGATAATGCTCGCATTTTGGACAGTCTCTGCCAATTGGTTTGTCCCAAGAAGTGAATTCACAATCAGGGTAGCGTTCGCAACCATAAAAGATTCGACTCTTCTTAGATTTTCTCTCGACGACTTCACCTTTTTTACATGTCGGACACGTCACACCGATTTTCTTCACAATTGGTTTCGTGTTACGGCAGTCCGGGAAGTTCGAACACGCATGGAACTTACCATACCGACCCATTTTAATGACCATTGGACTGCCACATTTTTCACAGTCAAAGCCAGCTGGTTCATCTTCAATTTCAACTTCTTCTACTTCTTCAACCGCTTTGTCTACTTCTTTTTTAAAGGGCTTATAGAATTGATCGATAATATCAACCCACTCACGCTTACCTTCTTCAACCGAATCCAAATCTTTTTCAAGTTCAGCTGTGAAGTTTACATCGACGATATCAGGGAAGAACTCCGCAATGATTTCATTAACGATTTCGCCTAATTCAGTTGGCTCAAAGCGCTTGTTTTTCAATGCCACATAATAACGGCGCTGAATGGTTTCAAGAGTCGGTGCATAAGTTGACGGACGACCCACTCCATTTTCTTCTAAAGTCTTAATCAAGGTTGCTTCACTGTAACGAGCTGGTGGCTGAGTAAAGTGTTGGTTGGGCTCCATAGAATCCAGTTGGATACGGTCCCCTTCTTCCAAATCTGGAAGCATGTTATCTTTTTCAGTCTTGCTGTCTTGGTAAACCATTTGATACCCTTTAAACTTGATCTTGGATCCATTTGCGCGGAACGTCACACCGTTTTGTTCAATATCAACACGCATCGTGTCATAAACAGCCGGTTTCATCTGACTGGCAATAAACCTTGACCAAATCAAGCTGTACAACTTCATCTGATCTTTAGACAAGTATTTTTCAATATCAGCTGGTTTACGCATCGCACTAGTCGGACGAATGGCCTCGTGGGCATCCTGAGCCGATTTTTGCTTACTTTGCTTGAGTTGCGTCGTCGCGGCATACTCTTTGCCAAATTCAGATAAGATTAACTCATTGGCCTGTTCTTTCGCTGTTTCTGACAGACGAGTCGAATCCGTACGCATGTAGGTAATTAAACCAACTGCTCCACCTCGACCAATGTTGATTCCTTCGTATAGCTGCTGAGCAACCATCATGGTCTTTCTTGTTCGGAAGTTTAATTTACCAGCGGCTTCTTGCTGAAGGCTCGATGTGGTAAAGGACGGTAAAGGGTTTCGTTTTCTTTCCTTCTTAATGACACTTGTGACATCCCAGTCCTGGCTTTTATCTAATTGATTCAAGACATCTTGAACAGAGTCATTGTTAGGTAGAGCATGCTTTTTACCGTTCAGGCCATAAAAGTTAGCTTGAAATTTTTTGCGGTTTTTCATGAAATTCGCTTCAATTGACCAGTATTCTTCCGGCTTGAACGTTCTAATCTCATTTTCTCTATCGCAAATCATCTTTAATGCAACCGATTGAACTCGTCCTGCACTTAGTCCACGTTTCACTTTTTTCCATAATAATGGACTGATTTGATAACCAACAATGCGGTCCAATATGCGTCTAGCTTGTTGGGAATCGATTAAATCTTCATTTAAGTGTCTTGGATTTTTTAATGCTTCTTTGACGGCCTCTTTGGTAATCTCATTAAAGACAACACGGTTTTTCTCTTTATTATCTAAGTCCAGAAGAAAGCTGAGATGCCATGCGATGGCTTCTCCTTCTCTATCCGGGTCAGCTGCGAGAAAGATTTTTTCAGCTTTTTTCGCGTGCTTTTTCAACTCTTTAATGACTGGACCCTTACCTCTTATAGTAATATAATCGGGTTCATAGTTATTTTCAAAGTCGATACCCATTCTACTTTTCGGCAAATCACGGATATGACCCAGGCTGGCTACCACTTTATAATTTCTTCCAAGGTACTTTTCAATGGTTTTTGCCTTAGCGGGTGATTCCACGATTACTAAATATTTAAAAGCCAAATTGCAGGCTCCTCCCTTTTTTGTATCTAACAGTTTAATCTTTTTTATATACGTTGTATCTCACTTAAGAATCGCTTATCATAATATGCCATAATGAATGGACTTGTCAACTTTGTTTTTCGCTTTTCGGAAAAATAATGACTTTATTCTGTCCAATTCATTAATATATCTTCTCCAGAAGTCACTGGAATTGCGCCTAATTTGAGCAATTCATTACACCCACCTGACAAATCAGACAAGATGGAACCTGGTATAGAAAAAACATCTCGTCCTTCTTCAAGAGCCATGCGAGCAGTAATGAGGCTGCCACTTCTTTCACGGCTTTCCACGACCAATACCCCTTTTGACAAACCTGCAATAATTCGGTTTCTCATGGGGAAATGGTGCTTCTTAGGAGCCGTTTTGAGTGGGTATTCTGATATGAGTAAATGCGATTGACTAATCAATGATTGAAGATCTCGGTTCTCTCTAGGATAGCATACATCTAAACCTGTGCCGATGACAGCTATTGTTTCGCCGCCTCCATTTATAGTCAATTCGTGTGCCGCCCGGTCTATGCCTTTCGCTAAGCCACTTGTAATCACCAACGATGAATCCACTAAAGGTGGCAACAGCTTTTTCAACGCATGGATTCCGTAAGCCGAACATTCCCGAGCACCAACGACTCCTAAACTTATTCTCTTTAAAAGAGAAGCGTTCCCTTTTATAAATAATATAAAGGGTGGATCGTAACTATGTTCAAGCATATATGGATAATCAGCTGATCCTAAACACACGTAGTCAATAGATGCCCTCTTGTACTGATCTTTAAGTTGCATTATAGGAGTATTTTTGAGGTAACGCAAAAAAGATGCTCGTTTCTCTGAAGCGACATTAGCCTGAAGTGCTCGTTTAGGCGCTTTATCTTTCATGTCAGGATAAAGAAAAACAAGCATAGACCATTTTTCCTGTCGAGTCAACTGTGAGTAGTGACTAGTTAATAATATAATGTCTTCTTTTGTTAATAGATACATCATGCATTCTCCTTAATAAATAAAAATAAGTTTCTATCTATTTTATTACCCAAAAAAGATAGAAACTCATTATTTTTATTTATTAAGATTTTCTTAAGTAGTCACTGACTGGCTTAAATGACACCCGATGGATAGGCGTTGCACCGACAGTTTTCAGACCCTCTAAGTGCTCTTTTGTACCATAACCAGCATTATGCTCAAAACCAAATTCTGGATAAAGTTGCGCATAATCACTCATCAATTGATCTCGTTTTACTTTGGCAACTATGGAGGCTGCAGCAATAGAAATGCTTTTAGCATCGCCTTTTATGATACTCAATTGAGGGATTGGTGCATCAATTGACATGGCATCTACCAGTAAAAAATCAGGTTGGTGAGACAAGCCAAAAACGGCCTCTTTCATAGATAATCTGGTTGCTTGATAAATGTTTAATCGGTCAATATCTTGTGCTGAAATGATTGAATAATGAATGGACACAGCTTGTTCACAAATGCGTTTTGCCCACTTTTCTCTTTCGGTTTTGCTCAACTGTTTGGAATCGTTTATGCCAACTAAATCACACTCTTTTGGTAAGATGACGGCTGCAGAAACAACCGGTCCAGC
The DNA here is from genome assembly GCF_009935905.1 of Alkalibacterium sp. MB6. Taxonomy (GTDB): domain Bacteria; phylum Bacillota; class Bacilli; order Lactobacillales; family Carnobacteriaceae_A; genus Alkalibacterium. The sequence continues at coordinate 19,302 of NZ_PREX01000016.1, read as the reverse complement.
AAGCGGACCTCTGCCGACTTCGTCTACTCCAGCAATGTGTTGATAGCCTTTTTGACGGGCTTCTCGTTCATAGTGTTGCATAGTAAAAAATTGGTTTTCTAATTCTTTCTGCTTCTGTTGGCGTGTGTCCCACGTTTTAATGGCCTGCTGGACGCCTTTCCGGGGGTCCAACCTTAATTCTGCGACTGCTTCATCGGTCAATACCGTGTCACTCATTAATAACTCTTTGATTGCTTTAATCGTCTGAGGCTTCTGGTTTGATGTCGTCTGGTGTTTCAAATGTCATTCTTCCTAACTGTCCGTTTCTTAATTCATAAATAAACATATCTGCGCCACGTTCATAGTCATCTTTAAATCCGCGCTTATGAGTAATGGACATTAATAAGTCTGGTAAGTCTTGCTCTTGTTCCTCTTCAGTAGTTAATTTATACCTCTCAGCCATCGATCCTGGATAGTTTACACGGATATAACCCATAGCGTACAACGCAATATCATCCAAATGAAGCAAGGTGTCTTTTATTGCACCGGTAACAGCCAGTCGTTTAGCGACTTCCTGATCTTCAAATTTAGGCCATAAAATACCCGGGGTATCCAGTAACTCCAACTCTTTCCCATATTTAATCCACTGCTGTGCCTTAGTCACGCCAGGCTTGTTGCCCGTTCTGGCAATGTTTTTTCTGGCAAAGCGATTAATTAAGGTTGACTTTCCTACGTTCGGTATCCCGACACAGACTGCTCTTATTGCTCGAGGTTTCATGCCTTTACTTTCCCACTTGTCGTATAGAGGCTGCAGAACCTTTTTAGTCAATTTCATGACTTCTTTCAATCCTTGGCCTTCTTTAGCATTGATTGAAAGGGCAGCTATGCCTTGTTTCTCATATTCACTTATCCACTGATTTGTGCGTTTTGGATCCGCTAAATCACTTTTCATTAGTACGACAATACGTGGTTTATTTCCGATTAAATCATCTAAATCGGGGTTCTTACTTGAATAGGGAATCCGTGCATCGACTAACTCGTAAACCACATCAACTAATTTTAACTTTTCTTGAAATTGTCTTTTTGCTTTGGCCATATGACCTGGATACCATTGTATCAACACGTTAAAACGTCCTTTCACTTGCCTATTTCTTCCTAAACTAACTCGGTTGGTACAATTAATCTACGAAACCAAATCTATCCAGTGGCCATATACGTAAACGAGTACTTCCCGTTACGGTTTCTTCGTCTATAAAGCCAAATGACCGACTGTCTTTTGAGTTTACCCGGTTATCGCCTAATACAAAGTAACTGCCTTCTGGTACTGTTTCTACACCACGAAGAGATTCCAATGAAAAATCCCCATTGTATATGTCAATGAGTCCATCGCTCTCTCCAGATAAATCGACATATGGTTCGTCAATTGCTTTTCCATTCACATAAAGAATTTGATCCCGGTATTCTATAGTGTCACCAGCTACTCCTATGACTCGCTTAATAAATTGAACACTTGGATCTTCAGGTGAAGGGAAAACAATAATATCAAAGCGATCCGTTGATGATACCTTGTTTAATACAAGACGGTCTTTGCGAACGAGAGTCGGGTTCATCGAATCACCTTCTACACTGACTGGAGCAAACAAAAACGTTCTAATCGCAACGAATAACCCCGTAATAACGATAATATATAGAAAGGTACTAAGGAGCTCGTTAATGAAGGGTTTCTTTTCCACTGTTTTTTTCTTTTTACCATGCTGGTCCCTTCTAGGGTTAAATGATTCATTCATGTACTCGATCCCGCTCTCTTTTTAATTTTCCAAAACTGATTATACAACTTATCATTATAATTATAGGCAAAAACAGTGGAAAAAGGAAAGAGTTTGGCTTTTCCACCGAGCTCTTTCCTCTTCCCTTTTAATCTCTTATTCATTACCCATCAAGTAGTCTAAAGCTGCTTCATATTGAGTGTCATTTTCTTGAATGAGTTCCCGTAAAGAATCAATTAATGCGTTAGCCGTTGGTCCTGAAACTGTTCCAGTCACTTCCAACTCTTGCTCTTCTTGGAAAGCTCTCACTGCTTCTTCCGTTGGTTCATCAAATACCTCATTGACTTCTCCAACGTCATATCCAAGTGCATCCAGAATCCCTTTAATATTCCTTACTTCCTCTGAGACGTCACCCACTTCATAGGTTTCTTCAGGGTTGATAAGAAGGAAGTTTTGATATTCTGGCATAGCCACTTCACGATCAGGTTGAATGCCTACTTCATTTATCCAATCCCCATTAGCCGTCAGCCATCGTCCAGAAGTAAATTTAATTTCACCACTACCCGTTAAATCACGAATACTTTGAATAGTTCCTTTACCAAAGGTTGGTGTGCCAATCAATGGAATATCAGCAGATTGACTCATCGCTCCTGCTAATATTTCTGAAGCACTGGCACTCCCGCCATCAATGAGAAGAACGGCATCCCCTTCAAATTTAAACTCGCCATATAGGTCTGAATTGGCTAGATAAACATAAGGTTCCTCATCCCTGGTTTGAGTTTGCATAATTGGCTGGCCATCTTCAACGAAGATATTAGATAATTCCAATGCGGCCGTTAGTAAGCCACCTGGGTTACCTCTAACGTCAAATATAAAGTCTTCAGCACCCTGGTCTTGGAGAGTCTCTATCGCTGTTACTAACTCTTCATAAGTGGGTTGATTGAAATTAGTAATTCTAACGTAACCAATGGTTGGATCGGTTTCATCCAATTCGAAAACCACTGACTCCACAGGAATTGAATCTCTAGTTATCGTCACAGTGAATTCACTGTCACCTCTTAAAATGAGTAAGTCAACTGTCGATCCTTGAGGGCCGCGGATTAAGGCAACTGCCTCGTTTAAAGCCATATCAGCAACGGATTCTCCGTCCACTTCAACAATGTAGTCATTAGGCATAAGCCCCGCTTCTTCAGCAGGAGAGCCGGCAATAGGAGAAACAATGCGTACATATTCGTCTTCTTTCATCACTTCTGCACCGATACCTTCAAACGATCCTTGAATATCTTCATCCATAGAAGTCACTTCTATTTCATCCAAGTATTCGGTATAGGGATCTTCAATCGCATCGGCCATGCCTTCCAATGCGCCTTCAATCAATCCTTCTGAATCCAACTCTTCAAAATAATGAGTCATCAGTATAGCATATAACTCTTCTAATGGTTGAAAATCGACTGACTCAGTGGCTGGCGTCCCGGCCGGACTATCTAACACGGTTTGATTTCCAACTGGTTCTTGTTCATCTGGAGAAGCCCAGACAATCACGCTAGCGACAGCTACAATAGCTATGATCATGACCGCGAGCAAAGAACCAATGTAAACGGACATACTGACTTTTTTAGTCTCTGATTTATTTTCCGGTTCCTGGTGCATGTTTCTCCTCTTTCCTATATAAGGGAATTAGTTCGTTTCTTCCATTCGAATGGCGGTTTCAAGAGCAATAATCATCATATCGTTAAAAGTTGTTTGTCTTTCTTCAGCTGTTGTCTCTTCACCAGTTAGCAAATGATCACTGATTGTCAACAAAGCCAACGCTCTCTTATTGTATTTTGCAGCTAAGGAATACAATCCAGCTGCTTCCATTTCTACAGCCATCACACCGTAATCAGCCAATTTTTGTTTGTCTAATTCTTGATTATAAAATCGGTCAGCACTCAATACATTCCCAACTCGAATGCTCATGCCTTTCTCTACTCCAATATCGTAAGCATGTCTTAATAAGTCAAAGTCAGCAATAGGAGCAAAGTCAACTTGGTTATTAAAAATATGACGGTGTATACTCGAATCAGTTGTAGCGGCTTGTGCTAAAACAACATCTCTAATTTTAATTTCTTTTTTCAATGCGCCTGCAGAACCGACACGAATTAAGTTTTCGACTCCGTAATCCTGAATTAATTCTTCTCCATAAATCATCACAGAAGGAATACCCATTCCTGTTCCTTGCACAGAAATCTCGACCCCTTTATAAGTACCAGTAAAGCCCAGAGCGTTTCGAACGCCATTATATTGTTTCACATCTTCTAAAAATGTTTCTGCAATGTATTTCGCACGTAACGGATCTCCTGGCATTAAAACTGTTTTTGCTACTTCACCTTTTTTAGCTTCGATATGTGTACTCATGTATATTCCCCTTTATCCTATTTATTTTAATCGTTGGTTTCTTTATATAACCTAAACGCATCATCAAAAACGGTCATCGACTCCAAATAGTCCCCGCTCATTTCTAAATACCTGGAAATCTCTTCATAACTTTCTGATTGCTTTGGAAATGATCCATCTTTTTCGGCCGCATTAGCAAACAATGTTAATGCGTCTTTTTTATATGGATCCCTGTGAGTCATTAAATAATGATAAAACGGTCGTCTCATACATCCATCTCCTACGATTGAGATTCTACCCATTGCTGTCTTTGTTCTTTCTCAGCGGCATACGCTCTCGGATTCTTTTTATAGAACTCTTGATGTTCTTCTTCTGCAGCATAAAATGGGCCTGCTTTTTCAATAGTCGTGACAATCGGCTGGTCATAACGACCACTCTTACTTAACTTTTCTTTTGATTCTAAGGCGAGTCGTTTCTGGTCCTCATTATAATAGAAGATAACCGGTCGATAACTGTCTCCTCTATCCATAAATTGACCCATTGCATCTGTTGGATCAGTCAAATTCCAATAGATGTCCAACAACTCTTTGAAAGATACTTGTGTTTCATCATAGGTAATTAAAACCGCTTCAGTATGGCCCGTTTCTTGAGCTTTTACTTGCTCATAAGTCGGATTTTCTACATGACCACCTGTGTAACCCGAGAGAACGTGTTCTATACCTTTCATTTCTTCAAAAGGCTGGACCATACACCAGAAGCAACCTCCGGCAAATAATGCTTTTTCCACTTATTCAAATCCTTTCCTAAACACACCCAATTAAATGATATAAATTAAGTCTAGTATATCATCTTACAGCTTCTTCTGGCAAAAAAATAGTTACGGTGATATCATCATCTTCTAAATTGACTCTCTCCATAGACAGAGATGCACCATTTTGAAGCTCGAACTCATTAAAAGCAACTAATACATAAGCATCTTCCGAGTTTATTCTCACCCAATCAGGGAGATCAAGTTGTTGGCTTAATATATTCATAGTTAGCGATAACGGCAGTTCAAAGGATGCTAATTGAATAGATTGGGCTCTCAGTTGAAGGTTTCCGTTTTCCATAACAAATGGCTCCATCGCTAGAGAAAAATCAACAGAAAAACCAAAGACTTGAAGCGCACCCTCTAAGAGAACGTTGTCATCTATTGTTAGTGTGTATTGTTCGAAATCGTCTCCCATTTCTTCTTCAAGGTACACATTAATTAACTCATTTACTTGATTTGACTCACTTGTCAATTCAAAGGACCATCCATCATTTCTAACCACTGTTTGTTGCTGAGTCTCAGTCGTTGTGTCAATTGGTGTTGGCTGCAAACGGTAAACTAACCAAACCACCAACCCAATGTTTAGAGCTAGTAATAATAAGAAGGCCCACATCCACCCTCTGCTTTTTGTTTTGGTACTTCTGTTCCCTCTGGAATCACTCAAGCATGTCTCCTCCTTGTTAAAATCAAAATGTTTTGTCTTTTATAGATTTATTTAATTATGTTATACTAACTAACAAGAATAAATAGCACAGTTTCTATGATAGTATACCAAATTTTTGAATACTCGTACAGAAACGAAAGCTAAAGGAGGTATCATATGACTAATGTAAATGTAGGGAGTATGCTTTCCCGCAAGTATCTCATCTGGAACGAGGTACTTAATGCTGTAACTCATGGGATAGGCGTAATATTGAGTATCATAGGATTGCTTTTTTTAATCCAAAAAGGTTTAGCTCTAGGAGGAACACTTGAGGTTGCTTCCTATACTATATACGGCAGCACATTAATCTTGCTTTACTTATCCAGTACACTTTACCATAGCTTGACCTTCACAAAAGCGCGATATGTTATGCGCATCATTGATCACTGCAGCATTTTTTTATTAATTGCGGGAACCTACACGCCGTATACCTTGATAACGATTGGCGGTCGCTTGGGCATAACGTTAACTGTTATCATTTGGTCTATAGCCTTATTTGGAGTTATCTATAAAACGGTTTGGTTTAAGAAACTTCAAGGCTTATCATTGTGGCTTTACATAGCCATGGGTTGGATTTCCATCTTTTTCCTTAGCTATCTCTACAAAGGTTTAGGTACTCAAGGATTCTTATGGCTAATGGGCGGAGGAGCATCTTTTACAATCGGCGCCTTGTTTTATCGGTTAAAACACGTTAAATTCATGCACGTTGTGTGGCACTTGTTTGTTCTCACTGGTACCATATGTATGTTCTTCTCAATCTATTTCTATACCTTATAATTAAGAACACGATCAGTTAGTGATAAGTGGGGGTCCACTTATAACGGCTGATCGTGTTTTTTGTTTACTTATTTTTTACGTCTAAATACTTGGAATGTGTGTGGGTATTTATTTTTATCATCCACAACACCTTGCGTTTCTTCTATTAACTCAAACTGTGAATAATCTATTTCAGGAATGAACGTATCCCCTTCAAAAGATTCGTGAATGACTGAGCGGTATAGTTCGTCTACTTCATCTTTAAACATCTCAAATAGAGAGACCCCACCGATAATGTGCAGCGGTTTGTCACTTGCTTTAGCATAATTTAAAATCTCTTCTTTCGAGTGATAAACGATGGTTCCCGGTGCATCGAATGACTGATTAGTCGTTAGGACAATATTCTCTCTATTTTTAAGTGGAGGGTTAGGAATACTATCGTAGGTTTTACGTCCCATGACGACATTTCCGGTCAATGTGACTTGTTTAAAAAAGGCCATATCAGCTGGCAAGTGCCAAGGTAGCGTTCCATCTTTTCCAATGACTCCATTTTCGTCTTCTGCCCATACAAATGTTATCATAGCAACACGTCCTTAATTAATTGTTGTAAGCAACTATATAATTGTATATAGAAACACCAAGCTTTTTATACAGCTATGGGTGCTTTTATTGCTTTGTGCGGATGGTAATTTTCTATAACGATATCATCCATTTCAAAATCAAAAATACTCTTGTCTGTGTTCAGTTTTATGGTTGGAAATTCTTTAGGCTCGCGACTTAACTGCTCATTAATTTGATCAAGATGGTTCAAATAAAGATGCGCATCACCTAACGTATGAATAAATTCGCCAACTTGTAATCCCGTCTCTTGAGCCACTAGATGCGTCAATAAAGCATAACTGGCAATATTAAAAGGTACCCCTAAAAAGACGTCACCACTTCTTTGGTATAGTTGGCAACTTAGCTTGTCTCCATCCACATAAAACTGAAACAAGGTATGACAAGGTGGAAGTGCCATCGATGGGACTTCCTCCGGATTCCAGGCAGAAACAATATGTCTACGGGAATCTGGATTTTGTTTAATATTTTCAATAACATCTTTGATCTGATCAATAAAGCCCCCATCTTTTGTCTGCCAGGCTCGCCATTGAGCACCATAGACATTACCTAAAGAACCATATTTTTCAGAAAAAGCATCATCAGTCAGTACTTTTTCTCTAAAGGCTGCCATTTCATTATCGTAAACTATTTTAAATTCAGGGTCAGCTTGTGAACGTAGTCCGAAATCAGTCATGTCTGGTCCTTTATAATCCTCACTTTTAACATAGCGCTCAAAAGCCCATTCATCCCAAATGTGGTTATTGTTTTCAAGTAAAAAGCGAATATTGGTGTCCCCTTTAAGGAACCAAAGTAGCTCACTTTTAATTAATTTGAAAAAGACTCGTTTAGTTGTCAATAACGGAAAGCCTTTTTGTAAATCAAAGCGCATTTGATGCCCGAATATAGATTTCGTTCCAGTGCCCGTCCGGTCGCTCTTTTCTGTGCCTTCTTCTAATATCTTTTTAGCTAAGTCAAGGTACTCTTTCTCCATGGTGTCCACTCCTTAGGTGTATTGGGCCAAATATTCCCATCGGCTATATTTTTCCTCAAGTTGTTTGCTCAGTTCAGTTTGTTTTTGAGTTAACTTAGTTAAGTTTTCAAAATCAGAGGTGATGTGACCAATCTCTTCTTGTACAGTCTCCAGCTCCATTTCAAGCTCTTCAATATCTGACTCGATGGTTTCCCACTCTTTTTTCTCCATGTAAGTCAGACTCGTTTTTTCTTTTACAGTTGATTGAATAGTCGCTTTGTCACTTATGGTTTTCTTAGTAAGTGCGGGCTGAGTCGCCTCTTTTGCATCATCTAAATACTCAGATAGTTTTTTATAACTTTCTTCAATCACACCATTGCCTTGGAAGACCAATAATTTAGTCGCAATTTTATCCAAGAAATACCTGTCGTGTGATACAGCAATAACTGCTCCAGAGAACTGTTGAATATATTCTTCTAAGATAGTTAAGGTCTGGACATCTAAGTCATTTGTTGGTTCATCTAGCAGTAACACATTAGGCTGCTGCATCAGTATTTTAAGCAAATATAAGCGACGTTTTTCTCCACCTGATAAACGATTAATAGGCGAGCCGTGCATGGAACGATTGAATAAGAAGCGTTCTAAAAGTTGAGATACACTCACTGACGTCCCGTCTGCCAGCTGGACCTCTTCCGCAATCTCTCTTAAATAAGTGATGACTCGCTTGTCCTCATCAAATTCTTCGTTCGTTTGCTTATAGTATCCAATTTTAACTGTTTCACCGATTGACAATACCCCACTATCAAGTGCCTGCTCTTGGGATAGAATATTCAAAAATGTTGTCTTTCCCGATCCATTCACACCTGTAATGCCAATGCGATCAGTCTGTTGGACTAATAAGTTAAAGTCTTTTAGTAAGGTCTTATCGTCCAATGACTTCGTTGCTTCTTCCAGTTCTAAGACTTTTTTTCCTAATCTGGAACCCGCTAACTGTAGTTCTAGTTCTGATTTCACTTGCTGGGATTTGACTTGTTGCTCGATATCAGAAAAGCGGTCCTTTCTTGCTTGCTGCTTGGTTCCTCTTGCCCGAACCCCTTCACGCATCCATGCTAATTCTTGCTTGTATAACTGCTTTTGCTTATGGGCAATATTCTGATTGGTTTCTTCTCTTTCTGCTTTCTGCTCTATATACTGTTGATAGTTACCTGTATAGTGCTCAAGTTTTCCATTCTCCAGTTCCACAATTTGATTGGATACTCTGTCGAGGAAATAACGATCATGAGTCACCATTAATAAAGACCCACGGTAACCTGACAAATAGGTTTCCAGCCATTCAATCATTTGAAAATCCAAATGGTTTGTCGGCTCATCCAGTATGAGTAAGTCGGGTTCTTGTATCAACACTTGAGACAAAGCAGCTCGTTTTTGCTGGCCTCCGGATAACTCCCCTACTTTTTTACTGGTGTCTTCTAAGCCTAATTTGTTTAAGATCGATTTGGCACGAACACTGACATTCCAAGCATCTTCTTGGTTCATTCTCTTTTCTGCTGAGGTAAAGGCTTGCTGAACGCGTTCGTCCATAGGATTGTCTGCCAACCGTTTCAGTACTTCTTCATAATTTCTGGCAGCTTGTACCATAGGAGAATCCCCATCGAAAACCACTTCAAGTACCGTTTTTTCAGAATCTAAATCATTCGTCTGACTCAAATAACCAATGTCATAGTCTCCAGGTTTTGTAATCATACCGGCATCTGGTTTAACTTCTCCAGCTACAATTCTTAAAAAAGAGGTTTTTCCGGTGCCATTTACACCGATTAACCCTATTCGTTGATTTTCTTGTATCGAAAAGGATATTGAATCAAATAGCGTTTTAATTCCATAAGAATGTGTTAATCCTTCAACTTTCCATTCTTTCATTGTCATTCTCCTTAACATAGACTCCACTATAGTTTAGCATATTGACGGCCTCTTTTTAATCTTATTTCATTTATTCATTGATAAATCAACGGCTCGACTTGCCAACATCCCTTGAATCGTTGACTATATATAGGTTATCCTTTATACTTAAAGATGTAGAGAGCTTAATTAGGTCTCATTTATAGGGGGAAAACGATGACTATAGGTACTGTTAAATGGTTTAACAATCAAAAAGGTTATGGTTTTATTGAGTACGATGATGAAGAAGATGTGTTTGTACACTTCACTGGCCTCACTATGGAAGGATACAAAGCTCTTAATGAAGGACAGACTGTAGAATTTGATATTGTCGAAGGATCTAGGGGTCCTCAGGCAACGAATGTCGTCGTTATTGAAAAAGAATCTGAATAGATTATACTTAAGGTCAGAACTCTATGAGTTTCTGGTCTTTTTTTATTCTAAATGAGGTGATGTGTCTATGTTAAAACTTTATAGTGATGCAGCCGTATCAACTAAAGACCAATTGGCGGGTGCTGGGGTTATTGTTGTAGGTGACGGTCTTCACGAACAATTGTCTTATCCCCTTCCCCAGGCTATCGACAACCACCTAGCTGAACTACATGCCTTTTTGTTGGCAATAAAGTGGGTTTTAAGCAACCAAAAAGCCAACCAATACATCCAGTTTTATACAGACAGCCAGTTAGTCGCACAGTCATTACAGAAGGCATTTATTAAAAAAAGTGACTATAAGCCTGTTTTTAAGGAGATTTTAAATCATTTAACTCTTTTAACTCTATATGATGTGACATGGGTTCCTGAAAAAGAAAATAAAGGCGCAGATAATTTAGCTAAACAAGCTTTGGCTAAACAAAGAAAGTCGTCAAAATAAAAACGGGTTAAGAGATAAATGATTCACTCTCTCGACCCGTTTTTATTTTACAATAATTCTTTTCTGAGATCTTCCGGACTCTTAGGTGACAAGTAACCTGGTGCAATATCAAACACTGTTTTTGCTCCGTAGGCTTTTTCCTTAGCCAATTTAGCTGCCGCTCGAGCAAAAGCAATCGCTACGGCTGCTGTAAATTCAGGGTTTGACTCCAAATCCAGACCGAACTGGTAAACTGAAGTCGTCCCTTCTGACGTTTGACCTTGTCTTAATACAGTACCCCCATGAGGCATACCCGTATGATCCTTAGCAAAAGTCTCTTCATCAATAACATTCACTTCTGTTTCGTAGCCTTCAAAATAGTCTGGCATCGTGACGATGGTTTCTTTTACACTCTCTTCATTAGCTCCATCTTCTAACACGACATAGACCACTCGTTTATGAGCAGATAACTTGTTATAGTCAACTGTCTGTTTTGCTTTTACAGCCTCCACCATCTCTTCTTTTGGTACGGTATACTGAACAGCGTATTTTACGCCTTCCACTCGGCGGACAGCGTCACTGTGTCCTTGACTTAAACCAGGTCCCCAGAAGGTATATGTCTTCCCTTTTGGTAGAATCGCTTCTGCAAATAATCGGTTCAAGGAAAACAAACCTGGGTCCCAACCAGTAGATAGAACGGCTACTGTATTGTTTTCTTTAGCCACTGCATTTAATTTATCATAATGATTTGGAATTTCATTATGGTTGTCATAAGTATCCACTGTATTAAAGCGTTGAGCTAATTCAGGCGCTTGTACGGGAATATCTTTTTGAGACCCACCGCATAAAACGAGAACATCCACCTTGCCTTTAAAGGACTCTAATTCATCCATGGTGTACGCCGGAGAATCAGTATCGAGATCCTTAGGGTTTCGTCTTGAAAAAATACCGACTAATTCGAGATCTTCGGATTGTTTAATACCTGTCTCTACGCCTTTTCCTAAATTACCGTAACCGACTATTCCCACTTTGATTTTACTCATTTTATCACTTCTTTCCTAAAATTTATCAGCTCTTGGCTGGCAGCACAATGAAGCAGTTAGTTAATGAATGATTCTACCTTCCTATACCACTCACCTGATTAATTATAATACAAATTGTCTGTTGGATAAACTGGATCGTTTGTCAAATCGATTCCAAGCATTCTCAAAGTTTGTTCATTTTCGTGATTCATAATTACGGTCGAGTGAGCTTGGGCTTCTTTTAATAATCCAAGTTTACTATAAGCAACTGAGGCAGTCGGATTCGTTACGGCTGAAATTGCTAAGGCAATTAATAATTCGTTAGCTGATAAGGTGGGTACTTTGCTGTTCAATTCATCCGTTTTTAAGGTCTGTATGGTTTCTAGAATCATCGGTGCCAACAAATCAATTTCATCCGCAATGTTTGCTAATGCTTTAATACTGTTCACAATGGCCGCTGCTGACGCATCCATTAATGGCGTGGTTCGTCCAGTTATAATCTCTCCATTAGGCAATTCAATTGCCATAACTGCTTGCAGATTAGCTGCACCTAACCGTTCTTGAACCTTAAGGGCATAATCTCTAGCCGCTTTTACAGGGATTCTATCTTCTTTCTTCAAATCTGATTCTTCTAAGATTACTTGAATACGGCGAAGGGTTTCATCATCAGCTGTTCCGATTTTATAATCATTTTCAACATGGAAGGCACGCCTTATAATCTCTTGTCTAGATGCTTCTATGACGACATCATCATCTGTAATGCCTGATTTGATACGGTTAACCCCCATATCTGTTGGGGATTGATAGGTTGATTCCTTACCAGATATTTTCTCTATGATTCTTCTGATGACCGGGAACATTTCCATATCTCTGTTGTAGTTAACGGCCACTTCACCGTATGCTTCATAGTGGTAGTTATCTAGCATGTTGACATCTTTCAAGTCAACCGTAGCCGCTTCATAGGCGATATTAACAGGGTGTTTTAATGGTAGATTCCAAACAGGGAATGTCTCAAACTTAGCATAATTCGCTACTCTTCCTCTAGCATATTCATGGTAAAGCTGATTGAGACACGTCGCTAATTTTCCGCTTCCTGCTCCTGGACCAGTGACCATGACGATAGGTTTAGTTGTTGGAATATAATCATTTCTCGCAAAACCATCTTCACCCATGATTGTCTCTACATTTGTTGGGTAGCCTTCAATCGATCGGTGAGTGTAGACTTGAATGCCGTTACGCTCTAATTTTGACATAAATATTTTAACATTATGTTGATCTTGATACCGAGTAATGAGTACACTGTTAACCGGAATACCATACGCTCTGTATTCATCGATTAGACGTAACACGTCTCTGTCATAAGTAATCCCATAATCTCCACGGACCTTAGCATTCTCAATGTCCCCTGCGTAAACACAAATAATGATTTCCGTTTGATCTTTTAAAGTTGCTAGTAATTTCATTTTAGCATCTTCGTCAAAGCCTGGTAACACGCGCTTAGCATGCTTATCACCAATCAGTTTGCCACCAAACTCTAAATAAAGCTTATCGACGGTGTCAACTAGCTCTAAAATATAAGAAGACTGCTCCTTAAGGTATTTATCTGTATCAAATCCTATTTTCTTCATCCTCGTCCTCCTGACTGTTAAATCACTTCTTTATATAGTGTACCACTAATCATTCTTAAGATTAATTTCCTTTTCAATTATAAAGCTTTAAAGGAAATAAACAAGCACGACAGAAAAAAGACATTGAGAGGAATTCTCAATGTCTTTTCTTCACACTAACTGTTTAAAATAAACGGATAATAAATATGTTTCTGTGGGAGTGATATTAAACTTTCGCTTACTGGCCATAAAAAAGATAAATGATCTCGTTATATCAATCACTTCTTTATTCGTTTCCGGAGGCAAGTGCTTGTCTGTTGTGTGCTGCTGGTTGGTATCGATTCGTTTGAGTAAAGAAACCATATGATTCCAAAAAAGAATCGTTGTTTTATCTGTATCCAATTCTTTTTCAGACAAAAACTGCTCGATTAACTGAATGTCCTTAGTGTATTCCTCTGTCGACAGGACATCATTTTTTAATTTGTTGAATTTTTTTGTCCTCATAATATGACACCCGCCTTTTGTATCAATTTTCACCTCTACTCTATCATAAACGGGATAGAATGTTATAAAGGACGCTTTATGATAAAACAACCAGTCGACGACTGGTTGTTTTTATATTAATGGTTAATCATCTTTTTCTACTTAGTGATTCAAAATGTCACCTGTTTTTGCATGAATATCATACTCATATTCATAGTTGCCAGAGTCAAATGCGCTTCAACACGTTCGGTTGTGGCAATTTGCATTTCTAAATGACTGATGCGTAATCCTAACTTCTCATATTCATGGAGTATAGAGCCAATCAACTGTCGCCTAACAGCATCGGGTTTTATTAAAACAAGTGCCTCTTCAACCATTTGAACCACTCCTTTTTTGTCAAGTTATAATCTTTAATCCTGTTAAATGAGTACCTTTTGATTCTTTCCTATATAAGTAGACATCATACTAAATATGACTGTACTTAATGCGCCGATGACAGCAATAATTAATATCATGTTGGGATCAGAAAAATTATTAATAGCTACTGCAAAGGTAACTGCACCGTTCTTTTGTCCTCCGACAAAGCCTGAAGTCAACTTCATTGATTGACTTGAATTTTTCACTTCGATGAGATAGCCACCTAAAAAGGCGAGGACGACTAAGCCAACCCCAGTGACTACAACACCACTTCCGATTAACTGAATCAACTCGGGAATGAGCCCAATCATCATTCCATAAATAGCGACATTCATTAGTATTTTTTGTGCTTTTAGAATAAAAGGTCGAATCGTGTCGACAAATGACTCGAAAAACAACCTCAAGCCCATACCGATAAGAAGAGGCAACAGGATACTGGTCACTAAACTCTGTACGAGTTCAAACGACGTAATGCTTGCTCCTTCAATCATAAAAGGAAGCAGTATCGGAATCACCAATACTGTCATGAACGTTAGTAATATCATTGAGGTGACAGCATAAGTGCTTCTTAATTTAACTTCCATCATAAAGGCGATGACTGTAGAGGCTCCTGCGGTGAGAAAGAAAATAGTCAATCCATTCGTATACAATGGATCAATAGGCAACCACTGAAGAACGAGCCAGACACCAATAGGAAGCAGTATATTATTGTATATTATTAACCTGAGATAAAATCCCCAATTTTCCTTTGCCGTAAGAAAAATAGTTTTTGGGTGCTCACTTAATCCGGAATTGAATACAAACACAAAAATAAATATCGGCATAGCAAAACTACTAATGTCATAAAATGAGATTAAATAGTGCAGATAACAAAGACATTCAATTTCTCCTTTACTAAAATTTACTATACTCATACATTACCTTACTTTTGCTTTTCATTGCAAGCACTTACTCTTTATAGGATATGTTAAAATAATACAAAAAGAGCTTTTCGTCCACGAGTCATCATGGGAAAAAAGCTCTTTTTAGATTAATGAATCGATTGTGTTAAAAGTATCACCAATTCTTTTACTGTGATGATGCCTAAAAATGCATTGTCTTGAGTTATAACAATACTTTCATATAATTTATCACGTGTTCGACTCATAGCCAATCTGGATAGAACGGGTAAAGGCGTATGACTATCTACAGATAAAAACTCTGTATCGAGATACTCTTGATAATGTTTTAGTTGTCCTAATTTATTTTTTTCATTGTAGAGGTTAACTACATTCTCTCTACTTAAGATCCCCACTGCCTGCTCGCCATCCACTACACACACGGCTTGTTTTTCGGGTTCTTGTATAAAAGAAATGTAACTATCTTTAAGGTTATCTTCCATCGAAGCGATACCCATATCGATAGAGCGATTAGGCGTTTGTAAAATGCAATAGATTTCAGAAGTATGAGGGTTACTCTTTATATTGAAGTCCTTAATCAAACTAATCATTTGCGTAGCAATAGGATGAATAATGTCATCGGGCTTTTGTATGAAATAGCCTTGTCCATATTGAACACCTATTGATATTAAGGCAGCCAGTTCCCCTTCTGTTTCAATGCCTTCTGCTATTAATGACATATTGGACACTTTAGTTAAGTCTGCCATTGCTTTAACTAGAGCAAACTTTAGTGGATTCGTATCAATGTTTTTTGTTAATTGTCAATCTAACTTTAAATAATCGGGTTGAACTTCACTAATTAAGTTTAAACCAGAATAACCTGCACCGACATCATCAATAGCAATTTTGTAATTCTGATTTTTGTAATACGTTAATAACCGTTGAAACTGATGCATGTCCATAATCATGTTTTTTTCTGTAATTTCATATACAATGTTATCTGGATTCAAACCGTACTGTTTCACCAATTTACGTGTATAGTTTTTATCGAAGGCGTCATCATGAATGATAATTGGATTAACATTCAAAAATAGTTTAGGTGAAGAAGAGGCATTCATAAATGTTGAAGCATGTTGAATGGCTTTCTTTCGACAGAGTGCTTCAAGTGCCCATGCTTTATTCCCTTCACTAGCCACTTTAAATAATTCCTCAGCATCTTTTATTATGCTGGGTTCAGTGATTCTAGATAATGCTTCGTATCCGACTACTTGACCATCTTTTAAAGATACTATCGGCTGAAAAACGGGTTTTATCTGTTTGTTCTCTATAATGACATCTAGTGCGGAGGATAAAGAGTTGCTCATATGTTAACCTTCCTTCAATTGAAGAATATTATATAATGTGAAAGTCATGTCGATTATGGTACATCATCTTAAAAAACTAGTGAACACTAATACATTCATCTTGTTATTTAGAATGGGATACTTGTATTATACACTTTCTATCTTTTCCTTCAATGAAACATCGGATTAACTATCAAATTTTTACTACTATTTGACTTATTTTCGTCATGATTTAATTAAACAAATATTAGCTACTATCCAAATATAATGAGAACCATTGTCACTCTTTCAACAGTATGGTAGTATGGCTTTTATTTGTATCTTTTTTTTATGAATGGAGTGAGAGGGTGTTAACGAATCCTGCATTACTTTCGGTCATCGTTATGATCGGATTATCTTTATTAAAACTGAACGTCTTACTAGCTTTGATTATCGCAGCATTGGTTGGTGGTTTGGCAGCTAATATGTCACTAACTGAAACAATGACTATTTTGCTTGGCGGTATGGGTAATAATGCTGAAACAGCACTAAACTATGTGTTGCTCGGAGCCTTAGCAGCCGGGATTCAAAAATCTGGTGCGGCAAAAGTCCTTACACAAAAATTATCCAAAAGTATAGATGGTACGGGAAAAGTGTTGGTATTTATCATTGCTTTAATTAGTACGTTCTCTCAGAACGCGATTCCTGTACATATTGCATTCATTCCTATCTTGATACCTCCGTTGATTGGTATTTTTAATAGACTGAAATTAGATCGACGAGCAGTGGCTACTGCATTAACGTTTGGTTTAAAGGCCCCGTATGTCTCCATACCTATAGGCTACGGTTTAATATTCCACAATTTAATTAGAGACGAGATGGCTTCGAATGGTCTTCAAATAGGGGTTAACGATATTTGGCAAGTCATGTGGATTCCTGGTTTAGCAATGGTCGTTGGTTTACTAATCGCTGTATTTATAACGTATAGACAACCTAGGGAGTACTCTACATTAGATAATGTCCAGTCATTGGAAAAACAAGCGGATGAAACAGACGTTTATTTTAATAAAACCCATTTTGTTGCCATTTTAGGTGCATTAAGTGCTTTAGTCGTTCAATTAACTCTTGGCTCATTAATTTTAGGCGCCATATTAGGCCTGTTCATTATGCTTATAGGTGGTGCAATTAAATGGTCAAGTATGGATGAGATGATTAATAGTGGTATCGGAATGATGGGCTTTATTGCATTTGTCATGCTTGTCGCTTCAGGCTACGCCGACGTCATTCGTGCAACTGGCGGTGTGGAAACCTTGGTTGACTCTGTTATTGCCATTATAGGCGGTAATCAGTTTATCGCAGCGGTCGGTATGATTTTCTTGGGCTTACTAATTACGATGGGTATTGGTACATCATTTGGAACGATTCCAGTGATTACCGCTATCTATGTCCCCTTAGCTATGCAATTAGGCTTTAGTCAGCTGGCTATTGTATTAATTATTGGTTGTGCAGCTGCTTTAGGCGATGCGGGTTCTCCGGCTTCTGATAGCACACTTGGACCAACAGCTGGATTGAACGTGGATGGTCAACATGATCACATTTGGGATACATGCGTGCCGACCTTTATGCACTTTAATATTCCCATAATGATTTTTGGTGTTATTGGAGCGATGATTCTTTAATCACAAATTAAAAAGGCAACAGGAATCAGTTAATACATGATTCCTGTTGCCCTTTTATTTTTACGTCTATTTATCCAACCAGCGGAACGCTCGCTTTAGTTCGTCCGTTCCGTTTTTATCATACCAGCGTCCATGAGCAAGTATGATTTTATCCGGCTCCCAAGCCAACATCTGCTTGTAGCTTTCTCTAGCTAATTTTTTATTACCAATGAATGACGCGCGGTAATCAATGGGCGTCTTGCCATCAGGGTCTTTAATCCCCGCAAGTGAATAAAGAGCTCGCATCCAAGGGCTATTCACTTTTTCTGCTTCCACATTTTCTATTAAATCCGTTAGAATCAATGTCTTGCTTTTATGATGAAAGAAGACCACTTCCTGAACCACTCGTCCCCCTTTGAATAGCAATTGACTGATGTCTTTTCCCCATTCCTTTGGGGCATCATCTGTCAACGCTTCATCAAAAGCAACAGGGATGTTTTGACTGCTCGCTCGCTTCTCAACTCCTGGACTTGACCATGCAATTGCTTCGGGATAAATAGCCTTCCAATCTTTAATAAATGCATAATGTATTTTATTTGGAGAGATAAGGTGTTTAACTTTCCCCAGATTATTCACTTCATCAATTAGCTTCTTGTCTGGAGCTATAGGCGAATGAACCCAAAGTGATTCACCACTCAATTTAACTACTGTCATACGGGTGGTAAAAGGAATATTAAATGGGCCAGCTTTCATATGAATCATCTCGCCATCCGCAATCCAAATCGACTCATCCACTTGTTTTAACGTGTTGAGTGGTTGATAGGACTTTAATTTATTCTTACCCATTTGATTCCTCCTATTTGTTGGTATTATTTCAACTGTGCCCACTCCTTGGTTAACATGCCGTAAATACACATATCGACGTATTTCCCGTTTAGAATCTCATCAGCCCGGCGCATGCCTTCATACGTAAAGCCTAGTTTTACTGGTATTTGTCTGCTTTTTCGATTGTCTTCAGCAGCCCAAATGTGAACCTCCCATCACTAAAGTGACGGGCTTCTTGGGTCGTAGTCACTTTTACTAGCTGACCAAATATACCAAGCTCAAAGGGGTGAACCCTCCCCGTTGTTTTTTACCTTACTAAATTGAGTAAGTTCTTACTGGCATTA
>NZ_PREX01000015.1 GCF_009935905.1 Alkalibacterium sp. MB6 | reverse complement strand
CTTCTTTCTTCTTTTCTTAATTATACTCCTCACTTTTCTCTAAATAGAAGCAATAACAACTGACTTTGGAAAGAACCACTTTTATATTGCCATAAACAAATAATACGTTTATAATAAATGGTTGTATTGCATAAAGTTTACTTCATCTGTTTTTGAGTATAAAAAGAACCACAAGCAAGGATGAGAACACCTTGCTTGTGGTTTAGGATAAGAAAACTAGTTTAATTTATTCGAATACCTGTATGTCAATCGTGCGTCTTCCGAATTGGAAGGCAGCTTGAAGATCTTCCATATGGAGATCAATTCTGTTACCTTTAATTGCTCCACCAGTATCTCCAGCTACGAACGTACCATAACCAGGAACAACAATGGTCGATCCTAATGGAATAACATTAGGGTCTACAGCAATCACTTGTGGGTTTTCTCTTAAATCAATCCCTGTAAAGGTAAAGTTTGATAATACTGCTTGGTTTCTAGAATAAGCTGTTGCTTCTACTGTCATCCAATAACTTGACTCCGAAGAAGTTTCTGTTTCTGTTTGCGTTTCTACAGGTGCAGATGCCGCTTCAGATTGATTTGTCTCAACAACTGCTTCAGTTTCTTCAACTGTTTCTTCAACTGTTTCTGTAACTTCTTCTACTTCTGTTACTTCTTCAACTTCCTGTACTTCTGTTACTTCTTCTGGTGTATCTGTTTCAGTTACTTCATCCGTCGAAACGTCGTAACTGACAATCTCATCATTATTTTTAACAGATAATACAGTAAAATCCTCACTCAGATAAACTGTTGTGCCGACATGAATTAAACTACGGTTATCAATATCGTTAACATGGACTAATTTGTCGACAGAAATATCAGTTGCTTTAGATACGCCCCATAATGTATCTCCCCATTGGAAGGTATATTCGATAACGTCTTTATCGCCATCTTGATTGTCTTTTTGAGCTAAAATATCTGATTTGATTTCTTCTACTGTTCTAGGCTGCCAATTCTCACTAGTGTATTCATTTGCGCTTGCCTCAGTTTCATTGCTTAAAAACAACAATGCAGATGAAGCAAAAACGACTCCGGCTTTGATAAATTGCTTTCTACTTAATAACATAATAACTAATGTCTCCTTTGACTTAATAGTCTGAGTTCTTTTTCAATTTGCTCAGTCCTTCTGAACAACTGTACGTATCTTACCATGTCTTAGAGCCTAGTAAAGCGTATTACACGTTTTGTTACTTCCTTTTAGTTAGTTCGTATTATTTGACAGGCTTTCTTACGGTAACATGTCAAAGATTCCATACATTTCACCTTTTTGACACAAAAAAGCCCTCAAAATCAATAGAATCAATGATTTTGAAGGTCTCTTTTTAAGGGACTTATAGTCTAAATAATAATTATTCTAAATAATCAATTGCTTGCGTTCATTATAAAACTGTTTATAAGCCATATAACTTGCAATGAAACTGGCTATACTCGTTACGCCAATTAGCATAAACATGACGACGATTTGATATCTGATGGCTTCTGTCGGATCCACTCCTGCAAAAATCAACCCGGACATCATGCCTGGTAAACTAACTAAGCCAACCGTTTTGGTTTGATCGATGGAAGGACTCATCCCTGTTTTTACACTAGATCGAATAATACTCATAGACGCCTGCTTCTCATTAGCTCCTAAAGCCAGTTTCTCTAAAACGTGTTGCCTTTGGTCTTTGAATTTATTATTCAACGCCTGGTAGGTTAAGCCCAATGCAACCATCGCATTGCTGGCAATCATTCCTGTTATCGGTACAATTTGAGAAGGTGTCCATTCAATGACCCCAGTTAGAACAAGAAGTCCCAATGTGATGGCTGTCCCAAACCCAATAGACGATAAGGAAATAATCAACGAGTTTGGAATGCCGTCACTTCGCTTATGGGCATTGTAGCTGGCATTATATACAATAAACAAAACCATAGCTAACGTGACCAATACATTATCGAGTTGGATGACATAACTCAGCACATAACCAATAATAAAGAGCTGCACAACCGCTCTTAAGCCTGAAATAAATATATCGTTTCCCAAACCCAATTTTTCTTTATAATCAATAAAAATAGCAATAAACAGCAAAGATGTTGATAATAATAAGGATAGGTTACTAATGTCGAGTGAGTTAGTCATTTAGAGTCCTCCAATCTACCTTCTATAATTGTCAATACACGGTCAGCCATTTTAAATTCTCTCTCATCATGTGTCACGGCTAAGACGGTCACTGATTCTTTTGTATTCATTTCATCGATAATGGAATAAATGATTTCTTTGTTTTCCGCATCCAATGAACTTGTCACTTCATCTAAAAGTAAAACATCCGGTTGATAAAGCAAATTTCTCACTAGAGCCACTCGCTGCTTTTCCCCTCCGGATAAGTCAATGATGGGTTTATTTAAATACTCAGCACTCATCTTTACTCTATCAAGCATCTGTACGGCTTTGCCTTCATCAAAAGCTTCCTCTCGTATATTATAGGGGAAAGAAAGATTATCTCTAACTGTTTCATCAAATAATGTGGCATTTTGGAAGAAATAAGACACCTTTTTTCTGTAAGCAATAGGGTCTAATTGAGCGATATCTTCCCCTTTAAAATAAATTTGCCCATCTATGGGGTTAATAATACTGGCAATGAGTTTTAATAACGTGCTTTTCCCTCCCCCTGAAGGGCCGGTCACAATAACCCTCTCCCCTTCTTTGATTGAAAAAGAGATATCTTTAAGGATCTGTTGCTGTTCCGTTTTAAATCCTATATTGTCTAATCTAATTAAATCCGTCATACACGTTTCTCCTTATTTTTATTTCTTAGCTTGTTAGCTATCTATCCAGGTTTTCTCTGCCTCTGTTATTCGTTCTGCTTGGACTTCCTGGGACAAGTAGGTAAAGCCTTCTCCCGTTACTTCCTGAACTTGGGACACTGTCATGAAGGCATTTGGGTCTATAGCTTCAACTATTCGTTTGATTGGTAGCACTTCTCGTCTACTGATGATGATGTATAAGATATCCTTTTTCTCTTTGGTGTAATAACCTCGCCCATCTAAAATAGTGATGCCTCTTCCTATCTGCTTTTCAATGGCATCCGCAATGTCCATATAGTGATTAGAAACGATAAAAAAGGATTTTCTTGGATTGAGACCCGATAGAAAGAAATCGATCATCTTATTGGAAATGTATAAGTTAATTAATGTCAAAAAGGCATTTTCAGCACCTATAATAAAGGCACTTGGAACAAGAATACAGATATCAATCAATAACAAGCCGGCGGGTATATTTAGGCCTATATACTTTTGCATTAATTTAGCTATAATATCACTACCTGCAGTTGTGCCGTGTCCCAACATAATAATGCCTATCCCGGCTCCCATAAAAATTCCAGAGCCTATGGGTGCGAGCACTTTGGATTCCGGAATAAATTCCCACCCTTGTATGACTATAAGGAATACAGATATAAAAGCGTTAGCTATCAGTGTATAGTATAAGGTTCGTTTATCTAAAAATTTGTAGCCAATGGCTAGGATCACAATATTTAAAATAAAGATCGTATAGGACGGCGGGATACTAGCGATATAAAATAGAATCAGCGAAAAACCAGTCAGTCCACCCTCTCCAAGGTCGTTGGGTACAGTAAACATATTGACGCTTATGGCATATAAAATGGACCCAAGACAGATCAAGCCAATATTTCGAATACGGTGTCTAGTCATGGTTTGTTTAAACATTGTCTTGCTCCTTTTTGTAAACGACTTTCCCACCTGCTACCGTCGCTAACACATCAATATCTTTTATGCGTTGTGGTGAGCACGTAAATATATCTTCATCTAAAACAATAAAGTCAGCAAAATAACCAGCTTTTAATCTTCCTTTTTCATTTTCATCAAAACTGGCATAGGCACTTTCATAGGTATAGGCATCAATAGCAGAGGCTACATCCATTGCCTCTTCAGGTAAATAAGGCGTCTCATGCGGGGTAGTCAAACGATTACGAGTGATGGCACATTGAATGTTCTCAAACGGATTAAAGGACACAATTGGTGCATCGCTACTAAAGGACTGATGGATGCCTTTATCTTTCATCGTTTTAAACAAATAAGACGTACGTGCGCGTTCTTCCCCAATACGTTCAACAATGATAGGTAGATCATCATCAATGAATATCGGTTGAACATAAGTCAGATACCCTTTATCAGCCACACGATTAATTAAATCCATTCCTGTAATTTGCATATGATTCACACCTAAACGCAAGGTGTTTTCTCTGTCACCAAGAGCCGCGTCATAGGCGTTCAAGATTGTTTCAATCCCTTTATCCCCTATACCGTGAATGATGACTTGATAGTCATATTCCACAGCCATAGCCACTTCTTTATTTAATGTCTCTTGAGATTTCGTTAATATGCCTGTGTTTTCGGGATCATCCGAATAACCACTTCTCATTGCCGCTGTTCGCGATCCCAATGTTCCATCAATAAACAATTTGACTGGTCCTATCTTATTCCACTTGCTTCCTTGTTGAAAACGATAATGGCTAGACAAGAAGTCCGGCATGTATTTACCATTATTAAACCAAATCTGCTGGTAAAAACGAATGGTCAATTGGTTTTCTGCGTCCAACGCTTCATACAAAGCTAACGTCTCCATTATGGATTCATCCTTTGCATCGTTTGTATGCATGGAGGTGATTCCCATACTGTTAGCTAACTTCATTGTTCGTATGAGACTGTCTTTTTTCTCGTCAGCTGTCTTTACGGGAAGTTGAGAACGAACAAGATCGACAGCTCCTTCTTTTAAAACACCTGTCAGTTGATTAGCTTCATCTTTTTCTATTTCTCCCCCAACCTCTAATTCCGTTTCATTTGATATATTAAAGTATGCCAAGGCAGCTGTATTTAAACTTGCTACATGACGATCCACTCGTACCATGACAATTGGTACCTCTGTGGATATTTTATCTAAATCGTGCTTCGTCGGAATACGCTTCTCATCTGTAAATTGAGTATGATTCCAACCCTCTGTATACAATATATCGTCTTCAGTTAATGTCTTTTCTTCTATATAAGAAATCCCTCGTTGAATCAATTCTTTCATTGACGTGACATCGGTTATAGGAAGCATGTCTAAGTATTCAGCAGTCATTAAAAAGTGAAGATGTGAATCATTAAAGCCTGGGATAACTGTCTTCCCTTTTAAGTCGATTATCTCTGACCCTTTAAAAACGCGTCTGCACTCCTCTTCAGTACCTACTTTTATGATTCGGTCGTCTTTTACTACCATGCTCGTCGCAAAGGTATCTTTATCCACATACAATTTGCCATTTATATATAGTGTCATCGTCTCATCCTTCTCTTTTTATCTCATCGTCTATGTTTCCTTTTTTCATTATACCTGAAGTGTCTCTTTATGGTAAGTTGTTCTGATAGTCCTTCATTGGATAAGAATCGTTGAACTAAAAAAGTGCCCTAACCTATTCGGTCGGACACTGTTTTTTTATAACCAACTACCTGAGAACTGATGGATAGCATGAGTGTGGCGAGTCGCATTGACTTCCCTTGTCCAATAATCTTTAGGAGAGAAATATTCTTTTGGAAAAATCGTGCATCCCTTCACTTCTTGGAGACTATTATCGGGTTTAAGTCCATTTTCTATCATAATTTCCGTTATACGAATCACATTTGTCTTATCGTCTCTTGATCCATCCGGTAATATAAACTCTCTTCCGTCATAATCATTGTAAAGCTCTTCTATAAAAGGATGATGGGGTTGGGCTCCAATAATTCCTGTTGATATCTCAGTATCGATTTCAAAACTGAAAAAGGCAGGGAATTTTCGGAACTTATCAATAGGCTTAATGAGCTCAGCATCCGTATCGCAATACACGCCTCCATATTCTTTTAAAGCATATAAGCGAGCGACATCTGATACAAAAGCCCAGTCTTCATTTTCAAATGCTTGCTGGGCGTAAACGCCATGGTCTTTCGGATTAAAATTCGATTCATCCCATCTCATAATAGTCCAATCTGGACAATATTTTTGCCAACTTTCTAAACAGCGATTTTCCAATGGTCCCAGTTCATTCCCACCAAACCAAGCGTAGTGAATTATTTTAGGTATCATATCCTTCTTCCTTTCTAAATAATGACTATTTAAAGAGTATTCAATGAGTACTTTCTTATATAGTGTAACAAATCTATAGACAGAAAATCGATTAGAAGCCTTTTTGGACTTTTTAAACGAAAGAAAAAGCACCCCGATAACGGGATGCTTTCTTTACTTATCAGCAACTAATGACTGTTTACTATGACGATGCAATTCATGCGATTTATCATCGGCTAGTGGTGCGATTTTCTTGTTATAGACATATCTCAAGGCTATTAGCGCAAGGACAACTGTCACACTTTCAGATATTAGTTTTGACCACCATACCGCATTCACATCTCCTGTTAATGACAGCAAGTAAGCGACTGGAACCAATACGACCAGTTGGCGGACAACTTGAATCCACAAACTAAACATGGCGTTTCCTAAAGCTTGAAACAGTGATGCTAGCATAATACTAATACCAGCAAATACGAAACTGATACTAATAATGCGTAGAGCTGCTCGACCGATGTCTAGCATGTCTCCGGTAGCATTAAATAAGCTCAAGAGTTGATCTGGGAAGAGCTGAAAAACAATGGTTCCAATAAACATAATGGTTGCACCGTAACGGATACTTGTTTTAATTGCTTGAGTCACTCGTTCTTTATTTTTAGCCCCATAGTTATAAGACACAATGGGTATCATCCCATTATTTAGACCAAATACAGGCATAAAGGCAAAACCTTGTAGACGAGTATAGACGCCATAAACAGCAATGGCAGTGGATGAGAATTGTAGTAAAATATTATTGAAAATGATGGTGACCAATGATGTAATCGAGGTCATCGCCATTGAGGGAACACCAACAGAGTAAATACGTTTAATCATCTGAAGGTCGGGTCTAAACCCTCTATACTGCATGTCGACATCTGTATTTGCCTTTGCATTAATGTACCAAGCCATAATAGCAGAAATAATTTGAGAGATGACCGTCGCAATTGCGGCACCTAAAACACCAAGAGCCGGTATACCGAACCAACCAAAAATCAAAATAGGATCCAGTATAATATTTAATACGGCTCCAGTCCCTTGTGTAATCATGGTATGAAAGGTCCGGCCGGTTGACTGTAAAATACGTTCATACATGATTTGCATAAATTTCCCTATAGATACGGTGGTAATAACAGTGGTGTACTGTACGCCATATTGAATAATCGCTTGATTATCTGTTTGTAATTCGAAATATGGTCGAATGAACAAAAGTCCAACGATTAAAAAGATACAATAATGGACCAAAGCTAAAAATACGCCATGATTAGCAGCTGAACTGGCTAAATCCCGTCTTCCTTCTCCCAATCGTCTGGACAGCTCAGCGTTCATGCCTACTGCTGCTCCGATTTGTATAGCAATCATCAACATCTGAATGGGGAAAGCTAGAGATAAAGCAGCGAGAGCATCTTCACTAATACGGGCTACAAACATACTGTCTACGGCACTATAGAGTGATTGGACAAACATTGATAGCATCATAGGAAGTGATAAAGTCAATACAAGCTTATTAACCGGCATTGTTCCCATTTTTTCTGAATTCATTCTTTTCATATTTTTCACCTAATATTATTTTTTGATGTTCTAAAATAGTCTATATGAAATCACTCAAATAGACAAGGAGCGACTCTCATTTCTTAACTCGTTTAGACATTTGATTCAACTTCTTCTTTTTATATTCATGTCTATTTGCTACAATACGGTTATGAATGAAAGGATGGACCTAAATGAAATTTATTAGAAAATTATTGGTTCTATGCCTAACCTTATTACTTGGTTTTTGGTTGGGTACAACGAGGCTACTCGATGGAACGACTCTCGGGTCATGGATGAACACCATTGTTAGTTATTTACCTGATACCGAGCAACTTAACCACATCAGTATGAACGTTGGTGAGTCACCTTTGTTTAATGGCTCCATGCAGTTAGATTCAGAGCGATTATCTCCTCAAATTCTTTCTCCTGATTCTTTTAGAACCCAAGAAACCGAAGTAAACTATGATCTTGTTGAACAAACGATTATTGATCGCGTCAACGAGTTAAGACTCGATTTGTCACTCTCTCCTCTTCAATCAAATGACATGTTAAAGGCTGGAGCGATTATTCGTGCGCAAGAAACGGAAGAAGTCTTTTCTCACACACGCCCAGACGGTACAGAGCCCTTTACCGTATTGGAAGAAGAAGGTATTCATTATCCCTATCAAATGGTTGGAGAAAACTTAGGGATGGCGACTTATTATATGGAAGAAGTTGAAATGGCTGAGCTTATTTTTAATGGCTGGGTAGAAAGTGAAGGCCATTATGAAAACATGGTTCGCCCTGAATATGAAGAAATCGGTGTCGGCGTTCACTATGACGGGGAGTTTTTATATGCCACTCAATTGTTTGGCACACCATTATAGTCTCGTGTAACAAGTCATGAATAGAAGTGACAAAAAAGCAGGCACTACCCGTTAAGGGTAAATGCCTGCTTTAGTCGTTTAGTATTTAAAGTATTACATCATACCGCCCATTGCGTTAGGATCCATTCCTCCGCCAGCGTTGTTTTCTTCTGGGTGTTCAGCTACAGCAGCTTCTGTTGTTAATAACAAAGCAGCTACAGATGCAGCGTTTTGAAGTGCAGAACGGGTAACTTTAGTTGGATCAATAATACCTGCTTCAACCATGTTAACCATTTCGCCAGTTGCAGCATTAAAGCCTGTTCCATACTCAACATGCTTCAAACGTTCCACTACAATGCTACCTTCTAGGCCAGCATTACTTGCGATTTGACGAACAGGTTCTTCCAATGCACGAAGGACGATTCGGATTCCAGTTGCTACGTCGCCTTCAGCTTCCATTTCTTCCAATTTGCTTAGGATGTTAATATAAGCCGTACCACCACCAGCGATGACACCTTCTTCAACAGCTGCACGAGCAGCGTTTAATGCATCTTCGATACGTAGTTTACGCTCTTTAATTTCAGTTTCAGTAGCCGCACCAACTTTAATCACAGCTACTCCGCCAGCTAGTTTAGCGATACGTTCCAATAGTTTTTCACGGTCAAATTCAGAACTTGTTTCTTCAGCTTGTGCACGTAACATCGCCACACGTTGGTCAATTTGAGCTTTATCGCCTGCTCCTTCAACAACTGTTGTGTTATCTTTAGAAACAACTACTTTACCAGCCGTTCCTAATTGATCAATGGTGACATCTTTCAATTCAAGTCCTAAATCGCTGGAAATAACTGTTCCGTTTGTCAAGATAGCAATATCTTCCAATATTCCTCTTCGACGGTCACCAAAGCCTGGTGCTTTTACAGCGACAACGTTTAGTGTACCACGGATTTTATTTAATACTAATGTAGGTAAAGCTTCACCTTCAATGTCATCTGCAATAATTAATAGCGGACGGCTTTGTTGCATAATGTTTTCAAGTACTGGTAAAATTTCTTGAACAGAAGAAATTTTCTTGTCAGTAATCAAGATATATGGATTGTCCAAGTTAGCTTCCATTTTCTCATTGTCAGTGACCATGTACTGTGATAAGTAACCACGATCAAATTGCATGCCTTCAACAACATCCAATTCTGTTTCAATTCCTTGAGATTCTTCAATGGTAATGACGCCGTCACTTCCAACACGTTCCATTGCATCTGCAACTAATTGACCGACCTCTTCATCTCCTGAAGAAATAGATGCTATTTGGGCAATGCTTTCTTTGCCTTCAACGTTGATTGAAATATCACGCAACGCTTCAACAGCTCTCTTAGTAGCCAATTCGATTCCACGACGAAGTCCCACTGGGTTAGCACCAGCTGTCACGTTTTTCATACCTTCATTAACGATTGCTTGAGCCAGAACTGTAGCTGTCGTTGTTCCGTCACCAGCAATATCGTTCGTTTTGCTTGCCACTTCTACAACCAATTGAGCTCCCATGTTTTCGAATTTGTCTTCTAATTCGATTTCTTTCGCAATGGTTACTCCATCGTTAGTGATTTGAGGTGCACCAAAAGATTTGTCTAAAATAACGTTTCTTCCTTTTGGTCCTAATGTCACTTTAACTGTATCTGCTAATTTATTTACCCCACGAAGCATTGCTGCACGCGCGTCTTCTGAAAATTTAATATCTTTAGCCATATGTTGTCCTCTCCTTACTGTTTTCAAATCATATTATTTCTGTGTATCGTATTTTCTTAAGGTGATTAATTCATAATAGCAACAATATCTGTGTCTTTAACCACTAAATACTCTTTACCATCATATTTCAATTCTGAACCAGCATACTTTTCAAACACAACAGTGTCCCCAACAGATACTTCCATTGCTGCGCGCTGTCCGTTATCTAACACTCTTCCTTCACCTACTGCAACAACAGTAGCCGTTTGAGGTTTTTCTTTGGCTGAATCTGGAAGAACCAATCCACTAGCTGTTTTTTCTTCTTCCTTCTTTACTTCAAGAAGTACTCGATTTCCTAAAGGCTTTAACATAAAGTAATCCCTCCACATAATATAAGTTAGTTGTTCACTCATTTTATAGTGAGTGCTGTGTGTTAGCACTCTCGACCTACGAGTGCTAACTCCACTTATTAGTATAACAAATCTACCGGTTCTTGCAAGCCCAAACTTTGAAATGGAGAAATTTTATCCAAAGTGGTAACTGTTTAGTATTTATGGTAAATTACTATTATTATGTAAGTGTATAAATCGATTAAAGGATGACGATAATGAATGTAAGTGAAATGAATAAAAAAGCCGGCATACGAATGATTTTGTTATATCTTGTCGTTCAGCTGTTGTCAGGAATCATTCCTGCCTTCTTCCCAGAAGGTACAGGACCAGGAGTTTATTTAGCTGTTCCTATGATTATGTTTACTTTAGGTGCTGCTGGGATGATTATTTTGGAGCGAAGATACCGCATGGTACACACCTTTGAAGAACCTTTTTCACCGAATGCGAGAGACATCATACTTTGGGGGATTGTTGGCGTGTTTGTCGCTTTATTTGTACAAAATATAGCGGGTATTATCGAAGCTACCTTCTTGGGATCCAATTTAAGTTCCGTAAACACAACACAAATCATGGAGATCGTTGTTCGCTACCCTGCCTTCTTACTCTTAGCTGGTATAGCTGGTCCAATTATGGAAGAATTTGTCTTTAGGAAAGTGATGTTTGGCTTACTATTGGATAAAATTGGTGGCGTAGGAGCCGCTGTTATCAGTTCCTTGTTTTTTGCTTTTGTCCACTTAGACGGTTTGCTTCTTGTGTACTCATCAATGGGCTTCGTTTTTTCTTGGCTTTATTACAAGACAAAAAACATATGGACACCTATCATTGCTCATTGTATGATGAATGTACTAGCAGTGCTTCTTAATCTCTTTGTTATGTGATGTCAAAATGATTCATTCAATCTCTCTTTTGTTATAGAAAGGATTCAATATGACTGAAAAACAAATTAAATTTCAAATTGGTTTTAAATATGTATTCTTCTTACTCTTCCTATATTTCACGATAAATTCTGTCGGAAGTGAAGGGTGGACCTTGTTTTCTTTATTATTCGCTGTATTTGCAACAAAAGATTTCGTACAAGGGACACGTTTAGCAGAGGCCTATTACCGAATTAAACAAAAACAGAAAAAATAATAGTTGAGAGTCAACTTCTTACCAATTAAAAAAGCGGAAACCTCCTCTTAACTGAGTAAGGTTTCCGCTTTTTTATTAATCATTGTAAAATAAGTCGTTCAAAGGGTCATCTTCCGTTGCACTTTCTTTTTCATTTTCAAAGTCCTGATAATAATTAATAAAATAAATGAGTGTTTGAAGTTCATTCGTTAAGTCAACATTATGAACTCTAATGTGACTTGGAACAGTCACACGAATGGGAGTGAAGTTCATAATACCTTTTACGCCACCTTCAACCAGTCGATCTGTCATCTCTTGAGCAATTTCAGAAGGGACGGTTAAAATAGCTACGTCAATTTGTTGCATCTTAAGCTGTTCAACCATATCGTCTACATGATAAATAGGAACACTTTGATGGATAGTCCCTATCAACTTTTCGTTGACATCAAATCCCGCACTAATACGAATGTTATTATTTCTACGAAAGTTATAATTTAGTAAAGCCTGACCTAAGTTACCGACTCCAATCAAAGCCACATTAGTCAATCGATCTTGATTCAGTTTTTTACTGAAAAAATTCATGAGGGATTCAACATCGTAACCATACCCTCTTTTACCGAGAGCGCCAAAGTATGAAAAGTCACGACGAATCGTAGCACTATCGACTTTAACTGCTTCACTTAATTTTGCCGATGATACTCTCTCTCTGCCCGCTTCATATAAAAAGCGTAGGTAGCGATAGTACAAAGGCAATCTTCTTGCTGTTGCTTTAGGTATTTTCTTTTCTGCCATGGTCATTCTCCTTGTTTAATTTATACGGTATCAGAGCAAATTGTTAAGATTTACATTGATTCAATTTACGGCAATTTAAAGAGGTGCCATTCTTGCTTGTGCATTCACAAACTATTGAGTTTGTAACAACTATCATTATACCACTCTTGGGTTTCATTTAAAGCATTATACGTGAATTAAACTTGTTTTTTCATAACTGTATAGCCTTTTTCTTTGTTTGCTCGTGAACGACCACTTTATAAATGCACATACTTTTTACATTTTGTTACCAAATCTAATCCATTCGTTTCATCCTTATTTAGTGTTCAACAAATTAATGGAAGGCTGGTTGTTATCTCAATTCTTTGTGCTAAACTATTAGAGAGAACGGCTATAGGCCTTAGAAAAAGAGGAAAGAATATGATTGTATTACAAACTCAAAAAATATCTCGCTATTTCGGAGCTGAAAAACTATTTGATGACGTGACAATTGAAATAAAGGAACGGTCACGTATTGGATTGGTTGGCCGAAACGGAGCGGGAAAAACCACTTTACTGGATATAATTTCTGGAAAATCTGAACCCGACTCGGGGGTGATTCATAAAAAGAAAGACAGCACTATCGGCTACCTCAATCAACATACGGGTCTAGAATCGTCCCTGACTATTTGGGAAGAAATGTATAAGTTAGCTGAGCCTGTACTAGCTATGGAAAGGGAAATGACGGATATAGAAGCTCAACTGGGCGAGATGGATATTGCTAAAGATGACGCTCTTTATAGAGACCTTCTTACTCGCTATGATGCCTTACAACATACCTTTCAAGAGAATAATGGCTACGGCATTGAAAGTGAAATAAAATCGGTTCTCCATGGGTTTCGTTTTTATGAGGAAGATTACGACAGACCCATTTCTCAATTGTCAGGCGGTCAAAAGACACGCTTGGCTCTTGCTCGCTTACTACTGGAGAAGAAAGACTTGCTTATACTCGATGAGCCTACTAACCACTTAGATATTGATACCTTGTCTTGGCTAGAATCATACTTGCAAAACTATTCGAAAGCTTTGTTAATTGTGTCCCACGACCGGTACTTTTTAGATAAAGTGGTTCAGGACATATATGAAATAAGTAGAGGGACGGTGACACGCTTCCCTGGTAATTATTCAAACTATTTGGATTTGAAAGCCGAAAAACTTAAACAAGAATGGAAAGTATTCGAAAAACAGCAGAAGAAAGTGGCGAAGTTGGAAGACTTCGTTGATCGCAATATTGTTCGAGCCTCCACTACTAAGCGTGCTCAAGCTAGACGAAAACAACTTGAAAAGATGGACCCTTTAACAAAACCTCAAGGCGATGAAAAAAGTGCTCATTTTCAATTTCAAATTGAACGCGAATCTGGACAAGTCGTGCTGCAGACGGAAGACTTATCTATTGGATACGGCGATACCATACTTTCTAATGATATAGAATTAGATGTGAGAAAAAGAGAAGCCATTGCTATCGTCGGTCCCAACGGAGTCGGTAAAACAACTCTATTAAAAACGATTATAGGCATGATTCCTCCTGTCAAAGGAACCGTTAAAGCAGGCACAAAAGTTGATTTCGGTTACTACGACCAAGAACAAACACTATTAAATGGGAATAAATCAGTTTTAAATGAAGTCTGGGATGACCACCCAACGATGCCAGAACAAGCCGTTCGCACCTTACTTGGCTCTTTTCTATTCAGTGGAGATGATGTAGAAAAAGCGATCAGTTCTTTAAGCGGTGGTGAAAAAGCTCGTGTGGCTTTAGCTAAACTGTCACTTGAGAAAAATAACTGTCTTTTATTAGATGAACCGACAAACCACTTGGACATCGATTCCAAAGAAGTACTGGAAAATGCTCTCATTGATTATGAAGGCACCCTTTTGTTCGTGTCTCACGACCGGTATTTCATTAATCGATTGGCAACTAAAGTGATTGAAATTAACGAGTTTGGCGCAATTGTTTATCTTGGAGATTATGACTATTACATCCAAAAGAAAGCTGAACTCGAAGAATTGGATTTGTTAGAAACTAGTGATTCAACGACGAATAGCTCCGAGTCTGAAGAAACATCCTCAGCGAAACACTCCTTCATGGAACAAAAAGAATACCAAAAAAATAAAAGAAAAGTCATGCGGGCGATTGAAACGATTGAAGAAGATCTAGAAGAATTGGATGGAGAGATTCAATCTATACAAATTGAGCTGAGTTTGCCGGAGACGTTTGAAGACTTTAGCCACTACGATAAGTTAGTGAAGAAAAATGAAGTGCTGACTAAAAAGCAAGACAAGTTGATGTCAGACTGGGAACACTACCAAGAAGAACTTGAAGACATGATTCAGGAATTTGAACAAGGCTAACAGCCGTGCACACCACTGCTCACTACCATCCTTAATTAACGACTAAAAGACAAGCCATGATATCGGCTTGTCTTTTAGTGTAGTCATGTTAGTTAAGAGACCGCAAGCCCCGGGGTACCATTTAAAGCCATTGTTGCAAAATCTTGATTGTCTAACTTAACAAATGCTGCTGCCCCAATCATTGCAGCATTATCTCCGCAAAGTGATAAAGGTGGAATCAGTAAGTCAAGATCCGGCAACTCTTCAGCTACTTTAGTCGTCAAGGCTTCTCTTAATCCTTTATTGGCCGCCACTCCGCCAGCTAATACAAGTTGCTTAACCCCTTTTTCTTTCACAGCTCGTATGGTTTTTGTAACCAACACATCAACCACGGCTGTTTGAAAACTTGTTGCTAAATTTAACTCATTGATATCTTCGCCCTTTTGTTTTGCATTGTGAACAGTGTTAATAAACGAACTCTTTAGACCACTAAAACTAAAATCGTAATGATCCTCGTTTATCATAGCCCGCGGGAAATGATACGTGTCTTCCCCTTTATGAGCCATTTCGTCGATATGTTTGCCTCCTGGATAAGGTACACCCAGCACACGGCCAATTTTATCATACGCTTCACCAGCTGCATCATCGCGTGTTTCTCCAATGATTTCAAAGGTTTCTTCAGACTCCATATAAATGAGTTCCGTATGCCCGCCGCTAACCACTAAGGCTAGTAAGGGGAAGGCCATCTTATTTACTAGCTGATTGGCAAATATATGGCCAGTTATATGGTTTACAGATATGAGTGGTAAGCCATGAGCAAAAGCAACGGCCTTAGCTGCGTTTACACCAATAAGTAAGGCGCCTACTAAACCAGGACCTTCTGTAACCGCAACAGCATCTAAATCATCATAAGTGACATTGGCTTCTTGCATAGCTTCTTCAATAATTAAAGTAATTTGTTCGACATGGTGTCGACTGGCTATTTCAGGAACAACGCCTCCAAATCGTTGGTGACTTTTAATCTGTGACGCCACTATATTCGATAAGATAGTGTCCCCATTTTCAATAACGGCTGCACTGGTCTCATCACAGCTCGTTTCTATCGCCAAGATTCGCTTGTTCTTCATTTTCTTCCTTCTTTCTAAGTTCACACTTCATCATGATGGCATCTTCTTTAGGGAAGGTATAATACCCCCCCCGAATGCCGATGATGTCAAATCCATTTTTTTCATAAAATCGTCTAGCTGGTGTATTCGATTGTCGTACTTCTAAAAATAAAACATCAGCCTGGTTTATTCTGCATGCTTCTTTAAATGCCTCCAATAATTGACGAGCAATGGAATGCTTTTGATTTTCTCTTCTGACAGCAATTGTATAGATCTCTGCTTCATCAAGGACAACTTTCCCTCCGATGTAACCGACAATCTCATGGTCTTGTTCCGCAACATAAAACAGCATATCCGGATCGACTAATAAGTCCTCATACTGTTGAAAGGTCCAAGGAGAGCCATACTGAAAAGACTTTTCAGCTATGGTGTAAAACTGTTTTGCTTGATTTTCAGTTGTAACATAAGGGCGAATCTGTCCTTCAAACATATCACTCACTCAAATCCGTTCTATCGTCTACCTCTTTTAACTGTGGTGATTTGAGGTCAAGGCGCATTTCCAATGCATCTTCGTGGTCATTCGCATAATAAGCAGTCTTGATTCTTCCTTCTTTAAAGCCGATTGTCTTATATAAACTCTGAGCAGTGTTATTTGACACTCTGACTTCCAGTGTCAATTCTTTCATCTGTTCTGCTTTTGCCATTTGAATCACTTCTTTCAGCATATAAGAAGCAATTCCTTTATTTTGGTAATCTGGTACTGTGGCAATGTTAGTAATATGAGCTTCTTCGCCTACAAACCATGCACCTACAAATGCGACTGGCCTGGCACTATCATAAACAATGATATAAAAAGCATTTTTGTTGAAGCGTATTTCATGTAAGATAGCTGATCGATTCCAAGGAGTCTGACCATCATAGCATAAGCGTTCTATGGTCAAAATACCATCCACATCTTCTTCTTCTGCAATTTTGCTTTTTAAAAACCATTCGTCTGACAAACTGTAAAAGGGCTGGCTTAAATGAACCCGAACGTGCAAAGGGACCCAGACTTTTGTTGTCGTTTTAGTGACTCTATCAGTAAACCAGTCTTTAATATTTTTCAATCCACCCGCCCCCTTGTTGTCTGTTCGGATGAGCCTCCATCCATTTTTGCTCTGCTTCAGCCAATTTGATGTATTCCGGTTCAAATAAATGTCTGTCATCTGGTTCTTCATTCATGCCGAGCATCACCAATGTACTTGCTCTAGGTAGGTGACGGTCCAGAGGCAACTGAATGAGTCGATCTTTTCCAATTTTTTTAATAGTTTCACTATGAAGCAATCTGTCTTCACCAATAAATTGAATAGGTGCTTGTAAGTCATTTAAATAATCAACAACTGTTTCAATTGGTAAATGAGTATCTTCCTCTACTTGTACCAGAACACCTTCCTCGTAACGGTATAGCCCTGTAAAAACGTTACTTCTTCTAGCATCGAACAAAGGAACAATGTAAGAGCCAGGCAGTCGTTCTCCATTGGCAGCAAGTACTTTTAAACTTGAGATCCCAACTAAATCAATATTTAAACTAAAAGCGAGTGTTTTCGCTACAGTTACTCCAATTCGTACACCCGTATAAGATCCCGGACCTTTAGCCACTACAATCCTACTTAATTCATTGGGAGTCCAATTCACTTCTTTAAACAACGTTTCTATAGCAGGCATTAATTGAATACTGTGATTCCGCTTGATGTTGATCGTCTTTTCAGCTATCAAACTGTTATTTTCGACTAACGCAACGGTCATCGTTTGATTAGATGTATCGATACCCAATATTTTCATATTTAAACTCCTCTATGGTTCACTCGTTACAATAATTTTAGCATACTTTCATGGCTTGAGAAACTAAACCACTACTCTAAAAGCGTATCTTTTGATTTTAACTCACACTAAACTTAATATTAAGCATAGAGTACGAATCTTATCCTATCCAAATCACATACTTTGTAAATAAATGGACATGGATAGGTACATTTATAATAGGAAAGCAGGATGATGAATATGACTAGCATACTGATTACAGGAGCGACAGGAACCATAGGTACAAACTTAACCCGACATTTAAAAGACCGATATGATTTAGTTCTTGCAGATATTGACTTTTCCTCTTTTCCCGAAGAGTTAATGGATCGTGTCACATTGGTTGAGAAAGACTTAACTAAACTAGAATCTTGGGAAGGCCTTCTTGACGGTGTGGACTATGTCATTCAATTGGCTGGTAACCCTGATGCAGAAGCCGATTTCTATGAAGAACTGGTTGCTATGAATTACTTCTTGCCACAAAACCTTTATAAATATACCACAGAATCAACGACTCTGAAGCGCATCATTTTTGCTAGCTCCATTCACGCAAGCGATGCTTATCCAAAAAATGTGCAAGTTAAAACAACAGATCAAAACCGACCTGCAGACTTATATGGTGTGTCAAAAGTCTATTTAGAAGCTCTAGCTAGTTACTATGCTTTCACAAAGGGTGTCGAATCCATTGGTATCCGTATAGGTGATTACAAAGCAGATGATTCAGAATTGGATCCTGACAGTGACTCTTATGGCATGTCCATGTATTTCTCAGCAAGAGACATGAACCATTTGATCGACTGTTGTTTAGAGGCTGAACTGGAAGAACCTTATTTGTTAGTTAACGGTCTCTCCAATAACACGTTCCCTCGATTAGACATTGACTCTGCTCGTGTGAAACTGGGTTATCAACCTCAAGACAATGCCTTTGAAAAGCTCGGCAAGTTATAAAAATTAAACATAATTAAAACTCCCTATACAGTGATGAGAGAAACTTATTGTCTCTCATATGCTGTGTAGGGAGTTTTTTGGGATCAGTCAATCCACTATCTATAAATAATCCTTATATCAGCTACATGATTTCCTTTGCTAGCTGCTCTCTCTTTCAACCAGCTTAGTGGATACTATAACTGTTTTCGAACCTTCTCGATTTTCTTCAATTCGTTCATTTAACAAACGTATGCCAGTCTTTCCCATTTCCTCAGTATAGACTTTAACAGTTGTCAGGGCTGGTGTGATATATTTCGCCATTAAACTATCGTTAAACCCTATGATACTCATATCTTCGGGTACTTTAATGCCTCTTTCGTAGAGTGCTTTCAAGCAACCAATAGCAATCGCATCATTAGCGGCTATAAATACTGTCGGACGACGATCTTTCTCAATCGTATCTAAGGCTTTCAGCATATTCTTTTTACCATCTTCTACTCTGAAAGCTCCAGTAAAGAAATAGCTTGGCTGATATAAGTTTTTTTGTCTGAGAAAATCTTTAACGATTTGTTCTCGAGGATCCGTCCAAGATCCTGAGCCGTCCGTGTAAGATTCTTCACCTCCAATAAAACCAATACGAGTATGGCCTCTTCTCAACATGTAAGATATGGTCCGTTTCATCGCTGATTGAAAATCGACAACAACAGAATCAACTTCACTTTTTGGATGGCTATCGACAAAGCACAGTGGAACCTGTTTACTTTTTAACCCCTCGATTTGTTGCTCGCTATA
Organism: Alkalibacterium sp. MB6; assembly: GCF_009935905.1. Lineage (GTDB taxonomy): Bacteria > Bacillota > Bacilli > Lactobacillales > Carnobacteriaceae_A > Alkalibacterium. Next base: position 39,196 of record NZ_PREX01000015.1, on the reverse strand, counting down.
CTTGCCAATAGCTAGTATACCTGAGAGAGAAGCTCCGAATGAAAGATCATCCTGTTGGTAGAATCGTTTAAAGGCGTATCCTAAGGCTTCTGCTTCCTTTTCCGCACTCATTCGAATGGATAAATAGTAACTATCGTTTAATTCTTCTTGTTCAGTGTACCAATTGACAATAGCAATCGTTCCTTTGGCTTTTTTACCACGATTTTTCTGAGACGTATACGCTAGCTCTTCTGCTGCTTCTAATATATTTTTTTTTGTTTTTTCCCCCACAGAAAGTGTCGGGTCATCGTTTAATACACGGGAGACTGTTGTTACAGATACATTTGCTTTTTCTGCAATGTCTTTTAATGTTGCCATTCCCTCACTCCTCTTAGTGGGATTGTTAGCTGTTTACTCTTTAATTCCGAACGTATAGGTTGTTGTTGAACGGAAAGTTTCCCCTGGCTGTAAGACGATATTTCCAAAACCAGGTTGATTCACTGCATCAGGAAGAGTCTGCGTTTCCAAAGTAATGCCTGCATGCTCTCGAATAGATTCCCCATCAATTTCCATTGAATCCACTTCACCATTATGCGTAAATATGACCACGCTATTGCAATCTGTGTCAAAGAATACTTCTCTGCCACTTTCAGGATCATAGACACTACCTTTAACACCTTCGTCTTGTTCTAAGACAAATGGATGGTCTAACCCATTCAATCGTTTGATTTCTGAATCATCTGAATGAATCGCTTCACTCAATGATTTGTATGTTGAGAAATCAAATGGTGTGCCTTCTGATTTAACTAAATCGCCTGTTGGTAAGTTATCATCTAAAAGCGTGGCATAATACTTGCTTTTTAACTTCATACGGTGATTAGCAATCGATTGTTTTACATCTCCTGTTAAATTGAAGTAGACATGATTCGTAGGGTTGTATAAAGTTGTTTGATCTGTTGTTGCCTCATAATCGATAATCCATTCATTATCTTCTGTTAAAGTAAACGTTGTTTTCAAAGATAAGTTTCCTGGGAAATTATTTTCCCCGTCTGGGCTCAAATAAGTAAAGACTAACTTTCCCTCATTTTTAGCTGTCTCGACATCAACAGTCCATAATTTGGTATCTAGGCCTTCTGGACCACCATGAAGCATATTATCTCCTTCATTGATATCCACTTGGTAGTCTTTGCCACTTAAACTGAATTGTCCTTTGGCTATGCGACCTGCTACTCTTCCAATAGTCGCCCCGTAAAATGGACGATTAGCTACGATATCATCTAAATTATCTGCATTCACAGTAATAGTCGCTTTGTTCCCATTTTTGTCTGGTGTGACTAATTTAGTCAAAGTTGCTCCATAAGGAATAGCGCTCAGAGATACCCCTTTGCTATTGGTTAACGTATATTCATTAACCTCTACACCATTAACTTTCCCAAATACGCTTGTTGTCAATTCCATCGTATTGCCTCCTGTTTGTGTTTTTTATAGTTTACTCACATAGATAATCAATAAAACGTTCAAAGGCTTCTTTGCCCTCCTCGTTTCGCTTAAATACCCCTGCATCCTTTAAGACCTGCAAGAATACGTCACCTACTGCTTTATCGACGATCTCACATACATTATCTTCATTGATTAGCTGATTTGCTTTTAATTCATGAGCCCAGTCTTTATGCATGGTAGGAACATGATCTTCTTTTCCTGTTAGATACCTTCTTACACCTTCCAATTCTTCTTTTAACCTTGGAGGCAAAATAGCTAACCCCATCACTTCAATTAAACCAATGTTCTCTTTTTTAATATGCTGAACATTGGGGTGAGGATGAAATATACCGTCTGGCCATTCTGATGACGTTCGGTTGTTTCTAAGAACCATGTCAAGAACGAAGGCTTCCCCTTTCCGTCTGGCTATTGGGGTGATGGCATTATGAGGTGTCCCTTTTGTTTCTGAATGAATATTAGCTGCTTTATCATTATAACTAGACCATCTTGTCATTATTAAATCAGCCGCTTTGATTAGTTCTTCTTTGTTTGTGCTTTCTATTCTAACAACTGACATCGGCCATTTGACAATCCCAGCTTTTACATTCCTTACGCCTGGCAAGTCAAAGGCAAACTCTATGTCGGACACTTCTAATGGGAACCTATGACGTCCTCCCTGATAGTGGTCATGCGATAAAATAGATCCTCCTACAATGGGTAAACCAGCATTCGAACCAACAAAATAATGAGGTAGGGTCGTCAATATATCCAATAAGTTTTTAATTGCTGGTAAGCCCACATCCATTTTACGGTGTTCACTGGATAGAAAAATCGCATGTTCATTATAGTAAGCGTAAGGTGAATACTGAAATCCCCATTCCTCACCGCTGACAGTCATTCGAATGATTCGGTGATTCGCTCTACCTGGGTGGGTTACATGACCCTTATACCCTTCATTTTCCATACATAATAAACAAGAGGGATAATGAACCTTTGTACCTTGGTCCTTAGCTAACATGATTTCTTTGGGGTCTTTCTCAGGCTTGGACAAATTAATGGTGATTTCCAATTCTCCATACTCAGTTAAGTGCTTGTATCCAATGTTTTTGCTGATTTCCCTTGTCTTAATATAATTATTTTTCTGACTCATAGTAAAAAAAGTATCGGTAGCATCTTTAGGAGACTGCTCATATTTTTTCCAAAAACGGGCATTTATTTCTGAAGGCCTAGGGGTAACCACATCCATTAGTTGAGCCTCTAGTTGATCTCGTTGAGAGATTAAATCCTCAATAACCCCTTCCTCAACAGCATAATTGATTAACTGATCTAATAATTGAAGCCCCTTTTTCTTTCCTGTTGTCGGAATACCGCCATTGATACTATCTTTTTTTAATAGCATTAACAGTCGATTTAATGTGTACATACGGTCCAGTGAATCAACTAGCTTTTCTTCTATGCTCCATTCGACAAAATCGATGATGATTTGATCGATAGTCAAGTGTGCAGTTATATCATTAGTCATTATTTACCCATTCCTTTGTTCCGTCAGCTGTCTCAACAATGTAAAACTCTGCATTATATCCCATTTTCTCTTTAAATCCTGTTGCAATGTAATCAATGACTGGTTCTACTGCATCCTGCTCAACAATAGCGATACAGCATCCACCAAAACCACCGCCTGTCATGCGAGCCCCCACTACTCCATCTTGTTCCCATGCTAAACGAGGCAGTAAATCGGTTGCTTCAATCGTTACCTCATAGTCATCATGCAAAGACACATGAGATTCATTCATATATCGGCCAAACTGCTCTAATTCTCCTTGCTTCAAAGCTTCAGCTGCCCGTTCCGTGCGGTCTGACTCATAAACAGCATGTCTCGCCCGACGGATGAGAACCTTATCCTCAATGACCGCTTTATGTTCTTCAAAATCTTCGATTGACACTTCGCCTAGAGAGGTAACATTCAAAGTGGTTTGCAGTCTTTCTAAAGCTTCTTCACACTGTCTTCGTCTAGTATTGTATTCTGAATCCACTAGTTCACGACGAGTCATGGAGTTCATTATAAGAATCTTATGATTAGGCAATACAAGTGGAACATATTCATATATCAATGTATTGGTATCCAGTAAAACTGCATAGCTTTTTTTAGCCATGCCAATAGCAAATTGATCTAAAATACCTGAATTTAAACCTAAAAATTCATTTTCTGTTTTCATTCCTAATTTTACAATGTCCAGTTGAGGCAAATCAAGATTAAACAGCTCACGGATAATTACTCCAATCAACAACTCTAGGGATGCTGACGACGATAAAGAAGCCCCATTGGGAATGGTTCCGTAGATGTATACATCAAAACCGTTGGGTAAAATCCCGTATTCGTCTTGAATATACTTAATCATCCCCTTTAAATAATTGCTCCAACTATCCGCCTTATCGTATTCAATACTCTCGATGCTAAAACTTAACGTGCCTACTTCTGGAAAATTACCAGAGAAAGCATGTACCTCTTTATCCTGACGCTTTTTCACCACGCCGTAGGTTCCTTTATCAATCGCACAAGGAAATACTTTCCCTCCATTATAGTCCGTGTGTTCACCTATCAGATTAATTCTTCCTGGAGAGAAAAAAACTCTCTCCCCTTTATAACCAAAGCACGTTTCGAATTCTTTCATCAATTGGTGCCTATCCATTTTATCCACTCCTCAAACCATCTTCACTATCATTGTAAACCCTTTAATAAAAAGAGACAAGTAAAAGTTTAGTGAATATATAGTAAAACGAGTTCTCATAAGTAGCAATCTTTAAAATAATAGATTACAGTTATGACACATACTTGAATTAGAATGAGGAGATTAGGATGATTTATTGGAAGACCCTAGTAGATTTATCTTTAGGGATGGTGGGCATGCTTATTCTTTTAAGAGCAACAGGGAAGAAAACTCTGTCGGATTTGACTCCCTTTGATTTAGTCTTCATTATGGTGATTGGAGGTATCCTAGAACAAGTTATCTATGAACCCTATCGCCCTATTACCTACGCTCTGTGGGGATTTTTAGTCTGGGGCCTCTTAATCTTTTTTATAGAAAAGTTAACTGTGAAAGGCGACCATTTCAGACATTTGTTAAAAGGAAGACCCGCTCTTCTTATAAACGATGGTAAGCTTAACCGCTTTGAATTAGAAAGAAATAATATTGAATTAGAGCAATTACGTACATTAATACGAAAAAACGACTGTTTTTCAATGAAAAGAGTAAAACAGCTTATCCTTGAAGTTGACGGGCAAGCAACTCTATTAACTCATCGAGACGTTGATGATTCCTTAACCTATTTTTTAATTGATGAAGGAATTATTGAAGATAAAGTATTAGAAACCTTAAAAAAAGACGAAAAATTGCTCTTTCAATCTTTAAATGAACTTGGTTTCACTAATGTGAAAGATATCTATTATGGGGAGTGGAGTCCAGAATTTGGTTTTTATATTCAAACATATGATGAAACGAAAGGACACTTTATCTGCGTTGATGGCTAGTACCTCTTTAACGTCATCTAGACTCGTCACTTCCTCAATGACTAGCTTTTTCTTAGCTTTTTCTTAGCTTGTTCATAAAGTACTCACATTAATTTTAAACTCGAAACAGAAAAAGCGTTCGCCTTTGTGTTATAATTAATAGTAGTTAGATAATTAATCTACTATTATATTCTGAAAAACTAGGAGGTCTTCTTTATGCCTTTCATGCCTTTTTATTGGGATCCAACCATCATTTTAATTTTCATTGGTTTAGCGATTTCCGGCTTTGCGAGCATGTATGTGCAATCAACTTATAGTAAATACAGTGGTGTTAAAAGTAAACGAGGCTACACTGCATCTGATGTTTGTCGTGAAATATTAAATGTATCACAACTTCAAAATGTTCGATTAGAGGGTATTCGTGGTAACTTAACAGACCATTACAATTCTCAAGACAATGTCTTGCGTTTATCAGATACGACACGTAATTCAACTTCAGTAGCTGCAATCGGTGTAGCGGCACACGAAGCTGGCCATGCCATGCAAGACCGAGACAATTACGGGCCTTTACGCTTAAGATCCGCTCTAGTTCCTGTGACTAATTTCGGGCAGACCGCTGCTTTCCCTATCTTGCTATTAGGGTTATTCATGGGCGGAAGCGACATATTAATAAACATTGGTTTACTGTTATTCTCATTAACTTTACTGTTTCAACTGGTTACATTACCGGTTGAATTCGATGCATCAAGACGAGCGATTCGTGTTTTAGAAGAGCAAAACTTGCTAACCCAAGAGGAATTGCCTCAAGCTAAAAAGGTGTTGAATGCTGCAGCCTTAACGTATGTGACTGCTGCTATCGCGTCGTTCTTGAGTGTCTTACGTCTGTTCCTCCTCTTTGGTGGCGGTAGACGTAGAAGATAATGAATGAACCCAAAAACTCCCTTCATAGCCTAAGAGAAAGATTTTCTCTTATAGCTCTGAAGGGAGTTTTCTCATTCGTTTTCTTTACGCTTCTTCAGCAAATACAATATGCCATTCATCTCGTTTAGATAAAAATCTTTGAGCAACTTCTTTAGCGCCTTCTAATGTATGATGGGCTGCCCATCCACATTGTTTTTCATTACTTGCTGGTACTTCATCTGCTTCAAGGACATCCTCCATGGTTCGTTCTAGTACAGTTAATATTTCATCGTAATTGTCATGATTAATAACCGTTAAATAAAAACCAGTTTGGCAGCCCATTGGTCCAAAATCCACAATATAATCTGCATGATTCCGAATGTGTTCTGCTGTTAAATGCTCTAAAGAATGAATCGCCATAGTATCCATATGTTCTTTGTTTGGTTGAGAAAAACGCACATCATATTTAACAATGATGTCTCCATTGATTCCTTCTTTTCGATCAGCTACTCTAACGTAGGGTGCTTTAACTTTAGTGTGGTCTAAATTAAAACTTTCAACGTTCATTTTTTTACTTGCCATCAAATAACATCTCCTTTATAGGGTTCGACTTGTCGCTTGTCTCTACTTTCGTTCCTTCAAACACCCATAAAAACTCATTCATTTGTGTAAAGGATAAATGTGAAAAGCCGGCTCTGTTTAACGCTTCGTGCACTGTATCGAGTAAGGGGTAATGCTCTGTTTTTAAATCTTCAGCTAATTCGTGATAACCTTTAATCTCAGCCTCTTTAATCACATTATCATAAACCTGTTGGGAAACGAAAATCGTATCTGCGAAAACAATTTTCCCTCCTGTTGGAAGTTGGTCAGCGTAGAATTGCATAGCTTCGCTTTTTTCTTCATCATTTAAGTGGTGGAAAACGTAAGAGCTGACAATTGTATCTACTGGCTTGGAAGGGACTGGAAAATCTTCTATCTCGCCATCGTGTATTCTAAAATTACCTGGCAATTTTTTTCTAGACAATTTACGACTGTCTTCAGAAGGTTCAACTGCAAAAACATCTTTCCCTGCTGCAAGCAATTTTTCTGTCAAATTCCCTGCACCTATTCCAAACTCCAAAATAGATTGCCCGCTTCTATTAACAATTTCAGTCAAAATTTCTTCATAACCTGCAAATACTTCTATATACTCTTCTTCGTTTCTCTTAACTGACGCGTCATAATTCTTTGCCCAGCCAGTAAAGGCCTCTATAAATTCTCGTCCCATACTTTACTCCTTTAGATTACATAGTGATCTGCTGTCCACTGCCTCATATTCTCTTCTTTTGATTTGACTACTTTTGCAGGTATGCCTACAGCTGTGACGCCCTCAGGAATATCCTGTAACACAACCGCACTAGCACCAATTTTTGCGCGCTTTCCAATTCTAATATTCCCTATGACTTGCACATGGGCTGATAGCAAAACACCGTCTTCAATTGTCGGATGCCGCTTCCCTTCTTCATCCCCTCGCCCTCCAAGGGTAACCCCATGAAAGATAAGCACGTCATTTCCGATTTCTGCGGTTTCACCAATAACAATACCCATACCATGATCAATAAATAATCGTTGACCGATAGTCGCTCCTGGATGAATTTCAATTCCTGTAAGCCATCTTGCAAACATCGAAAGCATGCGCGCAATGAGTTTGATATTCTTATTATATAAAAAATGGGACACTCGATGAAAGAATAACGCCCAAATTCCTGGTGATGTTAAGATTATTTCAGCCGAGCTGCCGACTGACGGGTCATTTTTCTTATAGGTCTCCATCAACGTCTTAAAGGCCTTCATGTCTATCTCCTTTACCCTCTTCATTACAACTGATCAAAACCTCTGTTAAGATCCTCAATTAAATCGTCTATATCTTCTATTCCTACAGATAAGCGTACTAATTCATCTTTGATTCCCGTTTTCAACCGATCTTCGGGAGTGATTGAACCGTGCGTCATTAGTGCTGGTATTTCAATTAGACTCTCAACTGCACCTAAGCTTTCAGCTAATGTAATTAATTCCAAGCTCTCAACAAAGGCTTTTCCCGACAAGCCTTCCTTCAACTCAAATGATACCATTCCACCAAAGCCTGTCATTTGTTCTTTTGCAATCTCGTGTCCAGGGTGATCTATAAGACCAGGGTAATACACTTTTTCAATCAATTCGTGATTGACTAAATAATCCACAATTTGCTTGGCATTTCTTTCATGAGCGTCCATACGTATCCCCAGAGTTTTTATCCCGCGTTGGACGAGCCAGCTATCCATTGGTCCAAGAACCCCACCAATTGCATTTTGTAAGAAAGCTAAGTCGTCTGCCACAGTTTCGCTAGTTGTCGTGACCAAACCGGCTACGACATCACTATGACCGCCTAAGTACTTGGACGCACTGTGTAAAACGATATCTGCCCCCAAGTGTAATGGTTGTTGATGATGGGGTGTTGCAAAGGTATTATCAACAATAGTCAGTATCTCTCTTTCTTTAACTAATGCCGCCACTGTCTTTATATCTGTAATCTTTAATAATGGATTTGTGGGTGTTTCTAAAAATAGTGCCTTTGTTTCAGGACGAATTGCTTTTTTGACATCATTGGCTACACTTGTATCTACAACTGTGAATGTTAATCCCAATCGTTTTAATACTTTATTGATTAATCGGTACGTTCCACCATATACATCATCCCCAACAATAACGTGATCTCCTTTAGAAAACAAAGAGAAAATAGTGTGAGTTCCCGCTGATCCAGATGCAAAAGCAAAGCCACGTACACCACCTTCCATATCGGCAATCAATTGCTCTAATGCCGCACGGGTTGGGTTTCCTGTACGTGAATACTCATAGCCTTTATGTACCCCAACTTTGTCTTGTTTATAAGTGGTTGTGTGGTGAATCGGTACATTAACAGAACCGGTCGCTTCGTCATGACTGATTCCACCGTGAATGTAAGTTGTTTGTTTTTTCATTAATCTTTTTCTCCTCTGTAAATATGTTTAGATAAGTACCGTTCACTTCCATCTGGAAAAATGGTGACAATCGTGCTTCCTGGTGGCAATACTTCAGCCTCTTTCACTGCTCCGGCAAAAGCCGCACCACTGGAACTTCCAACAAATAAGCCGTTACGTCTGGCAAGTTCTTTTGTATAGTAAAATGCTTCCTCATCGCTGATCGTATACACAGCATCCATCACTTCATTTTTCATAAAATCTGGGATGAATTCCATTCCAATTCCTTCTGTTTCATGTGGACCCGGTTTTCCGCCACCAATAATCGAACCAACTGGTTCAACAACTGCCATTCTAATATTTTTGGACTGCTCTTTGAAATAGCGTGACAGGCCACTAAAGGTTCCACCGCTACCTGCACCTACAACGACAGCTGAAGGGTTAACCCCTTCTAAATCAGACAAGATTTCTGGTCCCATCGTCTCATAGTATGTTAGAGGGTTGGCTGGGTTCTCAAACTGTAATGGTACGTAAGCATTATCCATATCCGCTTGAAGGCTCTTCGCTTTTTCTATTGCTCCTGTTATACCCTCATCAGTTTTAGTATGAATGATTTGAGCCCCAAGCGCTCTCATTAGCTCTTGTTTTTCAACACTAAATTTTTCCGGTACCACAAATAGAGTAGGCATCCCATAGGTTAAGGCCGCTAGTCCAAGCCCTATCCCTGTATTTCCTGCCGTTGGTTCTATAATTGTTGTCTGGTGATTTATTTTACCTTCTTTCAAGGCACTTTCTAACAACTTTATACCTAACCGGTCTTTGATACTACCGCCTGGATTAAACTGTTCAAGTTTTGCTAGGATACGAGTTCCTTTAGGTAAAGCGTAACCATGAATCTCCATCATAGGCGTGTGCCCAATTAATTCTGAGACAGAATGTATAATCATGTGGTTCTCCTTTAAGTATGGACTATCAGCTCTTTTAGTTAAAAAAAGCACATGAGGATAACTCCTCATGCGCTTGTTCTCATCTTTGCTTAGTTAGGCCTCCAAGTGAAGGGCAATGCTAAAGAAAAGATTTAATCGTTAAGAACAATTTGAGAGCATGGGAAATAAGCTATACACGGTGTACAGCAACAGTCAATCTGCTCCTCAAACGTCATTTTATACACGATTATAACACTCCTCTTTCGTTCTTCTCTGCGCAATAAATTAGGTTGAGTTTAGCATGATATTAAGACATTGTCAAACTACGAATTGAAGATAGCCCTATTTGAACTACTTACATACTACAGACCACTGTTTATTATTTAGATTGCCTATTCTTTGTAAAAGTAAATCTGTCTCTAGTATACTGAATGAAGAAAGGTTAGATTGGAATGGGAGGATATAATATGGATATACTATGGTGGATTGTAGTTATTGCTTTATTCATCACCAGTTTTGTAGCTTTAATTTACCCTGTGTTGCCTTCTGTACTGGCAGTATGGGGCGGCTTTTTAATTTATCACTTTTTAATTAATTCAACTGAATTGTCAACCTTTTTTTGGGTCTCTATGGGCCTTATCACCATTGTTTTACTTCTAGCGGATTTATTCACTGGATCTTTAGCAGTCAAGCAATTTGGAGGAAGTAAGTGGGGCGAGAGAGCAGCTACCCTCTCTATTATTGTCGGTACGTTTGTGTACCCCCCTTTCGGTATATTGCTCTTACCATTTGTCGTGGTTATCATCGTCGAATATTGGCAACAGAAATCATTTCCTGATGCGTTGAAAGCTGCCATTGGCACCTTAATCGGTTTCTTAAGCGGTCGACTAGCTGAAGGATTATTGCAATTCATCATGATTGCCTGGTTCTTTTTGACTATTTGGTTTTAATTTAATTTAACAGACTAAAAGGTCTCTCTTTTTTTACGAAAGAGAGACCTTTTTAAGTTTAGAAATCAGCAAACTCGTCGTCATCTTCTGCCTCTAACTCAGATTCTAAGTAAGAAGAATACTGATTGAAGGTCTTTTTCATGCTCTCTCTTTCATTAAATGGTTGGTTATTAGCAATTAAATTATCATAAAATACTGCTTCTGCCGTAGCAATATATGGTCTGACGAAGATAGACGCTACCCCAAACGTAACCACTTCAAGAAGGTACCAGCCAATAAAACTCAAATGTAATTGGAATAATCTAAATTTATGACCATCCATTAACTGCCTACTTTCTGTAATACAGTCCACAGCACTCAAGTACTCGCTTGGGTTTCTTTCCAGATTATCTTTATATATATAGAAAGCTTGAGAATAGGCGTAACCCTTAATAATACCTGGAATCAATAACAGTAAGGACCATAAGAAAATAAATAATCCTTGAACGAGTTGAATAATGAGTATGGGGATAAAATACGTCTTCGTAAAAATCTGAAAAGCGTCTTTTAATGGACGTATCTCATATGAGGGGTAACGAATCATATCAAGTAGTGCAAAAGCAACACCAATGGTCAGGTAATTATTAAAAAAATCAACAATGAGATTCACTTGTGTGCCATTTTCAGCTGGTCTCATCAGTGTTGTCCAGCCAAACCCTACAGCTGTGCCTGTAATCAGGACAGATATTAAAACAGGTACAAAATATAGGATAACAACCTTTAGCTCTCTCCCTTTCATCTGCAAACTGGCTTCTCTTCTAATCTCCGCGCTAGAGGGATAATAGTGTGGTGAGTACATGCTTTTCCTCCGTTCTAAAGAAAAAGCTACAAACATCCATTTTATGATATTTGTAGCTTTTAACTGTTATTCTTCTATTTTTTACTGTTTATGTTATTCAGAACCCAATTCTTCACGTACTACTGAAGCAATGCGTTCCACGTATTCGTTGACTTCTTGATGCGTAGGAGCCTCTGCCATAATACGTAACAAGGACTCTGTTCCACTAGGTCTAACTAATACTCGACCATTATCGCCCATTTCATTTTCAACTTCTCTAATTACTTGGCTGATCGCATCGTTAGACATGACATTATGCTTATCAGTCACTGGAATATTGACCAATTTTTGTGGGAAGGTTGTTACTTCTTCAGCTAGTTCAGATAATTTTTTACCTGTTTGTTTCATTACATTTAATAGCTGAATACCTGTTAATAGGCCATCTCCAGTTGTATGATAATCTAAAAAGATAACATGTCCAGATTGTTCTCCACCTAAATTGTAACCATTTTTAACCATTTCTTCCATCACGTAACGGTCTCCGACAGCTGTCTTCACAGAATCTAAGCCATGTTTTTCCAGCGCTTTATAAAACCCAATATTACTCATAACAGTTGACACAATCGTATTCTTCTTCAAGCGGCCTTCATCATGCATATACTTACCGCAAATATAAAGAATCTTATCGCCATCTACAATATTTCCTAATTCGTCTACAGCAATGAGGCGGTCTCCGTCACCATCAAAAGACAAACCGACGTCTGCTCCTTTTTCTTTTACGAATTTAGCAAGATGTTCTGGGTGTGTACTTCCTACCCCATCATTAATATTTAATCCATTCGGTGAAGCGCCTGTCACATCAAATTCCGTATCTAAATCTGCAAACAATCGGTTAATAATCGGACTAGCTGCGCCGTTTGCTCCATCAAGTGCTACTTGCAAACCTGACAAGTCCCCTGAAATGGTTTGAGTTAAGAATTGGATATATTTAAGTATACCTTCTTTGTATTCTTCTGATGTACCTAATCCAGTCGAACTTGGGCGTGGAAGATTATCTTCTTTTGCATCCAATAGTTCTTCTATCTCAGCTTCTTGATCATCAGATAATTTAAACCCATCTGAACCGAAAAATTTAATCCCGTTATCTTCAACCGGGTTATGAGAAGCAGAAATCATAATGCCTGCTGTCGCATTTTGCTGGCGAGTCAAGAAGGAAACTCCTGGAGTAGTAATGACTCCGAGTCTTAACACTTCTACTCCTGCTGATAATAAGCCGGCAATAAGAGCATACTCTAACATACCACCCGATATACGTGTGTCTTTTCCTACCAATACTCTTGGATGGTCAGTTTCTGCATGACTTGCCAGAACATACCCTCCAAAACGGCCTAATTTAAATGCTAACTCGGGTGTAAGTTCTTTGTTGGCTACGCCTCTTACCCCATCTGTCCCAAAATAATTTCCCATATTAACTGTCCCTCGTTTCTTAGTTTTGGTCACTCATGTTGTTAACCACTTCATCATCTTCGTCTTTATCTTCATTTGCACTGCCATCGCCTGGATCCAATAAATCTTCTTCTCCATTACTTAATTGACGAACCCTTATTAGAACATCTATCTCTTCCGGATCACTTTCTGACACACCGTCTGGTAACACAATTGGTACTGTACGAATCGTTGACTCGGTTATCCCAGATATATCTACTTGAACAGAGAAATTGGTAAATGCTTCTATGGCATCCGATTCTCCAGTAATGATAACATTCTCTGGTTCACCTTGGGCCAACTCAAGTGTGTATTCGTACCCTTCCCTTGGCGTACCTACTTGCTCTAATACAATTGGCAGAGTGCGCTGTGTTCCCTCGACAGGTATAAGGACATCAATTTGCTGAGGGGAAATATTTACATTTAATGGTTCTCCTGCCTCATCAACGACTAACACATTTAAGGTCATTTCAATATCACTTACTATGTCGCTACTCTCAGGCATAACAATAACCATTACATCACTGATCATGTCCATCGTTGAGGCTGCTCCAGATATAGTAACAACTTCGTTAGATAACAGAGGCTCTCCGGCAGTATAGCCATCTTCTAAATGAGCTGACTCATTAAATTCTACGCGAACGTCATGCTCTTCTACTATTTTTTCTTCAATGTCGACCGTTACTTCCGCTGGCATAATACTATAACTCAACTGACTACTCAACCCCTCCGCTTCAAGCGGTATGGTATGCCTACCAGGTCCAAGTTCGTTTAAATCCGGTGTGACAATATTATAACTTTGAGTAGCTAATGTTTGTGTTAATACGGCTTGTGGTCCTTCCAAACGTATAGTGGCTGTTTCAGGAATACCTGATACAAAATAATTGTCTCGGTCAATATTAATATCAATTGGTAAATTAGTGACAACTTCCGAGCTGGTAATGCTCGCCCCATCGGTTGGGTTAGTCGAACGGATGCGCGACTGATTTTCAAGCGACACAAAAGAAAACAATATGACAGATAATAGCAGAGCAATCAGTCTGATAATCCATGGATTATCCATATTGAATTTCACTTGTTCGACACTCCTTTCCGGATAGCTTCAGAAACGTGTTGAAAGAATGTTTGTTTTTCTTTTTCCTTAGTTGTTTCTACCAATTCTTTATTCAGATACTCAACCACTTCTTCATTGGACATATCGGTAATTAGATTTCCACGACGCGAAATACTGATTTCGCCCGTTTCTTCAGATACTACAAGGGTAATAGCGTCTGAAGCTTCAGACAACCCAATAGCTGCTCTGTGTCTGGTCCCTAACTTTTTAGGTATAGCTGGACTTTCTGAAAGAGGAAGGTAGCTTGCTGCAGAGGCTACTTCGAAATCTTTAATGATAACTGCGCCATCATGTAAAGGCGTGTTAGGAATAAAAATGTTGATTAACAATTCAGAAGATAGATTTCCATTTATGGGTATGCCTGTTTGGATGTATTCATCCAAACCTGTATCCATTTCTATAGAAATCAACGCCCCAATCCGTCGTTTACTCATGTACTGCAGTGCATGAGATAAATGATCGACAATAAGTTCACTAGGGTTAGATTTGCGTTTTCTTCCAAAGAGATACCCTCTCCCAAGGTGTTCTAATCCTCTTCTCAATTCGGGTTGGAAGATGATGATTAAAGCCAAAGCTGACCATTGAATAACGAAGTCAACGACAAATTCAGTCGTATGTAATTCGAACAGCATACTGATCGTTTTTAGTATCAGAATGACCCCAATACCCTTTAACAGTTCAACAGCCCGGGTGCCTCGAACAATCCTCATCAACTGATACATGAAAAATGCAACAATTAAAACATCGATAATATTAATGGCCGTTCTCCAGGCCCAAAGCCTTGACCAATCAAAATTGGTAAGGAAATCTAATGGCATGCTGCCACCTCCACAATCTACAAATACTCCTTGTAGTATAACACATAAGACGGTTCCAATAACCCTGGAATTAAAAATGTAAAGAAATATACATGGTTTTTTTACATGTTACTGACTCCATGACAAAGCTCGCTAACCTGGCATAAGCCTTTTAAGTTCTCATCTTTCATCAACTCACTAGCTAATTTCCCCTCTTTAATACATACGAAAAAAGCTGCACAACAGAACTTAACTGTTGTGCAGCTTTTTTAATACTGGGCTACTAGGATTCGAACCTAGGAATGACGAGACCAAAACCCGTTGCCTTACCGCTTGGCTATAGCCCAATGAAGTGGAGGGAGCAGGATTCGAACCTGCGAACCCGAAGGAACGGATTTACAGTCCGGCGCGTTTGGCCACTTCGCTATCCCTCCATATTAAAGACTTAACCGGTTGAACTCTATTACTCTATTTAAGTTATAGATTTTAATCTATTTACTAAACATGTCAACTGGTGTAACAGTCATGACCCCTACGGGATTCGAACCCGTGTTACCGCCGTGAAAGGGCGGTGTCTTAACCGCTTGACCAAGGGGCCTTACCTTGCGCTTTTTAAGCACAAGATATATTCTATAATGAAATTCAGTTAAAGTCAACCACTTTTCTGTTTTTCATTAGTTAATTATTATCCGCATGAATATGCCCATATTTATCGGCTTTTCTATCGAATAAAGTAACAACATACGGGCACACAGGTACAATTTTTTTGTTCTCTTTTTCCATCTCTTCAACCACTCGGTCAACCAGTTTCTCAGCAATCCCTTGCCCTCTAAGTGAAGGATCAACGAAGGTGTGATCGATGGCAACAACGTCTCCTTGGTCAACAAATGTCACTTCAGCTAGCAGTTTCCCGTCTTCTTCTTTGTAAAAACGATTTGTTCCTTTTACAAATTCCATTTCCATCATCCCTTCTTCTTTAGATTCTTATCTCATCATAGCACGACCTGTTCATTTTTTCTTTAACAGTGATTTCAATGACCACTTTATTTTCTAATCTAATGTAGGTTGACTATTTAACGTTTCGGTCAAATGAAAATCACCTGTACCGGCTTCTTCTCCTAATTCTTCAACGGCATCCAAGTCGTTAAAATGCCACCATTCGGAGGCGATAGGCGTGAGCCCAGCTTCCGTTGCATAGCCTTGCAGTCGTATGGAGCCTTCCGTCATTTCATCAACTAATTCATGCTCCAACCAAGCCGTTTGGGAGCTTGAGGAAAACGGACTTTGATAGATGACGGAATCTACACTCAATTCGTGCATGGGTGTCTGCATATCGTACTCAACGTATTCACTTACATTTAGTGTAATATAGTCACCGATTACTTTATGCTCCATTGTCTCAACCTTGACTAGGCTCATGTCAATGGCAGCTCCTCTTTGGTGATTGGATACATCATTTACGACGATAAACCAAGCTAACGTCCACGGTGCGCTATTTAAGTTTTTTTCAATCTCCTCATCTTCTTCTGCAAGGGCTGTTAGGGACTCACCTACCAGAACTTGGACATCAAATGGCCGGTATGTTTCATAAAGCTTTAAGGCCTCTCCATTGGTTAATGCGAGTCTTTGAGCCACACTAATCTTCTTGGCTGTTGAATACAACACTGGCATGATAAATGCTTCTTCTTCCAACCTTTCATTATAGTCAACCGCTTCATATAAAGCCTCGCCTGTCAACTCTGGTATATCTTGAGACGATGACTTAAATAATGAGGAGTAGCTGTTGGTATTGTCATAGATAATTGACGGCATGATATCCGGCAAATTGATAAAGGCACTTTTGTGTTCAATCCATCCCCTTGCATTTGCTGTTCGAACTTCCCACCAGTTACCATCTTCAGACAGTATTTCAAAAGGCGTTCCAGATATCAGTACTGCTTCAACAGGTGCTTGTTCATAGGGGTGGGTATGTAGTTTCTGGCTTACAGAACTGTATCCTGCTGCACCTTCAATCGGTAATTCGAACTCTCCCTCATTTAAAAAGGGCCCGCTCCCTTGCCTCGCCTGGTCTTGTCTATCGGTTTCATCCGATTGTTCATCAGCATTCTCGTTCCTGTTAGATATCATCTCATCTAAAGTGTCTTCCCAATCGTCCCCCGTCTCACTTCCACTGTCATCGCTGGAGAGATTCCACCAAATGAGTCCCCCTAATAAGAGTAAAATGGGCAGTATGATTAAACTTAGTTTTTTTACATTCATGTCATTCTCCTTTTAAATAAAGCCATTAAAAACCCATATTTTCAGTAAATATAATACAATTAAATGCAATGGATAGAATATATAAAATGACCACTTAGATAATTTTGTTTTTGTTCCTAGTTTACCATTGTGAAAGTAAAATAAGACTATAGGCAATAGAAAGCCAAATCTATAGGTAACATGGGGGCCTACCCTTATTAGTCCTTGACCAACATAAAGGATTAGCCCAATAAGGGTATATCCAGTCATTTGAAGACGGAAGTTATGTCTAGTTAAACCGAACCATACGATCCATAACACCCCAAGATAATTCCAGTTAGCATTGTAGGCTAACAGGCAACAAAATAAGACCCAGCCGATTTTTACCCATAGAGGCAGACGCTTTGAACTGGCTCCCATCAACGCTACCAATCCCATTGATAGAGACCAAATGATACTTGTCGCTCCGAAAAATGGCAAATCAAAATAAATGACATACGGCGCATGGGATATTAAGGCAAACAGTAATAAACGACCTAAGTATCTCTTTTTATTTGATGTATGGTGATGTCCTTCGGCTATTAAGTAACACATCACGGGTGCCGCAATTCTTCCGATAAAATGAACCCCCCAATTCATAGGCGTATCAGAGGGGATAAGCAAATAAGAGATATGATCCAGAAACATCGCAGTAATAGCTATCATTTTCAGTGCATGGACACTTATTCCGGCTCTTTCGTAAGACAACTGTTTTTCCTTAATCATTATTCTTCCTCATTCCTTCAATTCAAGTCACATGTTTAAGTTACCTATTTGAAACTCCCAGCTAATCTAAGTTAGATTCTAATATCAATTACCGATAAAAACAAGGGCCCATGAAGTAGTGCCATAGGTTGACAATCTATTAATAGTTATCAAGTTGCAAATTGTTTGTTTTTATTATACGTTATACACGTGTGGATTAGATAGTATTTACTTTGTTGTCTGACTGACGTCTCTAATCATCATTTACAATAACCCAATAAGGAGTCTAAAACATGTCAACTAAAACTGAACCTTCTTTTTTGCCAGTTATTATAGGCACCGATTTAAATGCCTATACCATGGCCAGTTCTTTTTATGAAAGGTACGGTGTGAAATCTGTTTTAATAGGAAAAATTCCTATGCGCTTCACTGAAGGAAGTACGCTTATTCAGCGCATTCACTATAATGATAACCTGGCTGACCCTACACTCTTCAAACGCGTTTTAGCAGATACTGCCAAGCTTTACTCTAACACATATGACCATTTGCTTTTAATCGGAACGAACGATATTTATGTTAATTTAATTATTGATCACCAAGACTTTTTGAGTGATTATTACCTTCATAATTATATCTCTCCAGACCTTAGAGATACTCTTTTCTTTAAAAAGAATTTTTATGAATTTTGCGAGCAGCACGACATCGACATTCCAAAAACGACATTCTACAATTGTAAACATGCTCAACCTATACCGACAGATTTTACTTTTCCAATGGTGGTTAAGCCAAGTAATGTCGTGGAGTACCAAGAAAAAGGATTACATGCTGTTCACAAGCTGTATTTTCTGAATAATCAACACGAATTGGAAAAAGCGATTCGAGATATTGTGGACGGTGGGTATGAAGATGAGCTAATTCTTCAAGAGTATATTCCTGGTGATGATTCCAATATGTGGGATGCTGTTTATTACGGAAACCAAAAAGGAAAAGGCCAGTTAATCACACTCGCGCAGGTTCTCCTTCAGGAGCGCGAATCTCATTTAGTCGGAGCTTACACCGCTCTAATGGTTCGCTATGATAAAGTAGTAATGACAAAGTTAGCTCGATTCCTTGAACAAGCTGGTTATACTGGTTATGCGAACTTTGATATAAAATTAGACCCAAGAGATAATACATTGAAAGTCTTTGAAGTTAACATCCGTCAGGGGCGGTCGAGTTCTTATATCTCTTACCTTGGACACCACCTATCAGAATACATTGTTGATGATCTAATCTACCAAAAAGAGAAACCATTGACCTTGCTCAATGCAGACTTCCTTTACTCCGTTCTGCCTAATTTTGCTGTCAAAAAATTCGTTGATGATGAACAGTTAAAACAAGAGATTAAGGATTTAATCAAACGAAAAAGAACGGGTAATCCGTTAATCTCTAAAGAAGACAAAGGTCATAAAAGGAATTTGAAAATGCACTTGCGCCGATTAAACTACTACAATAAGTATAAAAACTAAAATAACACCTCTTTGATACCTAAAGGCTCAAAGAGGTGTTGTTTTAATTACGTCTAAATTTTTTCTTCATTTTTCTAATGTTCGGTACTAATTTTTCGAACAAGGTATAAACAGTTTTGTTGAAAACATAATCAATTTCACCAATGTATTCTGTGACGTCATCTTCATAGCAAAATGTTTTTTTGAACTTGTATAAGCCGTCGTCTTCACTCATATCAATGACTCCGCCAAAATCATATTGCTCAGCCCCTTCTTCAATTCCCCAGCTGATCATATCGTACTGCATCTTTTGATTCGGGTTTTTATTCCTTTTTGTATTATTGCTTCCACCGTATAAATAATAGACTTTTCCGTAATAATTAATGGTTACCGCTCCCGCTAACACATCATCTTCGTGATGAGCTAAATAAATTCTCAATCGGTCCCCGTACGCATCTCGCAAACGATAGAAGTAGTCAATGTTTCTATAGGTAATTTCATTTCGACCAGCCATAAATTTATAACCCTCAAAGAACTGTTTTACATAGTCATCTGTACGGTCCCATGTCGTGTAAACGCCTTTACGACCTGCACTCCTTACTTTGTTTCGATTTCTAGGCTGAAATTTACTCATTATGCTCTCTTCGTCGTGATCTTCAAGGTAAAGAATCATATTGTTTCTAGGTTGAATTAAGTCATTGAAGTCTACGTTTCGATTTTTGACTGTAAAGCCACCGTTCACGTACAAATCATTTAATTCTTTTGAGTACCTTATTTCAGGATCCATTCTTAAAGCAAAGGCATGATACTTCTTAGCTAACGGACGAACTTCTTCTATCAATGCCTTCACAACATCCAGGTCATCTATATCACAAAGAGGGCCTCTAGGAGCGTAAAACAAGGATAATCCACCCTTGATTTTTCTAATCAATATTGAGATTGCAGCGTAAATTTCTCCATTCTCATTTTCTAAATAAACATATTCCGAACCCCAGTCATTTTTTATATGGGACCAAGCCGGATCTTGCATAATAGACTTATTGGGATGATTCCTAACGAAAGACTCGTACTTTCCAACTTGAGCTTCGTTGTCTCGGTCTAGTATAGGCATGTTAAGTTAAATTCCTCCATCACTTGATTTTATTCTCTATTGTTCTTAATAAATGCTTCAACAATCGCAGGGTCCCCAATATAGGCTTCCTTTTTATTGTTAAGAATCATATACTCATCGTTACCCTTTCCAGCGATAACGACCGTGCCTTTATTTCCTGCCTGAGAGAGAGCCCATTCTATTGCTTCTTGTCTATCATCAATCATTCTTACAGACATATTCCCCGTTATATGTTGAGCAATTTCTCTAGATATGTCTCGAGGATCCTCAGTGTTTGGATCATCTGCCGTCAAGACAACAGTGCCCTCGTAAAGTGACAATAACTCACCAAAGTTTTGGCGTCTAGAGTGGCCCTTTCCTCCAGGGGCTCCAAGTACAACGGTTAAATGATGATTTGGATGTTCACCTTGAGCAAAATCAAGTACACTTTTTAAGCTAATATAATTGTGAGCAAAATCAACATAAATATGTGTGTCCTCATTCATAGCAAAATATTCCATTCTTCCCGGGACAACAGCTGATTCTAATCCTCTTTTTATATTGTCCTTTGACGCTCCTAACATTCGGCTGATAATCATAGCGCATAGAGCATTTTCTTTATTGAAGTTTCCTGGAATCATAATCGTATAATCATCTTCTATGTCCAATTCGTCTTCTACTCTTGATACAACGCTAAATGCATGTGGATTATCAACTAAGCGTTTAACCGTGTAGTCGGATTCTAGTCCGTCCATACTGTACGTGACAAGGCTGTCGCTGTAATAGTCAGCTTGTTTTAATAAAAGCGACGAGTGTTCTGATGTATCATTCACAACAGCTATTTTACACACGCTAATCAATTGACGCTTACAGTAAAAGTAGTCTTCCATATGGGGGTGTTCATTAGGTCCGATATGATCAGGAGATATATTAAGAAAAACTCCAATATCAAACGTCAGCCCATACACCCGGTCCAATCTGAAGGCTTGGCTAGAAACTTCCATTACCAAATACTCCATTTGGTTTTCAACTGCTTGTGCTATCAGTTGAAATAAATCGAGTGATTCAGGCGTTGTTAATGTTGACTTCAGCCAGTGTTGACCATCTAATTTGTTTCCTATAGTTGAAATCACAGCCGTTTTTTCAGGGCTCTTTTGGTTCATAATATAATGAGTTAAAAAAGTTGTTGTCGTCTTTCCTTTTGTTCCAGTGATCCCTATCATTTTGATTTTCTTTTCAGGAAAATCATAAAATGCTCGGGCCACTAAAGCCATCGCTTTGCGTATATCTGAGACGATAATACCAACTGTATTGGGAATATCATATAATTCTTCAGAAATATAATAGGTCACACCTCTGTTGACAGCTTCTTCCAGGTAGGTTCTCTCAAAAGCCTGTCCCTTACAAAAAAAGAGAGTAGACGCGTTCGTCTCTTTTGAATTATAAGTCAAGGTAGTGAATGACTGGTCCAATACGTTAGGATCTTCCAAACGAAAATACCACTCATTGCCTTCAACCACTTCTCTAAGTAGATTATGGTTAAAAACAATCTCCTGAACTTCTTTAACTGACAGTGAATACATAGCTTTCCCTCATTCCATAGTTCACAACTTATTCCATTCGTCTTACACGTATACTTTAACATATCTATTTTATCATAATCACTGGTGACAACTCCACCTCATTTGTCACAGTCTTTCGACACCTTTGTTGCCATTGAAACGAAAGGGATACTTTATACTTCTTAAGACCTATTTATAGTATAGTTTACTATTCCAATATGTATCTTTAGGTGACTTCCTGTATAATTAAACTATCATAATTAAGAAAAGGATGTTGACGATGGACACTTTGCGATTATATTTAGATCAATTTAATCTGTCTTTGCAAGATGTTGAAGAAAAGGATAAACACACTCTTTCTCAAAAATCCGTCATTCACTACTCTAACGACTTTTTGAAAAGCTTGTCTAAAGCGATTAACAAAGAGAGAAGTCTTATCTTGTTGGACCTTTTAACTCTAGAAGAGCGTCAAACAGTGGTTAAAGTCTCAAATGACCAAGAGTTCATCGATGCCATCAATGATTACGCCACTTATATCTTCATTGACCCTCTATACAAAGAAAAACGCAAAAAACTGGTTCAATCCGTTTTAACAGAACAGGATTTACTAGGATTCGAACTTGGATCCAGAGGTGGTATTCATATAATGGATTCTCTATTTTACTGGATTATGGGCCACTTTGGAACGGATTCAAAGGAATATAAAGTCTTGGAAAACAAACTAAGACGTTACCGTATGAAAGCAAATGATTCAGAAGGTGCACTCATTTACGAACAAGAAGAGACGTATTAATCTGAAAAAAGACCATCATAACCTATTTAGAAAATGGTCATATCTTCATGGTGTTAGAAAGGACGAAAACCTTGTATGAAAAGTTTATCTATTAACGACCAACGCCAGTTTTTTAATACAGGAACAACACGCGATTATGCTTTTCGCCGATTTCAATTGTTGCAACTGCGTCACATGATTAAACGTAATGAAGACCGGATTTACAAAGCCTTAGAAGCTGACTTCAAGAAGCCACCATTTGAAACGTACTTATCTGAAATTCAAATGACCTATGATGAAATCGACTACTTGCTGAAAAATTTGAAACAGTTGATGAAGCCTAAACGTGTCCGAACGCCTTTGACCCATTTTTATGCTAAAAGCCATGTGTTTAGCGAACCTTTGGGAAGTGTGCTGATTATATCGCCATGGAATTACCCAGTTGTGTTGGCATTGAGTCCGTTAGCTGGTGCTATTGCAGCAGGAAATTGTGTGGTGTTGAAACCTTCCGAAGTCAGTTCTCACACGTCTCGCTTATTGAATGACTTGCTTTCTAATACGTTTAGATCTGACTATGTCCGAGTCGTTGAAGGTGAAGCAGATGTCACTCAAGAATTAATTTCTCTAGGATTCGACCACTGTTTCTTTACTGGGAGTACCGAAGTCGGACGCCAAGTCATGAAAACAGCTAGCGAGACTTTAACGCCAGTTACGTTAGAGCTTGGAGGTAAAAGCCCGTGTATTGTCGCAGAAGACGCTGACTTGGTTAAGGCAGCCGCTCGCATTGTCTGGGGGAAATTTTTGAATGCTGGTCAAACGTGTATCGCCCCCGACTATGTTCTTGTTCACGAATCCGTTAAGCCAACGCTTATCCGACTAATTAAAGAAGTCTTACACCGATTTTACGGGTTGTCAGTGTTGACGAATACGGATTACCCGAGTATCATCAATGACAAACATTTTAACAGACTCAATGAATTAATGACTAATCAGTTTATTATTCACGGTGGCCAATCTGATTCTGATTTGAGAAAGATTGCTCCCACTCTTGTCGACGAACCGTCTATGGACAGCGACATCATGCAAGAAGAAATATTTGGTCCTTTACTCCCTATCATCAGCTATGAGTCCATGGAAAAAGTTGTTTCATATTTACAAGAGAAACCGAAGCCTTTAGCACTGTATTTGTTTACCGAATCAGAAGACTATAAACATTTCGTCTTGAAGAACGTGTCCTTTGGCGGTGGTTCAATTAACGATACGATGATTCATTTCGCTAATGTGAATATGCCATTCGGTGGAGTAGGCGCCAGCGGTACAGGCAGCTATCATGGAAAAGCCAGTTTCGACACGTTTTCTCACTATAAGAGCGTCTCTGAAAAAACGACGCGCTTTGACTTGCCGATTCGATATGCCCCGTATAAAGACAGATTGCTGAACGTGATTAAAGCTATTTTGTGATTAAAGACAAACAGGAAAGCCTTTTGACTAAGGCCTTCCTGTTTTTTAATAGTATGACATGTTGGTGGCGTTGGATACAACTTAATTAGTAAATTACATTTTAAGTTGTATCCAAATCCGTTTTAGTACAAGTTGCTGGGAAAATTACTTTTTAAGTTGTATCCAAATGCGTTTTAATACAAGTTAATGGTGAAATTCGATTTTAACTTGTATCCAAATCCTGGGGTGACCCCAATAAGTTAGAGTTTTTGCTTTATTTATTCCTAGTAGCCGACGGCTAATCAAGCAGCGTGTGAATGTCCTTTATTTATTCTAAAGGTTACTGGCGACTGACGGTCGAGTTTTCTTTTCAATCGAACGTGATTATAGTCGTCGATGTAGTCTTCAATATCTTTTTTCAATTCTTCAAATGATTTTAAAGGTTCACCGTAGTACATTTCCTGTTTCATAATACCGAAGAAACTTTCCATTGGTGCATTATCAAGACAGTTTCCTTTTCGGGACATGCTTTGAAAGACTTTATTCTCTTTCAAACTCTTCACCCACTTTTTATTCTGATAATGAAAACCTTGGTCTGAGTGTATTGTCGTACGGTAACTGGCATGCTTATTTATAATCGTCATAGCGTCATCAAGAGATTCCATTACAAAGCTAACTGTTGGAGAAGCAGAGATACTGAACGATATAATTTCTTTATTGTACAAATCCAATATTGGACTAAGATATAGTTTCTTACCATTCTTGCATTTCATCTCAGTAATATCGGTCAATAGTTTCTGAAGAGGTATAGAGGTCGTGAACCTACGGTTTATAAGGTTCTTGGCTACCTTACCAACAGTGCCTTTGTAGGAACTATATTTCCTAGTTTTTCGTGAAAATTTGACACATTTCAATCCTAATTCCTGCATGATCCGCTGTACTTTTTTATGATTAATTTTATGGCTCATAGCGGTTAATATATCATGAATGCTTCTATAGCCTACTCTTTCTTTTCTATCTTCAAAAATCTGAGTAATTATTTCTTTCCAGAATAAATCAGGGTCTTCCTGATTCAATTTCTTAACATGATAGTGATAAGTGGCTTCGGGTAATTTCAAGACAAGGAATATGTCTTTCAATTTAAATCCTTCCTGGACAAGTTTGTACGCCGCTTTTGTTTGTTCTTTTCTGGAAGGCGCTTGTCCTGAAAAGTCTCTAGCTTTTTTAAATAAGAGTTCTCCAAACGGAGAAGTTCATTTTCACGCTCTAGTTCCGCTAAACGCTTGGCATCAAATTCTTTGATCTTTCGTTTTTTTAACTTTTCTTTTTCTTTTTTTCGACGTTCGATCTCAGCCATAGGGGGACGTCCTCTCGTTTCCTTCAGGGCCTCCACACCATCTCTCTGGACTGTTTTGTACCAGCCACTAACCGTAGTACCAAATCGAATGCCAAAGGCATCGGCCGTTTTTTGATAAGAGAGCCCTGTTCTTTCTTTATATCTTATTACATCTAGCTTGAATTGAACAGGGAAGACAGATTGTTTCTCTGCTTCTTTGAGGCCTTCTTTCCCGAATTGCTTATACAAGCGAACCCAGGTTACGACGTTGGTTGGCGTAGAAAGTTGGTATTTCTCAGCTAAGCTTTCATACGTTTCATTGCCATTTAAATACTCATTAACCACTTTAAGCTTGTATTCAAAAGTGTATTTTTTCATTGATTCTTCCTCCAAATAATTTGAGTTTTTAGCTCTAACTTTTGGGGGTCAGACCATCCGTTTTAGTACAAGTTAATATTTAATCCCCTTCTTAACTTGTCTCAATAGTGGTTTGGTAACTAGTTAATTTACATTTTCCACCATATGGCGAGTTGAAAACTGCTCAAGTTGTTAAATTGGTATTCTTCTCTTATTCTGCTAAGCTTAATAGACACCACTGTACAGACGACTTAATAATGGTTGTTCTTGTGCAATGAAATGGAGGAGATTATTTTGCGTTTAAAGAATTACAAAGTTATATCGTTGGTCGATCATGATTTTGATGATTTAGAACTGTGGTATCCTGTTCTCCGTTTACGAGAAGAAGGTGCTCAAGTCGATTTTGTCGGACCAGAAGCTAAGCAAACGTATACTGGAAAAGATGGCGTTCCTGCTGAATCTGATTATGCTTTTGAAGATGTTAACCCAGAAGACTATGATGCCGTTATCGTTCCAGGAGGATGGGCTCCTGATAAACTTCGTCGTTACCCAGAGGTTATTAATATAGTCAAGCATATGAACGATCATAACAAAGTCATGGGACAAATCTGCCATGCTGGTTGGGTATTGATTTCTGCTAATGTTTTAGAAGGAAAAACAGTCACCAGTACGCCAGGTATCAAAGATGATATGCGGAATGCTGGCGCAACTTGGGTGGATGAACCGGTTGTGACAGATGGTCAGCTTGTTTCAAGTAGAAGGCCACCAGATTTACCTGACTATTTACCTGAGCTTATTAAAACGATGGAAAAATATCGTCGATAAGAACGTGAATGGTTCATAAAATGACGTAGCCTAACGTATCCTTAAATTAAGAGTAAAGCACGGATTCTGTTTAAATAGAATCCGTGCTTTTCATTAAATGATAGTATACTATCTGATCCACTTCTCCTTGAGTTAAAACAGATGAAAAGAAGGGAAGGTTGTGTTGATATGGAAGTTATTTTAGTCAGACACGGCATTGCGGAAGATAAAGATTTAAGGGATGACGATCTCAAAAGACAGTTAACTGATAAAGGAAAAGAAGAAGTTGAACAACTCATGCCAGAATTAATGGGGAAGTTTGAAGACAAAGATAAAGACTCCATTCTCATTTGGTCCAGCCCAGCAAATAGAGCCTTAGAAACAGCTCATATTATTTCTAGTGAATTTGAAATCGAACAGAGTACAGTTCATGATTTTATTTATGATGGCGATTTTCATTCTTTTTCAAAAGAATTATCGAAAGAACTGAGTAACAATACTAAGGAAACCACTATATTCGTGGTTGGTCACCAACCGTCTTTAGGACAGTGGTATACTCAATTAACAGGTGATATAGTGAAAATTAAAAAGGGCATGTTTCTAAGTGTTGACGTGCAAAGTGTTACACCCATTGTGGCGAATCCTAAATGGACACTCCGTCCTTAATAAGCAAAAAAGAAGGAACAACATTGAGACATCTTCTCTCAATGGGCTGATCCTTCTTTTTCTATCTAGTCTCCATTATGTGAACAGTAAAAGAAGAAGCAAGATAAATGACTCGGTTTATTAAACATAACCACTGAACTCTTCATAGAATGCCTCTATCCGGTAGACATTCTTTCTACTGATAATACTGCGCTTGTGCGCTCCACAAATCTTTGTATTTGCCATCTTCTTTAACCAGCTCTTTGTGAGTCCCTCTTTGTATGACTTCACCTTTATCAAAAACAAGTATGTCGTCACAAAACTTGGAGCTGGAGAGTCTGTGGGAAATATAAAAAGCCGTCTTATCTTCTACTAAGTTATCAAAATTCTGATAGATTTCAAATTCAGTAATAGGATCCAATGCAGCAGTTGGTTCGTCCAGTATCATAACTGGTGCGTCTTTGTATAAGGAGCGGGCAATAGCTAACTTTTGTTCCTGTCCTCCAGAGACGCTTTGACCTGAGTCATCAAATTCAGTTCCGAGGTACGTATCCAACTGATTAGGCAGTTTTCTGACAAAGTCTCCCAAGCCCACCTTATCAAGGGTGGTCATGACTTTATTATGATCAAAAGTCGGATGGACTGAAACGTTTTGTCCTAAAGAAAAACCGACTAAATGATAGTCTTGAAAGACAACCCCAAATAAATTGAAGTATTCTCTTAAATCATACTTTTTTGCATCGATTTTATTCATTTTAATTGTGCCCTCTGTCGGTTCGTATAAACGAGTCAGTAATTTGATAAAGGTCGTTTTACCTGAACCATTTTCTCCTACGATGGCGTACTTCTTCCCTACCTCAAAACTCTCCGTGATGTTTTTCAAAACAGCTTCTTCAGAGCCTGGGTATGCAAAACTCATATTTTTGATAGCGAAGTGGTACTCGTTATCCAATCGTTTTTCTACAGGTAGACTGCCGACGACCTCTTCATCTGGCAAGTCCATAAATCGATAGTACTCCTCCAACTCATTGGGAGAAGAGATCATCATCATCCCGTGTTGGATGACATCTGGCAAGGCAGAAACCATTTGACTGAGTGCACTCGACAATTGAATGATTAAAGCTACAGGCAATGCTCCAAACAAGACGAGCAATCCAACGTAAGCATAAGTAAGATACGTCATGATTTGAAACAACCCAGTCATTGGGACCATCATTGCTCTAAAGCGCTTGTAGTTTTCCGTTAATAATTTTCTGGTATAGTCTGAATCAGCTTGTTTATTTTTAATCATTTTATCGGTTAACTTATAAAGCCGTATTTCTTTTCCAGATTGGGTATCATTTAAAATGCCATATTCATAGAAAAAAGTAGCATTAGACTGTTTTAACTCTGCTAACATAGCCGTCAATCTTTTACCTGACTTTTTAGAAATAGTTACTTGGATGACGACGCTGATTGCTATTAGAATTAGAAATACTAAGATAATGAACCCAGGATGCATCCACCAAAAACCATCTGGTAATGAAGTTGTGTTAATAGAAAACAACGGAGATAACAGAATAATACCCCATATAATACTAATCAGCTTCGGTGTCATTTCATGTACCCTAACGTTAATCATTGGTAGAGAAGACTGGCTACTCATCATATTTCGGTTAATCAGTTCCAGTTGCTCCCTCACTTCTGAACTTTCGGCGTAATGGTAATGCATTGTTAGCATCTTCTTATTGGGTTCCGCAAAGAGCTTTCTTAATAGCAGTGACTCCTCATTAGTAACTAAGGGTTCTAACCACCCCGCGATTAACTGTAAGACAAACAGAATACTTAAAAATTGAACAATCAAGCTCGGTATGGCAGTTAAGTCGTTTCTCGTCAACGCATCCACAATTAGAGTCATGTAGATGAATCCAATAAAAGGCAAGCTAGAACGTGCGATGGATTGGATAAAGAATAAGGTATAATACCTCTTCCCTATGTTGAATAAGTCTTTGAATGCACGTTTAAATATGGCTAATCTCTTCATTAAATTACACCTCCTGTCGCAATTTGCTCGTCTTCAGTTTCGACTTCTTCTTTATCATGCTTATAATAATAGGCTTGTGCCTCATATAAATTATAGTAATTCTGTTGATTCGACATCAACTCATCATGTGTCCCTACTTCTGTTATTTCACCATGTTTCAAATAAATAATTCGGTCACAAAAACGAGTAGACGATAGTCGGTGCGAGATAAAAATAGATAGCTTGTCTTTAGAAAAGTGGAAATAATCTTGGTATATTTGGTGTTCTGCAATCGGATCGAGTGCAGCGGTAGGCTCATCAAGTAAAAGCACAGGCGCATCTTTATATAAAGCTTGAGCCAACTTCAACTTCTGTAACTGCCCTCCTGATAAATTAACCCCATCTGGATACACGGCACGGACAATTTTCGTTTCATCTTTAGTCTTAAATCGCGAAATAATATCGGTCATCCCGCTTAGTTTCAGAACCCGTTTGTATTTCATTTCATCAAAAAGTAACCCTTGTATAATGGTCTCTTTAATCGAATACGTCAGCAAAAACTTCTCCTGGAATACAGGTGCAAACAAGGAATAATACTCAGAAATATTGAACTCACTTTGTGGGATACCATTTATATAAATCTCTCCACTATCCGGCTTGAGTAAACCAGCTATTAAATTCGTCAAAGTAGATTTTCCCGCTCCATTTTCTCCTACTATTGCTAAGTTTTCATATGGGGAAATGGTCAAAGAGACATTTTTTATCGTTGGTTGATCAGTATTGGGATAGGTGTATGACACATTCCTAAGTTCGATTGAAATAGCTTTATCAGGTAATGCCTTTCCTTCTTTATGATTAAACACCTCGCCTTGCGACATAAAGTGATCATATTTTTTCGTTTCGTTTAAACTGGTATTCATTTTTCCCAAAGCGTTAATAAACGTAATAATCGTTTGAGCTAATATTGTTACCGACCCCGCAAATACAACAAAGCTTGATACAGGAATCACTCCTGTCGCTATTAGTTGTACACTTCTAATATAAGATAGTGCGGATAAACCAATTATCCCCATATTGACCAAGCTGCTCTCAGTCCATGTCAATTTGACTTTAGATTTATGAATAGCATGGTAGTCGTCAATTGTTTGATCCTCGACTTGCTTAAACCAACTTTGCATTTGAAATATTCGTACATCTTTTGTGATGCGCGATTCGCCATAAACATTTCTCAAATATCTCAACTTTTGAGTATTAGCTGCTTTAGCTGAGAAAAGTGACTTATCCATCTTGACTTGCCATACATTAAAGACGACAACAATAAGCAAAAAGACAGCAACTAATATAAGAAATAGAGATTCCAACTGACTTAAGATGTTGATATATAGAAGAACCCCGACAAATGAGCTGAATAATTCGATGGTCTCCATAACCAGTCGGCCAAAAAGTGTCTCGTTATTATCCGTTAATTGGCTAGCATTATTGTATCTTTCCTGTGCTTCTTTGCCAATAATTAAAGGGTAGTCCAAGGTTAGGTATTTCTTTTGAATCTTATTTCTCATAAAGTCTCTGAAATGGTTCTTATTTTCTTCTACATAAATCATAAAATAATGCTGACCCATCTGAGCAATACCAATAAGCACAATGAAACCCAACAAGTTTATCAAGTAATCTTGAATGGCAATACCTTCCAGTAACCACTGAATGACAAAAGCTGACAGCAACAATTGCAGCAAGGGTAAAGCTGCTCCAGTAATTGTCGCTAATAAAATAGCAATAAACACCGTTGGTTTAAATTCGTATAATTCCTTTGACAATAGTTTTGTGTACTTTACTTTTTCCTTCATCTCTCTCACCTCAATCGTATCTTATCAAATAAAATACACTCCTGTTTCAGAAGTGTACGAATGGTTCATATTTGGTTACGAACGGTTTTAAAGAGGTAACGTCACCTCTGTTGCAAACACGCCCTCTTCCCATTTACGGTTGACCATCCCTTGGTATTTTTCCACTGCCTGATCGACTCGGTACAAACCGTAACCTTGTTTATTCAGGCGCTTGAGTGATAAAAATGAAGGTTTTGGATTTTCTGTCATCGTATTGGTCACACTAATGTATAACGTGTCTTTCATCGGTGCAATATATAACCGAATAAAACGATCTTCGCTTTCTTTTGCGCCTTTTACCGTTGCTTCAATGGCATTATTTAAAAGATTACCTAAGATAACCGCTAAATCAACGTGTTCAATGCTTAACTCTTTTGGAGCAATAGCGGTCGCAAACAGTTCAATCCCTTGATGTTTAGCGGTCGTTAATTTAGTATTCACTATTGCATCAATCATCGTGTTACCCGTTTGAATAATCGTGTCAACTTGATTAAGTTCGTTGGTTAGTTGTTTAATATAAGCATTTAACTCATCGTAACGCTTATCATGCATTAAGGTGTGCATGACTTGTAAATGATTTCTGTAGTCATGCCGAATGCCTCGCATCTGGGTATAAATCGTTTCTACCTCAACACTGTACTGGTCGAGCTCCTGCTCTTGTATTTTGTAGTAATCCACCGTTTGCCTTTGTTTCATTAGGATAATCAGAAAAATTACTGTTATTATAAGTAAGACGCTTAGCCATATCCCGTTAGTCATTATAGAACACCGATCCTTTGTTATATGCTATAAAGGTTTCTTGGACATCTTTTGCCATACGTCTGGAAACCGGAACGATTTGTCCATTTGATAATTCGACATCCGTTTTCAGCAATCGATTGATGTGAGCCACGTTGACTAGATAACTGCGATGAGTCTGGATAAACTGATCACTTAATTGGTCAGTTAACTCTTTTAATGAACGCGTCACTGTTACGACCTGATTAGTTAAGTGAATCTCGCATTCACGTTTAATCACTTCGACGTAAAGGATCTCTTCAAGAAATAGTTTAACCAGCTCTCCTTCAGATTCAACGGTGATGGATTTTTTGATAACAGGTTGCTTAGTTAAATGCCTCTGAATAACCTGTTTAATCTTATCCACTTTAATCGGCTTGAGCAAATAATCCTTTGCTTGTACTTCATAACCTTGAACGGCATATTCAGCAAAAGCTGTTGCGAATACGATCGTCATTTCCTTGTCTGTTTCCCGAATCTTTTTGGCCACATCTAGTCCGTCGACTTGTTCCATCTCAATGTCTAAGAAGACGATATCCAATGGCATAAGGTCCTCTAATTCAAATAAAAAGGCTTCTCCACTGGGAAAGTGATTTAATCGGACTGATACGCCCAATTCGTTTGCTGCCTGATTAATTAAAGTTTTCATTGAGCCTATTTGAATCGCTTCATCATCCACAATTACGATATGTAATTCATTTAACATAAGGGTCCTCCTTAATCGAGACGTAGTGTTTCTTTTAGTTTATCATATGTTTAACCAAGTCATTGTAGGCGCTTTTTGCTTTCAGCTATAATAGACTTGTAAATGTACAGTCCACTACATTAATACAAAAAGGATGGAGAATATGACCGAATCAATTTTAGCTATTACCGGGCCAACCTCCGGCATTGGAATGGGTGCAGTAAAAGCTTTGGCTTCTGAGTTCGACAGGATGATCTTGTTGTGTCGTAATCTAGAAAAAGGTGACCGCTTAAAGCATGAGTTGGTCGAATCTAATAAAAAACTAGAGGTTACGATTATTAAATGCGACTTGAGCGAATTAGACTCTGTTGAAAAAGCATCTCAAACCATTATTAATCAATTTAGTCACATCGACTGCTTGATAAATAATGCTGGAATGATCTCATTAACTAATAAAGAAAGTGTCGACGGCTATGAGTTGATGATGGCGACTAATTACTTAGGACCATTCTTGCTGACACATCACTTATTGCCTCTTGTCATGAACAGCGAACGTAAACAAGTCGTTATCGTATCATCTGGTGCTTATAAATTTGTTCCGATGAAGCGTCCTTTTTTCCAACCTAAACAGTTTAATGCAATCACTGGTTACGGACGCTCCAAACTCGGCACTTTATACTTAGCACAAGAACTTCACGAACACTATTCACGGAATGGACTCAAGACAACCGCTGTACACCCCGGCATGGTTTCCACCAATATTGGAAAAAACAATGTCAGCCAAAAAGTAGGCGATACCGTTTTTAACCTTTTGAACCCCTTTTTTGTCACTATTGAAGAAGGAGCAAACTCTGTCGTTTCAGCTGTGTTACACCCTGACATTTATGCTGGCGTTTATTCGCACGAGGGTACCGTAGCTCCGGTGAAAAAACATGGCGGTGATTTTAACATGCGGCGAGCTTTCATCGACGCAACACTTAAGGAATTAGGTCTTGCACAACTTTAAGTCAAGCGAGTTAAATGACTTCATTCACTAATTCTTTTAAGACAGGAATGACGTCTTCATCAAACCACGGATTGCGTTTAAGCCAGCCTATATTCAACGGCGATGGGTGAACCAATGGAAAATAATCTGGTAAATACTGTTGATAGCATTTCACTGTTTCAGTTAGATTTTTCTTGCGACTCTTTCCTAAATAATATTTTTGAGCATAACTTCCAATTAATATAGTGGTTTCAATTTCTGGCATCTCTTTTAACAATAAGGGATGCCATTTTTCTGCAAAACCCTTCCTTGGAGGCATATCGCCCGTCTTAGCTTTACCAGGAAAATAAAAATCCATCGGCAAATGAGCAATTTTATCGGTTGAATAGAACGTTTCTCTTGAAATCCCCATCCACTCTCTCAAGCGGTCTCCACTTAAATCATTCCAAAACAACTGTGTTTCTTCTGCTTTCCGGCCAGGTGCTTGCCCAACGATAGCAATCCGTGCCTGTTTCGATACTTTAAATAGTGGCGGGATACCCTTTTTCGTAAATGCCTCATTCAGTGGATCGATCATGATTTGATGGTTGATTTCTT
This sequence comes from Alkalibacterium sp. MB6, assembly GCF_009935905.1. GTDB lineage: Bacteria > Bacillota > Bacilli > Lactobacillales > Carnobacteriaceae_A > Alkalibacterium. Next base: position 4,862 of record NZ_PREX01000015.1, on the reverse strand, counting down.
CAAAAGTAGCCAACTTTTTATCCCCCCCCTCTTAACCCAATTTATTTTCCCATTCTTCTCTTAACATACCCATTCTGATTGAATCATAGTAATGATTATTGTAATAGCGTACTTTACGGATACGAGCTTCCATTTGCATGCCGACTTTTTCAGCTACACGAATCATTCGTTGGTTTCCGGACCATGTTGTTAACCCTACTCGAACCAAAGGGAGCGTTTCAAACAAGTGATTGATCCATAATGCTAACGCACGAGTGCCTATCCCTTGTCCCCAACGTTCAGATTCATAAAGCAATATACCTATCTCTAACCATTTTGACGGTTCATGCTCCCAATAGTAAGTCACGGCTCCCATCACTTTTCCATCCACTTCAATTGCCCAACGATCCGCTTGATTCACCCAGGAATCAGACTGCTTCATAAATTCCTCGTACGTCTTTGAGTGATGAGGGTAATAAGGTGCATCCCATTTTTTCCACTCAGGTGAGTCCTCTTTAAATACTAATGTCCAAATCGTTTTTAAATCTTTTTTTTCAAAGGGTCGAATGACCACATGATTGTCTCTATACATCGTGTCCTCATTTCATTTAGTTTGACTTTGTCAGGTACTCACTCTCAATATATATTGCATTAGCCGTACATCTTCTCCTAAATAATTTTCGGTTCCCATTTTACTTACGTGTTCAAAACCAATTCTCTCAAGCATTTTTCTGGAACGCAAATTCGTTTCGTGAGTTTCTGCTATGAACGTATTTATCCCTAAATGATTATTGCCGTATTCAATCATTAATTTAACCGCTTGATAGCCTAGACTTTTACCCCACAAATCAGTCTCTCCGATAGCAATACCTAATTCAGCTGTTTTTTTAGACATCACAGTTAAGTCAGTATAACCTATCAATTTCCCTTGCCGTTCAATCCCTAAACGTATGAGATTATTGGGGAGTTTTTCTACTAACCCTTCCCACCATGAGTACAGCTCATTTCTATCTCTATCCAATTCCCATCCATTAGTTCTACAAAACGTCTCATTTTGACTCCAAATTAAAATTGTTTCAAAGTCTTTTAAAGTTATAGGCCTTAATATGAGTTCATTATGTTTAATAGTAATCATTCCCATCAGTGTTTCGTTTGATTAGCTCACTGTAATCTGTAGTGCAATACATATTCATTCCATTCTTCATTAAATGAATGGTCTACAAAGCCTAATAATCTTAATAATTCTCCCATAACCTCATTACCCTTAACGTAATCTGCAATTAAGGTCGTGTATCCTTCTTCGTTTTTAGCCATCTCAATCACCTTTTGGATAGTCTGTTTGCCGTACCCTTTCCTTTGATGGTGTCTGTCAATCATCATCCGCCAAATCATATACTCCTTTTCTGCTGCATCTAAGTCGAGAAGGATAAAGCCGACTACCTCATCTCCATCTTGAATGGCATAAGGAAAAACGTCACCTTCGTTACGGTAATAATAGCAATCTGCAAGCGACCTAACATTTGGCGCAACAAATTGACCCTGATTGTCAGCCACCTCTAATTTTAATACGTTTTCATAATTATCTTTATTTATCGATACAAAACTTATCACTATAATCTCTTCCATTTCTAATTATACATTTTTTATAGTATACCATTAGAATTCGCTGTTCGCTGATAGACTATTAAAAAAGGTTGCATCTCCATTTAAGTAGATGCAACCTTTTTTCTTAATTCCATTGTAGCATATAATAAAATGCATTATTAGACTTTTTTTTCATGCTTTTGTGACATACAATAAATGAACATCACTATGAAGGAGAGATTAAATGCAACTAGGATTGGGGCGGAATGAAGTCAGATTGGTACCACATCATTATACTTGGAACGAAGCGTTCGATAAGGTAAAGAGGGATTTAATCAATCAAACGTCTTTAGAAGAACATCAAATAGAACATATTGGAAGTACTGCAATTAAAGGTATTCAAGCTAAACCCATAATAGATAGTTTAGTCGGTATTCAGTCCATTGAAGGCGACATATCCCTATTGGAGAAAGAATTGAGATCTTGCGGGTTTTACCGACTTCATGTAGAGAGACCAGGAGAGATTGTCTTTGCCCGTTTCACGGATAAGACGTTCACTGTGAAAACTCATTATATTCATTTAACAACTATGAATGGCGATTTATGGAATGAGCTACTCTTTTTCAGGAATTATTTAAATGCTCACTCGAGTAGCCGAGAGGAATATGAATCAATTAAGGTCTATTATGCACAAAAGTACAAGGATGACATAGAAAAGTATACGGATGCCAAACAAGATTTTGTAAAGTCTATTCTATCTAAAAGAAGCTAATAACCCCCCTCACCATTTGGTGATTGTAATAGTTTACGGTAGCTTTTCTCAATGGCAAATGCTCCGATTGGTGCAGTAAGTAAGATGGCGACTACTGCCACAGTCAGTATAAGTTCCCCGCTTGCTAAACCTACTGCCAAAGGTATACCACCAATTGCTGCCTGAACGGTCGCTTTCGGGATATAACTGAAGCTGACAAAAAGCTTTTCTTTTCCATTTAGCTCCGATGGAAGCAAGCTTAAACACACCCCCAACATACGGAATATGAGAGCTAAACCGATAAGTAAGACGACTGCTAGTCCAGCCTCAAGGGCGTATGGTATATTGACGGTTGCTCCTACTAAAACAAATAACAGAATCTGAGCCCCTAGCCATAATTTATTGTATTTGATAGATAATCGATCTGCTAATTCTGAATAGACATGCTTGAGTGTTAATCCCATAGCCATAATTGCCAATAGGCTTGAAGTTGGTAAAATACCTGTCAGTAGTCCTTCTAATTCCAATAGGAAAAATGACACGCTAAGTAAGATAAGGACTTTTAAGGTATCACGCATGTGAAAATGACTGAAAAACAAGTGCATTCCTTTACCCACAGCGTAACCAATTAAAATGCCAGATACAATACTAATGGGCAGACTCATTAAGGTTGATATAGAGATGGCTTCTCCCCCGGCTAACGATAAGAATGAAGTGAATAAAACGATCACGAAGGCATCATCAAGAGACGCTCCTGCTAAAACCAGTTGAGGGACTTTTTTATCCTGCCCATACCCATGGTCCATCACCATCAACATAGAGGGAACGACCACTGCGGGTGAAACAGCTGCTAAAACAGTTCCAAGCAAGGCTGCATCAATTAGCGGCAATCCAAATAGAAGAGGCGCTAAAATAATGACCGCAATTATTTCAAAACTTGCTGGCACACAGCTCATCAATAAAGCCGGTAAACCAACTTTCTTTAAATCTTTAACGTTCAATGATAATCCTGCACGGAACAAGATAATCACTAGGGCCATTTGCCTTAAGTCATTGGAAATAAGAAGGATAGAACTGTCTAAGGCGTTTAATACATATGGCCCTAAAAGTATGCCCGTTAGAATCATTCCTATAAGACTTGGCAAGCCTAGTCGCTTCAAGAACCACCCTAGAGCCAATCCTACAATTAAAATTAAAGCCACACTTGTTAACATTGATTGACTCCTTTTATCCAACTAATGGAATGTATAATATTCAACTCTTTAAAATGATTATAACATACCCACTTGTTCTACTTACCTGTGGTTGAAGACTATCATTGTAATATTAAGGTGTTTAACTTATAATTAGTAAGCAATCGCTTATTATAGTTACAAGGAGTGTTTAGATGAAAGTCGAATTTTTCCATGACGTTATTTGTAGTTTTTGTTTTCCAATGTCTTATCGAATGAGAAAAGTTGCTGAAAAGTATTCTCGATTAGATATTACCCACCGTTCATTTGCACTAGGATGGGAAAAAGATCAATTTATTCAAATGTTTGGGTCTCACGAAGCAGTTAAGCCAGAAGTGATGAATCACTGGAAACACGCAAATGAAAATGATGAGTTGAGCCGATTTAACATCGATGGTATGAAGGACAAGGACTTCTTATTCCCTACCTCTAAAAATGCCTTGAAAGCAGCTAAAGCAGCCGGATTATTAAATGGTCAGCATGCTTATTGGGAAATATTTGATGTCCTTCAGCATGCCCTATTTGTAGATAATAAAGATATCTCTAATCTAGATATCATTGAAAAAATTATTGAACAATCATCGATTGACAGTTCTTCTTGGAAAGAACAGTTTGAAAGCCCTGAAACAGAACAAGCAGTGCTTGAAGATCTAAGACTTGTGGAGAATTACGGTATAAAAGGCGCTCCAGCGTTGGTTATTGAAGGTAAATATTTAATCAGTGGCGCACAACCACAAGAAGTCATTGAAGAAACGATTGAACAGATCGCAGAAAAAGAAGGCTTACAGTTAACCGGCCTTCAATTAATGGGAAGCAATGCAGATGCCTGTCAAATAGTAGACGGTAATTGGCAGTGTGATTAAATTATATAAAAAAAGCCCTCAATTCAAAGAGGGCTTTTTTGTGATTATTAAGTAAGTATGTCATATTTTATTTAACTTATGTAATAGGCGACCCCATAGCGATAATAAAGAAATAACTATATAGAGTTTTTCTATGAAAAGACAGAAAAAAAGACAACGTCTTTTGAACGTTGCCTTACTTAGGAAGCCACTTGCCGGGCTTGAACCGGCGACCTCATCCTTACCATGGATGCGCTCTACCTGCTGAGCTAAAGCGGCGTCTAATTATTTCCAACAAAAAACTCCGCAAGCAGGGCTCGAACCTGCGACAACACGATTAACAGTCGTGCGCTCTACCAACTGAGCTATTGCGGAATAAGGTTTTTTATAAAAAAAAAGAGCTGCACGGCAACGTCCTGCTTTCACAAGGGGAAACCCCTCACTATCCTCGGCGCTGGGAAGCTTAACGGCTGT
>NZ_PREX01000014.1 GCF_009935905.1 Alkalibacterium sp. MB6 | reverse complement strand
TAATGCCAGTAAGAACTTACTCAATTTAGTAAGGTAAAAAACAACGGGGAGGGTTCACCCCTTTGAGCTTGGTATATTTGGTCAGCTAGTAAAAGTGACTACGACCCAAGAAGCCCGTCACTGTAGTGATGGGAGGTTCACATGATGGCCGATTCATCTCAACACATTGCAGAACCTGAACGCATTCAAGCAGCAGATTATACTAGATAACAGTTTATCAAAACCCAAAGAAAAGGTGAGTATAATGACAAAAGAGAGCGGAATGACTTATGCACCAAAAGGAAAGCCAAAACCAGTAGTGAAAGAAAATGAGTTTGTCATTGCAGCGATTGGACTGGACCACGGACATATTTATGGTATGGCTAATGGCTGTTTGGAAGCTGGAGCAACATTAAAGTGGGTTTATGATAAAGACCCGGAAAAAATGAAAGCCTTTAAACAGAAATATCCCGAGGTCCAGTTTGCAGACTCTAAAGAAACAATTTATGAAGATGAGTCCGTTGACATGGTCTTATCGGCAGCTATCGCAAGTGAACGCAGCCGTATCGGTAACGAAAGTATGCGTGCGGGTAAGCACTACTTTGCCGATAAAACGGCCTTCACCACATTAGAGCAATTGGATGAAAGTAAGCGAGTCGTGCAAGAAACAGGCAAACGGTTCTTTGTTTATTTTGGTGAGCGCCTCCATGTCGAAAGTGCGATTTATGCTGGCCAGTTAATAAAAGAAGGCGTGATTGGAACTGTTATTCAAGTAACAGGATTTGGTCCACACCGATTGGGCAAAGCAGGAAGACCGGACTGGTTCTTTGAAAAAGAAAAATACGGCGGTATTTTATGCGATATAGGTAGCCACCAAATTGAACAATTCTTGTTTTACACAAGTAATACTGAAGCAGAAGTCGTCCACAGTAAAGTAGCTAATTACGCTAATCATGATAAGCCAGGCCTTGAAGACTATGGCGATGCCACTTTGGTTGGAGCTAATGGGGCTACTTTCTACTTCAAAGTGGACTGGTTTACGCCAGACGGCTTATCTACTTGGGGAGACGGCCGAACGTTCATTACTGGTACAAAAGGAACAATTGAACTGAGGAAATACGTCGATGTAGCAAGAGAAGAATCAGGCAATCATTTGTATTTAGTTACAGAAGAAGGCGAGCAACACATTGATGTCAATGGAAAAGTCGGATACCCGTTCTTTGGGGAAATGATTTTAGACTGCATCAATAAAACAGAAGTAGCGATGACTCAAGACCACATTTTCAAAGCGCAAGAGTTAAGCCTATTAGCTGAACGTGATGCGATGGTATTAACGCCTAACTTGCCATTAAACTAGTCAAGCATGATGAGTTAGTATCAATAGCTTAAGGAGGCACGTATGACAGAGCAATCAAACGAGCAACACAGATCAATCTTTGCAAATCCAATCCTTCCAAGTGATGAATACATTCCAGACCCTGAAGTGCATGTCTTTGGAGAACGGGTTTACATTTTCGGTAGCCATGATGAATTTAACGGCAAGATGTATTGTGATAACGACTATGTGACATGGTCTGCCCCGGTGGAAGACTTAACAGACTGGCGTTATGAAGGGGTAATTTTTAAAAAGACCGATCATCAGTCACCCATTAAAAAAGGCAAAACCAACATGTATGCACCAGATGTTGCTCAAGGACCGGATGGCGCTTATTATTTATATTATTCAATTGCCGACTCTAGTGTGATTTCTGTTGCAAAAAGCGATCATCCAACAGGCCCGTATAACTATTATGGAGATGTTAAGCGTCCAAATGGTAAAGTATACGGCGAAGAAGAATCGGATTATTTTGAGTTTGATCCAGCCGTATTAGTAGACGGCGACAAAGTTTTTTTATACTCCGGTTCAGGCCAGAAAGCCAATGAAAAAAATGGTCACCCTGTTGTTGGCTTATTTGTAAGAGAATTGCAACAAGATATGCTGACATCAAAAGGAGAACCAGTCATTTTAATGCCAGCGAATGATGACCGCAAGAAACCGAACTTTTTTGAGGCGGCTTCAGTTAGAAAAATAGGTGAATGGTATTATTTAGTTTATATGGCAACGGATTTATCTGGCTTGCATTATATGATGAGTAAATACCCTGATAGAGGTTTTGAGCATAAAGGACTTTTGTATTCTACAAGTAAAAATCTATTGAATGATGGAACCTCTGTTCAAGATGCTCATCTGATTGATAACAATCATGGCAGTATTGAAGAGATAAATGGTGAGGTTTACGTCTTTAATCATCGACACACAAACCGATCGCATTTCTCGAGGCAAGTAGTGGGTGACAAAGTGACCATGAATGAAGATGGGACCTTCGAACCAACAGAGTACACGAGTTATGGCTTAAGAGATAAGCCCTTTAATGAGTTAACTGCTTATCCGGCTACAATGACATGTGGTCTGATGAATACGAAAGACCCATCAAAAGCACCCTATATTACTCAAGAAACTAGACAAGATGGTGAAGGGACCTACTCACTGATAAAAGAGATGATTGATGGCACGCAATTAGAATACAAATCCTTTGACTTGCCAGAAGCCAGACGCTTGTCTTTAAGAATCAGAGGAGAAGCGACAGGCTTAATAAGAGTTGAGCGCTTTACTAGCAATCATTATGAAGAGAGACTTGATATCAGTATCAGCTCAAGTAAGTGGGAAACAGTAGAGATAGACTTGCTTCAAGTGTCAGAACTATTTGATGTAACCCTGTCTTATAGTGGAGAAGGCCATTTTGATATTCAAACACTGGCCTTTCATTAGAACATGACCATTGGAGGATAATATGTTTTTTGATTCAGATTATATTCACTTTAAACCGTCAAGCAACACACTATCAATTGTGGATCAGACGAGAGGATTGCCTATCGTTGTGCTTGAGAATGAGCATAAAAGTGTGAAACGTGTGGCGGAAGATTTACAAAAAGATATTGAAAAAGTAACTGGCTTTAAACCACAGCTTTATTTTGAGTTAATAGAGGAGCCTGCCATTATTGTTGGTACGGCCAACAATGAAACCTTAATTAATGCACTGCCAATTGATGCCTGTGAACTAAAAACAAGGTGGGAAAGTTACTCTATTGATACAGTTGTCATGCCCAACCAACCAGAAGAAAGTATTGTTGTTTTGGGAAGTGACAACCGCGGATCTATTTATGGCGTATACGATATCACAGAAAAAATCGGCGTCTCTCCTTGGTACTGGTGGATGGATGTGCCAGTTAAAAAACATGAAGCACTATATATGTCAAAAGGAAGAGTGTTTAGCAAAGGACCAAGCGTTCAGTATAGAGGCTTTTTCTTAAATGATGAAGGGCCTTCTTTAATGACTTGGGTGCGGACTCATTTCCCAGATTTCACTCATGAATTCTACGAAAAGATATTCGAGTTAACACTGAGGCTAAAAGGAAACTACCACTGGCCAGCAATGTGGGACAGTACCTTCTATGAAGATGATGAGAAAAACATCGAAACCGCTGATTTATATGGAGTGGTGATAGGGACCTCTCACCATGAACCGATGGACAGACCCCACGGAGATTGGAAAGCTCATAAACAAGGGCCATGGGACTACGCCTTAAACGAAGAGTATTTAAAAGAATTTTGGACAGAAGGTATCGAGCGATCTAAACCATATGAAACCATTATTAATCTGGGCATGCGTGGTGATGGAGATGAGCCAATGGGTGGCGATTTAACCTTCCAAGAAAAAGTTCAATTGATGGAAAAGATCATTAAAGATCAACGAACCATTATTCAAGACACGATGGATGTATCAGTTGAAGATGTGCCTCAAATGTGGGCTCTTTATAAAGAGGTTAAAGAGTATTATGACTCAGGTATGGATGTGCCCGAAGATGTGACGTTACTTTGGGGCGACGATAACTTTGGAAATATAAGACGGTTGCCTACAAAAGAGGAACGTAAACGTAAAGGTGGAGCAGGAATTTATTACCACTTTGACTATGTAGGTGGTCCACGTTCTTACAAATGGGTCAATACAGTACCTATCCAAAAAACATATGAGCAAATGCATAAGGCGTACGCATATGATGCGAAGAAAGTTTGGATTGTCAATGTGGGTGACTTGAAGCCTATGGAATATCAAACTGAATTTTTCATGAAGTTAGCTTGGGATGTCGATGCTTTTTCACCAGATAATTTAGAAATCTATGCCCTCGAATGGGCAGAGTACACCTTTGGAGAGACGCACGGAAAAGACGTGGCTCACATTATTCGTGATTACGTTAAATTTAATGGTCGGTTGAAGCCAGAAATATTAAATCTGGTAGAAGGGTATAGCTGGGAGAACGAATACGAAGCAGAACGCACGTTAAAGGCATTCAAACAAACAGTAGACTTAGCAGAACAAGTATACAAAGACTTGCCTGATGAGTTAAAAGATGCCTTCTATCAAGTGGCTTATTATCCTGCCAAAGCCTCCTATACCGTATTGAAACTTCAACTACTTGTTAACTTATCGAAAAAGTATGCTCAAGAAGGACGAGCAGCAACAAAACTCGTTGTGGCAGAAGCAAAGCGTTTATTTGAAGAAGATAAAGACTTAACTTTCTACTACAATAAAGTTGTTTCAAATGGTAAATGGGATCACATGATGGACCAATTGCATATTGGTTACACCTACTGGCAACAGCCGGATGAACTGATTTTACCAGATATGCCTAATTGGACAAAAGAGAAGGAAGCCAATGGTGAATGGGATGCTGTCGCATTGGATGGCGGCAATACGGACGTGTATACTAAGAAGCCACTAATGGTTGAAGTCTACAACAAAGGGTCACAAGTCATTGACCTATCAGTTGCATCAGACAAGGATTGGTTGTCAGTATCGAAAACGGATCTAACCCTTCATGTTCAACAACGTATTGAACTCACAGTTGATTGGGATCACATCCCTTACGGTGAACACATTAATGGCGTCGTTCAGTTAAACGATTCACAAGGCAACAAGAAATCAGTCCATAGAACCGTCCACAACCCTGAAGAAACATTAAAAGGGGGATATGTTCCTATTGATGGAAAGATTGCCATAGAAGCAGAAGACTTTACAGATAAAAGAGAAACAGATAGTCATCAATGGCAAGTGATTCCTGATTACGGCCGCACACAATCGTCTGTCGCGATTTACCCTGTCGAGTTCGATTCACCTTATTCAATCAATGAATCACCACGACTGTCTTATGATATTGTGTTAGCCGAAGAAACAGAAGTGAAGGTAAAGGTTGTGACAGCGCCGTCCTTAGCCTTTGATCCTGAAGGCGATATGAGATTAGGTATCTCTGTTAACGACACAGAGCCTGAAACCGTATTTGCCGGTGACTTATCTCAAAATGGCGAAAGAGATTCGAAGGATTGGGAGAAGAGTGTCATCGTCAATGACAATGTATTTGAAGGCACTACAACCTTACTACCGGCAGGTCAACATACGATTCATTTAACGTTAATTGACCCACAAATAGTGATTCAAAAAGTCATCATTGACAGTGGAGGAGAAAAACCAACCTTCCTTGGACCACTCCCTACACCACATGCAGACAAGCTAGAAACATATCAGCCGTATCAACCAGTCATCTATTCTGATTTGGCGGTTATACCAGGCAAGCTTACTTTAAATCAATCGAATACGAGAGTATATGTACTAGAATCTGGCTTCTACTCAGTAGATGAATCAGTCATTGACGACTTACTGGTAAATGAAGAACACGTTGGAGAGGCAACGAATCAAACGGTATTCTTAGAAAAAGGCTCCCAAGACCTATCGCTAGACAGGGATGTATACACTTTGTCTATTCAATTGGAAAAAGCCATGCCACTTAACTTGACTACTGACTTTTTAATAGAAGAAAAAGAAGGGGTATTGAGGTTAGTGCTTCACTATTATGGACAAACATCCATCAATTATAAAATGGATGTGGCCATAGGAAACGAACACACTGTCTATGCTAATTCATCCACAAAAGGCTATTTAAAAACAGATGAGCAGAGAGTCATCCCGCTTGTCTTTGATGGTGATAGAATTGAAGGTGCTGATTTAGTCATTCTTAAACTTCACTCGGAAGGTTACACACGTACAATCGAATTACCCATAAGCATGTAAAAAGGAGAGCAACAGATAATGACAGAATTCAATAAAACAACTTACCGTAATGTATTTGCGGAAGTTGGCTACTCAGATAAAGAAATTCAAGACAAACTACAGTCCACTTGGGACCATATTTTTGTTAATCCTGAAACGAAATTTTACTTTAACGTTGGCGATGACATGGGTTATATGGTTGATACTGGAAACACGGATGTCCGTACGGAAGGTCAGTCTTATGGCATGATGATGGCTGTTCAAATGGACCGCCAAGATATCTTTGACCGCATTTGGAACTGGACTGAAACAAAGATGAGACTACATGAAGGACCACATGCTGGTTACTTCTCATGGAACGGTACATTAGATGGAGAGAAAATTGGCGGAGGACCAGCTCCTGATGGTGAAGAATTCTTCGCCATGGCTTTATTCCTCGCATCAAAACGTTGGGGGGATAGAGAAGAAGCGCCATTCAACTATAGCGAGCAAGCAAGTGAATTGCTGCATCTTTGTGTGCACAAAGGGGAAGAGGGTCTAGATGGCCATCCAATGTGGGATCCTGAAACCTACTTGATTAAATTTGTACCAGAACTGGATATTTCAGATCCGTCTTACCATGTTCCTCATTTTTATGAATTCTTTGCACTTTGGGCAAATGAAGACGATAGAGACTTTTGGAAAAAAGCAGTAGAGGCCAGTCGTCGCTATATTCCGTTATCAGCTCATCCAGAAACAGGGATGAATCCGGAATACGCTAATTTTGACGGCACGCCTAATCATTTAAGAGATCATGGTGACTTTTATAGTGATTCTTACCGCATGGCTGCCAATATCGGGCTAGACTCAGAATGGTTTGGAAAACGCGATGAGTACAAAACGGTTGTGGAAAACCTACTCACTTTCTTTGAAGACAAACCGCTGAATGAATACAAGAAATATAAAATTGATGGAACAGCTTTTGATGAAGATTCATTACACCCAATCGGACTTTTAGCGACTAATGCCATGGCAACATTGGCTATTGATAATGAAGAGTTAACTAAAAAGACAGTGACTCAGTTCTTTTCTATTCCGCCTCGCGAAGGCAATAGACGTTATTATGACAACTGCCTGTACTTCTTTGCCGTTCTAGCTTTAAGTGGCAACTACCGTATGAGTTGGGAAAATAAATAAAACACAAATAAGGAGAGATTTAGATGACTGACAAATTATTAACTTTAAAAGATGCGTATAAAGATTACTTTAAAATAGGGGTAGCCGTTAATCCGGGTACCTTAGAACGTGATGACGAACTGATTCGTACTCACTTCAACAGTTTAACTGCTGAAAACCACATGAAGCCTGAAGAATTACAACCAGAAGAAGGCGTCTTTACCTTTGATAAAGCCGATAAAATCGTCGAGTACGCTAAACAGAATAACATGATGATGCGTGGGCATACTTTGCTTTGGCACAACCAGACACCTGAGTGGTTCTTTAAAGATGGGGACAAAGAAGCGAGTCGTGAACTAGCTTTAGAACGTTTGAAAACACACATGGAAGTCGTACTTGGCCGTTACAGCGACCAATTCTATGCTTGGGATGTTTGTAATGAGGTAGTTGAAGACCACGGGGAAGAGCTATTGCGAGAGTCTCCATGGAAGTCTATAATTGGAGATGACTATGTTCAAAAAGCATTTGAATTAGCTAGGGAAGTCAATCCAAATATGACGCTTTACTATAACGATTATAATGAATCTCATCCTGAAAAACGTGATAAAATTTATACTATGGTAAAAGGTTTACTTGATAAAGGAACACCTATCGATGCTGTTGGCTTGCAAGCTCACTGGGGCTTAGAAGATCCAACATTAGATAATATCCGTTTAGCCATTGAGAAGTATGCATCATTAGGCTTGAAATTGTCAGTAACAGAGATGGATGTGTCTGTATTTAACTTTGATGACAAGCGTACTGACTTAACTGAACCGACTCAAGAAATGATGGAGAAACAAGCAGAGCGTTACGACCAATTCTTTAGTCTCTTTAGAGAATACAAAGAACACATTGAGTCTGTGACGTTGTGGGCTGCAAGTGACCGTTACAACTGGTTAAATGACTTCCCGGTTAGAGGCAGAAAAAACTGGCCAATGCTTTTTGATACAAATAATCAACCAAAAGAGAGTTTCCACCGTGTAACGTCTTTTAATTAATTTGGGATATAAGGAAGGAAGAATAAGATGTCAATCGCAGCAATGAAAGAGTTAGCTTCAACAGCAATGAAAGGGAACCGTCTCCTACTGACAGTCGGTTTTGTATTACCTCTGGTCATGTGGACGACTGTAGCACAGATATTTATCACTATATTTGGGATGGATGCTGTTCTATCGATTATAACACCTTTTTTTGAGGGGTGGAACGGTTTTGAATGGAGCTATCTGTTGTTGCCGATTCTTCTTATTCTACTTTTCATTCTTGGAGATTTTCTCCATATCAGTTACCGATGGTTTGGTATTGATTTTTTAGAAAGCAAACCGCTCGATGTCAAACTGACTTTTCAAGCATTTTTTAAAGAAAATCGAGGCAAAGTATTTAAGTTAGTGGTATTAAGAGGAGCTATTGTCTTTGCTTGGAGTCTATTGTTTATTTTACCAGGCATTTGGAAAGCGTACCTTTATAGCCAAGCTGGAAATAACTTAAAGACTAACCCATCGATGACCCCAATGGAAGCTATGAACTTGTCAGAAGAACAGATGAAAGACAACAGTAAGCATTATGCTATTTTACAAGCCACCTTTGTTCCTTGGTATGCCATTCCCATCGGTTTAGTGATTTATTTTATCGCAACCAATACATTTGAAATTCAAACAGGTTTGGAATTAGGAACAGAAGGTGCTCAACTTATTTTCGGAGTGATTTTTGTAGTCTTATCGATTGCTGGTCTTTTACTTATTCTTTTCTCTCTATACGTAGAGCCTTATAAAATGGTATCTAAGCAAGTGTTTTATAAAGAGCTTATCAATCGTGACAATAATGATACTTACGATGATTTCGAAAAAGAATTATTGGAAAAGCAAGGCTTAGCTAAAAAGCCCAGACGTAACAGACACATCACTCCAAAACTGTAACTGTTAATTAATCGAATGGAAAAGAAGGAATAGATATGACAGAGACAACACAATTGGTTTTGCCTAATTACATTAGTGATGGCATGATTATTCAACAGCAAAAGCCTATCGTTCTATCTGGGAAAGACAAAGCGTCTATCCCGGTAACGGTGGAATTTATTGATGAAAATGTGAGTACCGAAACAGATGCACATGGACAATGGTCAGTCATTTTATCAGCTAGACCAGCTGGTGGCCCTTACACCATTCATATTTCTGGCTCATCAGACATAACCATTGAAGACGTTCTGATAGGTGAAGTGTGGTTAATAGGTGGACAATCCAATATGGAATTACCTATCAATCGAACCTACGATGAATTTAAAGAAGAAATCGATTCAGCTCATTACCCTAACATTAGACAGTTTCATTTAGAAATGGATCCAGTATTCAATGAACCCAAAGCCTTTCTTAAACAAGGGCAATGGAAAGAAGCGGTTCAAGAGAATATTCAAGATTTTTCTTCTTTAGGGTTCTTTTATGCCAAAAAGTTACATGAAGAATTAAATGTACCCGTCGGTATTATTCATACAGCAGTGGGTGGCACACCTATTGAAGCGTGGATGAGCGAAGAGACGCTATTGTCACTAGGTAACTATACGGACGAGATAGCCTACTGGAAAGATTCAAAGACTGTCGAAAAAGAAATTGAAAAAGATAATTTAAGAAGTCAAATCTGGTACGATGATTTAAACGGAAACGATAAAGGGTTGAAAGACGAGCCGAAATGGTATGAAGAACAAGTGGATACATCAGATTGGAAGGGCTTAACCATTCCTGTTATGTTTAAAGACACTGAATTGGCTGAGTTTTGCGGTGCCGTTTGGTTCCGTAAGACATTCGAAATAACTGAAGACGATTTAGAGTCACAAACCTATCGATTGCGTTTAGGATCATTAATTAATGGTGATGAGACATTCCTAAATGGTAAAAAAGTAGGGGAAACAGGATACCGTTACCCGCCAAGAAAATATGTGATAGAAAAAGATGACTTAAAGGTTGGAGAAAATACATTGGTGATTCGCTTATCCATTGATGCGGCCAATGGAGGCTTCATTCCAACATTCCCTTATCAACTGGAAATGGACACCCATTCACTATCTTTAGAAGGGGAGTGGCTGTATAAAGTCGGTTATCAAAAAGATGTCATTGATCCGATGCTGTTTCTTCACTATAAACCAGCAGCTTTATATAAAGGCATGTTACATCCGTTAAAGGAAATTAACTTTAAAGGCTTCCTCTTTTATCAGGGAGAGTCTAATACAGGCAGACCAGAAGGCTACAGTGATTTAATGAAGTTAATGGTCGAGGATTGGCGTTCACTATTTAAAGATCCATTATTGCCGTTTTACTTTGTTCAATTGGCCAATTACATTGATCCTGCGGTAGAAACGGACGATCATGGATGGGCAGTTTTAAGAAACGAACAAGATCAAGCTCGTTTTACTATTGATTATTCTGAAATGGTGCCCGCCTATGATTGCGGGATATCTTATGAACTGCATCCACATGATAAAAAAACATTGGCTCATCGTTTGGCGGCTGTTGCACTAAACCGTGATTATAAGAGCGGAGAGGCATTTGAAAACTTAGAAGTGAAATCCATTGAAGTCGCCAAAGACAACGTAACTCTAACGGTTAAAGGGTTAAAAGGTGATCTAAGAAGCTCAGAGAACATGCCCGAGTTTGATGTGTTATCAGGAGACGAGTGGGTCCTCATTAATGATTTGACCTTCAATCGTTCGACTATCTCATTAGTTTTACCTGAACACATTGGTTCAGACTCACTGACGGCTGTGCGTTACGCCTGGCGGAATGATCCAAAAGGCTACGTCTATGATGACGCCACACATTTACCGTTGTTACCCTTTATTAAAGACATTTAAGTTGAGAAGGCTGGTTTAGAGTAAAAAAAGAGTTTCTGCTAAATCGCAGAAACTCTCATGACTCGTATAAAAAGGCTAATCTTCTTTTTCACCTTTTTTTGATTCTTGTAAATCATCCACTTTATCTAGATTAAAGTTTTCAGCATCCTCACGTGACGTGCTGGCTTCCTTTTCGTTCTCTGGAGTATCTTGCAGACCCTCTACTTTTTCTTCTTCACTGAGGTCTCCAGTTTTTTTAGCTGCTTCAGCATCAACAGGCAAAGCTGGGTTTCCAGCTGATTGTGGTCCATTTTGCATATGATTGGCTCCTTTCAACTAGTCTATTTTAAGTATAACAAACAGTGAGAATGAAAGCTTTTAAAACGCTTTTCAGGACAAAAATGAAATAAAAAAAAAGAACTTTTTGATAATGATTGACACCGTTTCCAGTATGGTGTATAGTTAGTTTGTGAGTTAAACCAACTAACAAATTTATATTAATGAGAGGAGAAATGTTTATATGGCATATTTTGACAATATCGGCAAAATCAAATTTGAGGGAGCCAAATCAAAAGATCCTTTAGCATTTAAATTTTACAACCCAGAAGAAGAATTTAACGGACAAACAATGGAGGAAGCTCTACGTTTCGGTATTGCTTACTGGCATACATTTACAGAAGGTCTAGGCGATCCATTTGGTGCTGCTACAGCTCAGCGTCCATGGGACCACCACAAAGATCCAATGGATAGAGCAAAAGCTCGCGTTGAAGCAGCTTTTGAATTCTTCGAAAAAATTGGTGCACCTTTCTTTGCATTCCACGATGTGGACGTTGCTCCTGAAGGAAGCACTTTAAAAGAGACGCTTGATAATCAAGATGTTATTGCTGACATGCTTGAAGATTACATGAAAGACAGTAAGACTAAATTACTTTGGAATACAGTAAACAACTTCTCTAACCCAATGTTCGTTCACGGTGCTGCTACAGCAAACAACGCTGACGTTTTTGCTTATGCTGCAGCTAAAGTTAAAAAAGCTTTAGAAATCGGTAAACGCTTAGGTTCAGAAAACTATGTATTCTGGGGCGGCCGTGAAGGTTATGAAAGCTTACTTAATACAAATATGGGTCTTGAATTAGACAACTTGGCACGTTTCTTCCACATGGCTAATGACTATGCTAAAGAAATCGGTTATGACGGTCAATTCTTGATTGAACCAAAACCAAAAGAGCCAACGTCTCACCAATATGACTTTGACGTAGCAACTGGTTATGCCTTCTTACAAAAATATGGTTTGGATAATGTATTCAAATTCAATATTGAAGCTAACCATGCTACTCTAGCAGGCCACACGTTTGAACACGAATTACACTATGCTCGTATTAACGGCATGTTAGGTTCTGTTGACGCAAACCAAGGTCACCCATTACTAGGTTGGGATACAGATGAATTCCCATCTGACTTATACACTACAACTCTAGCTATGTATGAAATTCTTAAAAACGGTGGTTTAGGCCGCGGTGGATTGAACTTCGATGCTAAAGTTCGTCGTACATCATTCAAACCTGAAGATTTATTTAAAGCACATATCGTAGGTATGGACAGCTTCGCATTAGGCGCTAAAGTTGCTCAACGATTAATCGACGATAAAGTTCTTGATTCTATTCTTGATGATCGTTACAAATCATTTAACTCAGGTATCGGTAAAGATATCGTTGATGGAAACACTGACTTCAAGAAACTACAAGAATACGCTCTTGGCGTAGATAAATTTGAAACAGAATCTGGTAACTTGGAAGTTATTAAAGGCCTCCTAAACCAGTATATTCTTACAACAGTATCAGATAACTAATCTTTACTGAATAAGACGAATAGACTATCACCTCGTGTGGTAGTCTTTTTTTCGTATATTGTGCTTGAACTGCGTAGAGGAGGCCTTTCTACTTAACTCATTCCTAAAAATTATGGTGACTTGCTTAGAGACCGATTCTCTAAGCAGTTCAGTTCGTAAAACAGTGTTGAACTCGTCAGAGAGGCGGTCTCTACGTAACTCAAAAAAAGCATGTGATTCTAGGTAGGGAATCACATGCTTTTAATAACTAGTTAAGCCAAAGCTTTACCTTGCCAACGTTTGTTTTTCCAGCGTCTGTACATAATAATCGATCGGACCCATTCATCTACCATCAAGGCAATCCATATTCCCGGTAATCCGAGGCCTAAATAGATGCCTAATAAATAAGCTAAAGGAAGCATAACACCCCACATAATTACAATACCCACTTTAACAGGAAAAACAGCATCTCCTGCAGCTCTTAATGCACTGATAATCACCATGTTTCCTGTTCGAGCAGGTTGCAAGATAAATTCAATAATGATAATTACTGCCCCTAAGGCAATAATTCCTGGATCATCTGTAAAAATTGAGAATATCTGCTTTCTGAATAGTGTGATTAGTGTAGCTATGGCGATCGTCATAATGGTTGAATATTTAAGTCCCATAAACATCGAATCATATGCTGTGTCTTGCTTTTTAGCACCGATAAGCTGGCCTATAAAAATTTGCAACCTTTTGACATGGAGACTGCAATAATCGTTAAAACTGACATTAAATTCTGCGAGTAAACGCGTGTCGCTAAAGCCGTTGCACCGAGAGTCGTAATCATCATCGTAACAATAATTTGACTCAACTTGTAAGACATTTGTTCACCAGCAGAGGGGATGCCTATGCCTAATATTTTTGAAGCGTACTCTTTTTCCAAATTGAAGAAGTCTCTCCACTTCATTTTAATATCGATTCGCTTAAATAAGACGATGAAGAGCCAGAGCATAATAATTAGTCTTGAACCAGCCGTTGCGATGGCAACACCCGGAACGCCCAACTGAGGAATGAATCCTGCTCCAAAAATGAAAACATAGTTTCCGATTACGTTTAGGACATTCATCAGTAATACTGTAACCATGACATCCTTAGTGAAGCCCATCGCTTGTAAAATAGAAGAGACGGTGAGAATCATGGCTTGTGCAAATAAAGCAAGACCAACGATCAACGTATAACTTTCTGCATAAGCATATAAAGAAGGTTCAAGAGAAAATAGATTCAGTAGGAAGTGTCGGTTTAGCCCAACAAATAGACTGATGACTAGGCCGAAGATTAAATTGAGTATGAGAGCGTGAGTGATTGTTTTACGAATGCCTTTAGGGTTATTAGCGCCAACATATTGAGACACGACAACACCAGATCCCATAGCCGTAAAATTGAATAACACGAAGGTGAAATGCATGAGCTGATTAACGACACCAATAGCAGCAACTGCCTCGTCGGAAATGAAACTAATCATAAAGACGTCGGTTAAATTCATTAGCATTTGTAAAAAGACTTCGATGAATATCGGCCAAGTAATGAGAAACAAATATTTTCTAGGGGAGAGGGTGTTGTCTAAAGCAAGATTTATCATTTTCTATCATCCTTATCTTACTGTATAAATACTTTTGTCTAGATGTAAGTTTATATTCTTTTAAAAGGAATAACAATCAAGATAGACGAAAGGCAAAATATTGTCTGAATGTTTACTAAAGTAAGCGCTGTTTTGAAGGAAGTCCCTTTTTAAGAACCCATCAACCACGCACTCGATGAAAAAAATAATTATTACTCAGCATTGAACGGGACTTGAGTTAAAGCGTTATCAATGTTATATTACAGTAAGTGGTACGTACATATTTTTTTAGGAGGAGAATGAATGAAAGCTACAATAAAATCGCACAAAGATACCATTGTTTCTCAAATCGATGACCGCATTTACGGATCCTTTGTAGAGCACTTAGGTAGAGCTGTTTATGAAGGAATTTACGAACCAGGTCATCCAACGGCTAATGAATTAGGATTCAGACAAGATGTCATTGACGCAGTGAACGAACTGAATGTTCCGCTTGTTCGTTACCCAGGTGGAAACTTTGTATCAGGTTATAACTGGGAAGATGGCATTGGGCCTAGAGAAGAGAGACCAAAGCGTTTAGACTTAGCTTGGAAATCTGTAGAGACGAACGAAGTTGGTTTGCATGAATTTATGGACTGGGCTAATCAAGCGGGTACTGAAGTTAATATGGCCGTTAACTTAGGGACACGCGGAGTCGATGCTGCCCGTAATCTAGTCGAATACTCAAATCACCCTGGAGGGACTTACTGGAGTGATTTGCGTAAACAAAATGGAGCAGAAGAGCCATTTAATATCAAAACATGGTGTTTAGGGAATGAAATGGATGGACCATGGCAAATTGGTGCCAAAACCGCTGAAGAGTATGGTCGTCTAGCAACTGAAACAGCCAAAGCAATGAAATGGGTAGACGACTCTATCGAATTGGTTCTTTGTGGAAGCTCAGGAAGTAAAATGCCTACATTCGGTGAATGGGAATATACAGTACTTGATCATGCTTATGACCATGTAGATTTTATTTCATTACATTTATATTGGGAAAATCCTGAAAATGATTTACCTAACTATTTGGCTAAATCAGTTGAAATGGACCGCTTTATAAAAGACGTGGCTTCGATAGCTGATGCAGTAAAAGCGAAAAAAGGATCAGATAAAACAATTAACTTATCGTTTGATGAGTGGAATGTGTGGTATCACTCTAAAGACGCCGATGCGAAACGTGAACCGTGGGACATTGCACCGCCACTATTAGAAGATATTTACAATTTTGAAGATGCTTTATTAGTAGGGTGTGGATTGATCACTCTTCTAAATAACTCAGACAGAGTAAAAATTGCCTGTCTAGCTCAACTGGTAAACGTCATTGCACCGATTATGACAGTTAAAGATGGAAAAGTGTGGAAGCAGCCAACATTCTACCCATTCATGCAAGCATCGAACTTTGGACGAGGTAAAGTATTGGACGTTCGATTAGATAGCCCAACCTATGATACAGCTGAATTTAAAGCCGTACCTTATTTGGAGTCGACTGTGGTACTAAACGAAGAAAGTAATGAGCTCGTTATTTTCGCAGTTAACCGTTCTGAAACAGACAGCCTATCTATCGATGCAGCTATTGAAGGCTTTGATTCGTTAACTGTTATTGAAGCAACTGAATTAGCAGGTTATGATATAAAACTAACCACTCAAGAAGATAACGATGCTATGGAAATCAAAGTAAACGATGGAATCAAAGCAAAAGGAGATAAGGTGACTGGTGAATTCAAACCACTATCTTGGAACATGATTCGTTTAAGTTACTAATCAGAAATATTAAACATAAATAGAGTAAAAGCCAGGTCGAATACAGATTGTCTGTGACCAACCTGGCTTTTTACTTTATAGAGGAGAATAAAAATGAATAAAGTAGAAGCCCCTTACCCATTGCTTCCTTTGGATTACCCAGACCCAGATGTTATTAGAGTCGATGATACTTATTATTTGGTGTCAACAACCATGCACTTTATGCCAGGATGTGAAATATTAAAATCTTATGATCTAGTTAATTGGGAACATGCGTGTTATGTATATGATAGGCTGGACAGCACTCCCGCTCAATGTCTAGAAGGGGACTTAAACATCTATGGTAAAGGCATGTGGGCAGCTAGTTTACGCCACCATAAAGGAAGTTTTTATGTTGTATTTGCGGCAAATGATACGAGAAAAACTTACTTGTATACAACGTCTGATTTAAGTAAGCCCTGGAAAAAACAGTTTATTGAAGGATTTTATCACGATGCTTCTTTATTTTTTGACGATGACGAACGTATTTATTTAGTTTATGGAAATACTCAAATATGGCTTACCGAGTTAAAAAGCGATTTAACTGCTCCGAAAGACGGAGGGATTCATAAAGTGATTGTATCTGAAGAAGACAATCCAAACCTTGGATACGAAGGATCTCATTTCTATAAAATCAATAATCAGTACTATCTGTTTCTTATTCATTCTTTACCAACTGAATGGAAGAGAGTACAAGTATGTTACACAGCAACATCCCTAGATGATCCTTTTGTCGGCAAAGAAGTCTTAAATGATGATAGAGGGTATTTTAATCAAGGCATAGCTCAAGGGGGTATCGTTGATTCAACTGTGGGAGATTGGTATGCAGTGTTGTTTCAAGATATGGGGGCGGTCGGTCGTTTACCAGTACTCGTTCCTGTATCATGGGAAGAAGAATTTCCTGTGTTTGGAAAGGGTAATAAAGTGCCTAAACGAATAGAAGTGCTAGCTAATAAACCTGAATATAAGTATGCCCCTTTGTATGGTAGTGATGATTTTAGACTATCCGCAGGTACACCTTACGGTTTAAAATCATTTTGGCAATTTAACCATGAACCTAATATAGATGGCTTTTCAATAAATCCCGAAAAAGGTTATTATGAAATAATCAACCAAAAGACGAGTAAGGAAATGACTCAGTCACAAAATATGTTAACCCAACGCATGACCTATCCTACTTGTGCAGCAGAAGTAACGATTGATGCGTCAAAACTTAAAAATGGTGACACTGCAGGTTTTGCTGTTTTACAGTATCGATACGCTTTTATTGGTATTAAGAGGGAAAACGACCAATATCGTCTAATTTTGACTTCTTATAGTGGGAAATCAGATAAAGGTAAAGTAAAGCAATCGGAAAAAAATGCAACGGTTTTAATCGAGTTGCCTTTGGACCGTACAACTATAACTTTTAAAATAGAAGTAGATTTTCGGGATTTATCTGATAAAGTTCAGTTTTATTACAAGGATATGAATGAATATATTCAGTTAGGACCTGATATTAAGCTGTTTTTTGACTTAGAACACTTTGTAGGGAATCGCTTTGCACTCTTTAGTATGGCGACGGAGTCAATCGAGGGAAGGGCCCGGTTTTTCAATTTTAACTACTTTAAATAAAAAGGTCGACCGTACAACTAGTATATGTTAAGTTTAAGTTGTTAAAAGGTAAGAACATATAATTATATGTATGAGATAGTCATTTTAGAAGCTTTTGTTAGTTCAGGACAAGCTCTAACAATGGTAGATGTGAATACTGGTTTGAATGATGCATATGGCGAAGGCACGTATGAATTCAGACGTATGAATATGCTTGATGGACCTGCAGGACCAATGGTAGGAGGCAGTCGCTTAGTCAGTGGGATTATTTTAAATGCCGATGTTGCTGAGAGAGACGACTTTTTAGCTTTACTACAATACATTGACTGGTTATATTACAGTGATGAAGGCAACGAATTTGCTCAGTGGGGTATAGAAGGTGAAACCTTCGTCAAGACTGACGAAGTAGATGGCGGCTACCTACCTATGGAAGGAATCAGTTACGAAAACTTTAACCCAGGTGCAGCAGAAAGCTTACAAGAAGATTATGGTTTCGGTAACGTAGCTTTTGCGTTTGCCAGCCACTACGATATTACACTATCTAAAATGAATGATGAAGAAATTGCTTACCAACAACGAATGACTGAAAGTAGAGAATTATTAATGCCTGACCCTCCGTACCCAATGTCTACACCGGACCAGGAACAAGCAGCATTGATGAGAACACCTCTACAAGACACAGTGGACCAATATACTTTACGTTTCATTACAGGGCAGTACGAACTAGACCGATGGGATGAATTTATGGCTGATTTGGAAAACCAAAACGTAGAAGGGTATTTGGAATTAATCAATAATGCTTATCGTGAATTCCAGTCTACTTTAGAAGATTCAGAATAACCATATCAACAGTATAAAAAATAGCAGTCTTTGTTTAGATAGAACTGAAACCCGTCGTCTTATTTTGAGATGGCTGGTTTCGGTTTTTCTATGACTAGCATAAAACACTATGGAGATGATTATTAATGAAGAAGCAAGGATTTAACCCGTACCTACCATCTTGGGAATACATACCTGATGCAGAACCTTATGTATTTAACGGCCGTGTGTATATTTACGGATCGCATGACCGATTCAATGGCTATGTTTATTGCATGAATGATTACGTGACATGGTCTGCACCAGTGGATGATTTAACTGATTGGCGTTATGAAGGCGTGATTTATAAAAAGACGGATGACCCAATTAATCCTGAAGGTTCCATGTTTCTATACGCTCCAGATATAACTGTCGGACCTGACGGAAGGTATTACTTATATTATGTATTAGATAAAATTCCCATCGTTTCTGTTGCAGTAAGTGACTCCCCAGCTGGACCCTTTGAATTTTATGGTTATGTCAAAGACAGCGAGGGCAATCGTTTAGGAGAGAGAGAAGGCGATGAGCCGCAATTTGACCCAGGGGTGTTAACCGAGGGGGACCAAACCTATTTGTATACGGGTTTCTGTGCTCCCGGGGACAAGTCAAGAAGTGGTGCAATGGCGCATGTATTAGGCCCAGACATGGTAACTATTATTGAAGACACTGTTTTCGTTATGCCTAGCCAACCCTATAGTGAGGGAAGTAGTTTTGTAGGGCACGAATTTTTTGAAGCACCTTCTATTCGCAAGATAGGTGACGTGTATTACTTGATTTATTCTTCAGTTGTTATGCATGAACTCTGTTATGCCACCAGTGAACATCCAACAAAAGGCTTTGAATATCAAGGCGTTATCGTCAGCAATAACGATATCGGAATAGACACTTACAAACCAGCGGATAAGCCGATGGCATTTGGTGGAAACAATCACGGCAGTATCGTTCAAATAAAAGAAGACTGGTATATTTTTTACCACCGTCATTCGAATGGATCCAATTTCAGTAGACAAGCTTGTCTTGAAAAAATCGAAGTCAAACCAGATGGCAGTATCGCACAAGTAGAAATTACCTCTTCGGGTCCTAATGCTGGCCCACTTCAAGGAAAAGGAGAGTACCCAACTTATATCGCTTGTCATTTAACTCATAAAGACGAAACCATGTATTCAGGTGATTTATGGATGGACAGTCAGTACCCTAAAATAACCCAAGACGGGAAAGACGGGGATGAAGAAACGGGCTATATCATGAACATGACAGATTCAGCAACTGCCGGTTTTAAATACTTTGATTTCAAAGGAAGCAAGTTAGCGTCTATAAAAGTTAGAGGCTATTGTAACGGTGAATTTCAAGTGAAAACCGCTTGGGATGGTGAAGTCTTAGGTACAATCCCGGTCAACTTTACAAACGTTTGGACAGACTATCAAGCGGACATTAATCTGCCGGATGGCATACAGTCTTTATACTTAACTTATACAGGTGGCGGCAGAGCAAGTTTAGGTTCCTTTACACTAGCTTAAAATCTTACCACATGTTGAAAACTTGAAAGGAGCAGTTTAATGTCAACACTATGGTTTGATAAACCAGCCGAAAATTGGAATGAAGCATTACCTGTTGGAAACGGTCAGCTAGGTGGCATGATAGTCGGTAGTGTACAAAGTGAAACCATACATTTAAACGACGATTCAGTTTGGTATGGTGGCCCAAGGGACCGCCATAACCCTGAAGCAAAGAAAACACTCCAACGCGTTCGGGAGTTACTATCCGAAGGTTTAATAGAAAAAGCAGAGCGTTTGGCTGAAGAGAGAATGGTTAGTACTCCCGAAAGCCAACGCCACTATGAACCATTGGGGACCTTATTCATTGAAAATAGTGACCGGTCAACTCATTATTCTGATTATAAGAGGAAATTGGACTTATCTAATTCATTGTCCTCTGTGAATTACGTAAGTAACGGGGTAACTTATCACCGAGAAGTCTTTTCAAGTTACCCAGATCAAGTCATGGTCGTGCGTTTAACGGCATCAGAAAAAAGACAGCTGTCTTTGAAGATTAAGCTAGATCGAGGGAATGGCCGATTGTATGATCATATGCATCGTGTCAGTCACAACCAAGTTGTTATGCAAGGGAAAACAGGTGGAGAAGGCGGTATAGATTTTTGTAGTGGAATGACTGTCTTAAATGAAGCGGGAGTAGTTGAGAGAAGAGGGAACCATATCATTGTAAAGGGAGCGGATGCCGTTACCCTTTTACTCTCATCTGCTACTTCTTTTCGCTACGAGGATCCTTTTCAAGCATGTTTAATAACAATGAATCGTGCCTCTGAAAAAACGTTTACCGAATTAAAAGATAGACATGTTAAAGATTATAAAGAATTATATGACCGAACCTCTTTGTCGCTTAACGAAAATAGTGAGACATTAGACTCTCTGCCGACTAATAAACGTTTGGAACGCCTTAAAGAGGGGGAAGAAGACACCGGCTTGCAAGTGACCTACTTCAATTTTGGCCGATATTTGCTCATATCTTCAAGTCGACCTAACTCTCTCCCTGCTAATTTACAAGGAATATGGAATAGCGACATGTTGCCTCCCTGGGATAGCAAGTTTACCATTAATATTAATACGCAGATGAACTACTGGCCAGCTGAAGTCTATCAATTATCAGAATGTCATTTGCCGTTATTTGACCATATTGAACGAATGAAAAAGAATGGAAGATTAACAGCCGAAAAGATGTATGGAGCTCGAGGTTTTACAGCTCACCACAATACAGATATATGGGCAGATACTGCACCACAAGATAGCTACATGCCCGCAAGCATTTGGCCAATGGGAGCAGCCTGGTTAAGTTTGCATTTCTGGGAGCATTATTTGTTTAATCAAGACTTAACGTTTTTGAAAAAGTATTACCCGACAATGAAAGAAGCTGCTATATTCTTTGTCGATTTCTTAATTGAAAATAAGGAAGGGCAGCTCGTAACAACGCCGTCTGTTTCTCCTGAAAACACTTATATATTGCCAAACGGAAACAAAGGGACGTTGAGTGAAGGTCCTTCTATGGATAGTCAAATTATTAATGCGCTTTTCACTAGTTGTATTGAAGCAAGCAAATCCCTGGAAATAGATGCAGCATTTCGTAAAGAATTAGCCCATTTAAGAGACCAATTACCAAAACCAACGATAGGAAAACATGGTCAAATTCAGGAATGGGCAGAAGATTATGATGAGGAAGAACCTGGACATCGGCATATCTCTCATTTATTTGCCTTACATCCTGGAAGTCAAATTACGATAAATAAAACACCCTCATTAGCTGAAGCGGCTAAAATCACTTTAAACAGACGATTAGCTAATGGTGGTGCACATACTGGCTGGAGTAGGGCTTGGATAATTAATATGTGGGCTAGATTGGAAGATGGAAAAGAAGCTTATCATCATTTTGTGGAATTGTTAAAGCACTCAACACTTCCTAATTTGTTTGATAATCATCCACCTTTTCAAATAGATGGGAACTTTGGAGCAACTGCTGCAATCGCTGAAATGCTTTTGCACAGTCATCAAGACGAGTTGCATCTGTTACCAGCACTTCCTAAAGCTTGGAAAAAAGGGTCGATTAAAGGATTAAAAGCCAGAGGCGGTTTCATAATAGATTTAACATGGGAAAACAGCCAATTAACAGCCTTAAGCATTCAATCATTTAAGTCGAACACCCTTAAAATAAGAACATCTCAACAATTGGAAATGAAAACAAATGAACAGTCTTCTCCTTTAGCCAAGAAAAATGGGCTTTATCAACTTGAGGTGGATAAAGGTTTTTATCAATTTACAACTAGCATTCAATAGATTAATTCCTTAATTAGAGAGGAAGAAATGAGATCAATGAACATTTTTTATAATGAGCAAACAAATAGTTTTCACCTAACTAATGAGAAACTGAGTTATCAATTATCCGTCGAGAACGAAGTGTTTCTTGCACACACCTATTTTGGAAAACGAATTGAAAATAATCATTCAGAGTCTGATTATCCCCTAGGAAATCGCCTGTTCAGTGTGAATCCCTCTTCCGTTCCTGGGAGAGAATTCTCTGTATCTACTTTGCCTCAAGAGTATCCAGGCAATAATAATGGCGACTTTAGGGAATCAGCTTTTGAATTCCGGTATCAGGATGGTTCCTTTCATACTCAACTACATTATAAGGGTTATGAAATCTTTGACGGCAAACCTCACTTGGATGGATTGCCACAGACTTATGTTCGTTCAGATAAAGAAGCCCAAACACTTAAGATGATTCTATTGGATTCACTTAGCGGTATAGAGGTTCATTTATTCTATACTATATTTGAACAGTATGCGGTAATCACACGTTCAGTACAAGTGATAAATAAAGGAAGAGAAGCCGTTTCGATTGAAAAAGTATTAAGTGCTTCTATAGATTTTGACCGCGCCAATTTCGATAGCATTCAGCTGTCGGGCGGGTGGGCGAGAGAAAGAGAAATTGAAAGAAGCCCTATCTTCAGAGGCGTGCACAAGACAGATTCTAAAAGAGGGACAACGAGCCATGCTTACCAGCCATTTGTAGCTTTGGCTAATTCAAATACGACTGAACATACGGGTGAAGTTTACGGTTTTCACTTTATTTATTCTGGAGAATTTACAGCGAATGTGGAAGTGAATGAGTACAAACAGACCCGCGTTCAAATGGGGATTAATCCAGAACATTTTCAATGGACATTAGATGCTGGAGAAGTCTTTCAGGCTCCTGAAGTCGTAATGGTATATAGTGACACGGGCCTGAATGGGATGTCACAAGAATTACACCGTTTGTATCAAAATCAGTTAATTAGAGGAGAGCATCAATTCAAAGAAAGACCCGTTCTGATCAACAACTGGGAAGGAACCTACTTCGACTTTACAGAAGAAAAAATAGAAAGCATAGCAGAAGAAGCCTCTAAATTAGGTTTTGACCTCTTTGTACTTGATGATGGTTGGTTTGGCAAAAGAAACGATGATTTATCTTCTTTAGGCGACTGGTTTGTAAATAAGGAAAAACTACCAAATGGATTAAAAACTCTGGCAGAAAAAATAAGAAGCAAAGGCATGAAATTTGGCTTATGGTTTGAACCAGAAATGATATCAGAAGATAGTGATTTATATCGAGAGCATCCTGAGTGGGTGTTAAAAGCAAAAAATAGCTTACCTTCCCGAGGAAGAGAACAATATATGCTTGATTTTAACCAAAGAGCAGTTAGGCAAAATATATTTGAGCAGATGAAGAAGATTTTAGATGACGTTCCAATTGACTATATCAAATGGGATTTCAATCGAAACATGTCAGAGATTGGCTCTCAACATCCTGATATTAGAGATGGCGAAGTGGCTCACCGGTATATACTGGGACTATATGAATTGTTAGAAAACCTAACTCGTGACTACCCTCATATACTTTTTGAAAACTGTTCAGGCGGCGGAGGACGATATGATCCTGGTATGCTTTACTATATGCCTCAAACCTGGGCATCAGACAATTCGGATGCTGTCTCACGTTTAGAAATACAGACGGGAACAAGTTTAGTAATGCCTATCAGTTCAATGGGTGCTCACGTGTCTGCTGTACCAAACCATCAGACAGGACGGTTAACCTCCTTAAAAATGAGGGGCGACGTGGCTATGTCAGGGAATCTGGGTTATGAGTTGGATTTAACAACGTTAACTGATCGAGAAAAAGCGGTTGTCAAAGAACAAATAATGTTCTATAAAAAATTTAGAAGTCTCATACAGTTTGGAACCTTTCATAGGATCATAAGCCCATTCGACGGTGCTAACGAAACGTCTTGGATTTTTGTCAATGAAAATAAATCCGAAGCTTTGTTTTACTATTATCGTATTTTAGATAAAGGTAATACCGGTAGACCAAGGGTAAAACTCGTTGGTTTAGATCCAATTAAAAAGTATAGAATAAATGATTCTGAACAACAGTACTTTGGAAATGAGTTAATGAATAAAGGGATATATGTCCATGCTGGACCAGCAAAAGATGAGCAAAATCAAGGATATCATGGTGATTTTCGAAGTCTTAGACTCTTGCTAACAGAAGTAGATTAGCACGCTTACTTTAAACTATTTAATTTAATCGAACAGGGATGAAACTAAGTTTAATATACTAATAGTTTTATCCCTTATTTTTTAAGCTTAGCCAAATCAATTTATGTGGAGGTTTATAATTATGAGTGTTGATGTAACTATCACTGATGCCTTTTGGGAAAGGTATACGAAGATAATTAGAAACGAAATGATTCCTTTTCAGTGGGATGTGTTACACGATAAGGCAGATATTGTTATAGATAAAGAACGGGATGCAGACTATATTCCTTCAGAAAAAAGCCATGCAATCGAAAATTTGAAAATTGCCGCTGGAAAAAAAGAAGGTCATCACTATGGTTGGTTGTTTCAAGATTCAGACGTTTATAAGTGGCTTGAATCAGCGGCGAATAGCTATGCATTAAACCCAGATGCCGAATTGTTAGATATGATGGATGAAGTTGTCTCTTTAATAGTCGATGCTCAAGAAGATGATGGTTATTTAAGCACGTATTATCAGATTGAGGCTCCAGAATTACGTTTTAGACGGCTATTTGAAAGCCATGAACTTTATTGTGCAGGACACTTAATTGAAGCATCAGTTGCTCATTATAAAGCAACTGGAAGCGACAAGCTAATTGAGGTTTCAGAGAAATTTGTTAAATGTATAAAAGAAAATTTTGGTTCAGAAGAAGGAAAGATTAACGGAGCAGACGGGCATCAAGAGATTGAGTTGGCGCTAATTAAATTGTATGAAGTCACAGGTAAGAAAGAATACGTTGATTTAAGCCAATGGTTTTTAGAAATAAGAGGCGTTGATCCTGATTTTTATACGAAGCAAGTGCAAGAAAACATAGAAAAAGGGTTGAGTGAAGGTCCACTACCTCGAATAGACACAACCTATCTTCAGGCTCATAAACCTGTATTTGAGCAAGAAGAACCGGTTGGACATGCCGTAAGATTAGTATACATGGCCGCAGCTATGGCTGAAGTTGCTAGTATTCATGAAGATGATAATATGTTTCAAGCAGCTCAGCGTTTGTGGAACGGAATAATTAAAAAACGATACTATATAACGGGCGGTATTGGTTCGACAGTTCATGGAGAAGCCTTTACCTTTGATTATGACTTACCTAATGACACGATGTACTGCGAAACATGTGCGTCCATTGGTTTATTATTTTTTGCTCGTTCAATGCTAAATAATCATATTGATGTTGAATATGCAGAAGTTATTGAACGGACGTTGTACAATACCATTATTAGTGGAATGGCTTTGGACGGTAAACATTTCTTCTATGTTAACCCACTTGAAGTGAATCCAAAAGCAAGCAGAAAAGATCCAGGAAAAAGTCATGTCAAACCCTCACGACCATCTTGGTTCGGCTGTGCATGCTGCCCGCCTAATATTGCCAGAACCTTAACATCTTTAAATAATTACGTGACATCAGTAAAGAATAATAATATTTATATCCACTTGTTTACAGATTTTGAAGGTGATTTTGATATAAACGGTCATTCTATACACTTATCTCAAATAACTGAACTTAAGGATTTAGGACGAACCACGTTAGCAGTTGAAGGAGTTAAGGAAGAAACAATTATTTACATTAGATTGCCTGAATGGGGAAGTTCTTTTTCTTTTTCTAAAGAGACCACCATAAAAGACGGCTATGCCGAATACAGTATAAAAGAAGATGATTCATTAGTTATAGAATTTGATATACCTGTCCTGATGTGGGAATCACACCCGTTAGTCAGAGACAATAGAGGAAAAGTCGCTTTACAGAGAGGGCCATTTGTTTACTGTCTGGAGGAAGAAGATAATAGTAGTCACTTACATCTATCGACTCTACTTGAAAAGCCAAAAGCTCAAAGTATAGAAGATGAGAAGCTGGGTGAATTTGTAGGACTCAAAGGAAAAGGAAAAAAACTAGTGATTAATCAGTCGTGGGGAAACAAGTTGTATCAAGTAGATGCGAAAGATACTTTTGAAGAGATTGACTTGACCTTTATACCTTATCATTTATGGGCCAATCGTTCTGTTGGTGAAATGATTGTATGGGTGAATAGAGAAGAAGGGATGTAAGATGCAAAAACATCAATTGATAGCACCAACTCCTCCAAAAGGGTGGAACAGTTGGGATTGTTACGGTGCATCAGTAACTGAAGAAGAAGTCAAAGGAAATGCTAAGTATATAAGTGAACACCTTAAAGACTCAGGCTACGAGTACGTTGTCGTCGATATTCAGTGGTATGAATCAACTGCAAATTCAAGTTTATACCATCCTTTCGCAGACTTAGAGATGGATGAATACTCAAGATTGATGCCAGCAACGAATAGATTCCCCTCTGCTAAAGAAAAAAGGGGTTTTAAGCCATTAAGTGATTATGTTCACTCGTTAGGATTGAAATTTGGTATTCATTATATGAGGGGCATACCTAGACAAGCCGTTCATAAGAATACAGCATTAAAAGGAACAAGTAAGCGTGCCAGAGATATAGCTAAACAAAATTCTATTTGTCCTTGGAATACAGATATGTATGGCGTAGATGTTAGTAAAGAAGGTGCTAAGGAGTATTATCGCTCACTTATTGACCAATTTGGTGAGTGGGGAGTTGATTTTCTTAAAGTGGATGATATAGCTGATTCTAAGTTATATGGAGCACACCTAGATGAGATAGCTTTATTAAGAGAAGTAATAGATGATTCTGGATATGATATCGTTTTAAGTTTATCACCTGGACCGACGTCTTTGGAAAACGTTACTTTTATGCAAAATCACGCAAATATGTGGCGACTGACGGATGACTATTGGGATAACTGGAATCAACTATATGATATGTTTGAACGATGTAACCAGTGGTCGCCATTTGCAAAAGAAGGGGTTTGGCCAGATTGCGATATGCTGCCTTTAGGTCATATTGGTATCCGTTCAGTTGACGGTGGAGGAAGCGATCGTTATACACGATTTTCGAAAGAAGAACAAAAAACGATGATGACATTGTGGTCACTATTCCGATCTCCATTATTTTATGGAGGGGAATTAACGGATATGGATGAATGGACCTTAAATCTACTTAAACATGAAGATTTAATTGATTTTCATTCTCGCGGAATAAACCCAGTACAAGTATTAAGAGAAAAAGATATCGTTATTTGGCATACTCAAACAGATACTGATGAATGGATAGCCGTATTTAATTTGAATGATACGTTGGTAAATGTAAGGATTGATTTTAATGATTTTTTTAGTAACAAAACGAATGACTATATGGAATGCTTTAGTAAGGAAATAGTTAGAAAAGGAAATATATCTATAAAAATAAATCCTCATGGTGTTAAATTATATAAAGTGTCGAAAGGTGTTCTTGATTTGTGAAAGACTTTTTATATCTATACTTTTTATCGTTCGAGCAATAGTGTACAATGGCAATAAGTACATTGAAGTGAGGCAGGGATATGAAGACTGAACCGAAATACATTACAATAAAAAATGAAATAAAAGTGTCGATAGAAAAGGAAGATTTTATATCGGGTACTAAGATTCCTTCTGAAGCAGAATTGCGTGTTCATTACGGTGTTAGCCGTCATACGATTCGTCAGGCAATATCTGAATTAGTAAATGATGGGTATTTGTACAAACAGCAGGGAGCTGGGACTTATGTCAGTGATGATTATAAAGTTCAGATCAGTACGGATGAGGGAAAGAGAATAGGTGTTATTACGACCTATCTATCTAATTATATTTTCCCGTCTATTATAAGAGGCATTGAAGAGGAGTTGTCTCGCCACAACTATACCTTGATGCTCTCAAGCACGAGAAATAACGTCGATAATGAACGTCATAATTTGGATAATATGTTGAACCAAGAAGTAGACGGTTTAATTATTGAGCCAACGAAGAGTAACTTGCTTAATCCTAATCTAAATTATTATCTTGACATCATTGAGAAGAAGAAACCAGTAGTAATGTTGAATGCTTCTTATGAAGAGTTAGAATTACCAGTTATTGCCTTAGACGATGTCAAAGCTAGTTTATTAGCAACTGAACATTTAATTGAACTTGGACATAAAAAGATAGGTATGATTACTAAAACGGATGACGTGCAAGGAAAGAACCGTTTGAAAGGCTATTTAAAAGCACTTTACAACTCAGGACTATCATTTGAAAGCGGCCACATTATTCGATATGATACAGAAAGCAAGCCTTATTTAGCGAATAAAATAAGTTCCTTGCTAGATGCGAACAGCTTACCTACCGCTTTTGTCACATACAATGACGAGGTAGCCGTGACATTAATCAAAGAAATTCATCGAGCAGGTAAAAATTGCCCGGATGACTTCTCAGTAGTCAGCCATGACAATAGTTTTTACAGCAATGTCTTTCCAACAATCTCTTTGACTTCAATTAACCATCCAAAAGAGGAATTAGGAAGAGCAGCGGCGAAATGGATGATTGATGCTGTTGAGGGAAAAGACCACAAACATGAGTCAATCATTTATGAACCAGAATTAGTTATCGGTAACTCAACCCAAGCCATAGTCTTATAAGTTTACAACAGGAGCAAATAAAACGCATATGATTCTCAGCGATGAGCTCACATGCGTTTTTTTGATAAGTCTAAGCTGAAAAATATATTATTTAATATACCAGTTCAAATTGACAGGTCCGTACATTTAGCTTAAACTAGAGATAGTTTAAAAAGTAAACAAATGAATACTTGTTAAATAAGATTTTTATAAACCGAAAGGAGTTAGGACAGTTGTTAGAAGCCCTAAAAAAACAAGTCTATGATGCCAATATGGCTTTACCAAAACATAAGTTAGTTGTTTTCACGTGGGGAAATGTAAGCGGAATCGATAGAGAAAAAGGCTTGGTTGTTATTAAGCCTAGTGGCGTTGACTATGACGATTTGCTACCTGAAAAGATGGTGGTTATAGATTTAGAGGGAAATCGAGTTGAAGGAGATTTAAATCCATCGAGCGATACAGCTACCCATCTAGAATTATACAAACACTTTCCAGACATTGGGGGAATAGTTCATACTCATTCACCTTGGGCTGTTAGTTTTGCTCAGGCTGGGTTAGATATACCTGCTGCTGGAACGACCCATGCCGATTACTTTTACGGGGACATCCCAGTCACTCGCCAAATGAAACAGGAAGAAATTGAAACACATTACGAAAAGCAAACGGGATCAGT
Organism: Alkalibacterium sp. MB6; assembly: GCF_009935905.1. Taxonomy (GTDB): domain Bacteria; phylum Bacillota; class Bacilli; order Lactobacillales; family Carnobacteriaceae_A; genus Alkalibacterium. The sequence continues at coordinate 38,672 of NZ_PREX01000014.1, read as the reverse complement.
TATTATAGAGACGTTTAAAGAACGAGGAATCGATCCAAATCATGTTCCCGGAGTGTTGGTTCAAGACCATGGTCCATTTACATGGGGAACGTCTCCTTCCAATGCTGTACACAATTCAGTTGTATTGGAACGTGTTGCTGAAATGACTTATCACGGTATTCAGCTTAATAAAGAGAAGGTACGAATGGATCAAGCTCTATTAGACAAACATTATTTGAGAAAACATGGCGATAAGGCCTATTACGGTCAATAAATATTAAAATGAATCGAAGGACGTGCACATATGTTAAGTAGTCAGGAAAGAGAATTTTGGTTTGTTGTAGGTAGTCAACACTTGTATGGCCAGGAGACATTAGATGAAGTTGAAAGTCATGCAAAAGAAATCGTTGATCAGTTGAATAAAGAGGCGAACTTTACTTATCCTTTAGTATTTAAAGCATTAGTCACCACTGCTGATGAAATCAAAGATGTTATGAAAGAAGTCAATTATCAAGATAAAGTAGCCGGAGTCATTACATGGATGCATACATTTTCTCCAGCTAAAATGTGGATTCCTGGAACGAAGCTTTTACAAAAACCGTTGTTGCATCTATCCACTCAATTCAATAAAGAAGTGCCTTGGAAAACAATTGATATGGACTTTATGAACTTAAACCAAAGTGCTCACGGAGATAGAGAGTATGGCTTCATCAACGCACGTTTGAAATTAAATAATAAAATTGTAGTGGGTCATTATCAAGATGAAGACGTGCACAAAGAGATTAGCAATTGGATGACGTCTGCAGTTGGTTACACAGAGTCTCAAGGGATAAAAGTCGCCCGCTTTGGTGACAATATGAGAAACGTTGCTGTTACTGAGGGAGATAAAGTAGAAGCGGCTATCCAATTCGGTTGGACAGTGGACTACTATGGTATCGGAGATTTAGTCGAAGAGATGAATCAAGTTTCGGATGAAGATATTCAAGCGACCTATGACGATTTCTCTAATCATTATGAAATGGATCAAGGTGATAACGACGCTGACTTCTATGAAGAACATGTAAAAGAACAAATTAAAATCGAAATCGCTTTAAGACGTTTTCTTGAAAAAGGTGGTTACACAGCCTTTACTACAAACTTTGAAGACCTACACGGTATGAAACAATTGCCAGGATTGGCTGTTCAGCGATTAAACGCTGAAGGATACGGCTTCGCTGGCGAGGGAGACTGGAAGACTGCAGCTCTAGACCGCTTGCTCAAAATAATGAGTCAAAATACGGCTACTGGTTTTATGGAAGATTACACATATAACTTGGCTAAAGGAAATGAGTACATCCTACAGTCACACATGTTAGAAGTGGATCCGACCTTTGCCGAAACAAAACCTCGAGTTGTTGTTCAACCTCTTGGAATTGGTGGAAAAGAAGATCCGGCCCGTTTAGTCTTTGATGGAAAAGCAGGTGATGGATTAGCCGTTTCAATGCTTGACTTAGGAACGCATTACCGTTTAATGGTCAACACCTTTGAAGCCATTACTCCTGAAGAAGACGCACCAAATCTTCCAGTAGCTCGTGTAATCTGGAAACCAAAACCAGATTTTAAAACTGGAGTAAAAAAATGGATAGAAGCAGGCGGTGGACACCATACAGTAGCTACTCTTGCACTCGATAAAGACGTTATTTTGGACTGGGCTAAGATGGTTGATTTAGAGACAGTAATTATCGATTAATAAATAAATTTGTATGTAAAGACACGATATAAATCATCAACTAACTAAAGATAAATAGGTTCTGATTGCGAATAGTGGAATGCAGTCAGAGAGGATAAAGCTGTCTTTTGTCAATGATGATAAATTGTCGTGTCTTTTTTACATAGTTCTGGAAATAACTAAAAGCAAAGGATGACGTATATGACTAAGAACAATCCAATCTTATCGCTAGGTATTGAATTCGGTTCTACACGGATAAAAGCCGTTTTAATAGATAATGAATTTAATCTGATTGCCAGTGGATCTTACGACTGGGAAAACCAATTGAAAAATGGCTACTGGACTTATAATTTAGAAGATGTGTGGAAAGGTTTGCAGTCTTCATATAAAGAATTGGCTGAAGAATATAAAAAACAAACTGGTCATTCGTTAACAAAAATTGACTCTATTGGCTTTTCAGGAATGATGCATGGATACCTTCCGTTCGATAAAAATAATAACTTGTTAGTCCCTTTTAGAACATGGAGAAATACGACGACGGAAGAAGCAGCTGTCGAATTGACCGACCTGTTCCAATTCAACATTCCACAACGATGGAGTATCGCTCATTTGTATCAAGCCATGCTAAACAAAGAAACTCATGTTAAAGAGATATCTTTCTTAACCACTTTAGCGGGTTACGTTCATTGGAAATTAACTGGAGAAAAGGTAGTGGGTGTTGGAGAAGCTGCAGGCATATTTCCTATTGACAGTACCACCGTTGATTATCATTCAAAGATGGTTAATGCGTTTGATGAAAAAACGACCACCTATGATAAATCGTGGAATTTAAAAGACATACTTCCACAAGTGTTAACTGCTGGAGAAGCCGCTGGAAAATTATCAGAAGAAGGAGCTACTTTATTAGATCCCACTGGTACATTGCAAGCAGGAAGTTTGTTAGCACCTCCTGAAGGCGATGCTGGAACGGGGATGACTGCTACAAACAGCGTGGGTGAACGCACGGGAAATGTGTCAGCTGGAACATCAGTCTTTTCAATGATTGTTTTAGAAAAAGAATTGAGCAATTACTATACTGAAATTGATATGGTCACGACGCCTACCGGAAAACCAACAGCAATGGTGCACTGTAATAATTTTACTACTGATATCAATGCGTGGGCCAAATTGTTTAAAGAAATGTTTGAATCTCTAGGGCTAGAAGTGTCTTCTGAAAAATTATACACAACATTATTTAACAAAGCGATGGAGGCTGACGAGGATGGCGGCAACTTAATGAGCTGTAACTACTATTCAGGTGAGCCTATTACTGGCCTTGAAGAAGGCAGACCCCTCTTTATTCAAATGCCAAACAGTACCTTATCCTTAGCGAATTTTATGAGAACACATATTGATTCTGCCTTAGCTACTTTGAAGATAGGGATGGATATACTAGTGGAGAATGAGGATGTAACTATCGACCAATTGCTGGGACATGGTGGCTTCTTTAAAACACCGATTGTCGGACAGCAACTGATGGCCGATGCATTAAATATCCCGGTGTCAGTCATGGCAAGTGCAGGAGAAGGTGGTCCATGGGGCATGGCTTTATTAGCTTCTTACGTTGTAAATAAGACAGAAAATGAGACACTAGAAGCCTTTTTAACGAACAGAGTGTTTAGCAGCCAAACAGCGAGTACGCTGGTTCCTGATGAGAAAAGCGGTCTACAGTTCAATGCTTTTCTAAAAAGATACAAAAACATGTTGGAAGTAGAGAAAGTAGCAGTAAAACACATGAAGTAACTGACTAATTGAGGAATGGGACTGGTGAAAGGTTATCTTTCGCTAGTCTCTTTTTTAAAGAATATCAATATAGCAAGACAACCCTGAGTGAAATGTACGGTCGAGTTAGAGTTAGCGAGGACTAATCGAAGGTAAACTAGTTTAAAAAGGATTTGCTTCTAGATTTATATATGTGACTTCAGTTAACATTTGTTCATAATTCAACATTGTTATAAAAGTACTATTTTAATATAATTTCATAAATAGACTACCCTTTCATTATGTATGATTAGTTAGTTTATATATACTAATAAACTAACTAAGTTCGGCTTAAAGTTTGTTAGTTGCCAAGGTTAGTGGCTTTTATATTCTTGAAACGGTGCTTATTTCCGTTACTAAATCTTGTAAAGTTTGTCATAAAAGTCAAGAATGAGTTTTCCTAATTGTGACAGCCTTTTTATAAAATGAACTGTTTTGTATAAAATTAGCTTGCAGGTAAGTGGTTCATATGTTAACTTTAGGTAAGCGCAAACAACACTTTGGCTAAGCTATATAAAACTCTTACATACTTTACAATTTGAGTTAGGCTGAAGTCATCGGAAAGTTTGTAAAAGTAATTGAAAGAGCCTATCAAAGGATCGGACAATTGCACAAATTAAAAGATGGAGGAAAAGAAATGAAGAGTATATCAAAAAAATGGTTACTTACTAGTCTAACATTAAGCGGCGCTTTACTTTTAGCTGCTTGTGGAAATGACGGAGGATCAGATGTAGAAGATGAGGCAGCTGGTGACGGTGGAGAATCAACTGAGGAAGTTTCTATAGGTTCAAAAGGAGCAATGGAAGATTTTAAAGTTGGCGATACATTCGTTGCAACTGAACCATTGAACCTTGAAATTTTATACAGAGATATGCCTGCTTACCCGTTGGATAAAGAATGGATGTTCTTTGACGTATTAGAAGAAGAACACAATGTCACATTTGATATAGTCAGCATTCCACTTTCTGACTGGGAAGAACGTTTGTCAATAACAATGGCGGCTGGTGATATGCCTGACTACTCAACAGATATTTGGGCAGGACACGAAATTCCTTATGTTCCTTCTGGACAATTATTACCCATCTCAGACTACGTAGAATACATGCCTCACTTGTCTTCTCGTATTGAAGAGTGGGAAGGCGTAGAAGAGCAAATGAATAATTTACGTCAACAAGATGGCAAATACTATATGTTACCAGGTTTAAATGAGAACATTGTTTATGAATTTGGACTACAATACAACACAACTGTATTCGAAGAGCATGGAATCGAGGAACCTAATTCTTGGGACGAGTTAAGAGCAGCTCTTGAAACGTTAAAAGAGGAAACAGGTTCAAAAGCTCCAATGACACTTTGGTGGCAAGGTAACGCTCTACTAAACTTCGCTTCTGCATCATTTGGCTCTGGTGCTGGTGGATGGGGCTACATGAACGGTGTCGTTTATGATGAGGAAGCAGACGAATTTGTGTTCACAGCTATGCAAGATGGTTTTAAAGACATGATTACCTACTTCTCTGAATTAACAGCTGATGGCTTACTTGACATTGAAGCAATGACACAAGATGACCAAATGGCTCGTAACAAGTTACTTAACTTAGAATCATTTGTAACGTCAGGAAACGTGGGTACTTTAACTGATTTGAACGATGGTCTTGCAGAACAACACGGAGAAGGCGCTTATGAATTCTCTAGATTACCAGTATTAGAAGGACCAGCAGGTAAGAGAGCTAGAGGCGGAAACACAAACAGTGGTATGATGTTGAATGCTGATCTTGCTGAAAGAGAAGACTTCTTAGCTATTTTACAATTCATCGACTGGTTATACTACAGTGATGAAGGAACAGAATTTGCTCACTGGGGTGTTGAAGGCGTCACATTTGAGAAAACAGATGAGTTCGTTGGTGGATACAAACCAGTTGACGGCATTCAATACGAACAGTTCAACCCAGGTGCTGAAAAAAGCTTGCAAGAACATTATGGTTTCGGAAACGTAGCCTTCGCATATGCTGGACCAGCTCACATTCGTCAATCCATCATGGAAGAAAAAGAATTCAACTATCAAAAACGTATGAACGAAGAAGTGGAAGTTGTGTTACCAGATCCTCCACACCCTATGGATTCACTAACACAAGAGAATGCTAACATGATTGGCACACCTCTTAAAGATACTGTTGACCAATACGTATTCCGATTCATCTCTAACCAATACTCTATGGACCGTTGGGATGAATTCATGTCAGCATTGGAAAACCAAAACGTTGATGGTTATGTAGAAATGATTAACGAAGCATACAGAGAGAACCAAGAAAAACTACAAGGCGCTGAATAAGTTACCTAGCGCTTAAAGTAATCACCTGAACTAAACAATAAAATTCATTAAATTTTATAACCCCCAATAAGATCTACAAATTGAAACCGGACCCTTTGTTTTTAACAGACAGAGGGTTCGGTTTTTTACATAGAAAATAGTTGCTGAAATGTAAGTGCTTTTAGTGTAATATACACTTATACGTACAACTAAGGAGAGATTAAATGCAAACATTTAAAAACCCTGTCCTGGCAGGCTTTTCACCAGACCCATCTGTCTGTGCTGTCGGAGACGATTATTACTTAGTAACATCCACTTTTTCGTATTTTCCAGGAGTCCCTATTTACCACAGTAAAGACTTAGTTAACTGGACTCAAATTGGAAATGTGCTTGATAGAGAGGAACAGTTAAATTTAACTGGCTTGAATCATTCAGAAGGCATATTCGCACCAACTTTACGCTATCACGATGGGACTTTTTACATGATTACAACAAATGTCCCTCATGGTGGTAATTTTGTCGTTACGGCAACTGATCCGGCTGGACCCTGGTCTAACCCTTACTTTATCGATAATGCACCTGGGATTGACCCAAGTTTGTACTTTGATGATGACGGCAAGTGTTACTATGTGGGTACAAGAGAAGATAGACTAGGCGCTAAATATAACGGTGACTGGGAAGTGTGGTTACAAGAATTTGATTTGGAGACCATGCAGTTAACTGGCGTCAGTACGGCTATATGGAAAGGTGCTTTAAAAGACGCTATTTGGCCAGAAGGACCACATATTTATAAGAAAGATGGCTATTACTATGTCATGATTGCTGAAGGCGGCACAAGCTTTAATCACGCTGTAACGATTGCCCGAAGCAAATCAATCGATGGACCATACGTGGGAAATAAAAACAATCCGATTTTGACACACCGCCATTTAGGTAGTCAATTTCCTGTTCATAACGTCGGTCACGCTGATTTGGTAGAGACACCGGATGGCAAATGGTATATGACTTGCTTAGCCGTTCGGCCAATCGATGGCTACAGTAACATGGGAAGAGAAACGTTCTTGGCGGAAGTGATCTGGGAAGATGATTGGCCAGTCGTTAATCCAGGAGCCGGGCGTTTGTTGGAAGAACAAGAACACGCTTTACCTTTGCAACCGGTAAAAGAAAGAGAAACATTCGATCTAACTGAAGACAATCCGTCATTCTTGCATTTACGTAATCCAGATGTTAACCGTTACGATAGCGAGAGTAGAGAGGGTTGGCTAAGAGTATTCCCTAATGAGTACACATTAAAAGACAAGGCATCACCCATTTACAGAGGTCTTCGCCAGTCAGCAGCAAGTTTCACACTATCCACTCGATTAGAAGAACACTTGACTGACAAATCGGAAGCTGGGTTGGCACTCATACAAAGCAACGAGTACGCTGTAAGACTGGTCTTAGTGACTAGTGGAGGAGATAAGCAAGTTCAATTTATTAGCACCTCTAATGGAGAGGATAGGGTTATCGGTTTGAAGTCAGTCGATTCAAGTGAAATGGAATTAACTATTGAAGTGACTGGTTTGAATCTAAAAGCTAGCTTTAAGGCTGATAATGAAGAAGTCGTTGTTGTCGAAGATGCAGACATTCATCATTTAAGTCCTGAAGTAGCTGGCGGATTTGTCGGCTGCACAATGGGCATCTACGCAACCTCTTTAAAAGATGACGGACATGCTGATTTTAATTATTTGAAATTAATAAACCATAGTTAACCAAAAAAACGAACCGTCAGCTGGACACGGTTCGTTTTTTTATACGTTTAAATGAGAACTTTACTGACTACTCTCTTTAACTATTAACTCAAATGCCAAGTAGGTCATGAGTCGTTAGTTAAATCGATTTATATGCTAACTCGGTCATAAAACTTATATGAGTCGTTAATTAAACAGACTTATATAACTACTCAAGCGAAAAATAACAGTGAGTCGGCAATTAAAACTCATCTGTAATCGATAATTCTAAAAACTTCAAAAAGGAGAGAGCTTGAGACTGGTTAACAATGGCACCCTTAATGTCTTCTAAATTAATACTTAGTGTTTCAAAATCTGACGTGCTGATATCGACATCTTTTAAACTCGTTTGACTGATGCGGGCATGATTCAGATTACAGGAGTGGAACCAAACATGCTTCAATGTCATCTCAAGCAAGTCGGTATCAGATAATTGGCATTGATGAAACTGGACTGTTTTGAACGTTGAGTAGCCAAAGCTTGAGAGGGTCATCATAGAATCGTTAAATGAGACATGCTCAAGTGTCGATTCGGATAATAATAGACCATTCAATCGGCATTGCTTGAACTGAACTGATTTCATAGCGGAATGGCTGAATTCCCCATTAATCCATTCACATTTTTCAAATAGCACATTCTTAAAATAGGCATTCTTCAAACTACCATTTAAAAAGACGACATTGGTGAATCGGACAGAATAGCACTCTAACAATCTGATCTCACTCAACGATATGGTGCAGTCTTTAATATGGGCTGATTCTATAATCATATCTTCGCCATCTATATAGTGTTCATGCGTGATTTCTTCGATATGATCGGATAGTTCTGGGAGAACTATTTTTTTGTTCATCGTTTCACTCCCTGTTCTCTTTGTATTCTCACTCATTGTATCATATGGAGGAACGAGTTTTGAAAATGCTATCCAAATAGTGGAGAATATTTGGTATAATAGATAGATAAACTTTTTCCATTAACTTACATGACACATTTTTCGACGTGACCAACTAAAATGGCTTTAAAGGAATGACGACTATTATGAAGAAACAAACATTTCCAGAGATGACAATAACGTCACTGTCTACTAATTACAGTACGTTCTTACAGGGAAAAGAAATCTACTCAAAAAGTAAAGTGAAGCAGATGAAAGTGGATGCGGCAAATCACACCATTCAAGTGACGGTGGAAGACCGCCAGAATGAAACGGTGCACTTGAGATTTTATCCCAATGGAGTCGCTAAGAAATACCACTGCACGTGTCAAGTATTCGAAAGGCAAACGGGTGCATGTAAGCATGTGGTAGCCGGAATGTTCTATTTGAATGACTTTGACGCAAGAGATCTCGATCAACAGTCTAATCGATATGGCAACCATAAAAAGTCACAAGCCATGTTTTCCTATAGTGAAAGCGAAAAAACGGTGAGTGAATTACTATCCTTATCTAAAAAAGCCATTGCTCGTCAAACGGAGTCCTTATATAAAGAGCCTATTTTTGTTGAATACAGCTTAAATGTCAGCGGAACGCGAAATAATCCGGTCTACGATTTGTTTTTCAAAATCGGTAAAGATTACCTCTATATTATTAAGCAAACAGCCCAGACTATTTCGGGCATATTAAATGAGGAAGAAGTGGTATTTGGGAAGAATTTAACTTTTTCTCCTGAGAAGCATGCTTTGCTGCCTGAGGACAGACGGGTCTTTGAAAAACTACAAGACATTAATGACTTAACTCAGTCTTTGTTACCAATTGGCTATGACAATCAATTATCTAACAAAGAAAGTTTTACCATTCCACCTTTATATCTTAGAGAAGTCCTTGCTTTATTATCTAAAACAATGGGGGCTTTCGTTCGTTTTGGCCGCCCACCAAGGCAATTATCTCAGGCAGATCGTGGTCAGCCATTAACGGTTGAATCGTCAATCAGTCAATTGAATTTAAGCTTTAATATTGAAAAGAAAGAGAACTTATTTTATTTTACACTGATGGATGAGTCGATCTCCCTAGAGAAATTAACCTTTCATGATAAAGCTAAAATGCTTGAATACCAATCCATTTTTTATTTGATGGAACCCCCCTCTTATGAGCTGCTCAGACAGATTTTCGATGGCTTAAGAGAGTCCAATTCCAATACGTTAGTCATGAAAGATAGAGAACTGGAAGAATTCATGTCGGTTACCTTGTCTCATTTACAAGAGATGTTAACCATTCATATGGACCAAGAAGTTCAAAATCTGCTTTATCAAGCGGAGTTCGAGCCGAAACTATATGTTGATACTCAAGGGAACGATATTATTATTCGACCAGTATTCAATTATGGAAATCAGACTCTCTATCCATTGGATCATTCTCAAAATGATGTTCAAGATACAATCATCGTTCGAGAGTGGAACAAAGAATCTAAAGTACTGGCGACCTTGTTCGACGAAATCCCTGCACCTGCCAGGGAAGAATCGGTGTGGAGACTCACGCAAGCTCATTCGATAAGTCATTTTTTATACGATTCATTAGGTCGATTGGCAGATGAAATGGCGATTATGTTATCTCAGTCGGCTCGTAATTTATTATATAATCCGTCGCGTCAACCAAGAGTGACGATGGAAATGCGAGAATCTTCTAATTTATTGGATATCAGTTTTGAGACTGAAGGGATGACACCGGATGATTTAAAACAATTAATGAAGGAACTGGAGAAGAACCAACCTTATTATCGACTATCAAATGGTCAAATCGTTAACTTGAAAGATCCGTCTTTCCAGTCATTAAAACGAGCAAAAGAATCACTAGATATTGATGATAAAGAATTCGAAAGTGACATGTCTATTTCTGTTTTCCAAGGGATGTCCGCTTTAGAAGAAGAGTCTATTACTCAAGGGAGCCGTTTTAAAGATCTCGTTCAGCGCCTATTAGAGCCTGCTGATTTAGAATTTGAACTGCCAAAAGGATTAAAGGCTGACATGCGTCCCTATCAGGTCACTGGATACAAGTGGTTAAGAAGCTTAGATCACTACGGTTTCGGTGGTGTGTTGGCGGATGATATGGGCCTAGGAAAAACTATTCAGACTATCGCTTTTGTGTTGGCAATGTATGAAGAGAAAAAAGGCAAGTATTTAATTGTCTGTCCGTCAAGCGTCATTTACAACTGGAAGCACGAATGGGCAAAATTTGCTCCCGATGTTGAAACGATTGTCATCTCAGGTAATAAAAAAGAACGAGAAGCGCAAAAGAAGCGAGCACTCGATCAAAACATTCCTATTTGGATTACGAGCTACCCTCTTATTCAGCGTGATGGCGATTTATATGGTGACGAAAGCTTTACTACCATCGTATTGGACGAGTCTCAAAATGTAAAAAATAGTTCTGCAAAAACGACTCAGGCAGTAAAAGCACTCACAGCTGAAACAAAGATTGCTTTGTCAGGAACCCCAATAGAAAACCATTTAGGCGAGTTGTGGTCGTTGTTTTCTATTATTCAACCGGGCTTATTCAGAGGACGTAAACAGTTCCAGGCCATGGATCAAGAGAAAATAGCGGCCAAAATTAAACCCTTTGTTCTGCGCCGTTTGAAACGTGATGTGTTGCATGATCTTCCAGAGAAAACGGAAACGACTGAGTACATTGAACTGTCAGATGAGCAAAAGAAATTATATGTGGCTCAACATGCTGCAATTAAACAAGAAATCAAGCAAATGGTCGATTCGGATACCTTACAAACCAATCGAATTAAAGTATTGGCTGGCATGACTCGCTTAAGACAGATTTGTTGTGACCCGAAACTGATTATGCCAAACTACGATGGCCTATCGTCAAAATTAGAACGGTTGATGGAATATTTAGAAGAAGCCAGAGAAAACGGCAAACGCGTCGTCTTGTTCTCTCAATTCACCTCTATGCTAAAAATTATTAGAGAACGACTCGATGCTCAAGGTAGGTCTTATCACTATTTAGATGGGCAAACGAAAAACGAAGACCGACTCACATTAACCACTCGCTTTAATACAGGTGAAAAAGACCTCTTCCTTATTTCTTTAAAAGCAGGAGGAACAGGGTTGAACTTGACCGGTGGCGATACGGTTATTTTATATGATTCGTGGTGGAATCCGGCTATTGAGGACCAAGCGGCCGACCGTGTACACCGCTTTGGTCAGAAGAAATCCGTTCAAGTGGTTCGCTTTATTACAACGGGAACAATCGAAGAACGCATTAATGATTTACAAGAGAAGAAACGAGAGCTCATTGATTCAGTTATTACTAAAGGAAATAATCAGACTCTAAATAGTCTATCGGCTGAAGAAGTGCTCACCTTGTTGGATAATGATTTTTAAATGAAATAGCAATGGCTCTTCCTTGAATTGAAAGCAATTCCTCATGTATACTTTAAATAAATGAACAAACTATTTAGAGGAGGAAGTAACATGGATGATACATTGCAAAAGGTGATGGATGCAGCATATGACTGCCTTCAAGCTTGCAACAACTGTTATGACGCTTGTCTTCAAGAAGATGATATCGATATGATGAGAGAGTGCATCCGAACCGATAGAGAATGTGCTGAGATGTGTCTAAACGTATTAAGTTATGCCGGCAGAAGCGGTGTGGTCTTGACGGATTTAATTTCTCTTTGTGAGAAAGCGTGTCAGACCTGTGGTAACGAATGCGCGAGACATGATCATGACCACTGTCAAAGATGTGCAAAAGCATGTTTCGCTTGTGCTGATGCATGCCGTGAATATGTAGCCTAATAAAATACCGCAACTAGTCGTTCATTCCTTACAGTGGTTGAATAAGAATGGCTACTTGCGGTATTTTGTTTTTTTTTTACTATTAATGAAGCGACTGCCAATGGCGTGGTTTGATATAGTTAACGGTGGTTGATAACCTATGCTATACTTAGTTAAAGAATGATGACTGGAGGCAGAATGTGAAAGAAAAGATTATAGTCATCGTCGGACCAACTGCAGTGGGAAAGACGAGCTTAGGTATCCAACTTGCGAAAGCTCTAGATGGTGAAGTCATTAATGGGGACTCCATGCAAGTGTATAAACAATTAGATATAGGAACGGCAAAAGTAACTGAAGAAGAAGCAAAAGGGATCACTCATCATTTGATAGATATCAAACAACCTGATGAACCCTATACAGTAGCTGATTTTAAAGCAGATGCGACAAAAAAAATTAAAGATATCAGTTCTCGAGGTAAAGTGCCGATTGTTGTAGGGGGAACGGGCCTCTATATCGAATCTCTTTTATACAATGTGTCACATGGGGGGAAAGCCGAACCTAATGACCAGTTCCGAGAAGAGATGCAACAGATTGTAGACGAACAAGGAAGGGATTACCTTCACCAATTACTCAGAGAAAAAGACTCATCGGCTGCCGATTCTATTCATAAAAACAATGTGAGACGAGTGATACGGGCCTTGGAAGTCATTCATGAAACAGGAGAGTTGTTCTCAGACTTCCAATCAGAAAGACAGTTGGAGCCCGTATTTGATGCCTTTATTATCGGCTTGACTACTGATAGAGACGTTCTGTACAAGCGTATAAATGAACGAGTAGAAAACATGATCGACAATGGATTAGTTGACGAAGCCAAGCTATTGTATCATACGGTACCAAAGGATTCACAGAGTACAAAAGGGATAGGGTATAAAGAATTCTTTCCCTATTTTGAAACTAAACAAGAGTGGGATGAAACAGTTGCTCTAGTCAAGCAACATTCAAGGAACTATGCTAAAAGACAATTAACGTGGTTTAGAAATAGGTTTGACGTTGATCTTTGGGTTGACTTGGTTGCTGACAGCAAGCAATTAGAAGAGGTCATTGAAATAGGACGCAAACACTTGGAGAGTGATTAAATGGAAACGGAAAAGGAATATGAAAAAGTCATTATTGTCGGACTTGAACGGCAAAATCAAGAAGAAGCCTTTCAATATTCAATGGATGAATTAGAGCAGTTAGTTGAAAATGCCGGTGGGAAAGTTGTGGCGAGACTGTCTCAAAAAAGAGAACACAAGGACTCAAGAACCGTCATAGGAAAAGGAAAAGTCACTGAATTAAAACATTTGGCTGAAGAACTAGACGCACAAACAGTGGTCTTTAACCAGGAATTGTCGCCAAGCAATGTTCGTAATTTGCAAGAAGAGGTAGAAACTAAAGTCATTGACCGGATTCAAGTGATTCTTGATATCTTTGCGTTAAGAGCTCAAAGTAAAGAAGGACGTTTGCAAGTTCAGCTGGCACAATTATCCTATATTTTACCAAGGCTAGCTGGTCAAGGTGTCAATATGTCACGACTAGGTGCGGGTATTGGGACACGAGGTCCTGGTGAAACCAAACTGGAAACGGATCGCCGGCACATTCAACGGCAAATGTCTGATATTAGAAATGAATTGAAGAAAATCGAGTCACATAGAGAAAGAAGCCGTGAACAGCGTAAGCAAAGCAATGTCTTCCAACTCGGATTAATAGGCTACACAAATGCTGGGAAATCAACTCTTTTAAACCAGTTAACTGAAGCGGGGACCTATGAAAAAGATCAGCTCTTTGCCACACTTGATCCGTTAACTCGTCAGTTTGACATGCCTTCAGGAATGCAAGTCACTATTACAGATACGGTTGGCTTCATACAGGATTTGCCAACTCAGCTGATTGAGTCCTTTAAATCGACTTTAGAAGAATCTAAAGATGTCGATATGCTGTTGCATGTAGTGGATGCGTCTGCGGAGAATATAGAAGCTCATGAGCAAACTGTATTATCTCTTTTAAAAGAGCTCGACATGGGAGACATCCCTGTTTTAACTATTTATAATAAAAAAGATTTATTAGAACACCCCTTCAAAGGAAGCCTGTACCCAAGTATCTTAATATCTGCAAGAGACGCAGAAGATGTAGACTCTCTCAGAGAGACGTTAGAAGAAGAGATGCGAAAATTGATGGTGCCATACCAATTGCAAATCCCCGGCCACCGAGGGGATAGGTTGGCAGAGTTAAGAAAATATACCATTCTCGACAGACAATTATATGATGAAAAAAATCAACTTTACTTTGTTGAAGGTTATGCCAAAGCAAATTCCAAATGGGCTAAAGAGTAAATTAATCGCAATGAAATCAATCTTTTGATTGGTTCATTGCGATTTTTGTTGTCCGACGAGTAATGTTAAAAAGTCTTTGCATGTCTTCTAACACAAACGACTACTTTTGTTGGCATAACACACATTCATGCAAGTCATTCGCTCACAATTATTTTTGTTAGCCCTTTCACCTTTGCTTGAATTGTTTTTAACAAACTATTAATAACAGATAGGTCCAACCGATATTAGATAGTGTAAGAATAAAAGAAAGCAGGGGATACAGCTGATGGACTTGATAGTGAAGCCTAAAACAATAAGAAAAGTAAAAAGTGAAGTGAAGAAGAATGATAAAGTAAAGAAGAAGTCTGTCAGACCTTTACTAATTGTTCTATTTACTAGTCTAGTATTGATACCGATTTTCATAGTCTCTGGAGTGTTGTATTTTAGAATGGAACAAGTGGTCACTCGTCGAGTATTAAGAGAACAACAAGTTGCCACAACGTCTATTGTCACCCTGCTTGAAGATACAGGGGTGGAGGCAGTTACTACCTTAGGAGCTTTAGGTGAATTGGAGGGTATTCGTACAATAGATACAGTTGAAGATGCCTTAACCGTAGAAAACTCCCTAGAGTTAGTGCGTTCATCATCTCAGTTTATTAGCGATATCTTTCTTTACATACCTGGATCAACGTCTCTAGGGACATTAGACAGTTCATCTATTGAAGCCTCATCAAGTGAATGGATGCAGGGAGCCATTCAAGCAAGAGGGGATGTTCACATATCTCAACCTTATACAGATGTCGTAACAGGTGTGACCACCATGTCAGCAACTATGGCCATTGAACAGGATAACGGGGAACAAAGTTTTCTTGGTCTTAATTTAGATCTTTCTAGTATTTCAGAAAGCATCGACGCCACTCAAATTGGTGAAACTGGCTATGCTTTTGTAATAACGGATGAAGGGATATGGCAGTTTACGAAAGATGAGACGCTGGCTGGTTTGGACGTTAGTGATCAAGCTCTCTTTTACGAAGCAACTGAAGATTCCGGGAATATATACAATGATTTTAATAACCGAGCCTTCCCTATATATTATGAACGTGTCCCGAGTATGAATTTAATCGTCTATGGTGCAGTCACTTCTGATGAGATGGCTGCTGAGAACAGTATTTTCTTAAACAGTGCATTAAGAGTTGTCATTATCAGTACTCTTGGAGCAATTGGTCTTGCCTTTTTAGTATCTAATTACTTAGTGTCCATTACTCAAACGATTCAGAGTGCCTTACTAAAATTACAACAAGGTCAATTAAGCACGCGGATATTCTCCTTTCAGAAAAAGAAAAAAGCGAAAGCCCATTCGCAAAACATGCTTATTAAAGAAAATGGCAATGAGTTGAATCAAATTGGATGGAGTTTCAATAAAGCTGTCAGTACCTTTGAAGACGTTGTTAAAACAATTCAAGACAAAGCGAGTGCGGTTGATCATTTAGCATTTGACTTAGCTGAGATTACTGAACAAACAAAGATAGCGACAGAAGAAGTGTCGGAAACAATCCAGCACATCGCTCATTCAACTGGCGTTCAGACGCAAGATACAGTGAACACTGTCACGCAAATGGACGAGTTGTCTCAGTTTGTTTCTGCTATTAGTACCCATATGGAAAAAGTAGGTAATGAATCTCAAGAAACAGTATCCGTGTTAAATGAAAACAATGATAACATGAAACAAGTGAACACAACATGGAACCACACGATTCAATCGGTTAA
This sequence comes from Alkalibacterium sp. MB6, assembly GCF_009935905.1. Lineage (GTDB taxonomy): Bacteria > Bacillota > Bacilli > Lactobacillales > Carnobacteriaceae_A > Alkalibacterium. The sequence goes on along the minus strand of NZ_PREX01000014.1, from coordinate 22,274 downwards.
TGTTTTGCGTCAGGAAGTTGAAGACGTGGATACACATATTCAAGAAGTCGAAACGATTTTAGGCGCGATTAATGAGATTGCCAACCAGACCAATTTGCTGGCTTTAAACGCAACCATTGAAGCAGCAAGAGCTGGAGAAGCTGGGCGTGGGTTCTCCGTTGTCGCTGAAGAAATTAGAAAACTAGCTGAACAAAGTAATCACTCGTCTAAAATGATTTCAAGAATCATTTATGAAATTCAAAAAGAATCAAAAGAGATGATGGAAAAATTAAACTTGGTTCTAAAAGAAAGTGACAAACAATCTCTTTCACTAAATAAAGTAACCAGTACGAACCAAACCATTACCAGTAAAATTGAACAACTGGCAAAACGAATTAATCAAGCATTAGACTTAGCGAAACAAGTAGAAGAAAGAAAAGAAATAGTAGTGAAGTCCTTGGATAACATAGAGGTTTCCGCTGAAGAAAATGCTGCGGGGACAGAAGAAGTCTCAGCCAACTCTGAGGAAATATTAGCTTCTATGGAAGAGTTTGCGGCCACAATTGAGCAACTTAAACTACTGGCGAATGATTTACGAGAAACAACAAACCAATTTTCTTAATAGAATAAAACAAGCAAAGACACGGTCACTCGTAAGGAGAGTGGTCGTGTCTTTTTGCCTATCTTATTTATGAGTCCTTTTTAAATATGCTCTTAGATAGTTCAAATAGGGACTGATTAAACCGTTTTTGAGCAGCGGACAAATCTGAACGATTATCAATGAGTAAACTTACGTAAAATTTAGGTGGGTTTTCAAGAGGAACCTGTATAATATCCGTTCGGTCTCTAACAAGTAAATCAATCATCATGCCGGCACTCATGCCAGACGCTATCATTGAATTGGACGTTTGAATTTCATTGGTGTAGTGAATACGTGAAGCCTCTATCTTGTTTTCCTTTGCCCATTTTTCAAATATGCGTTGGTGAGTATAGCCTTTTGCCAAAGTCACAAAATAGGTATCTTTTACCATGGATGCATCCACTCGTTCTTTTGAAGCTAAAGGATGAGAAGGAGATACCCAAAGGCTTAAATCACGTTCGGCAATCAACAGTTGAGTTAACCGGGTGTCTTTAAAAGTAGGTTTATCACTTCCAACGATTGCAGCAGGCACTTTCCGGTCTCTCACTAATTCATACATCGTATCTGAACTTTCTTCTTCGACTAATTGAAGCATGCTTCGAAAGTCAGATAAATGAGGTAAGAGTTTAGGTAAGAAGTGGCCACCAATTGTAGGTAAGAAGCCAAAAAAGACCTCTTTCGATTCGAGGTTATCTATCGCTTGATGAGTGTGATCAATTTTTTCTAAAATATCTAATGCACTTTTATAAAGGAGTTTACCTGCTTCTGTTAACTCCACGCTTTTAGAGGACCGATCTCGAGTAATCAAGGTTGTTCCAAAGGCTTCTTCTAATCTTTTTAATGAAATAGAAATAGAGGGTTGTGAAATATAGAATGCTTCAGCCGTCTCGGTGAAGCTTTTGCTTTCGGCTAGTGTTTTAAAATAAGTTAAATCTGTCAGCTTCATTAGGTGCTCCTTTTGTCAGAAAATTCAATTCCTTTTGCTCTTATAAATAATATTTATAATACCATAACTTTTCGGTATTTCACAATCTATGAAAGCGGTGTTATAGTTATATCAGATTCAGAAATCGCTTTCAAAGGAAGTATCCGGCCGGGTGTTTTGTTATAAAAGCGAGCTTATCATCAACGTAGTCATAGTATAATGAACTGGGAGGTTCTTGAATGGATAAGATAAAACAGTTATTTTGGATATTTCTATTCTCATTTTTAGGAGAAATAGTGTCTCTCGTTATTCCCTTTGCGGTACCAGGAAGCGTATTAGGAATGATTCTACTCTTTCTAGCTTTGCACTTTAACGTAATAAAAATTGAGCAGGTGGAGACAGTTGGAACATGGCTTACCGACAACATGGCCATATTCTTTATCCCTGCCGGGGTAGCTTTGATGACCAACTTCGGTTTACTTGGAAGCATCTGGCTGCAGTTACTGTTAGTGATGATTATCTCAACAGCCGCAATGATAGCTTTTGTAGGGATTGTCGTGCAGTTTATTATGAAACGGTCAGAAAAAAAAGAAGCAAAAAATACAAAACAGTCGTCACCATCACAGTTCCAGGTAAAGGAGGGAATGAGTAATGGTTGATCACATTGTTGCTAATCCATTTTTCGGGATTGTGTTATCTGTTTCTCTTTACCTCATTGGAGCCGCTCTTCATAAAAGGTGGCGGATCGCACTCTTCACGCCATTGGTCTTTGCCATTATCGTCATTATCTTATTGTTATTAGTGGCTCAAATTCCTTTTGAGACGTATGACGAAGGCGGGCAATTCATTTCATTATGGATTACACCAGCGACGGTAGCTTTAGCGATTAAATTAGAGAAAAACTTTAGTCATCTAAAGAAAAATGTGACCGCCATATTGGCTGGTATTGGACTCGGTGTTTTGTTCCATACCGTATTGATTATATTACTAAGTATTGTGTTCCAGTTTAATGAACAATTGGCTGCGACTCTGCTTCCTAAATCGGTCACAACAGCTATTGCCATTGGGGTTTCGGAATCCTTAGGGGGTATCGTTTCGTTGACGGTTGCCGTTGTTGTCTTTACCGGGGTCATTGGAACCATTGTCGGACCGCCAATATTTAAATTATTCAAGATTAACGATCCAGTAGCCCAGGGTATTGCAATGGGGTCAGGTTCTCATGCGATGGGAACGACAAAAGCAATTGAAATGGGAGATGTACAAGGAGCAATGTCAGGATTGGCTATTCTTTTAACTGGTATAGCAGTCGTTATCATTGCACCTTTTGGCCTCATGGTGATACAAGCGTTATTTTAAACACAAAATTCTATTATTGGAGTGACAAACATGCAAAACGTAGTTGAAAATAAATACAATGCACCAACAGAAGTTAGAGATATTGATATAGTCAATACATTAGAATTAGAACAACTAGCAAAAGAAATCGTGCCACATGGCGGATATGATTACATTTCTGGTGGGTCAGGTGACGAGTACACATTGAAACAGAATATCAAATCCTTTAATCATAAAGGGATTTTGCCAAGAGTATTGGCAGACGTTGAACACCCTGATACAGCGACTTCTATTTTGGGTCATGACATTAAAGCGCCTTTCATTATGGCACCGATTGCTGCACACGGGTTGGCTCATGAAACGAAAGAAGCTGGAACTGCTCGAGGTGTAGCTGAGTTTGGAACGATTATGTCTATCAGTGCCTACTCTGGAGCGAAATTTGAAGAAATTGAAAAAGGATTAAATGGATCACCTCGTTGGTTCCAGTTATACATGAGTAAAGATGATGAATTAAATAAAAAAATCGTTGATGAAGCCAAACAAGACGGGGCAACCGCCATTATTTTAACAGCGGATTCCACAATATCTGGGAACCGAGAAAAAGATATGCGCAATAAATTTGTTTACCCATTTGGTATGCCAATCGTGTCTCGCTATTTAACAGGTTCTGGAGCAAATATGTCATTGAATAATATTTACGCTCAGTCGAAACAAAAAATTAGTCCAAGAGACGTGAAGTTCCTAGCTGATTATTCAGGCTTGCCGATTATTGTTAAAGGCATTCAGGCTCCAGAAGATGCGTTATTAGCGATGGGAGCTGGCGCTTCAGGTGTGTGGGTATCCAATCACGGAGGCCGACAGTTAGATGGTGCGCCAGGATCATTCGATACCTTAGAAGCCATTTCAAAAGCAGTAGCTGGTCGTGTGCCGATTATTTTTGACTCTGGTATTCGTCGAGGCGAGCATATTTTCAAAGCCTTGGCTAGTGGTGCAGACGTCGTTGCGATTGGTCGTCCAGCACTTTACGGCTTGGCACTAGGTGGATGGAAAGGCGTTAAAAATGTCTTTGACTACTTCCATACCGATTTAAAACGAGTCATGCAATTAGCTGGGACTCAGACTGTAGAAGATATCAAGAATACAACATTAGTTGATAATAAATAACTACTAGAGACAAGAGACAGGCTTAGTCCTGTCTCTTTTTCATTCGTATGATTAGTCTAAATCTTGTGACAGAATTAAGAAATTTTGTTTATTTCCTATGACTATCTAAAGTATTTTTACTTCTGACCGATTATAGTCATGATGAGTAGTTTACATATAGTTAAAGGAGATTAGGGTATGGACAAAATGAAAGATCGACTTAGTCAGTTGAAAGAAACAATTCAATCAATCAACTGGCCGGCACTCAAATTAAAAGGAAAGAAAATGAGATTCAAAAGGAAAGAGAAAGACTCACATAAACGATTGGCACTACCGATTGGACTAGCACTTGTTACACTTATGCTTGCGCCAGTGATTATTGCATTGACTTATACATATATTAGAACAATGACTGTTTTAACGGAACGTGTTGAAGCACAAGAACAACAAATCACATCTAACTTGGTTGATAACATTGTGAATGCTAGTGTAGCTGCTGAAAGTACCATCAACAGTTTGGCACTAGACGGTGTTTTGGGACGAGTCGCTACAGGTGACGAAGGGTCAAGAAGGGAATTAAACACTCGCTTCCAATATATTGTCACAGGTAATCCATACATTACAGATGTTCACTTTATTCCAGCTACGGAAGGCACACCTTTCGTTTCAACGCTAACAGTTGTTCGCTACGACTCAAACCCACATGAAATATTCCCTTGGTTTGAATCAGGTCTAGCATCCCCTGGTCTTCGCTGGACAGAAGCACATACGTTCAATAATAAATCGAGACTGACAGTTACGCGAGCCATTTTAAATGGTGGAACAACGCTTGGAGTATTAGCTATCGATTTAGATGTCAACGCCATCATCGCAGAAATTCAAGCTACCGATATGGCAAACACGGGTCAAATCAGTATTTTGCAAGACAATGGGACAGTGATTGCTGCTTCTGATGAAGAGCTAATCGGAGAGAATCTCAGATCATCTAAATTCTTTAAAGACGCTCAGGAAATCAAAGCAGAAGAAATCAATACAAGTTCAGTGGATTCGGCTACTGAACTCACCGCTACTACCATTTCTGGAATGGTCTATGACAAAGACATTAATAATAATCAGTTTGGTATTTACTTTGAACGCCTACCTATATTAGGACTAAATGTGTTTGGGTACGTTAGTGCAGATGAAAAGCTGACGGAAACATCTATACTTCAAAGAGTGCTAATTGTGGTAACCATTGTCGTTATTATCGTCGCACTTTTTGTTGCCTATCTTGCTTCAGGTCTCGTCAGCCAAATAGCTGCAGCTTTAATGAATGCATTTAAGCGCATTGAGAATGGGGATTTGACGACACGCCTAACGAAGGATGAACTAATGAACCCGGCCAATACGGTTATTAAAACTCTCAATAAATGGCACACACGTCAGCGTAAAGACGTGAAGAAAATCAAGAAAGTCAGCAAGGAATTGAATCCAAAAGGAAACGAAATCCATCAAATCGGTTTAGCTTTCAATAAGACATTAAATACATTTGAGAAAACAGTGAAAGTAATTCAAGGCAATAGCCAAAATGTGTCGAGCATGGCCACTACATTAACGGAAATCGCAGACCAAACAAGCCGTTCGACAGCTGAAGTATCTCAAACCATTAATGGTATAGCTGAGTCAACTTCGATGCAGACACAAGACACTGAAGCAACCGTTCATCAAATGAATGAACTTGCAAAAGCTTTGGCAGACATTGATAATGCATTGGCAGAAATGGGTAGTCAAGCAGACGGAACCATGGTCGTCAACGGAGAAAACATTCGTGCCACACAAGAAGTGAACCAGAAGTGGGAAGAAACACTGGCTACGTTAACTGATTTGAAAGGCAAGATTGAAGAAGTGGACAGTGATATTCAAAATATCGAAGGCATCGTAAAAGCAATCACAACGATTGCGTCTAAAACGAACTTATTGGCTTTGAATGCATCAATTGAAGCCGCTAGAGCGGGAGATGCAGGTCGCGGTTTTGCGGTTGTGGCTGACGAAATCCGTAAGTTAGCTGAACAAAGTGCAACATCTTCAAAAGATATTCAGCACATTATTCGTCAAATTCAAACGAAATCCTCGGGCATGGTTAGCCATTTGGAAGAAACAAATGAAGACAGTAAAGTTCAAACTGAGAAAATCGATGAAGCGATTCAAGCATCTGAAAACGTTGCGGGTTCATTGGAGCAATTGGTTTCCAGTATGATTACAGTCGTTCAATCTTCAAGCATCATTAACGACAAGAAAGAAGAAGTCGTTGCACAACTGGAGAGTATTGCAGCTGGAGCTCAAGAAAACTCAGCAGGGACAGAACAAGTGTCTGCAAACGCTGAAGAAATTTTGGCAACAATGGAAGAATTCACGTCTCACATTAACCGTTTAGAAGAAGTGGCTCAAATCCTTAAAGAATCAGCAAATCAATTCTCTATTGGAGAAGAAGAGACTGACGAGAACGCATTTATATAGTATAGAAGATGAGTTAACACCTGAATTTGCATAACAGGTAACTGATTAGGAGGCTTAAATTATGGAACAATACCTTTTATTTAAAGCAGGGGGACAGACTTGCGGGGTACCCATTAATGAAACGGAGCGAATTATTGCATTAGAAAACCATACGCCTGTTCCTGATGTGTCCTCTTATATCGTGGGCTTACAGGACGTAGAAGGTGATGTACTGGCTATTGTCGATTTATCTGACCGGTTCTATCATACACCGGTCCCTAATCGAGACGATGCTGAAGTGGTTATTGTTAAATGGAAAGACAGCCGTATTGGCTGGCTTGTAGATGAAGTGATATCGGTTCAAGCCTTTAACACTGACGATCTCATTGATAAAGACAGAGAAAAGGTTGACGGCTTGTCAACTTCTTATATCTCAGCTTTTGTCCATGTTGAAGATGATATTATCCCTCTTATCGACCCGCATACCTTATTCGCAGAAGAAAAAGGGGAAGAATTAAGAAAGCTGCTTTCGATTACTATTGTCAAATAATAACAAAGCAAGACACTGGAGATAAGCATGTCCGAACAATTAAAAGTAGGAATTTCAGACTATAAATTAACAGAAGCACCGAATGAATTGATGACCATTGGCTTAGGGTCATGTGTAGGCATTGCCATTTATGCACCGAAGTCGAAAGTGGGTGCCTTAAGTCACATTATGCTCCCGGATAGTCAATCTTTTACGGATACATCACACTGGGCTAAGTTTGCGGACTTAGCCTTACCTAAAATTATAGAAGAACTAAAATGTAAAACAGGCGAGACGGACTTATTAGCTAAAATAGCTGGAGGAGCGAGTATGTTTTCGTTTACGAGTGACTCGCCCTCGCTTCAAATAGGGCAAAGAAACATTCACGCTGTCAAAAGCAAATTAGAGGAGCTCAATCTTCCTATCCTTGGAGAACACGTAGGCGGGAAGATGGGCCGATCGATGTTTTTTAATCTAGAAACCTTTGAAGTGAGAATTCGAATGGTTAACAGAGAAGAATTTATACTATAACAGATGAGATGAGTAGGAAATAGCATGACCATAAAAGTTGTCATCATTGACGATTCTGCTTTAATGCGGAAAGTGATTACAAATGTACTATCAGAATGTATCGGTATAGAGGTTGTCGAAACGGCCCGTAATGGTGTGGAAGCAATGAAGATTATTGAACAGGTCAAGCCGGATATCGTGACATTGGATGTGGAAATGCCTGTTATGGATGGATTAGAAACTTTGCAGGCAATTAAAGAGAGCTATTCAATTCCGGTGATAATGCTCAGTTCAAAAAGCAATGAAGAAACAACCATTCAAGCATTAGAATATGGAGCTGAAGACTTTATTGAAAAACCAATTTCTATTGCTAAAAACTGGACCGCTTTTAAAAAGGATTTAGAGAGACGCATCTTGGCTCATTTTAAGACAGACAGTGATGATTACTATCCAAGCTCACCATCGATATCTCTACCAAATGAATTAATGAATAAAAAAAATCAATTAAAAGCAATAGTCATTGGGGCTTCAACTGGGGGACCAAGAGCGCTTGTCAGTCTCATTCAATCTTTACCAGACACCTTAAGTATTCCTGTATTTATTGTTCAGCACATGCCTGAAGGCTTTACTGCCTCATTCGCCAAAAGACTCAATGACGTGTCATCAGTTAAAGTAGTTGAAGCGTCTCATGGCGATTTGATTGTTCCAGGAACGGTGTATGTTGCTCCAGGTGGAAAACACATGACGCTTTCCGGTAACCGGGTTTTACTAGATACTAAAGCAAAATTGCACAGTGTCAGACCAGCGGTGGACTATTTATTTTATTCCGCTGTTGATTTATATGGAAAAGATTTACTGGGAATCGTATTGACTGGCATGGGTCAGGATGGAGCTGACGGATGCCGGGCAATTAAAGAAGCAGGCGGCTATGTGATCACGCAAGACCAAGCGTCTTCAACTGTTTATGGCATGCCAAGAGTCGTAGCTGAAAGAGGTTTTTCAGATCAGATCAACAGCCTAAGTGACATAGCCGACATTATAAAAGAAATGACAAGGTGACCATATGACAACGTTAAATTTTGAATTTTTCTACGGTTGGGTCTTTACTAACTTAAATATTCAGTTAAGTGCTTATAAAGAAAAACAATTGCAAAGACGAATCCAGACGATTATGAGACAGTCTGGTGCCCAAAGTTTAGAAGAATATTCGTCTTTAATACATACTGATGAAGGCATAAAAAAACAGTTTTTGGATTACATCACCATCAACGTCACAGAGTTTTTCCGTAACAAAGATTTATTTGACAACTTTGAAGAGTTACTTAAAACGAACTTGTCTAAGAAGTTTGACTCGATTTCGATTTGGAGTGCGGCATGTTCGATAGGGGCAGAACCGTATTCTTTAGCTATGATTATGGACCGATCGAATTTACCGTTGAAACGAAACATTGTAGCCACGGATATTGATCAGACCATTCTTACTAGAGCCAGATTGGGTGAGTTCAAAGAGAATGACATGAATAACGTGTCAATTATTGACCGCAAAAAATATTTTAAAGAAGTAGATAGCCGCTTTGTATTAGACCAGAAGATTAAAAATATGGTGGATTTTAAACAACACGATTTGGTCCTTGATGAATTTGAAAAAGGTTTCCATGTGATTGTGTGTCGAAATGTGACCATTTACTTTAAAAATGAAGTAAAAGAAGAGATATATGATAAAATGAGTCAGTCTTTGGTTACTGGAGGGTTATTATTTACTGGTGCGACAGAGACCATTTATCAACCTGAACGATACGGACTGAGAAAAGTCGCCTCATTTATTTATGAAAAATACAGTTAATGTGAAAGGAGGCCTATGATGGAAGACAATAGCATATACCGCGATTTATTTTTTGAAGAAACAGATGAAAACTTAATCATTTTAAACCAAGAAGTATTGAATTTAGAACAACAGCCAGAGGATAAAGGTATCATTGATTCAATATTCCGAGCGGCTCATACATTAAAAGGAATGGCTGCTACGATGGGCTTTACCACTATGGCGTCTTTAACTCATGCCGTAGAAAACGTGTTTGAGTTGGTTAAACAAGAAAAATTAGGCGTGGATACCCACTTGATTTCACTTATTTTTGAAACGCTGGATACCTTAACCGATATCGTCGAACACATTCGAGATGACAGTGAGGAAGATGTTGAAATTTCGTCGCTGGTTAGTCGCTTAGAGGCTGTTTCAAATCAAACCGAAGGCGAGTTAACCGTTAATGAAAGCAAAGCGAAGAAACAAGACACGTTTACTTATGACTTTCCTCACCTTGAGGTATCCGATTATGTTGCGATAGAGTCAGCTACTTCTAGCGGCTATACGTTGTTTCAAATAGGCGTTAAAGTTGACGAAGACAGTATGATGAAAGCAGCACGAGCGTTTTTAGTTATCAGCAAATTGGAACAACTAGGCGATTTTGTTCAAATGAAACCATCTGCAGAAGAGTTGGAACAAGGCAACATAGACGACTCCTTCGCCTTGTACTTAGTGAGCAAAGAGAGCAAAGAAGATATATTAGAAGCAGTCGATGGTAGTAGTGAAATTAGTGAGGTATGGATTGAAGCAGTAACAGATGCTCAGTCAGTTAAGCAATCGTCTGATTTAGAAGCAAGCGAAACGATTGAAAAGGTCGAGAGCAAAGCGTCAGCCACAACTCAAACAGGTCGCTCGGCAAGTAGACAGACGATACGAGTTGATTTAACGAGACTGGACCAATTCATGAACTTAGTATCTGAATTAGTCATCCACCGAACCCGTTTAGAAGATCTCTCTCATAAAAATAATGTCGTTGAACTAAATGAACCACTAACTCAAGTTGAGCGGATCACGAGTGAACTACAAGAATTGGTGCTTCAACTAAGAATGCAACCATTCAACGTGGTCGTGCAGCGCTTCCCTCGAATGATGAGAGATTTGACGAACGAACTAGGAAAAGATATTCAGTTCTTAACTGAAGGGGAAGACACTGAACTGGACAGAACGGTTATTTCTGAAATCGGCGAGCCATTGATTCATCTACTGAGAAATGCAGCTGACCACGGCATTGAAATGCCAGACGAACGTGAAAAAGCAGGTAAACCGAGAACGGGAACGATTAAGTTGTCTGCATATGCAGAAGGGAACCGTGTCATCGTCAGTATCGTTGATGACGGAAAAGGGTTGAACCCTCGTTTCATCGAAGAGAGTGCCAAACGAAAAGGGATCTCCACTGAAGGTATGACTGATGAGCAAATCCAACAACTCATTTTCCATCCCGGCTTTTCAACAGCTGCATCAGTGACGGGTATATCCGGTCGTGGTGTCGGAATGGATGCGGTTAAAGAAAAAATAGCCAGCTTAAATGGAACGATTGAAACAACGAGTGAAGTGGGAACGGGTACGACATTCCGTATTACATTGCCACTAACCTTATCTATCATTCAATCCTTACTCGTGACTGTCGGAGAGCACACTTTTGCGATTCCTCAAGCAGTCATTGACAAAGTAAACCGCTTTGAAGAAACGGAAGCTATTTCGGTGCATCATAAAGAAGTTTACCTTTATGAAGGCAAAACCATTCCGTTGATTAGAGTAGCCGATGTACTGAATACACCTTCTTCTGAAGACAGTTTGAAACACATTATCGTCGTTTTAATAGGTGATAACTATTATGGTTTAATCGTCGATGACTTAATCCAACAAAAAGAAATAGTGATTAAGAAATTAGGCAAAGAACTGAATAGTGTTCCTCATTTTTTAGGTTCGACCATTCTTGGAGATGGTGGCATTGCTTTAATTTTAGACGTGACGTCTATCTGTACGCGGAAGAAGGTCACCGTTCATGAGTGATGAGCAAGCCTTACTAAGATATGACGCTTTACAAGAAATCGTCAATATTGGAGGTGGCCATGCTGCCACTAGCTTGTCTAAGATGATTGGTAACAAAGTCGACATGGATGTGCCATTTGTCAAATTAATGCCTTACGAAGAAGTCTTTCGTACCGTGCAAGCAGAAGACGACATTGTTAAAGTCGTTTTATCTAAACTACTGGGCAATGATTATGGGGTATTCTTATTCGTCATTAAACCTGAAGACGCTGAACAATTAGCACACATTCTAATACCCGAAGGAACAAAAACAGATGATGAACTGATTGATTCAACCATTAAAGAATTAAGCAACATACTGGTTCAATCGTTTTTACAAGCAGTCATCCAACTCATCGATCGGCCGTTAATAGCGTCGGTCCCTGTTTTGACAATGGACATGTTCGGATCGATCTTGTCGAGTGTTTATATGGAACAAGAGCAATATAACAATAATATTATTATTTTAAAAAATAACTTTTATAGCTTAGGCCATGTAATAGAAGGCAGTTTGTATTTTGTGCCAAAGCCGAATGTGCTTGAACAATTATTAAAGAGATTAGGAATTTAATTGGAGGAAATAATTATGAGTAAGCGAGTATTAATAGTAGACGATGCAGCATTCATGCGTATTAAACTGAAAGATATTTTAGAAAAAAATGGTTATGAAGTGGTAGCTGAAGCTCAAAACGGAAACGAAGCGGTTGAGAAATACAAAGAAGTGAATCCAGATGTAGTGACGATGGACATTACTATGCCAGAAAAAGACGGCGTAGAAGCATTAAAAGAAATCAAAGCCTTTGATAAAGATGCGATTGTCTTAATGTGTTCAGCTATGGGGCAACAAACGATGGTAATGGATGCCATTCGTGCAGGCGCGATGGACTTCATCGTTAAACCGTTTGATACTGAACGAGTAATCAAAGCTTTGGACAAAGCAGTAAGCTAAATCGGCATCGTTTTTCAAGTTTCAGATTATTGTCACAAAAGAAAAACAGCCAAAAAATAATAAGGGGGAACTGACGGATGCAACTGATTGTATTTAAACTAACTAATCACTTTTATGGCTTTACAACAGAGAAAATCGAAGAAATAACTAAACCATTAACGTCAACCATCATCCCCCAAAGCCCATCCTGGATTAAAGGATTGGTGAACCTAAGAGGGCAGATAATGACCCTTATCGACCTTGATGGTTTGCTGAATGAGGATAGACCTTCTAATGAACTGTGTTATAATAACACCGTCATTGTAAATACAGAAGACAACCCCATTGCGTTGATGGTTGGCAAGGTTATCGGAGTCACTGATATTGATCCACAATTAATCCAAACGGTGGACGGTGAAGATAGCCTGGTTCAAGGATATGTTTCTGCATACAATGAAATGGTCAGTATCATTGATATTGACATCATTTTAAAGGAGAAAGAGGAAGTATCGTGAGCCAACAAGTATTATCCCAAAAAGAAATCGATGCATTGTTGCACGCCATGGATAGCGGAGAATTGGATACCGAGGAAATTGAAGAGGAGACTAATACGACCAAAATCAAAAGTTACGATTTTAGACGTCCTGTTCGTTTATCTAAAGAGTATCTCTCAACCATCACAATGGTGTTTGAGGATTATGCTAAACTGGTATCCAACTTATTGTCTACTCAACTTAGAAAACCTGTGGAAGCAAAAATTGCAGCAATTGAACAAGTCTCGTTTGATGAATTCGTACATTCCGTTCCAAGCTTTACCTTAATGGGTGTCTTTGAAAGCAGACCATTAAAAGGCCTTCAGATTATTGAAATCAATCCGCAATTCAGTTTACAGATGATTGAGTTACTGTGCGGATTTAATGATATATCGAGTGAAGCAGCGCTTAAAAAGAAATCGAGTTTTACTGATATTGAAATGTCTCTTCTAGAAGATATTTTAAATCAATTGCTTCGTTCATTTAAAGTCGCTTGGCAAGACATTAAAGACATTGATGTGTCATTAGTTGATACCGAAACCAAGCCGCAATTGCTTCAAACCATGTCTCCCAATGAACCCGTTGTATTACTGACCTTAGCACTAACGATTGAAAACCAACGGACATTTATAAACATGTGTATCCCATACTTATTCTTTGAAGACATTTTGGATAAGCTAAGTTTTAAAAACTGGTTCCACTCTGGTAAAGAAGTGGATGCATCTGAAAGAGGTCAATTGGCATCTAATCTAGATAAGGTTCCCGTGGATATTGAAGTGATATTAGGCGAATCTCAAATGGATGTGTCAGACTTTTTAGGAATGGAAGTTGGAGACATTATTCAAATGGATGACAAGACGACCAAGCCACTGACGATGTATGTAGAAAGTAAACCTTATTTCAAAGTTAAACCGGGCAGAACTGAAAACAGACTGGCCGTAGAAATATTAACATTCACGGGAGGAGAGAGTGACGATGAGTAATCAAATGACACAAGAAGAAATCGATGCCTTGCTAAATGGAACAGCTCTACATAATGCGGAACCAGCAGTTGACGAAATAGACGATCCGATGAGTCAAGAGTTAAAAGATATTATCGGAGAAGTCGGTAACATATCGATGTCACAGGCAGCAACGACTCTTTCCCAGTTGTTAAATCGTAAAGTAAGCATAACGACCCCAAAAGTTAAAGGCACAACGATTAGTCGCATTATTGAAGGTAGTCAAACACCCAAAGTAGTGACTACTATAGCCTTTAAAGAAGGATTAGTCGGTAGAAACGTATTAATGATTGATATCAACGATGCCATAGTGATTGCAGATTTAATGATGGGAAATGATGGAAGCAATGTCAACGAAAATGAGTTCACTGAACTCGAACTAAGTGCTGTTTCAGAAGCAATGAACCAAATGATTGGATCGGCTTCAACGGCTATGGCTACCATGTTTAATCGTCGAGTGGATATTTCGCCACCCCTTGTTAAATTATGGGAAAATGCAAGTGAAGCTGCAGTAGATATGCCCGATCCAGATGAAATGGTGTGTATGACGTCATTCCATTTAAGCGTCGAAGGGTTACTAGAAAGTGAAATCATGCAAATCTTACCACTGGACACAGTAATGGAAATTGCGGATATTATGATGGGTGATGAAGCAGAGGTACTACATGGGAGAGAGACAGAAATGGTCAAAGAGACTAGCCGTCCTTCCGATAATTCGGAAGAACGAGAAGCAACTGTTCCTGAAGAATCTGTACATATTCAAAGACCTGAGTATCAAGAACTAGAGAAAAACCCGACCAAACATGCCCCACGCAATTTAGACTTAATCATGGACGTGCCGCTAGATTTTAGCGTCGTCTTAGGCAAGAGCCGTAAAACGATTAAAGATATTTTGTCATTAAGCACAGGTTCCGTAGTGGAACTCGACAAAATGACGGATGAACCGCTAGAAATCTATGTTAACGGCAAACTCATTGCCGAAGGTGAAGTCGTTGTCATTAACGAAAGCTTCGGTATCAGAATCACGAATATCTTAAGCAAAGAACAACGCGTTAGACATTTAAATAAATAAACAATTAGGAAAAGCAGAGGCTGGGGTCTCTGCTTTTTTTGATATATAGAGCCATTTTTAGGCTTTTATTCCAGTTACTCGGGAGAAACGGTGGGCAACTGGAAATAAAAGCGTCTATTATTCCAGTTACTCACGAAAAACGGTGGGCAATTGGAATTATTAGCCTGTTTGTGATCGAAAAGAGTTGAGGGATAAAACTAATTAAAACGATTCTTTTAGGAACCTTTCCTACAAATCTTGTTTAACTATTTTATTAAGGCTAACTTTTCTGTATACTAACTCTAGTTTAAATTTAAGTCTTAATTATTTTTCTGTCTATCCGATAGTAAGAGTAAGTACATGAAAAGTACAGTAGGTAAACTTAAACTAAACAGCCAATATTGAGGAGAGCTGATCATGAAAATAAATAAATATAATTCCTTATCGTCAGTAAATAATTCAAAACCACTTAACCGCGAAGCTGGAAAAGAAGTAAGTAAAGGACAGGCAAAAGAAGCCGTTCAAGTGAGCTTCTCTGAAGAAGCACAAGCCTTAATGAAAGCTGACAAAGCTGCTTTTTCTGAACGAGTAGATACCATTAAACAAGCCATTCAAAACGGTGACTATGAAGTGGACGCGACTAAAATCTCTCAAGGTTTAATCAAAGCGTTGAAGGAACAAAAGGAGTCTTAAACTGATGCCACAAACAAATAAAGTTATTGCCTTACTAGAAGAGTTGAAAGACCTGTTAATTCAGGAAAGAGATGTGCTGATTGAAAATAATGGTCAGCGATTAATTGAATTAATTCAAAAAAAAGAAACAGTGATAATTGAACTGTCAAAATTCGATGACACGGACGTTGAGATTGAACGACTCAACGTTCTTTCACGTGAAGTGAAGATGCTTCAAGAAACGAACTTAACACTGACCCAACAAGCAATGAACTTCACTGAAACCATGTTGGAGCATATTAAAAAAGCAGCCAGCCAAAACACGACCTATTCGAAAAAAGGGAAGTATGACTCGAGTAAAAAGAGCACCTTACTTGATCAATCACTTTAAGGAGTAAACACATGAGCGGATTATTTGGAACATTAAACACGGCCACTAAAGGCTTACACGCCCAACAGACGGCTTTACAAACCATCGGACATAACGTCGCTAACGCCAACACGACTGGGTACACGAGACAACGTGTGACCATGCAAGCCGACATTGCGACTAACGTACCTGGAATCGGTCAAATTGGTACAGGTGTCAGAATCGGTAACGTTGACCGAGTGAGTGACGAATACATAACCACGCAATTAAGACAAGGGCATTCAACGACAAGTGCACACCAATCCCTATCTGACATTGTTGGTCAGTTAGAAGCTATCTATAACGAACCGTCTGATACGGGTCTATCAAATCAAATTTCAGAAGTCTTCAACGCTTGGACTTATTTAGCATCCAACCCTGAACAAGGCGCAGCACGTACAATGCTTGTACAAACGAGCGAAACCTTTACCGATTCGATTCACCACATGGCTCGTTCGATGGAAAGTTTACATAATGATACGATTAATGAGTTAGACAAAGCTGCACTAAACGTTAACTCATCTTTAAAACAGTTAGATCAATTAAATCACCAAATATGGCAAGCATCAGTTAGAGGGTTTACACCAAATGACTTACTAGATCAGCAGGAACGTTTATTGACAGATGTTGCTGGAAAACTAGATATTAATGTGACTCGTGATAAATACAATCGCGTATCAGTATCTATGCAAGGGGAAACCGTCTTAGACCATCAATCACGCAAAGAACTAGCCGTTGTAGTAGGTGAAAACGGTGAATTAGCTAATGAGGATACTGTTACTGGTGGAAAACTAGGCAATATCGTTGTCCTTGACGGAAAAGAAGCAAAAGTGATCACTCCTACAGCTGGTTCAATGAAAGGCACACAAGAGGCGCTTGATGTCATATCTGATATGCAAAGTGAGTTGGATGAGTTCGCTTTCGCCTTTGCGACAGCGGTAAATGATATTCATAGCACACCAACTATTGAAGGAGAGCCTAAAGGGCGAGACTTCTTTGAATTAGGAGATCACAATGACTCTAAAGGCGCGGCCTTATCCTTAAAAGTGTCGGATGCGCTGAAAAAAGATCCCGGATTAGTTGTATCTGGTCGATCCATGGACAATGAATTCGCCGGAGACGGTTCTAGAGCACAGTCCATTGCCTCATTGCAACATAAAACAATGTCTACAGACGTTGACTCATGGAATTACAATCCAGTTACGATGTCACACGAACCAGCTTCTACTGGAACGACTCTTTTTGGACGCTACAATAGCATGGTTACTGACATGGGAATCGTTAAACAGCAGGAAGACAACATGTTAAATACTCAAAAAGGGTTAATGAACCTATTAACTCAACGACGTGAATCCATTTCAGGAGTAGACATTAACGAAGAAGTAGTTGATATGATTAAATATTCAACGGCTTTCCAAGCTAATTCACGTGTCTTACAAACCATATCAGAAATGCTCGACACTTTAATCAATAGAACTGGGGTGTAACAGATGAGAATAACGAATTCTCTTATGTCACAAAGCTTCTT
This sequence comes from Alkalibacterium sp. MB6, assembly GCF_009935905.1. Lineage (GTDB taxonomy): Bacteria > Bacillota > Bacilli > Lactobacillales > Carnobacteriaceae_A > Alkalibacterium. The sequence continues at coordinate 4,724 of NZ_PREX01000014.1, read as the reverse complement.
AACTAACTTAAACAGTAACATGAACAATGTATTTAAATATCAAGAACAGCTATCATCTTTGAAACAAGTGAATCGTCCAAGTGATGATCCCCTTAAAGTATCTAAAATCATTGATTTGAAAAATGAAATCAAACAAAACGATACGTATCAAGGAACAATTAACGATGCAATTGACTTTACCAATGTTCAAGATGCGGCGTTAGCTAATGCCACGAATTCTATTCAACGTATCCATACCCTAACCCAGCAAGCAGCGAACGGGACCTTAAACACTGATGACCGTGCGGCTATAAAAGCGGAAATTAATAGCGAAGTCGAAACTATGATGGACTCATTAAACACTAACTTTGGTGGGCGTTACATTTTTGCTGGTCAAAATAGTACAACCAAACCATTCACAATAGAACGAGCAGATGATGGTACCTTTACAGGAGTCACCTATAACGGTACAGCTGATAATACTCCAAAAGAAATATCTAGAGGTGTCATGGTAGAACTGCAGACAGATGGTAGTAAGCTAGAGAATGGTGAAGGTAACTTGGGTCAGTTGTTCAATGATTTATTCCAAGCACTAGATACAGACGACACTAGTCAGCTTGGTGGAGATTTACTTAGCCAAATCGATAAAGAAATGAACAATATTCTTAATGTACGAACAGGAATAGGTGCAACTCAAAACAGACTAACAGCTGCAAAAGCAAGAAACGAAGCTGAAAATTTGAATTTAGAAACAGCTTTATCAACGAACCAAGATATTGATCTAGCTGAAACCTACATGCAATACACAATGGAAATGACTGCTTACCAAGCATCATTGAATATGGGAACGAGAATACTTCAAACGAACATAATGGATTATGTGAGATAAACAGAAGCGGTTAAGGACTTTACAGTCTTTAATCGTTTTTTTTAGATATTTATAAAAAAGTACTTAACAAATAGTATGGTTATCCGATAGTAAGATTAGAAGGCGATAAGCCTTAAAAACAAACACTAATGGAGGAATACAATTATGCGTATTAATACAAACACAGCAGCTATGAATACATACTCACGTTTGACTCAAGCAAACGGAGCTAGAGGCGATTCAATGGCTAAACTATCTTCAGGTCTAAGAATCAACAGAGCGGGCGACGATGCTGCAGGACTTTCAATTTCAGAAAAAATGAAAAACCAAATTTCTGGCTTGAATCAAGCTACTCGTAACGCTCAAGATGGTATTTCACTAATTCAAACGGCTGAAGGCGCATTGAATGAAACTCATTCAATCTTAAATCGTATGCGTGATCTTACTGTACAAGCATCTAACGCTACCAATACTAATGACGATAGATTAGCTATACAAAAAGAAATGGATTCTCTATCTTCAGAAGTAGATCGTATTGCAAATCAAACACAATTCAATACTAAAACTCTTTTAAATGGAGCTTTTAAGGCAGAAGGCGGACAAGCACTCTCGTTCCAAATTGGTGCCAATGCTACTCAACAAATTACATTAAATATTGGCGACATGAGTGCTGTAGGTTTAGGATTAGCAACAGCACCAGCAACAGAAGGTGATCCTGCTGTAAGTACTTTGGTTGTCAGTGGGGCAACAGAAGCTACTACACCAAGTGCTACTGGTTTTGATACAGTACTTACAACTATAGATGCAGCTATAAAAACAGTTTCCACAGAACGTGCTAACCTAGGAGCAACTCAAAACCGTCTAGATCATACAATCAACAACTTAACAACAACTAAAGAAAACCTATCTGAAGCTAACTCACGTATCCGTGACGTTGACATGGCTGAAGAAATGATGGAGTTCACTAAGAACAACATCCTTTCTCAAGCATCAACTGCAATGTTGGCTCAAGCTAACCAAATGCCACAAGGTGTTCTACAATTATTGGGTTAATCTTACCTTTAATTTCATATTTACGACACAGAATCGAAGCAGTGTTTCACTGCTTCGGTTTTGTCTTACATAGTGTTTTTAAAAAAATATTAATCATTTTGTTGCAGAGGGGTTAAGATGATGGTTCAGCGAATTGAAACAATTGACACGATTCGAACGATTGACCAGGTTTTACATTCTTCCAAAAATGCGGTATCCTTTCAAGGTGACCGCTACGTGGAACCGCTAAAGGCAGTTGGTAAAATAGATCCAACCATGGATCGTTTACACTTAGAACCTTCAAAAGAGCAGGTGAAAAAATGGGCTTATGAAGCGAATAGTGTCGTTCAACGGCTAAATGCTCATCTGTCTTTTCGTATTCACGAGGGAACTGGACGAACCTTAGTCGAAGTGGTCGATAGAGATACTAAAGAAGTATTAAGAGAAATTCCGCCTGAAAAAATGCTAGATGTCATTGCTGGTATTTGGAAATGGTCAGGCATTGCAGTAGACAGAAAGGAGTGAGGTTACTTATATGAACGTAATGGGATTATATTCTGGCATTGATATGAGTATGGTTGACCAGATGATAGAAGCTGAAAAAGCTAAAGGCATCAAGTTTACTCAACGAAAAGAACAATACACGCAGTCTCAAAATGCTTGGAAAGACTTGAATACTCGTTTGGACTCTTTACATAAGCGTCTAGATGATTTACAAAAACCTGAGAACTTTCAGTCGAAAACGGCTAAATTAACCGGGCCTGAGCACTTTTCTGTTAGTACAGAGACCAATGCTCTAACTGGGAATTACCGAGTTCAAGTTAGTCAACTGGCTACTCAGAGCCGTCTAAATGGGGAACAAGTTAAACTAGGTGATAACGTTATCGATTCAGTTGATACGACATTGGGTATCAACGGTAGTATTAGTTTTAAAGGTGAAACTTCTACAATTGAGATTTCAGATACAGATTCTCTCAGAGATATTAGTCGTAAAATTAACGAAAAAACATCTGAATCAGGAGTAAAGTCATCTATCATAGATAACCGCTTAGTATTAGTTAATACTGAATTTGGTACTGAAAGCATTGGATTAACAGGAAGTGGAGATACTTTGTCTCGACTTGGTTTGAATCAAGAAGAAATTATAGGTCAAGAAGCAAAATTCAGTATAGATGGACTGGAAGTCACTCGCTCCTCAAATACTATAGATGACGCGATTGAAGGCTTAACTTTCACTCTGACTAACGTCCATGCTGGAGAAGAGTCCACAGTATTAGCTGTTACTGAAAATCTTGATAAAGCCGCAGATACACTGCAAAAGTTTGTTGAACAATATAATTCTACTCAGAGCTATATTACTCAGCAACTTAGTGTAGGTGATCCTTCAGCTGAAAACAATAAAACAGGGACGTTATCTGGTGATGGAACCTTAATGCGTTTACAATCGAGTTTACGTTCGATGATGACCGCAAGGACGGGTACAGGTGAAATTAAAAGCTTAGCCGACTTAGGTGTGACTATTGATAGAAGTGGTACGGCTAGTTTTAATAGAAGTACTTTAGAAGAACAATTAAAAGATAAGCCACAAGCAGTATCTGATTTCTTTTCACGTACAGTGACGGAACAAGTAGAAGTTGAAAAAGATGGCGTCATGACAACTGAATCTAAATCAGAACGCAAAGGGTTCTCCGTTGACATGAGAAGTTTTGTGAATGAATACATTTCAGGAACAACAGGCATCATTAAAGGTCGACAAGATACCTATGACCGAATGATTAAAGACCTGAACAAACGTATTGAGCAGTTTGATATGCGTATAGATGCGAAAAGGGAACGTTATATTAGACAGTTCTCGGCTTTAGATACGGCAATGATGCAGGCTGAGTCGCAAATGGACTTTATGTTCAGCCAACTCGGTATGAACTCTAATAAATAGAAAAGTGATGATCATGACTTTAGATAATATGAACGGTCAGTTACTACTGGCCAAAGAAAGCTTACTTCAAACTATCTTAACTACTTTGTTGGAATGGGATAAGGAAGCAGAAACGGCTCCATCTATCCTCAAGGCAAGTGATGAAGCTATTGCTCAAATTAAGAGAATCGATGCTCAACTGTCAGCAGAAGAGTTAGACGCTTTTAAAGAAGAACACAAAGAGCTGATGCATCGAATCCTTACCGAACAGCAAGCATTCATTAAAGAAATTAACAGTCAGTCAACTAAACTGAGCAATCAAATGAAACAAATGAATCAGCGCAAACAGGTTGTCCATGGTTACATGGACAAGGAAAAGTCCCTCTTTGTGGACCGGGAAGTATAGAAAGGAACGAAAAATGAGCTACACTAGTGCATCCAAGGTTTATAAAAAGAATCAAATTGAAACAGCATCACCAAAGCAGCTCGTTGTATTACTATACGAAGGAGCGATCAAGTTCATCCGCCTGGCAGAACTGGCTCTTGAGAGAGAACAGATGGACAAGGTCAATCTGAATTTAATTAAAGCACAAGACATTGTTACCGAACTTATGACCTCATTGAATCACCAAGATGGTCAAAACGCCATAGCGAGTGAACTAGAAACCTTGTACAGCTACATATTGAACGAATTAATCCAAGCGAATTTGAAAAAAGATGTCGATAAAATGATCAATACAAGAAAACTAATGTCAGAATTACTTGAAGCGTGGGCCAGCATTTAATTGCTGGTCTTTTTTTTTGACTAAAAAAGTTACTTTCCCTATGTAAAAGGTAATATATATAGTAGGTGTGTTTTGCAAGATAAATGTTTAGAAAATTGCAATGAAAAGTTAAGAACTTTGCCAACCACTTTTAGTTCAATTATTT
>NZ_PREX01000013.1 GCF_009935905.1 Alkalibacterium sp. MB6 | reverse complement strand
GGCTGGCAAGCCTTTTTTGTTTGTTCAAGCTTCTAAGATTTTCGTTGCAATACTATCTACTTTTATATTGCCATAAACAGTAGGGGAGTTTTAAGAGTTTATTCATTTTTTAGGAATGAATAAATATAGAATGATTTTATTCAATTTTTATGACATTCCTATAACGGTATGTCTCGATGTTCACAGAAATGTCATAACTATATGACGCTTTGTGACAAATATTAAACAAAACATTTTTCAGACAAAATTAACATAAAGGTTAGAGAAGTAGTGTGCCTTATTTCAGTAAAAACCTTAGTATAATGCGGGTTATTTAACGAAATCATGGAAATATCTTAAAATCAACTAGTTATAAAATGTGTGTTATTAAAGACAGATTTAGCTGGTTAGTCTTGTTTTTTAGTCAAATTGTACACTTTTAGTCTATTGCATAAGATAAAACACTCTACTAAAATGAATCTTGTGCTTAAAATATGTAATTAATAATCATTCACTGGACGAAAGAAGGTAAGCAAATGATTGTAGGATCAAATAGTGATTTATTAAAAAATGCCTTGGATGCATCCTCTATGAGGCAAGAAATGATTTCAAGTAATATCTCAAACGTGAATACGCCTGGTTATAAAGCAAAACGTGTGGAATTTGAAAGTGTATTAAGGGATTCAATGGATGGCACCTCAATGAGAAGTACCCATTCAAAGCATTACGGAGTAAATGACCTCAGTTCAGTTAGTCCTGCAATAAAAGCGCAAGAAGGCAACCGAATAAATGAAAATGGAAATAATGTGGCGATTGATACAGAAATGGCGGAATTATCAGCCAACGCTATTTATTATCAAGCGTTGACTACTCAGATGGGTAATCACTACTCAATGATACGTTCTGTTCTAAGATAAGTCTTAAGGAGGTAACTAAAGCATGTCAATTTTTAACTCGATGCAAATTAACGCAAGCGGCTTGACCCTTGAACGATTTAAACTGGATACCATCTCGACAAACATAGCGAACGTCAATACGACTCGAACAGAAGATGGAGAAGGTCCTTACTTAAAGCAACAAGTCGAATTTGAAGAAAACTTAAAACGTGTCACTTCTGGTTTCACTGATGAAACATCAACGAAAAGTGCTGGTGTAAGAATTACTGGAGTGGACGTGAACGAAGACAATATCCGACTCGTTTATGAACCAAGCCATCCGGATGCAGATGAAGAAGGCTACGTTGCGTATCCCAATGTGGATATGGCAAATGAAATGATCGACATGATGACAGCCATTCGTACATATGATGCAAACGTGACAGCCATCAACACAAGTAAAGATATGCTGAAACGTGCAATGGAAATTGGAAGACAGTAATGACTAGACGATAATAAGAATTGGAGCGACTAATGTGATCAATGGAATGAATCAGCTTTACCCAGAAGCAATGCGTCAAATTCAACAAGTAACAGAAGCGACACCTATACATAAAGAGCAAGAAGTGAACGGAGAGTTTACTGCTTTACTTAACGATTCAATCGCATCACTTGATTCAAAACAAATGGAAGCATCGGATGCTGTGCGTTCATTAGTGGATGGAACGGCAGATGATTTACATACGGTTATGATTAAAACAACAGAAGCCCAGATATCCCTGGAAATTGCTGTTCAAGTGAGAAATAGAGCATTAGAAGCGTTCAACGAGATAAAATCAATGCAATTCTAATGTCTAGTCAATCACAGTAAGGGAGAGTAAGGGATGAACAAAGCAAAAGAAATAGGCACATCCATTAAAGAAGGATGGCTTCAACTGGATAAAGCAAAACGAACACGGTTGATCGTCTTTGTATCTACAGCCCTCGTCTTAGTCGGATTGATTGGCTATTTTACGCAAAGAAGTTCATATGCTGTTTTGTTTTCTAATCTAGAAGACGCAGATGCTGGAGCTATCGTTGAGGACCTGGAAGCTCAAGGGATGAAATACCGATTAGAAGATAATGGGTCAACGATATTGGTAGATGAAAAAGAAGTAGATAATTACCGCATCAATTTAGCTATGAACGGCATGATGCCTCAGAAATCGACGGGATTTGAAATCTTTGATAACACAGGCATGATGACAACGGATGAAGACCGTCAAATCATGTACCAACGTGCGTTAACAGGTGAATTGGAACGATCAATTTCTTCATTAGCTCAAGTGGAATCAGCTAAAGTGATGTTGTCACTTCCTGAAGACAGTATTTTCCAAAACCCTGCTTACCGAAGTGAAGCATCTGCTTCCATCGTTTTGCAGACAAAAGGGACGGTTACCCAACAAAACATTCAAGGGATTGCGGCACTGGTCACAGGAGCGGTCGACCGCTTACCTGTTGAGAATGTTCAAATTGTTGATACAAACGGCCAGTTGTTAAGTGGCTTTTTACAGTCTGGTGGAGATATGATGACCCAGGCTGATTTTTCAAGCAATCATCAGAATATTCAGCGAACGTATGAAACGGATTTAGAGCAACGGATATTGGCTTTGTTAGCACCTGTTTACGGTCATCAAAATTTAAGAATCGTCGTGAATGCTTCGATGAATTTTGATGTCATTGAAGGTGAAACTATTGAGTACAGTGCTCCGATGACTCCTGAAGGTGACGAGAATCGTGAGGGATTAATCCGTAGCCAAGTGGAAAGTTTCGATGGAGCCAGAGATATGGTAGAAGGTTTGTTAGGAAACGTAGACGTCCCTGTAGCCGAAGACGGAGCTGAAGATGATTCAGCATCCATCGACCGAACAACCAACTATGAACTTGATCAAGTGACTGAACGCTACGTTCGTGCACCTGGAGTAGTCGAAGCACTTAATGCGTCTGTCGTAGTGAACCAAAATTCAGACGTTGTGCCTTCACAGGAAGAAATTGGACGTATTGTTAGACGAGCATTAGGCTTAGATGAATTAGCAGAGGTACCACTGCCTGGTGACGTTAACGTTGAAATTTTACCATTCGCGGACTCCGAAAATTTGGTCATTGGTGGCGGAGACGATATCTTAGCTGAACTGACAGCATTTATTATGGATAACTGGATTTACATGTCTGCCGGACTCATTTTATTAGTAATAGCAATGGCTATACTGTCCATTCTTAGAAAAGGTCGAAACAAGTCAGATTATGATGTCCCGTTTGATTATATGGAAGACGTGCAAGAAGCTACTCTTCCACAAGCTGATCCGATTGAAGTCATGGATAAGGAAAATGAACTCATTCAACAGAAAAATAAAGTGATGAGTGAAAAAGAAGACCGAGTGAAACAACAAGCAAAAGATAATCCAGAACTAGCAGCTGAATTAATGAAAGTCTGGTTGAAAGATTAGAGGGGAGGGATATCATTGGCAGAAGTAATAGAAGATAAAAAAGCACCTGTAGAAATGGATGGCGTAAAAAAAGCGGCTATCTTAATGATTTCCTTGGGACCCGAAATATCTGCTCAAATCATGAAACAGTTGCCGGATCCTTATATTCAACGGGTAAGTTATGAGATTGCAAATATCGATTACGTCAGTCCGAAACAGCGAGAGGCCATTGTTAATGAGTACCTTCAAATGTCTCAGGCTAGAGAATACATTATCGATGGCGGGATTGATTACGCTAAAAACTTGTTAAATAAAGCGCTGGGTCAGCAACGAGCAAAAGAAGTCATTGACATGTTGAATCAAATTCAACTACGTGAACGGCCTTTTAATATTGCCCGAAAAGCTGATCCGCAACAATTGACTAACTTACTACTAGGCGAGCAGCCACAAACCGTAGCATTAATTTTGTGTTACATGCAACCTGAAAAAGCAGCGCAAATATTGATCAACTTTCCTTTGGAAGCTCAAACAGATATTGCAGAGCGTATTGGAACGATAACCAATACGTCGCCTCATGTCATTGAGAAGATTGAAAAGGTTATTGAAAGCAAGTTCTCTTCCTATGTCGAAAATGAAACGGAGCACGTTGGTGGCGTTCAGACATTGGTTGAAATTCTTAACCAAGTGGGTCGTACAACTGAAAAAGCCATTGTCAGTGAGCTGGAACAAAAACAACCTGCCTTGGCAGAAGAAGTCAAAGCCAGTCTCTTTACGTTCGAAGACATTGTGTCTTTACAAAAAGGAGACGTACAAAAAGTTCTTCGAGACGTCAATCACGACGATTTGGTATTGGCACTCAAAGGTGTATCAGACGAATTACGAGAATTTATCTATGGAAACTTGTCTTCCAGAGCTGTCGAAACACTCAAAGAAGACATGCAATACCTTGGGCCGGCACGTTTGTCTGCTGTTGAAGAAGCCCAGCAGAATGTGGTTACAGTCATCCGTCGCTTAGACGAGATGGGTGAGATTTACATTATGAGAGGTGATCAAGATGCCATCATCGAGTAGAATTATAAAATCGAAACGAGCCAAAGCAGAAGAAACAAGCAATTGGGTTATCAATACCGCTTATGATTACAAGCTTGAAGAAGAGCCAGCTAATGACTTTTATACTGAAGAAGCTGCTGAAGAAATTGAAGCAGCTCAGAAGAAAAGTGAAGCGATGATTCAATCGGCTATTGAGGAACGAGAGGCGTTACTAAAAGAAGCCCATGCAGATATTGAACAGATGAAACAAGACGTTCGCATGCAAGCTTACGAAAAAGGCTTTAAAGAAGGATACGATACGGGCTTTTCAGAAGGCATGGCTACAGGACAAAAAGAAGCAACTGAGATGCACGCTGACTTGATGAAGCAAGCAAGACAAAGCATCACAGATGCTCAGCTGGACATCGAAGCTTACATTAAAGAAAAGAAAGACAGTTTGCTTTCTTTGTCCGTACATATGGCAGAAAAAATTGTTCATGAACAACTGGATTTGTCACCGGAAGGCATATTGGAATTGGTTCGCCCGATTCTTATTCAATTAGACCAAAAAGAAGACTATGTCAGCTTGACCGTTCACCCAAGTAAGCGTCAATTTGTGAGAGACAGACTGCCCTTTTTAGAGAAAAGTTACCCAGGCGTGCGTTTCTCCATTTTACAAGACGAGACGGTTTTGCCTTTAGGTTGTATTGTCGAGAGTGCACATAAAGTAGTTAACTTACAGGTGAAGGAACAACTCGAAGCGATGATTCATGAGATGAAAGAGAGTGAAAGAGAAGCCTAATGATTAATATACCTTTTGAACTCTATCATGAGACATTGAACAAAAAATCGATGGTATTAAAGCACGGAAAAGTGAGCCAAGTCATTGGTTTAATTATAAAAGTCGATGGCTTGGATGCGTTTATCGGTGAAGTATGTGAGATACAAATTAAATCCAGTTCTAAAACTGTCTTAAGTGAAGTCGTTGGTTTCGTAGAAGAAACAGTCTTACTGATGCCTTTAGATGATTTAGAAGGCATTGGACCAGGCTGTCTCGTTTACCCAACAGGGAAGTCGCTGAAGATTGAAGTCAGTGACGATATGCTGGGGAAAACCTTTGACGGACTCGGACGGCCTCTTAGCGGAGACGATTTAAAAGAAACCTATACATATGATGTACACAGAGCGTCGCCCGATCCATTTAAGCGGCCAAAAATTAATACGATTTTACCAACAGGGGTTAAAGCAATTGATGGCTTGTTAACCGTTGGAGAAGGCCAGCGTATCGGTATTTTTGCCGGTTCTGGGGTAGGTAAATCGACACTCTTAGGTATGATTGCCCGCTATTGTGACGCTGATGTCATTGTCATCGGACTGATCGGTGAGCGTGGACGAGAAGTGTTGGAATTTATTGAAAATGACTTAGGGGAAGAAGGCTATAAAAAATCGGTTGTGGTGTGTGCAACGTCCGATCAGCCGCCTTTGGTTCGGTTGAAAGGGGCATACGTCGCCACGGCCACAGCTGAATACTTCCGCGATCAAGGGAAGAAAGTTGTCTTGATGATGGATTCCGTTACCCGTGTGGCTATGGCTCAGCGTGAAATTGGCTTGGCTACAGGCGAACCGCCAACGACTAAAGGGTACACGCCTTCGGTTTTCACTGTTTTACCGAAACTATTGGAACGAAGTGGGAATGCCGAATCAGGATCCATTACAGCGTTCTACACTGTTTTAGTAGAAGGGGATGACATGAACGAACCGATTGCCGATTCAGTACGTGGTATTTTAGACGGTCACATCATCTTATCGAGACTCATTGCTTCAGAGAACCATTATCCAGCAATTGATGTTCAAAGCAGTTTAAGTCGTCTAATGAAGGCTCTTGTGACGGATAAACATGATGAACTAGCAGGCAAAGTACGCGAAAACTTAGCAGCATATAAGGAATCAAAGGATTTAATTGATGTAGGAGCGTATAAACAAGGAACGAATCCACTATTAGACCAGGCGATTCGTCTCAATCTTCCAATCAAGTCATTTTTAAAGCAAAAGGTGACCGAGCCGTATACGTTCAATGAAACGGTACAAGCAATGCAATCTGTTTTTGGAAATTAACCGTCTACTAAGGAGACTACTATATGCAGAAATACGTTTTTTCAATGGAAAAAGTCTTGGACTGGCGCTCAGATTTAGAAGGCACAGCTCAACAAGTCGTAAAAGAAAAGCAGGAAATCGTTCGTTTAGAAGAAGAAAAGCTAAAACGCATGACATCAGAAAGTCGAAAGTTGAAAAGTGAGAAATTATTCTATTCTTCTATTGATAATTTGAAACGCCATAATTTATACAAAGAAGTATTGAACGATAAAATTACACAGCAGCGCTTGAATGTGGAAAAAGCTAATCAGGATTTAGTATTAGCAATGGATTCTTTAAAAGAAGCACATAAAGACAAAAAAGTAATGGAAAAGCTTGAAGAAAAAGAGCATACCCGTTACGTCGACTTACTTAAGAAAAAAGAGCAAGACCAGCTGGACGAAATATCAACCTTAAGTTACGGTAGAAGCTTTACATAAAGAGAGTCCAAGTTGTTTATGGTTTACTTATTCTTACATAAAAACACATGAAGGGAGGTGAAACTAATGGAAGTAGCAAACCTTATGTCTCCTAATCTTTCTGCAACACCTGATAAAAAAGCGACACCTGTGAACGAAGGTGACTTTACAGAACAGTTGATGAAGTATGCTGTATTACCAGTAACAGAAGGGTCAAAACAGCTAGAGTCAGAAACCAGCAGCTCTCAAGAAAACAGTTTGACTACAGAAGAGTTGGAATTAGTCCAATTGCAATATGAGACTGAAGAAGAATCAGACGTCTTCGCATTGATTAATCCATTCATTTCCTTTGATGTTCAAACTGATTATAAGCCAGTTGACTTGGCTAGTGTAGAATTAAATGAGGAAATAAGTAAGGATAGCCATTCGAATAACTCTCAGTCAGCCTTGCTTGTAGAAGTTAGTGAGTCCAGTCAGGAAGTAACAAAAGCCAATTCTGTTCCTATTCCAATTGAGGTAGCAAAGAAGCAGATTGATAACCAATCAGATCAGACGATTGACTGGAAGCAAGCAGTTGAATTGGACTCCTCTGACGTATCAATAGGCAACCAACTGGATGTCAAAAAGCCATCAGTAGAAACACTGATTGAAGGTGAGGCATATTCTAAGTTAGTTCAAACGGAAGAGTCGAAACACACAGAACGCGTACATAAACCAATTGATATCAAAGAAGTCGATTCTCCTACTGGTAAAGGGGTAAATGCAAGTCAACCGACTGAAACCGCACCGACGATTGAATTGTATACTTACCAACGGAATCTCTCTCAAGTCATCACTCGTCCGAGCCAACTTGAACAAGCAGGTGAGATGCTTACTTCACCATTATCGGTTAAAGAGGAAGAGGTGTTAAGTGAGTTACCTAGTATGGTGTCTACCGAAACACAAGTGACCACACCTAAAGTAACAGTTACTGCACCAAGTGACAGTCAACCAATGGTAACTTTGGAAGAAAGCATGGATCAAATTGAGGAACTGCTCGTACAAAGAGTACAGAATGATAAGGGTACAGAAGTGATGCAATCAACCATTCGCTTAACGCCTGAATCACTTGGAGACATTGAAATTGAATTAATCTTCGATAAAGATGACGTATCAGGAAAGTTTGTTTTCAAATCCGAAGAAGCCAAACGATACGTAGAAAGCCAGTTCAATCAGTTGAGAACGCCATTGGAAGCCAAGGGGATTAAATTTAACTCGATTGAGATGACTGTGAAAGAACAGCCACACACTCAATCTCAGGATATGACGTTTTCACAAAACTTTAACCAGTCAAAAGGAGAAAAGCAGGCAGCAGCACAGTTGAATCTTATGAGTACTGAAGAAGGGATAGAATCTGATTCAGAACCTCTTTTACAAAAAAAGTATTCTAGAGAAAGTGGCCTGAATGTGTATGCTTAAATTTTTAAGAAAGACTAACTATATAAAGTCAAGCAATAAAACCTAATATTTCTACAGTCTATTTTGGAATTTAAGGGCGCACCAAATAAGCTGAATCAAGCGTCATTTTTGAAATTATCGCAAACGGACTTCGTAAGGTTCATTCTTTTTCAAAATAGCATAAATAATGTAACAGAGTTTGCGTGACACGGCGCCCAGAGCTGTAAGGTGGTGTTTACCTTCAGATATTTTCTTTTCGTAAAATGCTTTTAATACAGGATCGTGTCTTGAGGCTACTAGTGCAGCGGAGAATAAGGCTTTTCTTAAATATGGAGAGCCCCGTTTACTCATGACGTTGTGTGTTCCTTCAAACTCACCCGATTGGGTGACAGAAGCATCAATACCGGCATAGGCAACTAATTTAGCTGGTGAGGAGAACTTGTTTATATCACCAATTTCTCCTAGTATCGTCGCACCGTTAATTGGACCGATACCCGGGATTGTTTCTATCACAGAATCAATATCATCCATGATCTTTTTAATTTCTTTTTCTGTATCGGTTATTTGCTTTTCAAGAAATTTTAATTGCTCAATCATTGAACATAATTGAAAGGTGAATGTTTCCTGGGCGAATTTAACTCCAAAGGAGTGTGAGGCAGCGGTTTTTAGTTCTTCAGCTTTCTTCATACCCAAGCGATTTCTACTGGCTTCCCCCAATAAATCAGCTAGGGCACCTGCAGAAATGTGATTGATGGCATCAGGAGAACTCAGTTCTAACAGAACTTCCTTTGAGGCTTTGCCAAAAATGCCCACTTTACTAAAAAGTGTATCGTATTCAGGAAAAACTTGGTCCAATACCGCAATGATTTTTCGTTTGAAGTCACTAGCGGTGCCCACAAGATAGGTTCGGTAGCGAGAGAGTTGTTTCAACGAAAAGATGTTTTCATCGGATAAAGATGTTTCTACAAAGGTTCCGTAGCGCATTAAATCAGCGATCAAGACAGAATCAATAATATCGTTTTTACGTTTGCGAATTTCCGTTCCTTTCCGCCAACCATCGGTCTGAATCGGGTTAATGACGTGAATTAGAAAGTCGTGCTCATCCAAAAAGGAGAAAAGAGATAGCCAGTAATGGCCCGTTGCTTCCATTCCGACTTTATACTGATCAATCGGAGATAAAGAGATGATTTTTTGGAGAAGTTTTTCTCCACCTTCAGTTGAATTGGGGAATGAAAAGCCTTTTAGTATCACTTTTCCTTCTTCATTCATAACTGAGGCTACATGGCTTCGTTTGCCAATATCAATTCCTAAGAAGAACATAACGACACCTTCTTCATTTAATTTTGGATTGAACAGCCACTCGTCTGAAAAGCGTCACTACCTTGTTATAGATACGGAGTAAAGCACGAGGCTTTCAACATCTAACTCATTCGCAATCAGCTTATCAGAGAGAGGAACCAGTCTTTCGATTACGAGTTCAAGGACTCAAGGAGTAAACGGCTAACCTCTCAATCCAATAAACTAATTATCTCATATCTAATGAGATGAGGTAATCGAAAAGAGGTTCATAGGGTTATCCAGTAAAAACCGGAAGGTTAAAACCCTAAATATAATATACAAGGAGTAAATAAATGAGTATCATACCTAGCAATATGATGATTGGATCAATGGATTCAATAAAGCCTCGTGAAGATATCAAGCAAAATTCCGATTTAGATATGGAACAATTTCTCTATATCATTTCCAATGCCATGAGTATGCCTTCCTTTGATGGAGCAAGCGGCAGTGGTGGTGGATCAGAGACGGACTACATTGGTCAAATGGTACAGTTCGGTATGCTGACAGCTATGCAGGATTTAAACGAAACCATGCAAACAAACTTACTGATGAACCAGCAACAACAAGGCTTTAATTTAGTCGGTAAAAACGTCACATTGGCAACTAAAGATGCATCCTTAGTCACGGGGACTGTTGAAAAAGTCAGATTTGACAATGGTTATGCCACGCTTCAAGTGAATGGTCAGACCTATCAAATGAACGATATATTAGAGGTGAGTCAGTGATGATAAATAACATTCATCGCTCGCCTCAGATAAGACCAGCTGAGCCACCTGTAAGGAAAACAGATCCACGACAAGTAGGTGGACCTTTCCAATCGTTTTTACAAGAGGCACTAAAAGAGACGGATACGAAATCAACGAGCGTCACGATCTCAAATCACGCACAAAAAAGATTGGAACAACATGGTTTTACGTTGAATGATGAGGACATGAACCGTTTAGAAGAAGCGGTAAACACATTGGAAGCTAAAGGGTCTGAACAATCCTTAATTTTATACGATGATTTAGCTTTAATTGCAAGCATCAAAAACAAAACAGTTATCACTGCTTTAAAATCGACAGAGATGACCGACGTGACTAACATCGATAGTGCCATACAAATAAACGGAAAAAGATAAACGCATATGCTGGACTGAAAAGAGGCTTTTTTCTGATGACTGACTGATTCAGAAACGTTTAACACTCAAAAACTAGGAGGAAACACAATGTTAAATTCACTATATTCAGGTATTACTGGTATGAAAGGTCAACAAACAAAAATGGACGTTATCGCAAATAACATTGCAAACGTCAATACAACTGGCTTTAAATCTCAACGTGTTCGTTTTCAAGACATGATTTCCCAAATGGATGCTAGAGCTCAAGGACCAAACACGGGCGGCCGTGGGGGGATTAACGCGCAACAAGTTGGGTTAGGTTCACAAGTTGCTTCAACGGATATTATGATGCAAGGCGGATCCCTACAATTTACTGGTCGTGCACTAGACTTTGGTCTTCAAAATGGAGACAGCTCATTCTTCGTCGTCAGCCAAGACGGGGGAGCAAGTGGTATGAATCAGTATACTAGAGATGGTGGATTCTACACTGATAATAATGGAAACTTAACCACTTCAAGTGGTATGAGAGTGATGGGTTACCAACCTGAAGGGTCAGGAGCACCAGTTCTTGAAGAAGGATTGGTTATGAATACAGACCAACTAGTTGCTTTAGATATCCCTCAAACCATTCAGGATGCCAATGGAAACACGATTGAATTACAAGACTACGCTGTAGACAGTACCGGTACAATTCTTGGAACATACAGTAATGGAGAAGTTTACATCATCGGACGATTGGCTTTAGCTAGCTTTGCAAATGCTGACGGTATGGAAAAAGTTGGAGAGAACTTATACAATTCCTCAGCTAACTCGGGCGTTGCACAATTTGGAGCCCCATCAGATGATGGATTTGCGACTGTTCGTTCAGGCTTTATGGAAATGTCTAACGTTGACTTGGCTAACGAATTTACAGAAATGATTGTTACAAGCCGTGCCTATTCTGCTAATACACGAAGCATTACAACATCTGACGAGATGCTACAAGAATTAATCAACTTAAAACGTTAAGTATCGTGACTGAATAACAGTAGAAAAGAGGCACCAACATGATTCAATTAAACAGTGTTTCTGGCAAAGAATTTTACTTAAACAATGAGTTGATTTACAAGATTGAAAGAGACTTTGACACGATAATCACACTGATTGATTTAAAAACTGTTCGTGTTCAAGATACACCAGAAGAGATTGTAAACAAAGTCATTGAATTTAAGAAACGCATTTATCAAACAGAGGCAGGAGTGGAGTAAGTGAAACGAAATATATTGCCGATAATCGGTTTAGTCGTAGGCATTGGGTTAATCTTCGTCGCCATGACGGATGGAGGATCAATCATGCGATTTTGGGACCTCCCATCTATCCTCATCACCTTTTTTGGATCTCTTGCAGCTATATTAATCAGCTTTCCATTGAGTACCTTAAAGAAAGTACCCACTTTAATGAGGAAGTTATTAGTTACACCAGATGACGACCGTTTAGCTTTAATCGATACACTAACTAAATTAGCTAAAAAAAGTCGCACCGAAGGCATTTTATCTATCGAACAAGACATAGCTGAACTTGAGAATCCTGTCTTAATTTATGGCCTTCAAATGGTAGTCGATGGGATGGACATCGAATCCATTGAAGAAATATTAAATGTTGAACTGGAACAAACAGAAGACCGTCATTCAATTGGTCAAGAGGTGTTCGTGAAGTGGGGAGAATATGCACCTGCTTTTGGAATGATTGGTACGCTGATTGGTTTAATTTCTATGCTTGGAGATTTACAAGATCCGTCTACAATTGGTACGGGCATGGCAACTGCTTTACTAACAACCTTTTACGGCAGTTTCTTAGCCAATATGGTGTTTCTGCCCTTAGCGAAGAACTTAGAAATTCAAACGGCAAAAGAATGTAAAACAATTGAAATGGTTATTGAAGGTGTGCTTGCCTTACAAAGAGGGGATAACCCACGAACAATTGAACAAAAATTATTAAGCTATTTATCTCAATCTGACAAGAAAAAAGATGAGAAAGAAGAGTTACAAGTTGCGGATGAACTAGTTAGGTAGGGAGTAGAAGATGGCTAGAAAACAAAAGAAAAAAGAGAGTTCTGGTTCGCCTGCCTGGATGACGACATTCTCAGATTTAATGACCTTGCTGCTAACATTCTTTGTTTTATTGTTTTCAATGTCGAATGTTAATGCTGATCGGTTTAAAGATGCGGCAGATTCACTCAAGCTGGCTTTAATCGGCTCAGGAAGTGACTCGATTCTTGAAGGTGATGGGACAACACTTCAAAATTTAAACTATGAAGAGTTTGGGAGCTCAGCTGAGTTTGATGGTTTGGAACCAGAAGAACTTGTCGTTTCAGATAGTCCGGTCAATCCGGAAAATGTTATACCTAAAGAAGTGCATGAATTATATGAAACAGTCTCAACGTTTTTGGACAAAGAGAGTATCCAGACCGATGTGTCTATATCAAGAGACCATGAAGGTGTGTATATCGATATTCAAGAGACGATCCTCTTTGATTCTGCAAAAGCGGAATTAAAGGAAAATGGTAAAGACGCGTTAGGTACACTTTCTGGTTTGTTTGATTTGTTTGATAATGAACTCATTATTGAGGGGTATACAGATAATGTACCAATAAGTACAGAGGTGTTTCCAAGTAACTGGGAATTATCTGTGGCACGAGCAGTATCAGTCATAAGGTACTTGACTGAAGAACATGGGATAAGTCCTCAACGTCTCTCTGCCAGAGGGTTTGGGGAACATCGCCCTCTCGTCCCAAATGACAGCTATGAAAATCGAGCTCTGAACAGAAGAGTCAACATTGTCATTGTTCATGATGAAAGAGAGGAAGTAAAAAATGGCTCAGGAAATTAATGCAGCAAAACAAAATAAAGGGTTAAAGGTAGCTATTATTGTCTTATTACTGTTAACCATGTTAGGAACTGGCGTCGCATTAGGCGGATTGTTCTTTGCGAATCAAACAGAAGGGGCGCCGTCATTCTTGTCTCGTTTTTCAAGGGAAGAAGAAGTGGTTGAAGTAACAGTTCCTTTAGAAGAATTCTTAATTAATTTAAGGGGCGAATCACAAAGAGGCCAACCGATTATCAAGATGGAACTGTCATTAACTAGTTTAAATGAAGGATCTGCAGAAATTATTGGAAGTAAATTAGCCAAGGTCAGAGATGCGGTTATTCATGTGGTGTCTAGTCAATCGGCAGATACCATTCTTGAAGAAGCAGACGGACAGTTTGTTATTAAAGATGAGATTAAAAACAGAATCAATCAGTCTCTTGGTGAAGAGATTATAGAAGATGTCTTTTTTACAAACATATTGATTCAACGATAAGTCAACCATTATAAAGAGAGGAGCGATAAAATGGGATTACCTGACGTCTTACAGATGTTATTTGCCTTAGCAGTGATTATCATACTTGCAAATTACTTATTAAAAAAATTGAATACACTGTCCCGTTCATCGAGCAAACTCATTAACGTCATCGAACGTGTCCCGGTTTCTAAGCACTCCTCTCTTTGTATTGTACAAGTAGAGTCTGACTATTTGTTAATGAGTGTGTCTGATACATCGAGTGACGTCATTAAGACGTTTACTCAAGAAGAAAAAGAAGCAATTCAATTAAAGTTGGCCAAGAAGGTTGACCAACCGATATTACATACTGATTCATTTTTATCAAAAACGATGGTTAATGCAAGCACGTTAATCAAAGAAAAACGAAAGTCCAATACGGTACTGCCTAAAGAAAGGAAGCAATAAAGCATGACAGAAAATATGTTGGAAGGTCTTTCTGTCACGAATGGCTCCTCTGAAGCAGTTAACTTGTACTTTTTATTGTTTATTATTGCGCTTATCCCGTCATTTTTAGTGTTGACGACCAGTTTCACGCGCATACTTATCGTTTTATCCTTTACACGAAATGCTTTAGGAACGCAGCAAAGTCCACCGAATCAGATTCTAATTGGACTAGCCTTATTTTTATCAGTCTTTATCATGAGACCTATTTATAATCAAGTGAATGAAGAAGCCTTACAGCCGATGTTAGCTGGAGAGATATCCAGAGAAGAAGCGCTGAGTACGGCCGAAGAACCGATTAAGGGCTTTATGTTGGAGCAGACACGAACCAGTGACTTGGAACTCTTTGTTCAATTAAGTGGGGACAGTTTTCCTGAAGAACCAGAAGATTTGTCATTGTTTACAGTGATTCCAGCTTTTGCCATCAGCGAGCTGCGAACCGCATTTACCATCGGCTTCTTGATATTTATTCCCTTCTTGGTCATCGATATCGTTGTCGCCAGTATTTTAATGTCCATGGGGATGTTCATGTTGTCTCCTGTCATGATCTCGCTACCATTTAAGCTTCTCTTATTTGTAATGGTAGACGGATGGTATTTAGTCGTTGAGTCACTCGTAGGAAGTTTCTATTAACAAGGTATTTAATGAAGAAACACGATTAAGAGGAAGGGTATACATATGTCGATTCAAAATGTATTAGATGTTCTGGCAGAAGCGTTTCTTGTATTGATTAGAGTAGGAGGGCCAGTATTAATTGTGGCTCTGGTCATTGGACTAGTTATCAGTATAATCCAGGCTACGACTCAGATACAGGAACAGACGCTGAGTTTCGTTCCGAAGTTATTTGCCATCTTGCTCACACTAGTTTTATTAGGAAACTTTATGTTGAATTCACTCGTCGCCTTTACTGAGAACTTATTCTCCATTATAGCGGGCTTGTGATCTGATGAATGGAGAAGTGCAACAATTCTTACTAGTCATGATACGGCTGACAGTGTTCATTAGTATCAGTCCTGGGTTTTCTCATTCAAGCTTTCCTACCATTACAAAAGTGGCTTTGGCAGTCGGCTTAGCCTTGCCTATTATGGGAGTGATTCCAGCGATGGGGACGGAACTCGCTATGGGAGTATTCGTCATATTAGCTATCAAAGAACTGCTTATCGGAATGGCTTTGGGGTATATTACTTTATTATTCTTTAGTGCTGTTGAGATAGCTGGTACACTGGTCGACTTTCAAGTGGGCTTTTCCATGGGGCAGATATACGATCCATCTCTTGGTGTAAGTGTATCCAACTATGGTCGAGTGTATTACTGGATTTCGATTATGATTTTTTTCTTAGCTGATATGCATCATCAAGTCATTACTACTTTAGTACAGTCTTATCAGTGGGCACCTTTGGACCAATTAACCTTTACCCATATTGGGATGGAAGGCATCATTAAATTATTCGGCTACACCTTTGCTACAGCGATTCAGCTGGCGGTTCCATTGATTATTGTGGCTCTGCTATCGGAATTGACACTGGCATTGATTTCCAGAACGGTTCCTCAAATAGACGTGTTAATCTTAGGGATGCCGATGAAAACATTGATTAGTTTAATCATCATGTTTTTCTTCATATCAACATTGATGAAGAACATAGGGGACTTGTTCCCAGAAATGATTAAATACATGAATGAATGGTTGTATTCTTTAAGCTAAGTGAATTGATTTAAAAGGGGGGACAAAAGAATGGCAGAAAAAGACGGTAAAACAGAAAAACCCACCCCCAAGAAGATGAGGGATGCCAGAAAGAAAGGACAGATTCCTAAAAGTCAGGATTTGTCCTCGTCTCTCTCTTTTGTCTTGTTCGCTGCGACTTTAACCGTTTTGTCAGGTTATGTATTAGAACGGACCTTAGTCTACCTCCAACAGTCACTCAGATTTGGAAACGATCCAACCGCTGCTATACATGAGTTAGGATCTATCGGAATGAAAGCTATTGTGTGGTTCATTGTCTTATCAGCACCCTTTTTGGCTATTGCTTTTATCACAGCTTTTATAGGAAATATTGTTCAATTTGGATTCGTCTTTTCTGGTGAATCAATGAAACCTAGCTTTAGCAAACTGAATCCTATTAGTGGCTTTAAAAATATATTTGGTAAGAAGGCCATTTTCGGCTTGGGGAAAAACTTGGTCAAATTAG
Source organism: Alkalibacterium sp. MB6 (assembly GCF_009935905.1). Classification (GTDB taxonomy): domain Bacteria; phylum Bacillota; class Bacilli; order Lactobacillales; family Carnobacteriaceae_A; genus Alkalibacterium. The sequence continues at coordinate 57,875 of NZ_PREX01000013.1, read as the reverse complement.
GGATTGTCGTTGGTTTTATGTATAAGACCTTAACTGATTCCTCATCGATTATTTTAAACTCGGGTAATTTAGGCATAGCTGGTTTATATCCTTTAATGATCGAACTCATTTCAAGTATGGCTATTAGTTTAGGGTTATTTATGGCTTTACTTGGAGTCGTTGATTATGTTTACCAACGCTATGATCACAAGAAAAACTTGATGATGTCTATGCAAGAAATAAAAGATGAATACAAAGAAATGGAAGGGGACCCGCAAGTGAAATCTCAGCGTAAAGCGAGATACCGCAGCATGCTTGCCGGGAACCTGAATGATGTGAAGGAAGCAACGGTTTTGATTACCAACCCGACCCACTTCGCGATTGCCATCAGGTACGATAAAGAAAAAGATCATGTCCCCATTGTATTAGCAAAAGGCCAAGATTTGATGGCTCTGAAAATGAGGGAATTGGCTAAAGAGTCAGCTATTCCCATGATTGAAAACAAACTATTGGCTCGTGCTTTATACAAAGTTGTCGAACCAAATGATCCGATTCCTGCTGAGATGTATCAAGCTATCGCCGAAATATTGGCATTGATCTTCCAGGCAGAAGAACGTAAAAAACATAAGATATTATAAAGAGTAATGAGAAAGTAAAGGTGAAATGCTAAGTGAACAATCAGGCAGTCAATACTAAGGAAACAAAGATGGCCAATTCATTAAATATAGGGATAGCGTTTGTCGTCGTATCCATCATTGGTATTATCATTATTCCGATGCCACCATTCTTGTTGGATATCCTATTAGTTATTAATATCGCTTTAGGTATAACGATCCTAGTACTGACCCTGTTCACTCACTCAGTTCTTGAATTCTTGAGTTTCCCTACGATGTTACTCATTACCACCATGATTCGGTTAGCCCTTAATATCAGTTCAACACGACTGATTCTAAGCGAAGGTGATGCGGGTGCTGTTATTGAAGCCTTCGGTGGATTCGTTGCGGGTAACAACTTTATAGTAGGAGCCGTTATTTTCATTATCATCGTTCTCGTTCAAATGCTTGTCGTTACCAACGGTGCCAGTCGAGTAGCGGAAGTATCCGCACGATTCACCTTGGATGCTATGCCAGGGAAACAGATGGCTATTGATGCGGATTTAAATTCTGGATTGATTAACGAGGATATGGCGAAGTTAAGACGTTCCAATCTAGAAAAAGAAGCCAATTTTTACGGAGCCATGGATGGTGCAAGTAAGTTTGTAAAAGGGGATGCGATTGCGGGTATAGTCATTACATTAGTGACATTATTCGGTGGAATCGCCATACACACTCTTCAAGGCGGTTACACCATTGTTGAAGCCATTAATCACTTTGGACAGTTAACGATTGGTGACGGCTTAGTTAGTCAAGTCCCCTCACTATTAATATCAGTTGCATCCGGTATTTTAGTCACTCGAACGTCTAACGAAAAAGGCTTTGGCGATACGATTAGTGGCGAATTATTCAGTACCCCACAAGTCTTATACATTGTGTCGTTTCTTATGGTGTTGTTTGCTCTAGTTCCAGGCTTTCCTTTTATTCCTTTTATTTTATTGGGTGTGGCTATGGGAGTTAGTGGTTACTTAGTTAATGAAAATCAAAAAACGAGCAGAGAACTAGAAGCTACTATGGCAAGTCAAGCTGCCACTCAAAGAGAAGTGGAGCCGGTTGAAGAAACAGCGTCTTTATTCCAAGTAGACCGCATTGCTGTTGAGATAGGATACGGTTTGATTCCATTGGCAAATGAAGATCAGCAGTCGAATCTAACTGATCAAATCGCTGCCATTCGTAAACAACTATCTTATGAATTAGGCATTTTATTGAATCCGATTCGCATCCGAGACAATTTACAATTAGGCCAGCACGATTATGTGATTAAAATCAAAGGGAACGAAGTAGCGGCGGGGACTCTTTACCCTGATAAGTTTTTAGTGGTAGAACCAGGCGGTATCGAAGAAGAAATTAGTGGTATCGAAGCGATAGAGCCGGCCTTTGGACTGGACGCTTTATGGGTTACTGATAAAAATAAAGAAATCGCTGAATTACATGACTACACCGTTGTGGATCCTTTGACCGTTTTAATTACCCACGTAAAAGAAGTCATGAAAACTAATGCAGACGAGCTACTTGGCAGACAAGAAGTCAAAGAGCTGCTTGAAGGTATTAAAGATAATTACAATGTGGTTATTGAAGAGTTGATTCCAGATATTATGCAGTTAGGTGATGTTCAAAAAGTCTTGCAGCGTTTATTAAAAGAAGCTGTGCCAATCACTGACTTAGTATCCATCCTCGAAACCTTAGCAGATTACGGCAATACGGTTAAGGATTCGGAAACATTAACAGAGTACGTTAGACAAACATTGAAACGCACAATTGTAAAAGAACATATGGATGCTGAAGGAATCTTACATGTCGTCACCGTCCATCCCGATACAGAAGAGAGAATCAGTGCGACCATACAAAAATCTACTCAAGGATCGATCCCTGTTTTGCAGTCCCAAGAAGTGAATCGCTTGTTTGATAGTATTAATGAACAGACTCATTTGATGAGTGCTCAAGGGATTCCTTTTGTTATATTAACGACACCAAAAATTAGACCAGCTATGAAAAATCTTTTGACGTTTAACTTTCCTGAATTGGCTGTCATCTCACTCAATGAAATACCAAATGATGTTGCTATTGAGAGTGTTGGCATGGTATCGATGGCATGATGATAAAGGTTCAAAAAGGAATGGAGGGATAAAATGGAAGATACTCAACGAAATGAAACCATCATGCAGTATATGCCGCTTATTCATAAAGTCGTGCACGGATTAAAAATAAATAACAAAGAATACGATCATGACGACCTAGTCAACATTGGTGTTATCGGCTTAATGAACGCGATTGAACGATACGATGAGACGTTGAATGTCCCATTTATTAACTATGCGTATACACGAATTAAAGGGACCATCATTGACGAAATCAGAAAAACCTCTCGAGTTTCAAGAAACAAGATCAAAGCAGTGAATGATTATTATGCTGCAATTAATACAGTACAACAAACCTTACTGCGCACGCCGACTGAAAAAGAAATTTGTGGTCATATGGGTATTACTGATGAAGAGTTAAGAAAAATATACGAATCAGTCCATTCCTTAGCTGATATATCGTTGGATGATATTCTATTTGAAGATGCTTCGAACGAAAAAAATTTGCTAGAAGTATTAACTGATGATAATGCCATTAAAGCAGAAGATAAGATAATTAAAACCGAGCAACTTGCTTTTATGGAGAAAGCTATTACCCTGTTATCTGAACGGGAACAGCAGATGCTTCAGTTGATTTATTTTGAAGAGTTAAGCATGAAAGAAGTGGCCTATATCTTTGACATATCGACTCCTCGAGTATCTCAAATTCACGGTAAAGCCTTATTAAAACTAAGAGAATCATTTGGAAAGGTGTTTGACAATGATTAGAGGAATGACAACCGTCACTAACAGTTTCAATGTCTTGTCTGAAAAACAGAAGAACTTAGCCGCTAATGCAGCCAATACGCTGACACCGGGTTACAAGTCACAACAACTCGTTTCAAGCACGACACCACAAGTCGCTATACATAATTATACTGAAGGTATTGAAGCCAATAAAAGAAGAGAGGTTGGGGAGCTTGTTTTCTCGAACCAACTAGATGAAGCGGTCAGAGACTTTTCAAGCGGAGGTCTTCAACTAACTGAAAACACGACTGATTTAGCCATTAATGGTGATGCCTTCTTTACAGTGGAGAATCAAGCTGGGGAGCGGTTTTACACTAAAAATGGAAACTTTAGAATAGATGACCAAGGGGGCCTTGTGACTCAAGAGGGCTATCAAGTCCTAGGGATTCAACCTGATGGCACCATTACTCCAATAACGGTAGGCACTGATATGGAGCAATCCTTTACAGTAGATGCTTACGGGTTTGTCCATACAGGTACGAATGCACCTCAATTTTTATTTCTCTCTCAAGTTGACGACCAAGCAGCCTTAACCAGTAATGGAGGATCACTTTTTCAAGGTGGAAATGGTGTACCAGTAGGAGATGGATTCACGATTGAACAAGGCTATATCGAATCATCCAACGTTGATATGGTAGATGTCATGACCAGTATGCTTCAGATATCCAGAGAATTCGAAGCCAATCAGAAAGTGCTTCAATCCGTTAATGATACGTTGACTCGTGCGACTCAAGAAGTAGGACGTACCTAATCAATTTAAATGAAGGAGGGAAAAGGGTTGAGAATACCTTATACGATTTCAAGAAACGCGATGCAAGCACAGCAGAATAAAATGAATACCATCGCTCATAATATAGCAAATGTTAACACAATAGGGTTTAAAGAAAGCACCGTTCAATTCACAGAATTGGTACATAATGCTGCTACAGAACAAGATGTTAGGTTATCTCCCGATGCAAACCAAGCCAGCAATGGCGTTGGTATTCGAATCGGTGAAGCCAAACAAACCCATAGTCAAGGGAGCCTTGTAGAATCTTCTGACCCCTTTCATCTATCGGTTGGAGGCGCAGGATTCTTCGGAGTCAGAAATGACGATAACGAATTAATGCTGACAAGAGACGGTGCGTTTCATTTAAATGAACAAAACCAATTGGTTAACGACCGTGGCGATTACCTTGACATGACTGCTTTTATTCCGGTAGAGCAGTGGCAAAAAGATCAATTAGCTGTCGATAAAACAGGAGAAGTAACCATGGTTATGAATGGTCAATCGGTTTTAGTCGGCCAAATCCCGCTTTATATGCCAACAGATTCAGGTGCATTGACACCGGCTGGTGGAAATATGTATCGACTGGCAGAAGGAGCAAACCTCCTCAATTCAGCTGAGAACCCTGAGTCCTTTGGGCAACTCTTAAGTGGATACACAGAAGGGTCCAATGTTGATTTAGCTCAGAGCTTTACTGACATGATTATGACTCAAAGAGCATACGCCATGAATGCAAAAGTTGTCCAGAGTATAGACGAGATTTACTCACTCATTAATCAGTTTAATTAAGAGTGATGGACTGAAGGAGATAGAAGATGATTCGATTAAAACAAGTCTCAAAAACATACAAAAATAAAGTGACTGCCTTAACGGACATTTCGTTGACTATTGATCAAGGAGAATTTGTTTACTTAGTCGGTCAAAGTGGTTCTGGTAAGTCATCCTTGATGAAGTTACTATATGGGAAAGAATACCCAACTCAAGGTTATGTTGTTGTCGGTTCGCGAGTCGTTAACCAGATAAAGGCGAATCATCTCCATCTATTAAGAAGAGAAGTTGGTATTGTTTTTCAAGAGTTTCATTTATTGCCTCAAAAAACCGTGTATGAAAACGTTGCTTACGTATTAGAAGTAACGGGTCATTCGACTGCATCTATTGAAGAAAAAGTAATGGATGCTTTAACGACTGTTGGCTTAAAACACAAAGCATTGGATTTCCCTTCCCAATGTTCTGGTGGCGAACAACAGCGTGTAGCTATTGCTCGAGCGATAGTCCATCGTCCGGGAATTTTAATCGCTGATGAACCAACAGGAAATCTGGATCCGAAAACGGGTTATGATATGTTAAAGCTTTTGCATAAAATCAATAAAACGGGAACGACCGTCATTATGGCTACTCATGATTACTCCTTTGTCGAGCGGATGCCTTCTCGAGTCATTGAGTTGAATAAAGGAAAAATAAAAAGTGACCGGTCAAAAAATCACACGTTACTTTTATATAGCATGAAAACGGGCGACTACTTTGTCGTCTAATACAATAAACCCAATTACAGGACACAACCTGTAATTGGGTTTATTTGTCTTTAGATTAACTCCTGTCAACTGGATAAAAAATGTAAAGCGCTCTTAATTGTTTAGTTTGTTAGCCGATAATACTAATTAGGAAGTATATTGAAAGGTGGAAATCGAATGAAGCTAGCTGCACTACCCATCCAGACAGAAAAGAGGGTCGAGAAGGGACCTTTATCTCTGAAGGAAAATTACAATCAGAAAGCCACACGTATTCTTACATATTTAATTATTGGCATGGTGATAGCTGCTTATCCCGTTATTTATTTATTCTCAAGGCTCGATTGGCTTACATACGAGAGTTTTATCTCTTTTGTTTCTTATACACTTATCGTTTTAGTTTTACTCTTTCTAAGTCTTAAGCTAACTGGAAAACGACAGTCTGGCAAATTTATTGCGGTTACTTTAATGTATGCTTTACCGTTGATGATAGCTTCGACACTGTATACACAAACAGTTTGGAGTGTCTTGTTTCTTTATGTTATTCTCTCAACGATTTACTTAGACAAACGAATTTTTCTTTTGTCCAGTGTGCTTGGTCTGGCTAATTTAGGAGCCCTTATTGTGTTTAATTTAATGGCTATAGCCAATCCTGTTGAGTATAGCATCATGGGTGTTTTATATGTGTTCAGTTTAGTCGCTACTGGAGTCGTCGTTTTTAATGGTGACAAACTGATTCAACAAATTGAGAAGGCTATATATGAATCAGATAACCAATCCCTAGAGTTAACTCAACTCATTAATACTGCCAGCAGTACGGCCCGTCAGCTACATACTAGTTCAGAAACATTGGAATCAACAAGTACATCAATCGAAGCTGCGTCAAAAGAAGTCACACGAGCCATCGAAGACATGTCCGAATCCACTAGTATTCAAGCAGAAGACACGGAAAAAGGTGCTGAAAAGGTTGTTGAATTAGGTAAATTACTCCAAATTCACTCTAAACATATGGTTGAATTAACGCAGAAAACACGCGAAGCCAATACCTTAAGAGAAACCAGTATGAATAACATGACATCATTGACTGAAAATACTGAACAAAGTATCGAAAATGTCAGAGAAATTGAAACAATGATCCGATCAACTTCTAATTCAGTCGAAAAAATAGAGCTAGCATCTGCTGAAATAGCAAGTATCTCAGAGCAAACGAACCTGTTAGCATTGAACGCATCTATTGAAGCTGCTCGTGCTGGAGAAGAGGGAAGAGGTTTTGCCGTCGTAGCTGAAGAAATTCGTAAGCTAGCGGAACAGTCTAATCAATTTAATGAAGAGATTGTTGATGTCATTAGCAATTTGACCAATCAAGCTAAGGAAGCAGTTGGATCTGTAAACGTCTTGCGGTCTATTACAATTGACCAACAAAATAGTTTGGATGATACAAATAACCAGTTTGATTCCTTATCAAAAGCGATTTTAACCCTGCAATCTGTTATTTTTGCTGTGGCAGAAGTCGGAGACAATATGAAAGAACAGACAGAAGAACTGATTACGGTCATGCAGAATCTTTCAGCGACTTCTGAGGAAAATGCCTCAACCATAGAGGAAATTTCTGCATCACTAGTGACAACGCATAATGATTTCGCCTTAATTTCTAAAGAGCTACATGATATGACTCAACAAGTGATTGAATTGGAAGAGGCTATCGAAAAGTGACAGAAATGAGTATAAAGACACATTTTTTCTAATTACCTAAGTATTTTCTTCTTTAGTATTATATAATGCACTTACTTACACGGAGATAGTGGCTAAGTGAAGGTTTAATATCGGAAGAGAATAACAGAGCTATACAGAGAATGATACTCATAGTTAATGGGTTTCTTTCAATAATTATCTAAGGAGTATTTATTTATATGATAACAGTCCTGATAAATCTAAACCTACCTTTGCACCACTCGCTTAAAGCCAATACTATCATTCAATTGTTATTATTGTTCTTAATCTTGCTGGCTGCTTATCAAGTGAGTCGCATGAGAAACAATGAAAAATACATCCTTGGGCTTTTACCTGTTAATCTTGACTTGACGAAGAAAGATGGACCTGGAATAAAAAAGCCAACTGCTAAATCATGGATTAAAAAGCTTCAAAGTAAATACAGAAAATTGAGTAAAAAAGAAAAAGAGTTATTGGAAGTTGTTAACCGTAAGCAAGAAGAGTTACATCAAGTAACGTATTTTGATATTCTGACTCAATTGCCCAATCGAACGAAAATGACGGAAGAATTTGAAAAACGACTCAATAATCATACAGAATGCTCTAAATACGGAGCGACGGAAGACATTGCTATATATATATTGGATATTGACCGTTTCAGAACGATAAATGAGTTGTACGGAAGACATGCTGGGGATCAAGTACTGATAAAAGTTACAGAGCGTTTAAGAAACCTTCTAGGGGAAGAAGCCATTATAGCACGAGAGAGCGAAGACGAAATATTTATTATGCTTGACTGTGGCACCGAGGCGTCTTGTAAAGAAACAGGTCGAGCGATTGTTGATCTGTTTACCCAACCGTTTAAAGTTGAAGAGTCAACATTTTATGTTACGGCTAGTATAGGTATCAGCCGTTACCCAGACAATGCGCAAGACATGGAAGCTCTTCTCCAACAAGCTGAAATAGCCATGTACAAGGTGAAGCGGTCTGGAAAAAACAACTTCCACTTGTTTGAAGCGAGTGATGCGGCTGCCATTGAAAGAAAACGCCGAATTGAGTTTGGCCTAAAAGAAGCATTAGCCAAAAATGAATTGTATTTGGCTTATCAGCCGAAAGTCATAATGGAGACGGAAGAAATGTATGGCGTCGAAGCCTTGCTTAGATGGGAGCACCCTATTTTAGGGACTGTTCCTCCAATGGAGTTTATTCCTGTAGCTGAAGAAGCCGGGATTATTAATGAAATTGGTTACTGGGTCATACATGAAGCCGTTCGACAAACGAAAGTGTGGCAAGAGAAGAATTTATTTTTACATATTTCTGTCAACGTTTCTGCCTTACAGTTAGAGGATCAATATTTTGGAAACAAAGTTAAAAACGTTTTAGAATTGTACGATCTCGATCCGTCTTACTTTATTGTTGAAATAACAGAGAGTGTGATGACAAAAGGTGAACAAGCTAATCGTATCATTCAAGAGTTACACGGATATGGCATTAAGGTTGCCATAGATGACTTTGGGACAGGGTATTCTTCTTTGAGTGTATTGAATAATGTATTAGTTGATATGGTTAAGATTGATAAATCTTTCATTGATCACATTGCCAGCAAATCAAATACAGCTTCTTTGGTAAAAACAATGATTCAAATGGGTAAAAGTTTAGATTTTAAAATCATTGCCGAAGGTATTGAAACGATTGAGCAATTAGACTTTCTTAGAGAAAATCTTTGCGAGTATGGTCAAGGTTACTATTTCAGTAAACCTGTTACGCCATGTGAAATTCTCAATCTATCTGCTGATAATAACGCTATGAAGATGATTTAATCTTCATAGCGTTATTTAGCCATATTAGTGAACAATTTATTACAAGTTATTATGAATAAATACTCACTTAATACAATTAGCATTAATTAATACCCTAACCTGTATATAGTGTACAAAAAGACCTGAAACTGGTGACGAAGCTGAAAATATCTCTAATTACGAATAATTGACTATGCCTAAAAAGAACTATAAACTAATAATAGAACTTAAATTCTAATTAATTATTCATAAAAGTGGTGGAGGCAAAGACAATGGTGTCAGAAAGAAAAAAAAGAAACGTATGGCTTACATATTTAATCATTACTCCAATAATTTATTACTTATCATACACTTTAGCCCCTCACACTCATTCTTTATTAACTATTGAGTTCGGACTGTTTTTGCTGATGGGAATACTTGTAGCTTGGTACCCAATTAAAACGGAGCACTCGATTTTGTTCTTAATTAACGGCGTGTCAATAGCTGCCTTAGTCGTTTTCGGACTAGTTGGTGAAATCATTGTCTCCAGCTTTTCATTGGTGGCACTTATGATTAAAAATGATATTAAAAGAGATGAACATTACCGTTATCCATTAAATTTGCTCATGTTTCAATTTATATCTGTTTTTTCGGCCATAGCCTATTATGTTGTAGATGGATTAATATCGGATCCACTATCTAATCGAATTAGTTTTATGGCAATCGTCGCCTATATGATAGCTGATATAGTCGCTAATCAAATCGCTATGTACTTAATTGAAAGTAAATTTTATAACAAAGAAACGGTCACATTTATTGATGAAGATTTTCGCTTCGCAATAATTACCAGCATGTTCATTGTGCCATTATCCTTTATATTGATTTATTTATATCAAGAACTAGCTATTAATGGTATTTTAATTGGTTCATTGCCCTTCATCACGGTAACGATAGGTGTCAATATCTACTCAAAAAGTAAGGAGAGTAACAATTATCTAAAAGAAGTGAATAAGTTCTCTCAATCTTTAAATGAGAAGAAAAATGTTAATGAAGTCATTGATACCTATTTATACTCGTTGCTTTCTGTCTTTCCTTCTGACGGCTTATCCTATTTCTCTTTAACAAGTAAGGATGAAGCTGTTCGTGAACGCTTATATTCAAAAGAGCATGGACTACAGTTGGTAGAGGAGCTCTTTCCTATATCGGACAAGTCAATTATAAGTAGAGCAGCAAGAAGCAGCGAGATACTTTGTTTTGACAGAAGTTCAGAATGGAAAACAAATTGTTTACGAGACATTGACTATATTGCTGAAAGTGCTTTAGTTTTGCCTGTGAAAAATCAAGATCAAATAGTCGGTATCATTTTATTAAGCCATAAAACAAAGAATATGTATAGCGAGTTAATCGTTTCTCTAATTAACCTTTTTCATCAATATTTTACAGTAGCCTTAGATAATGCATTTCAATATGAAGCCCTTGAAGCACATGCTGAAACGGATTACTTAACCGGCCTGGCTAACCTCAAAGGCTTTGCTAAAAAGCTAGAAAAAACAATGAACAGCGATTCTGTGGAAACATTCTCTCTTATTGTCTTAGACTTGGATAAATTTAAGAAAGTTAATGACTGTTACGGTCATCAAGCAGGAAATGAAGTCTTAACACAAGTATCTAAATTATTGGCTACTTATATGACTGATGACACCTGTGTTGCCAGATTTGGAGGAGAAGAATTTGTCATTCTCTTGCCGAATTATACGAAATTACAAGCTTGGGAATTTGCGGAAACCTTAAGAGCGAGACTGGAGCAGTTACCCTTGACCATCAAACAATCCATTCATTCCACTGAAGAAGTCACTCTTTCAGTCACTGCGAGTTTCGGTTTATCTAATTATCCAACAGATAGTAAAGATACAGATGTGTTACTCACCTTAGCTGATAGAGCAATGTACATCGGATCCAAACAAAAAGGAAGGAACCGAGTCACTGCAGCCCGCAAAGGGGGCAGAGAATATGCATAAACAGTTAATTGAAAATGAAGACGGCGTGACATTGGTAGAGCTGCTAGCCGCTCTGGCCATATTAGCAATCATCGTGACATCCTTTTTAGCCTTCTTTATTCAATCCGCTAAAACATCTAGTCAAGCGAGTGACGTTAACGAAGCTACTTTTTTAGCCCAACAGCAAATGGAAGAAGTGGTTTATTATTCATCTAACTTTACGTTTAAAGAAACCGAGAGTGGGTTAGGGTTGTTAACAGATTCGGGTATTTATTTTAAGAAGACATCTGTTGATGGCTACTTAATTAGAACGGAACTATCTAAAGATAATAGCGAAACGTTTAAAGATGCAGAGCTTTACAAAGTACTCATCACAGTTTACGAAGGAAGCACATTGAGAGCTCAGATGGAAAACCGATTGCCATTCAATAAGGAATGATAAAAATGAAGCGATACTTGAAAAAAGAAGATGGCATTACCTTAATTGAACTATTGGCCAGTATAACCATATTGTCTGTCGTTATACTATTAGTCGGCTCTGTTCATCTGTTTGGGCAAAGGCAATTCGTGAGCCAGACTGAATCCAATAGACAAGCCAATGACTTAAGGTATAGTTTAGCGATGATATCTAGGGATGTTCGTTCAGCAAATGACTTTGAACTTGTGGCAAGTCATCATATTGTAGTAGATGAAGTCAGTTATAAAAAAGAAGGCTCAACTTTACTGAGAAATGGTTCAATTCTAAGTAATCGTGTCGGACAATTTGAGGTCGTTCCAAGTAAGGATCAAACTGATACCTATGTCATTACCATTGCAAGCAGTTCAAATGATTTAAACCAAAGCGAAAGATACTCCACAACCATTTACCTCAGGAGGGGTTCAAATGTTCAAGCGACTGAAGAATAGATTCTTACATGACGAAGAAGGCAGTGGTTTAATTATAGCCCTCATGACACTCATGGTACTTTCAGTGCTAGGAGTGTCATTAGGGACGATAACGATTAGCGGTTATAAGATGAGTGACACGAACCGCGATTCATCATCAGCTTATTACATAGCAGAAGCAGGAGCTAATATGGCTTATGAGGAGATGGTAGAACTCGTTAATGAGGCATATCCAATAAGTACTTCTAAAGAATCTTTCTTTCTGTTATTAGAGAAAAAAATTAATGAGAAAATTAATGGGAACAAGTATACAGATTTTGCTAAACAGTTCGGTGAAAGTCCTTTGGCATTGATAGAATTAGATGGATTAACAGGCGATAATCCAAGAACTGTAAAAGTATTATCAACTGGAAAAGTTGGAAATAATACCCGATTAGTAGAGAAAAAAGTTGATATAACTTGGCATGATAAAAACACTGGAATTAGTTTTCCCCCAATACCGTTAAATGCTGCAATAGTGGTGAAAAATAAGCTAGAATTGACAGGTGGAGCATCTATACATGGAGATGTACATATCGACTCTTTAAGTTCTGAAGCTATTTATATCGACGGAGGAGCGAGTATTTATAATGGTGCAACTTTTCATCACCCGTCAGCCAATGGAAACAGTTTATTCCGCTTGCCAGATCATTATGGACGTAAAGATCAATTGATAATAAATAGTAGAGCAGCACCTTTACCGTGGGAACAATATGAAAATATTAGCAATCAGTTTCCCGAAATACCCATATTTCCTTATATATCTAATAAAAGTATATCCGATACAAGGGGACACAATCATCATCAAGTTCAAAGAAATGGCGATCTTCGTATAAATAATTATTTAGCAAATGGTTATCCTTTTAATAAGGAAAATAATTATAATAATGTTTCAATAAGGACAATGACAATTACAGAGAACAATAGGTTGAAAATAAATACTAATGGGAAAGATTTATCAATTGTTGTTGAACATTTTGACATTTCTAACGGACATATAGATATTGTAGGAAACGGATCAGTCACGTTTTATGTGACTGACAAGATATCTTTTGGATCAGGTAGTACTATAAATAAAGACGGCAGAGAAAATCAAGTAAAAATATATTATGCTGGTAGTCATTCTGTAAATATGGGAGGGTCTCAGCATCTAAATGGATCGATATTTACGAAAAGATCTTCTATAGATATAGGAAGTGGAGCGAGCGTCAAAGGCGTCATCGTAGTTGGAGGTAATTCTGTTAAGTTCAGTGGAGGAACACATTCTAATACTTTCTTGATTGCTCCTAAAGCGAATCTAATAGTTGAAGGTGGAGCAACAATATCTGGAATTGTTATTTCTGAGAAGGCTGTATTATCCGGAGGAACAAAAATTGAGTATAAAGCTTATGATTTTAATAAGTTTCCATTTACAATCAGCAATTCTAGACCAGAACCTGGTGAGAGTGACTTGATTAGCTCGCAACCCACTATAGAAGCAAGATAAGGAGGGACAACATGCCTGTACAAAAACGAAAAAAACTAGGTGATTTACTCAAAGAATCCGGTTTAATCACTGAATTCCAAATTGTTGAAGCTCTTGAACAGAAAAAAGATAATCAAAAATTAGGCGATGCATTGGTTGAACAAGGGTACATTACTGAGAAACAATTACTTGATGTTTTAGAAATTCAATTAAAACTACAAAGTGTGTCTCTCTACCAGTATCCAATCGATCAAACCTTAATCGAATTAGTTTCAAAAGACTTTGCACGCTCGAATTTACTATTGCCAGTTAGAAAAGAGAATGCTCGATTAATCGTTGCGATGCATGACCCTCTGGATTTCTTTGCAATAGAAGATTTAGAATTATCAACTGGATACTCTGTGCAGCCGGTTATTGCGGCAAAGGACGACATTTTACAGACGATTAACCGGTTGTACGATAGCAACGATGTAAATGTGGAAGACATTGCAGGTGAAGATGCACCGGCAGTCAGAATATTTGATCAATTGCTTGAAACAGGCGTAGCGATGCATGCATCAGATATCCACTTGGATCAACAAGAAACTACCGTAACAGTAAGGTACCGGGTAGATGGCGTTTTGAGAAATGACCGCACGTTACCTAAATCATTGATGAGTTCCTTAGTCGCTAGAATTAAGATTTTAGCTGGTTTAAACATTACCGAAACGCGTTTGCCACAAGATGGACGGATCAGTACTGTAGTGATTGATAAGAAAATTAACTTACGTGTAGCCACACTTCCAACGGTATTTGGTGAAAAAGTAGTTATACGAATTCTTGATATGTCTAATGTCTTCAATAAAGTAGCAGATATTGGTTTACAGGAAGACACCTTAAAAGCGTATCAACAATTAATTGAACAACCTTCTGGTTTGATTTTAATTACTGGACCTACTGGGTCGGGTAAATCATCAACCTTATACGGTTCAATCAATGAGTTAAACAGTCCCAACATTAACATCATTACGGTGGAAGATCCGGTTGAGTTCCAACTGGAAGGAATCAACCAGGTTCAAGTAAACAGCGCCATTGGCTTAACCTTTGCGACAGGTCTACGTTCCATCTTAAGACAAGACCCGAATATTATTATGGTCGGAGAAATAAGGGACAGAGAAACAGCTGAAATTAGTATTCGGGCCTCGTTAACGGGGCACTTAGTATTTAGCACCTTGCACACAAATAGTGCAATCGAAGCGATTCCTCGTTTATTCGATATGGGAGTTGAACCGTATTTGGTTGTCTCGTCTCTTAGTGGAGTCATGGCTCAACGATTGGTTAAAACTGTCTGTAAGGATTGTGCAGAAACACGTAAAGCAAGCCCAATTGAAAAGGAAATCTTTGAGAGAAGACATCAGACGATTGAAGAAGTGACCGTTGGCAAAGGTTGCGACCGCTGTAGACACACCGGTTATCGTGGCCGTATGGCGATTCACGAACTAATCGTTGTAGATGATTCAGTGAAGCAACTCATGATGGAGCAAGCGTCTATGCAAAAAATTAAACAGCACGTGAAAGATAAAGGTGTTCGGTTTTTAATTGATGACGGCTTAGAAAAAGTTAGACAAGGTAAAACAACCATCGAAGAAGTGCTCCGAGTGGCTTCTTTAGATGAATAGAGGAGCACGTATATGGAAAGATTAAATCAACTGCTTATTGCGGCCAATTACAAAGATGCGTCAGATGTCCATTTAGTCGCTGGCTCTCCTCCAGTTTTTCGAATTAATGGAACCTTAACTCCGCAGAAGCAAGACAAACTGATGCCGGAAGATATTTATATAATGGCCAAGGCTATATTAAATGATAAATTGTGGGATCATCTGCAAGATAAACGTGAAGTGGATTTGTCCTACGGTATAGCTGGAGTTTCTCGTTTTAGGGTAAACATTTTTTATCAAAGAAACGCCTTATCTATGGCTTTTCGAGTCATCCCTCGAGAGATTCCATCATTAGACAGCTTAGGGTTGCCTAGGCAACTAAAAGAATTGGTTGGAAAACCACATGGCTTAATCTTGGTGTCTGGACCAACAGGGAGCGGCAAAAGTACTTCGCTCGCTTCGATGATTGACTACATGAATCAAGAGATGAATCGACATATTATTACATTGGAAGACCCCATTGAATACTTGCATTCACACAATAAATCGATTATTGAACAAAGAGAAGTCGGTTTTGATACCTTATCCTTTAAAGAAGGACTAAGAGCGAGCTTGCGACAAGATCCTGATGTTATTTTAGTAGGAGAATTAAGAGACTTTGAAACAATTTCAACGGCTATCACAGCTGCAGAAACGGGTCACTTAGTTTTAGGAACCTTACATACTCAAGATACGACTGGCACGATTGACCGAATTATTGATGTGTTTCCTGCTCATCAAAAGAACCAGATACGTTCCATGCTAGCGAACGTCTTGCTTGGTGTTTTATCTCAACGTCTTTTCCCAACCATTAACCGTACCGGGAGAGTCGCTGCAAGTGAATTACTAATTAATAACCCTGCGATAAAGAACTTAATTCGCAATGAAAAAATGCATCAGATTCCAAATATCTTACAAACAGCAAGAGACCAAGGGATGCATACGATGGAAATGAGTATGAAGCAATTGATTCAAGAAGGGCAAATCAGTCAATTGGAATTGCTGCCTTTCATTAGCGGGCTATAACCGGAAAGGAGCATGTCTGTGGCAACTTATGCATATAAAGCAAAGTCTAAAGATGGGAAAACCATTAAAGGACGGATCGAGAGTTATTCAAAAAAAGAAGCATTGAATGAGTTAAACCAGATGAATTTAATTGTTTTTAATGTCGAACCGTTAAACTCCATCCTATATAAAGATATTGTGATTGGCACACCGTTAAAGCAAAAACAATTTGTTCTGTTCTTAAGACAGTTTGCGACCTTGATTGAAGCAGGTATTTTGCTAGTGGACGCCATTGTCTTACTAGCAGAACAGACCGATAGTAAACCTCTAAAAGAAGCTTTAGAAACCCTCTCTGTTGATTTACAAGAAGGGATTCCTTTATCAGAAGCGATGAAAGCATATCCTAAACTGTTTCCAGATTTGCTGGTTCAAATGATTCACTCCGGAGAAGTGAGCGGACAGTTAGAAGATGTATTGGACCGCATGGCTACTTATTACGAGAAACAGCACCGTATTAAACAAAAAGTATCAACGGCTTTAACGTATCCAATAGTGGTAGCAAGTTTTGCCATTATTATAACGGTCTTTTTGTTAATCGCTATTGTTCCAATTTTTGGTGATATGTTTGCTTCCTTTGGATCGGAACTACCACTGATTACTCAATTAGTACTAGGCTTAAGTCAATTCATCCAACGATTTTGGTGGATCTTTGTCCTCTTACTCATTGCTTTAGTGGTTACTTTTAATTATATGAAGAAAAAAGAGCATACAGCCTATTACTTGGATAAATTAGCTTTAAAAATTCCAGTTATAGGTGTCTTCATTCAGAAAGCCACAATGGCTCGAATGACTCAGACTTTAAGCTCCCTAATCAGTAGTTCTGTCCCCATACTTCAAGCAGTAGATGTTACCAGTCAAGTGGTTGGGAATAGAGTGGTAAGAGAAGTGCTTGATGAAAGTAAGAAGTCTTTAGAACAAGGCGAATCTTTAGCAAAACCAATGGAAGAACACTGGGTCTTTCCACCCTTAATTAGTCAAATGATTCGAGTGGGGGAATCGAGTGGGGCACTAGACGACATGCTCAAAAAAGTAGCGGACGTCTATGATCAAGAAGTCGAAGAAGCGTCTGACAAACTTCAGTCACTAATTGAACCAATACTCATCATTTTCCTTGCAGTTATCGTTGGTTTTATCGTCTTATCTATAGTCGTTCCAATGTTCAGTTTATTCGACACAATTCAATAAAAATACATGAAAGTTGGTGATAACGTATTGTAAGAAGATTCGTTTAGTATTATAATTATGCCAGTAGGAGATGCTATAAACGCTTTAAGTTAGTACATATGCATCAAATACTAATTGTAGACATGTAACTTTATTCATGTTTAGAAACATCATTATGTGCTAAATAGAGAATAATCGACTAATATCAAGGAGGAAAAATCAAATGAGAAACAAATTGAAGCAACTGATGAATAAAGAAGAAGGATTTACACTGGTTGAGTTACTAGCCGTAATCGTTATTTTAGGAATTATTGTGGCCATTGCTATACCAGCTATAGGTAATTTAATAAGCGGCGCAACGACTGATGCTCAAGCTGCAGACGAAGCACTTGTGTTGGATGCTGCAAGATTGTATAGAGTTGATAATCCGACCGCTAGTGAAGTGAATGAATATCAATTGCAAGAGGCTGGTTTTTTAGAAACAAGAAACGGTGAAGAATTAACTTCTACTGAGACAGGTAGAACAATTACCTTTGACACAAATGGAAGAGCAACTTTCAAGGAATAATATAATTTAAGGCCCGCTTGCGGGCCTTTCATTCTACATAGGAGATTAAACAGATGACAGGACTTTTTAGCTTTTTCTTTTTCATATACGGACTGGTTTTCGGATCGTTCTTCAACGTGGTCGGCTTGCGGGTTCCTAGTAAGACGTTGTTTTCACAGACGCGGTCTTATTGTGACACGTGTAACCGCACGCTTAGGTGGACAGAACTGATACCGGTTGTGTCGTATGTTTTTCAAAGAGGAAAATGCCGAACGTGTCATCAACGGATCTCACCGCTTTATCCGATTATGGAGTTATTGACCGGTCTTTTATTTTTCATGACGTATTATTATTATGGCATATCATGGCATATGGCTTTGGGCTTACTGTTGATTGCCCTCATTATTCCTATCACCGTTTCAGACATTGTTTACCGTAAAATCCCTAATCAACTCTTGCTTCTGTCTGTACCCATATTTTTCATATACCGTTTTTTCTTTCCTTTAGTCCCTTACTGGTCTTCCTTTCAAGGCGCATTATTAGCCTTTGCCTTAGTCTTTTCGATTATTTTGTTATCAAAAGGTGGAATGGGAGCAGGGGATTTGAAATACTTTACCTTGCTGGGCTTTATCTTAGGTTGGCAGCAGTTTTTACTTTTATTTTTCTTGTCCACTCTATATGGAGCTTTGTATGGTTCTTTAATAATGGTAATCAAAAAGGCTTCAAGAAAGTCACGAATCCCATTTGGTCCCTTTATCGGCATGGCAGCTATGACCGTTTACTTTTATGGTGAGCCACTCATTAATTGGTATTGGAATTTATTTAGTTAATGTTACTCGTATCCCTGTCTCTCACGTCTGTTGTTTGGAGGAACTATTATGTTATTCAAAGCTAAACCTCATTTATATTTGCGCTTTTATGAAAAAAGTATCAGCTACTTGTCTATTGATCCTCAAAAACGGACAATCGTGGACAAGGGCTATTTGATATTTGATACACCCCTTCTTCAAGAGGGAAAGGTTACCAATCCGATTTTGATTAAAACGAGATTGGATGCTTTGGTTAAAGAGAAAAAGTGGAAGAACACGAAGGTATCTATTTTACTTCCGGATGATTTTGTGACGATTCGCTTTGAAAAAATCCCTAGTCAATTGGACGGCTCTGAAGTGAAAGATTATTTGGATTTACATATTAATACATCGATTCGTCTGCCTTTTGACCATCCAAAAGTTGATTTTGAAATTGTTGAAAAGACGGAAGAGAATCAAACGGTTTTATTGGTTGCCTTTCCAGGCGAGGAAGTTAGAATTTATCTGGATTTACTACAAGATATTGGATTAAAACCAGAAGTCGCGGATATATCATCCCTTAGCGTTTATCGAGTGGTAAAAGAATTGGACACGCTATCGATTAAGTCATCAGATCACGTCATGCTTTTACAATGGCACCCTTTAGATCTGTCTATCACCGTATTTAACAATGATATTCCACAGTTTAACAGACAGACTCGCTTGTCTCGACTGTCTGATTCTTGGTCCATGACTGAAGATGGCATATGGACTTGGAAGCAGTCTAAAGACCTGTTACAGGACAATTTAAATGATCAACTAAATGGCCTTGAACGCTTTATGGAATTTTACCGCTACTCTGTTTTAAATGGAGAAGGGACAATCGATTCCGTTGTACTCACAGGAAGCTATCCTCATTTAGATCTAGTTAAAGGCTTATTAGAAGAGCGATTCCCTCTAGAAGTGCATACACTCTCGATGCCTGACCAATTAACGCCAACTGATGCAGGTTTATATGGCTTATCTTTAAAACAAACTAAAAAAGAAAAGTCAGTAGTTAAGTCAAAAGAGAAAAAAACTCATTCATTTAAGAAGCCTTTCGCCACTCTTGAGCAAACGCAAGTGAAGGAGGAGGGCGAAGGATGATTGAAGTTAACTTTTTTGAAAAGAAAGAGACGAACGTTCTCCCGTACTTAATTTTGTCTGGATTCGTTGTAGGCGTGATAGTACTGTTAACCTACTTTCTTTTTCTATCCGCTCATTATAATCGAGTCGATGCTCAAAACGTTCAAATCATGCAGCAACAATCTGAACAAGTTGCCTTATCTAGAGACATTCAACAGATTGAACGCTTAACGACTCAAAACAGAGAAACAATAACGATTCTTGATGAACAAACCTTTCCAGTAGCTTTTGCCACGGAACACGTGTCGTCCTTTATACCGAATGAAGACACCCAATTAGTGATGTTGAATGTGACGACCACAGGGCAAATCATGTTGAATCTAGAAGCTGTAGGAGTTGAAGAGAGTGCTTCGATTATTGAAGAATTGGAATCAGTCTCTTATATTAATCGAGTGAATGTCACTCGACTTCAGCAAACATCGTCAGAAGAAGGCTTGTATGAAATTGATTTAACCATTGATTATGATGAAAGCTTATTGAAAGAGGAGGCTCTTTTATGGCAATAAAGTGGAATAGAGAATCCTTTATAGTCTCTTTATTAACCGTTTTGATATTAGTTGCTGTTGGTTACTACGGTTATCATGTGCTCGTTGCCCCGTCTCAAGCTAGTGCTGAAAGCTCCACTCGCATTGTGGAGGATCAAACGCGATTGCTAGAGCAATACCCAGCTGAAGAAGCAGTTTTAGCCGACTATCAGGAAGCATACGATGAGACCACTCGATTTTTACCTGACGTTGAGGCAATAAACGAAGTTTTAGTTATTTTAAAAGCAACGGCTGATCGTTACGAGCTTGAGTTAATGCACACGAATCGAGTTAGCGACAGGGAGCCTATAGAAAACGTTGTGGATGACTTTGTCAAAACCACCTATCAAGTGGAAGTGACGGGTAGCTCACCAGAAGCCATTAGGCAATTTATTGAGTCGTTAGAGACTGAAGACCGCATGTGGGCTGTGACTAATGCGACGATTCAAAAAAGCGGAGAAGAGAGCTACACCGGTTCATTGATGACTGATTTAATGTACCGCTTGTCAGAATAGCGACGAAATAGACCAAACGCCCGAGTTCTTTACAGGCGCTTGGTCTCTTTTTAAATACCATTGTAACGATTTAATCTATACCTTTTACAATCTAATTAGCCACTAGGAGGAATGAAAAACGGGACATCTGGTTGATTAAAGGTAAACCAGACGAATAATCCAGCGAGTGCTAAAAGGATGCCAATTGAAAGCAATAAGTATACCACTCGTGGTTGCACGGCTTTATAGACATGAATCGCAATAAGCTGAGCAATAGGAACAGCAATAAAAAGAGAGCCAACATCAATAATAGACGAATGGACATCAAACGCTTCTGTCCATGTGTAGTACCAACCCACGATAAACACCATGCTAATAATTATAGAAACAAGTGCGGCAGTAAACCATTTTGAGATGGATAATGACTTTCTATCACGGAAGATTAGAAAACCAACTGTCCACCATAAAAGCAACGGCCAATAAACGAGTTTGAGATGCTCCCAAATGCTTTCATTGATAGGAGTAAAGATTCCCGCCAATGTATTCTCTCCTGTCCATTCATAGACAAAGTGTAAAGGAATGGATGCTAAACAAACAACGACAATTCCTATCCAGTGATAATGCTTAACAAATGGGGTATCTCTATTCATATTCAGTTTCATCACCGATTCATCAGTCCTGTCTCTTCTTTAGTCTATTTTAAAAGAAACGTGATAAAATGACAGCGAAAGCCATTTTAAGTAAAGCTCATAAAATCTAACATGACGTTAACCCTCGTGTATGATAAGATAAAAGAAACATGAACGAAGAAAAAGGAGCTTGTCTCGTGTCATACTCAAATAAAATGATTGAGGCTATTCAAAACGAAGATTTGACTAAAGCGGCTGATTATTTACACTTAGCTTTAGAACATGATCAAACGGAAGAGTTGTATGCATTAACTGAAACACTCTTTGATTTAGGTTTTTTAGAAGAAACAAAGACAGTTGCGCTTCATTTGCTTGAAAAAGAGCAAGATGATGCAATGAAGTTGACGTTGGCGGAGTTAGCCATTGAAGAAGGTAAAGAATTAGAGGCTTTTGACTGGATTGATCAGGTCGAGAAGAACAGCCCATATTATCCGCAGGCACTACTTGTATCAGCCGATTACTATCAAGTACTCGACTTGCCTGAAGTATCTAGACAAAAACTGAAAGAAGCAAAAACACTCCTTCCTGAAGAACCGGTCATTGATTTTGCCTTAGGTGAATTGTATTTCTCATCTGGCGAATACCGGGATGCCATTACGTCTTATGAAGAACTCTTGATTAAGAATCACACTGAATTTGCTGGAATTAGTATTTATAGCCGTTTAGGCAATGCCTACGGAGCAATTGGTGAATGGGAAGAAGCAGAAGATTATTTAAAAGAAGCCATTGAGTTGCAGGAAACAAGTGACCACTTATTCCAGTTGGGCTACATTTACTTCCAACAAAAGGAATACGATAAGGCCAATGATTTATTTTTGAAAATCAAAGAATTGGATCCGTCTTATACTTCGGTTTATGTCTTTTTAGCAGAAGGTTATATTCAGCAAAATAAAGAAAAAGAAGCACTGGAAATAGTGAAAGACGGCCTGTATTACGATAAAGAGAATGCATCGCTTTACAGTATGGGGGCCGAAGCAGCTGTTAAATTGGGTGACGAAGAGGCGGCTGAGGACTACTATGGTAAAGCTATCGAACGTGATCCGGAAAATATCTCTTTGGTTCTTCACTTAACGAATTTGCTTTTAAGTCAAGATAGACATGAGGATGCTTTAATCTGGCTTGAGGATAAATTAAACAGTGGTGAAGAGGACCCTCAACTCTATTGGAATAGTGCCTTGGCTTATAATGAAACAGAAGATTTCAGCAAAGCCAAAGAGTATTATGAAAAAGCGTATCCGTATTTAAAGGACAATGCAGGCTATTTAAAAGACTACGCTTTGTTTTTAAGAGAAGAAGGCGATCAAGATGCCTTTAGGAAAGTAGTTCAAAATTACCTCGAACTGAATCCATCCGATATTGACATGATTGAGTTGATTAACAATGAAGAAAACTGGTAAATTTGCTATACTATAAGTAGCAAGAGAAGAGGGGGGAGCTGCAATGTATAGTCGAGTACAGTTAAAAGAGAAAAAGAAATTCTTGAAATGGTTTCTACAACGCTACCAGATGAAACGCAGAGAATCGATGTGGATTTTAAACTATTTACTCAACCATGACATTGTGTTAAACAAGACACGCTTTGTCGAAGATGTGGAACACACTCCTCGCGGTATTAGAATGGCTACAGTGGGAACAGAAGACGAACCGTTTCGGTTTTTTAAAGACGGACAGGTATTCGACCACCCGGAACAGGCTTTTCACGAAGTGAGATTAAATTGGCACACTGATTTATATATTGAGTTGGTATTTCAAGATGCCATATTGTCTCCGGAGTATGCAGCTGTGTTAGAGGATAATCCGTTTTCCAAATGGAACGACCGGATACCGAAAGAAGTTGACCAACAAGTAGATGAAGCCATTGATTATGTTTACTTGCAAGAACAAAGACAGCTATTAATGGATGACATCGATAAAGCATTAGAAACAGATAACCGAGACCAATTTTATACATTGGCTAAAGAACTGAGTGCATTAGAACGCCAGTTAGAAAATGGTGTATCATCCTAAATCATGACAGGAGTGGAGTAATGACTGATTTAAATGAGATGCAAAAACGGGTCGATGACTACATTAGTCAATTTAAAGCAGGTTATTTCTCTCCTCTTGGTCAATTAGCCAGATTAACCGAAGAAGTCGGCGAGCTGGCTAGAGAAATCAATCACACTCATGGTGAAAAACAAAAGAAGTCGACTGAAGATGATAAGGCCTTGGAAGAAGAATTAGGAGATGTTTTGTTTGTCTTAATCAGCTTGGCAAATTCTTTAGATATTGACTTATCCGAATCATTCAATTTAACAATGGATAAATTTACAACACGTGATCACTTTCGCTTTGAACGAGTGGATGGTCATCACTCGACTGAACCAAACTGAGACCGCTCATAAAGGAGAGACAGGGTGACAGAGCTATTCTGGTCACCCGTTGTTATGAAAAAAAAGTTACCCATTACTGGGGAGTTTAAACGTGCTTTGCCAGTTGTCAAACGAATCAAAGAAGCGGGCTATGAAGCCTATTTTGTCGGTGGCAGTGTCAGAGATGCCTTGCTCGGTTTGCCGGTGAATGATGTCGATATTGCGACCAGTGCTTTTCCTGAAGAAATAAAACATCTTTTTAAAAAGACTGTAGATGTGGGCATCGAACATGGAACGGTGATGGTGCTACTCGATGATGACAGTTATGAAGTCACGACTTTTAGAACCGAATCGGCGTATCAAGATTTCAGACGACCTGATTCGGTTACTTTTGTGCGCTCTTTAAAAGAAGACTTGAAGCGCAGAGATTTGACGATTAATGCCTTTGCTATGGACGAAGAAGGGAATATCCAAGATTTCTTCGATGGTGCCAAAGATTTAGACGATCAAGTGGTTCGTGCGGTTGGAAAAGCTGAGGAACGATTTAATGAAGATGCCTTAAGAATGATGCGTGCAGTCCGCTTTGCTTCTCAGCTTGGTTTCCATTTAGAAGCAGATACGTTCTATGCGATTGTTGTGAATGCTCATCTACTGGAAAACATAGCAGTGGAGCGTATCCGAGTTGAATTTGAAAAAATGGCAAAAGGAACATACTTATTCCAGGGCATGGAAGCGTTTGTTGAAACAGGCTTATACAGCTATTGTCCGGGCTTGAAACACACTAAACACGATTTGAGACGCTTTGCCAACTTACCTAACCAACTGACTAGTAACCGACAAGTCTGGACATACTTAATGTACTTTCTAGAGATGAATAGCAGCAAAGAGGCAGTCGCTTTTATGAAAGGGTGGAAATTATCCAATCAAGTTATTCATGAAAGCACTCGCTTACTTGAATTGATAAGGTGGAGACAGCATTCGTCTTTCACTGCTATTCAACTTTACGATTACAGTCCTGAACTGGCTTTAGAAACAGAACGGATGATAGCTGATTTAGGCTTTGAAGCATCAATTAGTCATGTTGAAGAGATGATTGACCACTTACCCATACGGTCACGTCAAGAGTTAGCCATTAACGGTAAATACTTAATGAATGTGACAGGCAAAAAAGGTGGCAAGTGGTTAGGCGAAGCCATCCGAAAAGCTGAAGAAGGCGTCGTGATGGGTCACATTGATAACGAGACAGATAGTATTATCAACTGGCTAAACTTAAAAAATGAGCAATGAGTTGTTATTTTTAGACAGTAGGAAGGAGGAGACGCATGAAAAAAGACCAGCTGTACGCCATTGTGGATATTGAAGCAACGGGAGCCAGTATTGGCCGAGATGAGCGGATGATTCAATTTGCGTGTGTATTAATGAAGAATAATGAGATCGTGGAAACATTTGATACCTTTGTCAACCCTTCCCGAAAAGTAAATAAAGTCGTCAGAGATTTAACTGGCATCACAGCAAAAGATTTAGCGACTGCTCCTTATTTTGAGGATGTTGCCTTAATTATTCATACCCTTTTAGAAGATACGATATTTGTGGCACATAATGTTGGTTTTGATTACCAATTTCTAAATGAATGCTTTGGGCGGGCAGGTTTTGAACCCCTGTCTATTCCCGCTATTGATACAGTAGAATTGGCTCAAATACTCTTTCCTACAGAGGACAGTTACCAGCTCAAGGAATTGACCTCTTCTTTAGGTTACACGCTTTTAAATGCTCACAATGCCTTATTCGATGCAAAAGCGACTGCCTTTCTTTTAGAGAAATTAAGCAGTAAACTAAAGGGACTTCCTTTGGTGACATTGGAATCACTCAGCCGATTGTCAGGCGTTTTGACGGCCGATACAGGACTCTTTATTCGTCATGCACTTGAAGAGGCTCTAGCCAGTCCAACCGATTTGCCAAGTGATAGTCAAGTGGTGAATGGTTTAGCCATGAGAAAGCCAGAATACGTTGATGAACAAGAAAATTATAGACAGTTGCCATCTTATCCGTTTAAAGAAGATGACAAAGAACAGGTGATGCAGTCACTTGGCTTACATAAAAGAGAAAGTCAAACGGCCATGATGAATGAGGTCTTTGAGTATTTCAAAACAGATTCACCAGATTATGTGCAATTTATTGAAGCTGCTGCTGGTTCTGGAAAAACGTTTGGGTATTTATTACCGTCCTTTTATTTAAGCACTAGGGATAATAAATTACTGATTTCCACCTATACTAAACTTCTTCAAAAGCAGATTAGTGACGAAAGCATTCCTTTATTAAATAGCCGGCTGCCATTTAAACGGACTGCGGCTCTATTAAAAAGTGCGTCCCACTATTTATCATTAGCAGGTTTTTCGACAAAATTAAAACAAGTGACTGCTGATGAAGTGGATGCTTTGTTTTGCATGAAAATACTGGTTTGGCTACTGGAAACTCAAGAAGGTGACTTGGAAGAAATGGGTGTGGGTACACGGCTAACTCATCGGTTTTGGGAAGAAGTTAGAAGTCATGCCCACATGCAACAGGAAACCAATGCTTTTGAATCAGTGGATTTCATGAATAGACGTCAAAAGCGTTTGGATCATGCATCCATTATTGTAACCAATCATGCTTATTTACTAACCGAATGGGGAAGACAAGAGGATAAACTATCTGAATCCCTTGATGCCAATCGTCTAATCATAGATGAGGCGCATCACTTGCCTGATGTGATAGATGAGCGGTCAACTGTGACGCTACGAACGAAAAACGTCAGCAATGACTTAAAGGCATTAGGCTCTATATTAAAAGACGACACATTGTTATATTCTTTAAATGAATTTCCTGATTCATTCATTAAACCTTATCAGCTAACCACTCTCGAATCTCTCGTCCAAGTCTTGCTTGAAGAATGGGAAGACTGGCTAAGAAAATGGATAGACTGGATGAAGTCTGTCGATCAATACGACGACCGAGTCATTGAATGGAAAGAGACGAGTGTCTCTAACGCCAAGCTACCCATGGATTTGAAACGTGATTCTAAGTTTATTAAGCATCATTTAAGTGATTTGCTTTATGTAGGCAGACAAATCAAAAAAAGTGTCCAAGGTAAAACCGACGAGTTATCCAAAGAAAATAAACTGACCTTATCTGCTTTTAATGAAACAATCGATTCTATTGAAAAAGATTTAGCTGTCTTGGATTATATTTTCTTTGAAACAGATAGTAAAAGCCCTATGGCTATGCGTTTTTATACGAAAAGCCCCATCAATTCGCTGTCTTTTTATAAGTTTGACAGAGACAGAAAAGACACCATGCTAAAGGCAGTCACGCAATACGAACATGTCTTGCTAACAAGCAGTACCTTGTCAGTCAATGGTTCAACGGACTATTTACAAGATGCTCTTTCGATTAAAAAAGCGGCATTAGCTTCTTATGAGTCACCTTATGATTATGCGAAACAAGGTCGTTTATTTATCCCAACGGAGGATACAACGGAATCGGCCAGAGGCGGACTCATTCCTTATGCGACCACCTTAACGAATCAGATTGAGGCAGTTGTCAGTCAAACGGACGAAAACTGTTTGGTCTTATTCCGTTCGCAAGAAGTTATTCAAGAAGTCTATAGATTAATGAAAAAAAGGCGTTCCCTGCAAAACAAAACGATTCTGGCTCAATATGTGTCAGGGACCCCAGTGAAGATTTCCAAACTGTTTAAAAAATCGAGTCAAAGTATTGTTCTTGGTTCAGATAGTTTTTGGGAAGGCGTTGACTTTCCTGAAGACGAGTTAAAAATGGTTGTTATGACACGGTTACCGTTCGACTCACCAGAAATGCCATTAGTCAAAAAACGCCATCAGGAATTGACCCAACAAGGGAAAAATCCTTTTGTACATGATTTACTGCCACGTGCAGTAGTCAAATTCAAACAGGGTATCGGCCGATTGATTCGCTCACCTGAGGATAAAGGGATTTGGGTTGTGTTGGACCGCCGAGTAGTGGATGCGAGTTATGCTCATGTCTTTTTAAATACACTGCCCAGTACGTTACCCATCGAACAATTACCCATTGGAGAAATTAAAGACGAAATCGTCAAATTCTTTGAATAAAGACGGTCGAATGTGGAATCATTATTTATTTCTTCACCCCCATTTGCTATACTGAAAGAGTTGAGTAGGAAAGATAGGGAATGAGGGGTCAGATTGAAAAAGTTTGTCATTGGACTCGTTCTGCTTTTGAGTGCAGTGATCGTTGGTGCTATTTATGTGTACCAACAGTCTCATAACCCTTATGACCGGGTTGAGGCTGAAACGATCGCATTCGTCTCTGAGCGAACAGACTTAAATCAAGCCGAGGATTTTTACTGGTACAATGGGACAGAAACCTATTTAACGGTAAGAGGCTTCAATGAAAATAATGAAGAGAAATTATATATAGTCAGGCAAAATGGCGGTAGCATTATTGAATTAGCTGCAAATGAGACAGTATCCAGACAAGAAGCGATTCAACTAACTCGTCAAGCAAGGGAACCTGATGCTATTTTAAATGCACGGATAGGTGTGATAAACGATATTCCTGTATGGGAAGTCAGTTACCGAAACCAAAACGAACGACTAGGTTATTATATTATTGATTTAAAAACCGGCGAATGGCTTCGAACCATCGATAATATATAAGCCTCATTATAAAGATAAATAAAATAGGCAATTGTCAGCTAAAGGAGATAAAGAGAGTGAAAAAGATACAAATTAGTCATTCAAAGGATTATGTTGGAAAAGAAGTAAAAATAGGTGCATGGGTTGCGAACAAACGCTCAAGCGGAAAGATTGCCTTTTTAAATTTACGTGACGGATCTGCTTTCTTTCAGGGAGTCGTCGTCAAAAGTGAAGTATCCGAAGAGGTCTTCCAAACAGCTAAAAACTTAACTCAAGAATCATCCATTTGGGTAACAGGAACCATTCAAGAAGACACGCGTTCTAAATTTGGTTATGAAATTCACGTAAAAGATATTGAAGTGATCAACGAAGCGGTTGATTACCCGATTACACCAAAAGAACACGGAACAGAATTTTTGATGGATCACCGTCACTTATGGTTGCGTTCGTCTAAACAACACGCTATTATGCACGTAAGAAATGAAATTATTCGTGCAACTTATGAATTTTACAACAAAGAAGGATTCATTAAAGTTGATCCACCGATTTTAACAGGTAGTGCAGCTGAAAACACAACAGAACTTTTCCACACGAAATACTTTGACCGTGATGCCTTCTTAACTCAAAGTGGTCAATTATACATGGAAGCTGCAGCGATGGCTTTAGGTAAAGTGTTCTCATTTGGACCGACTTTCCGCGCAGAAAAATCAAAAACGAGACGTCACTTAATTGAGTTTTGGATGATTGAACCTGAGATGGCCTTCATGGACCAAGACCAGTCACTAGAAGTTCAAGAACAATACGTTGCTTATTTGGTCCAAAGTGTCTTAGACAACTGTGACCATGCGTTAGACGTATTGGAACGTGACAAAGAGTTGCTTAAATCTTACACACAATTGCCTTACCCACGTATTTCATATGATGAAGCTGTCGATATGCTTCAGAAAAATGACTTTGATGTGACATGGGGAGAAGATTTCGGTTCACCTGAAGAAACATTTATTGCGAAACAATATAACACGCCAGTATTCATTTTGAACTATCCAAAAGATATCAAGCCATTTTACATGAAAGAACACCCAGACAGAGACGACGTTGTCTTGTGTGCGGATATGATTGCACCTGAAGGATACGGTGAAATCATTGGTGGGTCTGAACGTGAAGACGACTATGAGAAATTAAAAGCTCAAATTGAGGCCTTTGGTTTAGACCTTGAAGAATACAACTGGTACTTGGAACTTAGAAAATACGGAAGTGTCCCACACTCAGGTTTTGGACTTGGTTTGGAACGTACCGTAACATGGTTAAGTGGAACGGAACACATCCGTGAGTCTATTCCTTTCCCACGTTTATTAAACAGAATTTATCCGTAAGCGTATAGTTAAATTGATAATAAAGAGGGTTGGGAACGTAAAATCCCCAATCCTCTTTTCTTCTCAATAGAAGGATTAGGAGGAGAAAATAAATGAAAAATGAACTGCTTTTAAAGTGGATGAAGTTGGGGCAAACAACTTTACCCAATTGTCTACTCGCTTATTATAAAGACTTGAATATGACAAATGATGAGTTAGTTACCTTGATTCAACTGCTTTCTTTAGCTGAACAAGGTCAAGGCTTCCCAGATACGCAGATACTCTCAGAGCGTTTAGATGTGTCAAAAGAAGACGCCTTTAAAGCTATTTATGCTTTAATCAGCAAAAAGTTAATTACGATTGAAACAACTGCAAATGAAGAAGGCAAAACGGTTGATACATTGTCTTTTGATTTACTTTATGAAAAGCTGTTGCTTCTTCTTGAAGATAAAAATCAAGAACATGTCGCTATCCAAACGACTTTGTCAGCCAAAGAGCTCTACAACTTGTTTGCAGAAGAATTCGGCAGAAGCTTGTCAGCTATCGAAATTCAAACCTTAGAGATGTGGCTGGAACAAGACAAGTACAGTCCTGAATTAATACAAATGGCTTTAAGAGAAGCCGTATTGAATCAAGTCTACAGTTTAAAATACATTGACCGGATTCTTTTAGCATGGGAAAAGAAAAATATTCGAACAAAAGAACAAGTGGAAAAAGAATCAAAGCGGCACCGCATAAGCCAAAGCCAAGCGGTCATCAATAAAGAAAAGTTAGCTTCAGATAAGCCCGTACCGATGTATAACTGGTTGAAAGATAAGTTAGAAAAATAAACAAGTAAATGGTAATAAAGGAGCATATAAGTGTCTGAACAAACAGTATTATTAAACGCAGAAGAAACGACTCGCCTCATTGAAGCTATTGGGGTATTGTATCCAAACGCTAAAGCAGAATTGACTCATTCGAATGCTTTTGAATTGTTAATAGCTGTCATATTGAGTGCTCAAACAACAGACGTAGGGGTTAATAAAGTGACGCCATTATTATTCGAGACCTACCCTACGCCAGAACAGATGATGGAGGCAGATTTGTCCGATATTATGGATAAATTAAAAACCATTGGGCTTTACCGAAACAAAGCAAAATTTATCAAACAATGTGCACGTGAACTAGTCGAGCGCTTTAATGGAGAGGTTCCTCGCACACATAAAGAATTAGAAAGTTTACCAGGGGTAGGGCGTAAGACAGCCAATGTGGTCATGAGTGTGGCGTTTGACGAACCGGCTATAGCGGTCGATACTCACGTCGAACGTATTTCCAAACGATTCAACATTTGCGATCAAAAAGCAAACGTGAGACAAGTAGAAGATGCGTTGATGGAAAAAATACCTAAAGACTTATGGAGTGTGGCTCACCATCGCTTGATTTTCTTTGGCAGATACCAGTGTCCAGCCCGATCCCATAATCACGACGACTGTATTCATAAAGTTAAAGAAGCCATGACGAGCTTGGAAATAAAGTAAAGAGAGAACAAAGAGTGATTGTATCGTTTTCAATCTCTCTAATCTTCAGTTATAATAAGAAGTATGACATCACGTTGATCTAAGTATAACGGTGGGGTAGCTTCACGTTAGGGCTGACCTCTCTTCATACATAGACAATAGAAGGGAGTAGGAGATGAGTCAAGAAGAACAAGAGACACGTCTGGAGCAGTTGCAGGAGCAATATGAAAGATACAAGCAGCGCCCACTTGATTTATCACTCGCTCGTGGAGTGCCTTCTTCCGAGCAGCTAAAGTTATCTCAGGCATTAATCAACGACACGCCCATTACTCAATGGTTGAGTGACGATGAGATAGATATTAGAAATTACGGTGGGCTTTACGGTATTAAAGAAGCCCGAGAGTTATTCGGGTCATTAATGGAAACGAGCGTCGAAGAAACCTTTATAGGAGGAAACTCGAGTCTCCATTTAATGTATGCTGTGTTAAATCATTTCATGTTCACAGCTGAAAAGCCTTGGTCACAAGACGCAACCGTGAAGTTCTTATGCCCAAGTCCTGGTTATGACCGTCACTGGTTTATGCTTGAACAGTTAGGTATTGAAATGATTTCGGTTCCTTTAACTGGTAAGGGTCCAGATATGGATACTGTTGAAACGCTAGTCTCTCAAGATCCAGCTATTAAAGGGATGTTTGTCGTTCCGACTTATAACAATCCAACAGGCGAAACGGTTTCTGACGAAGTGGTTGATCGACTAGCCGCTATGACAACCGCTCACGACGATTTTTTAATTATGTGGGATAACGCTTATGTCGTCCACCATTTATATGAAGAAAGGGAAGTAGTTAAAAATATTTTAGAAGCTTGTAAATATGCCTTGAACCCCAATCGTGTGGTTCAATTTGTATCAACGTCTAAAATGACTATCCCTGGTTCAGGTGTATCAGCTATAGGAGCCTCCGTTGACCGTATGCAAGAGATTGCTAAAGCATTCAGTAAGCAAATCATTAGTTTCGATAAAATCAATCAAAAACGTCATGTTGAGTTTTTAAAGGATAGAGAAACGATTGAAGCGCATATGGAAAAGCACGCGGAAATTTTAGCACCCAAATTCGAATGGATCGATGCTATTTTACATGCCTTCTTCGGTGAAGAAGAGCGCAGTCATTTTGTAGAATGGACGCAGCCAAAAGGTGGCTACTTCGTTCACTTAACGACACAAGATGGGTGTGCAGAAGAAGTTGTCAGACGCATGAAAGATATCGGTGTTCATTTGACTGATGCGAATGCAGCTTATCCGTATGGAAATAACCCAAGAGACAACAGTATTCGTTTGGCACCAAGCAACGCGAAGCTTGATCATTTAGAAATAGCGATGGAAGCTTTATGTGTCTGTATAGAATTAGTTACACTTGAAAAAATTGAACTGACAAACTAGAAACACTGGGAGGAAAAAATCATGTCTAAAAGAACATTTGGTTTAGGAGTCGCACTAGGAGCATTAACTGGAGCAGCTATGGCATACTTGTTTGCACCTCAGTCTGGGGAAGAGTTTCAAAAAAAGGTTCAAGAAAAAGCTAAATCTGCAAAAGAAAAAGCTGTGCTTACTATTGACGAAGCCATGCTTGAAGCTGAAAATTGGTATGAAACGAAACGTGCAGAAAGCGACGATGTCGTTGAACCGATTCGTTACGAACGCACCGAGAAAAACGTCGCACCAGCTCCTGAGTACGCTGAAGCACCGGAACCCGTTTTATACGTTGACGATGAAGAAGAGCCAACTGAAGAAGATGTATTATACTAAGAACGAAGTGAAGAGGGGAAAGATTAGTCTTTTCTCTTTTCTTTTTAACATGATTAGGATATTTATACTAAATTTTGAATAAAAACAACTATAAGATAGACCGAATACACTACAGGAGGATAACATGAATCAAGCATTAAATATCACATCGGAAATAGGATCTTTGAAGCGAGTGCTACTCAGAAGACCAGGTAAGGAAGTGGAGAATTTAATCCCTTCAACGATGGAAGAGTTATTGTTCGATGATATTCCGTACCTTCCGATTATACAAGAAGAACACGATGCCTTTGCGACTGTCTTAAGAGATAATGGAGCTGAGGTCGTCTACCTTGAAAATTTATTAACCGAAACCCTAAAAGAAGAGAAAGTGAAAGACCAATTGATTTCTCAACTGATTAAAGAATCTGGTATTCACGTCGATGAGGCAATACAGGCGGTTAGTGAGTACTTTTATTCAATGACCGACCGAGAGATGGTGGATAAAATGATGGCGGGCGTTCGTATGGATGAACTGTCTATCAATTCGACATCCTTGTCGTGGTTAACCGACGATGAAAGTAAATCATTATTCCTGATGGATCCCATGCCAAACCTATACTATACAAGAGATATTGCGTCCGTATTGGGAGAAGGAATATCAATTAACCAAATGACTTATCCCGCTCGTAAAAGGGAATCATTATTCATGGAAACGATTGTGAAACACCATCCTAATTTTAAACAATCGGACATAAAAGTTTGGCGTGACAGGTACTCTCAGACTTCTATAGAAGGTGGAGATATCTTAGTTTTAAACGATGAAGCGCTGGCTATAGGTGTGTCTCAACGAACATCAGGCCGTGCAATAGAAGAGATGGCTCGTTCGTTATTTTCCAAAAATAGCACCTTTAAGAAAGTAGTGGCCATTGAAATTCCTAGAGTCCGTGCGATGATGCATTTAGACACGGTATTTACAATGGTTGACCATGATGCCTTTACGATTCACCCAGAAATTCAAGATATTAATAAGCAAATGTCTATTTATGTCTTGGAACCGTCATCCGTTGAAGGTGAATTAAATGTTAGCCACCACAGTGACTTAGGAAAAGTATTAAAAGATACTTTGAAACATGGCGAAATCAATCTGATTCCATGTGGAGATGGCGACCCGATCGCTGCTCCTAGAGAACAGTGGAATGATGGTTCAAATACATTGGCCATTAAACCTGGAGTCGTCGTGACTTACAACCGAAACTTTGTATCCAACGAATTACTAAGAGAAAACGGCATTAAGGTGATAGAAATCCCGTCAAGTGAGCTGTCCCGTGGTCGGGGCGGTCCTCGGTGCATGAGCATGCCTTTACTCCGTGATTCACTGTAAAACAAAAGCCAACACTCACCTTGATGTGGGTGCTGGCTTTTTTGCTTTTAAAGGTAATTCAGTCCTGCTTGTCACCGTCTTTTGTATAAGACACGACGTTTGACTCCTTGTTTTCAGCGATTTCTTTCGCTCGATTTAAAGCATCTTGCTTTTTATTATGAGTTGAGTCAGGCCGTTTGGCGTCTTTAGTGCGCACAATCCAATGGTCGTCTTCAAAGTAGACTAGCACATCTTTATCAAGGAGGTCAGGATTGGAGCTTTGATCGTGTGAATCATCTTTTTTAGGCGACTCACCATATTTGAACGCATTCAACTCATCTTCTGAAGCATTGCTCGCCCATTCCTTTGCTTGATCAATCGCAATCGGTATGGCTCGACTGTCATCGTAACCATTCGATTCAAGGGCATTAGCAATATCAATCGCTTTTTTTCGGACAACATGATCTAGATTCTTAAAAGAATCCGGGTAATCAGTCATATCCCAAGGCATACGTATTCATCCTTTCATCTTTAGTGATTTCGTTATATCATGAAGAAAGGAAAACGTCCAGATATTGCATTTGAAACGAGGAACAGAATGATGAAAAAAATAGAAAAAGGCAAGGCTTTTATAGAAGACCACTTGGATACCTTTCAGTGTCCAGTCTGCGCCAGTCCTTTCAACACACTAGAGGGCTATCAACTGACCTGCTTAAAGCACCACCAATTTGATTTATCCAAGAAGGGTACCCTCCACTTTTTACTAAAGCCTGTGCAGTCTGAATACACGAGAGACATGCTCTTATCAAGACAACGTATCGCTCAAAGTGGGTTTTGGCATCCTTTGCTCGATACTATTTACGAGCGAATAGTAAAACCGGACGGCTTCCACTTGGATGTAGGAAGTGGGGAAGGATATCATAGCCATTATTTAAAAACGGCTGGTTTAAGTGGTCCCATTATTGCTTTTGACATATCCAAAGAAGGCGTAAATCTAGGAGCAGCAACTTACGACGATCTCTTCTTCATGGTAGCGGATCTCGCTCAATCTCCTTTTGCTCCGGACTCATTCGATACGATTTTAAATATCTTGTCGCCATCGAACTACCAGGAGTTCAAGCGGATACTTAAACCGGGTGGGCAAGTGATAAAAGTCGTTCCCGGTAAAGACTACTTGAAGGAATTAAGGCAACTTGTGAAATCTGAAGACAAAGACTATTCTAATGAGCGAGTCGTGCGTAAGTTTGCTGAACACTATCCTAATTATCAAGAGATACCTGTGCGTTATTCAGTCTCACTAGATGACTCTCAAATAGAAGACTTTGTGAACATGACACCGCTTGGATGGCACCTTAAAGAGGATGCTTATATTAAACATATGTTACAAACTATTACAGTCGATTTAATCATATTGGAAGGGATATCCGATTAGAAATGTTAAAATATTCATATGTTTATATTTTCACATGTTCTTTTTTTTGTCAAAAAGACCTTTGACTTCGTACCATTTTTTTTGAAACCCTTGTGTTTATCTATAGGGGATGTTATTATACTACCCATAAGCTCATTTGATTCATTTGTTTTTATCAGTCAACCCATCAGAAGCTGATAAAAATTAGTGACATATCAAAGGCTTCACTAACGTATCGTTTCGCAGTGCTGGACACCGAAGCGATACGTTTTTTTGCGTTTAAATCACAGAAACGTAATATATTAACTTTTAAATGACACAAATGTCATGGGCCTTGAATTTCCTCGAAGGAACGGGAGAAATTGGCTTATTGTGTTCTGAAAATGCCTGTCTTGGTGTATAATACAAGAAGAGTATAGGAGGAATGAATATGGATATCGTTGTATTAGCGGGTGGCTATAGTCATGAAAGAGAAGTGTCACTCAGTTCAGGTAGTTTAATTGCCAATGCATTAATGAAAAATGGGCATCGAGTCATTTTACTGGATCTCTATTTTGGCACGAAAGAAGCGAGCAATTTTGAGGACGCCTATGAAAAATTAAATAAAGAGTCTTACTACTATAAAGTTGAAAAACAAATACCCGATTTGAAAGCACTGAAAAAACAAAAAGAGAAACCAGAAGAAATGATTGGGGATAATATCATTCCGATTTGTCAGTCAGCCGATTTGGTCTTTTTGTCTTTACATGGAGAATTAGGAGAAAATGGTCAACTGCAAGCCGTTTTCGATTTATATGATATTACTTACACAGGTTCTGGCTACTTAGGTAGTGCCGTAGCAATGAACAAGATTTTAGCTAAAGAAATTATGCGACAACATAATATTTTAACACCGGACTGGGAAGTGTTGGAAGGTGGACAAACCGAACCAACGATGAGTGTGCCTTGTGTGGTTAAACCAAACGCAAGTGGGTCGAGTATTGGTGTTTACCTAGTCGATAACCAAGATGATTTAAAACAAGCGGTGGAATCGGCAAAAGAATACGGCGAGAGTGTCCTCATCGAGGAGATGATTGACGGACGAGAGTTTTCAGTTGGTGTGTTAGACGGTGAAGGCCTGCCAGTTATAGAAATCATTCCTAAAACAGGATTTTATGATTATGAAAACAAGTATCAAGAAGGAGCCACTGAAGAAATTTGCCCAGCTGACATTAGCGAAGAACTAGCTGAGAAAATGAAACAAGCGGCTGTTGATGTGCATAAAGCCTTAAGGTTAGATTACTATTCACGATCAGATTTCATGGTTTCAAGTGATGGGAACATTTATTGTATCGAAGCCAATACATTGCCAGGAATGACTCCAACGAGCCTGTTTCCTCAAGAAGCAGCTGCTATGGGTATCAGTTATAACGAATTGTGTGACAAGCTGGCTAACCTTGCGATAAATAAGTCTAACTAAGCATTCAACTAGGAGAAAGAGAGGCATGAGATGAACCAAGCCCTTAAAGAAAGAATTATCGAAAAAGCTAAAGAGATTGGGATTAATAAAATAGGATTCACTCATGCTGAACCTTTTTATTCATTAGAAGATAAACTGAAGAAACAACAGGAGAAAGGCCATCATTCAGGCTTTGAACACAAAGTCATCGAGGAACGCATTTACCCTGAGAAAATTTTTGACGAACCAAAATCAATTATTGCGATTGCTTTAGCGTATCCATCAAAGATGACACAAAAACCTGAACGGGTAAAAGGTGAACGTCGGGGAGAATTCGCCCGAGCATCATGGGGAATTGATTACCATGACATATTGAGAGACCGTATGGATCGATTGATTGACTACATCCGTTTAGAAGCAAGTCAAGAAACGGGATTTGAGCCTGATTTTAAGCCGATGGTGGACACCGGTGAACTAGTTGATGTCGCTGTTGCTCAACGAGCTGGACTGGGCTTTATTGGACGAAATGGGCTACTTATTACAGAAGAGTATGGTTCCTATGTCTATTTGGGCGAAATTATCACTAATTTACCTTTTGAATCGGATGAAGAAGTGCCCTTTGGTTGTGGGGACTGTATGCGTTGCGTCGATGCTTGCCCGACTGACGCTTTACTCGGTGACGGGAGAATGAATGCGCAGCGCTGCTTGTCTTATCAAACGCAAACAAAAGACTACATGCCTAAAGAATACAGACGAAAAATGGGTCATGTCATTTATGGCTGTGACATTTGTCAAATTGTCTGTCCATACAACAAAGGGAAAGATTTCCACTTTCATGAAGAGATGGAGCCGGAACCTGAAGCCACTATGCCGAAGTTGAAATCATTATTGACTATTTCAAATAGGGATTTCAAAGAACAGTTTGGTGATTTGGCAGGGTCTTGGAGAGGGAAGAAGCCTCTACAACGAAATGCGATTATAGCACTGGCGAATTATAGGGACTATACTGCTGTCCCTGACTTATTGAATGTGATTGAAAAGGACCCTCGTCCCATGATCCGTGGAACTGCGGCTTGGGCCATTTCAGTTATTATGGCCAAACGACCAAATGAAGAAGTGATCGAGTTTCTTGAAGAAGCTTTAGCAAAAGAAACGGAAGCAGAAACGATTAACGAATACAAAGAAGCCATTAGAGAGTTATATGACGCGCTAGAAAAAAAGAAATTAGTTGATTGACGAGAACTTAGGAGGAAAAGGGTTGCCGAATCACATCGCTTTATTCGAACCATTAATTCCGGCAAATACCGGAAACATTGCACGAACCTGTGCAGGAACCAATACCAGTCTCCATTTGATTGAGCCACTTGGCTTTAAAACAGATGACAAACAGTTAAAACGCGCCGGACTGGATTATTGGAATGATGTCACTATTCATTATCATAAAAATTTAGACGCGTTTTTGGAAGTAGTAGGAGAAAGTCCCTTGTATCTAATTTCCAAGTTTGCAGAAAAAGTATACAGTGATGTCGACTTTACAGATACAAAAAAAGACCATTATTTCTTATTTGGAAAAGAAACAACGGGTCTGCCTGAAGCATTCATGAAAGAGAATAGAGAGAAAGCATTACGCATACCAATGGATGATACCCACGTGCGTTCGTTGAACTTGTCTAATACAGCGAATATCTTAATTTATGAAGCTCTCAGACAACAAGGTTTCCCGAATTTAGAATTAACCCACACTTATGAAAATGATAAATTAAAATAGAGAAAGCATGAGCCGATTATGGTTCGTGCTTTTTCTATTTTAGATGGAAAATGAGTTGACTTGCTTAGAGACGCCTTCTCTGAGCAAGTCAGCCAATTTTTTTGTGCTGAGTTGCGTAGAGGCTGACTCTCTAAGTAGTTCGAACGTCGATAGCTGATTGAGTTGCGTAGAGAACCCTTCTCTAAGCAACTCGACCAAGAAAAAGAGCCAGGCTCATAATGAACGCGGCTCAATCTATACTCGTATTACATTTCGTCAGGTGCTTGAACGCCTAAAATTCTCAAATCTTCTTTAAGAACTTCTGTGACAGCGTAAACCAATGCCAGACGAGCGTCTTTTTCTTCGTGTTCATCCAATACACGGACATTCGCATAAAACTTATTAAAGGTCGATGCTAAGTGTAAGGAATGTTTAGCTATAATAGAAGGTTCAAAGTTATCATAAGCTCGCTTAATCGTATTTGGGTATTCTTGAAGCAGTTTAATAACTTCCCAACTGTAATCATCGCTCAAAGCATAAGTGCCGGATGCATCAAAGGAAGACACGCCAGCTTTTCTTAAAATACTCATGGCACGAGCACGAGTATATTGGACATACGGTCCGGTTTCCCCTTCAAATTGAACCACTTCTTCAATGGTAAAATCAAAGTTGTTTAAACGATCATTTCTCAAATCGTGGAAGACTACTGCGCCAACACCAACTTGTTCGGATACACGTTCTTTGTTTGGTAGGTTCGGGTTCTTCGCTTCGATTTGATCCAAGGCTTGCTGAGTCGCTTCATCCAATACTTCCTCAAGTAAGACCACTTTCCCTTTACGAGTAGACAGCTTTTTGCCATCCTTAGTAATCAAGCCAAACGGAATGTGGTGGATGTCTTCTGCCCAGTCAAAATTTAATTCTTTCAAAACGGCTTTTAATTGTTTAAAATGATTGGACTGTTCTTGTCCAACAACGTATAATGATTGAGAAAAGTCATAGGTTTCTTTTCTGAAAAGAGCAGCAGCCAGATCTCTTGTCATGTAAAGAGTAGCGCCGTCCGACTTTTTAATCAAAGCAGGGTTAAGGTCATATTTATCCAAGTTAACAATGTGAGCCCCTTGATCAACGGTCAATAGGTTATGCTGATTAAGTAGGTCAACCACACGGTCCATTTTATCGTTGTAGAAAGCTTCACCGTTATATGAATCAAATTCAATATCTAAACGTTTGTACACTTTTTCAAACTCTTTCAATGATTCATCCCTAAACCACTTCCACAAAGCAACAGCCTCTTCGTCACCATTTTCTAATTTTCTAAACCACAAACGGCCTTCATCTTCTAGAGACTCATCTTCCTCAGCCTTTTCATGGAATATCACATACAGTCTGAGCAGTTCTTTAATTGGTTCCGCTTTGACATCTTCTTCAGATCCCCATTTTTTATAAGCAGTCATCAATTTACCAAACTGAGTACCCCAGTCACCTAAATGATTAATACGAATAGGTGTGAATCCAACTTTAGTTAAGATGTTTGATAAGGCATTTCCAATAACTGTCGAGCGTAGATGTCCCATAGACATTGGTTTAGCTATATTTGGAGAAGACATGTCAATAGGGACTTGACCTTTGTTTCCAAATGTTTGATTGCCATAGTTTTCTTTTTGCTCAATCACTTGCTTTAGAATGTCATTTGATACCGTTTCTTTATTTAAAAAGAAGTTGATGTAAGGACCGACCACTTGAGACGATTTAATAATGGGTGAGTTAATCTTAGAAGCTAAATCCTGAGCAATTTGAGCTGGATTTTGTCTGAAAAGCTTGGCTAATTGAAAGGTAGGGAAAGCAACGTCCCCATAATCGGTATGTTTAGGTTTTTCCAAAAGGTGTTTAATTTCATTTAATTCCAAATGTTCGTTCATTTCATTATGGATTGCTTCAGCAATCAGTTGTTTATAGTCCAAAAAAAGACCCCCTGTAAGTTTTCCTTTAAATTAGTTATTCCATCGGTTAATCATATGCATAAAAAAAGGGCTGTTTTGAAAGTATCAATAGCCATTGTTTTCCTTTATTCATAATGAATAGCACTTGTATTATAGCAAAGCTGACTCTCTCTGGCAACTTAATCCCGATCGACTATCATTATTTATGAAAATTGTTTTAATATTTTTCAAATTCATTATAAAATAGATGAATGTTTATACGATAAGGAGTATACTCAATGTGTAGATATTCCAGTTAGACTCATATAAAACGCAAACCAATAAAAAGGGGTGGTAAAAATGAAAAAAACAGAAAGACAGATGGTCATTAAACAGATTATATTAAATCAGAATGTCTCTACTCAAGAAGAATTGTTGAATCATTTGCAAGAAAAAGGGGTAAAGGCAACTCAGGCGACTATTTCTAGAGATATTAAAGAATTAAATTTAGTCAAAACGAGTAACTCTGAAGGTGGCATGAAATATACTATCTATCAAAACAATGAAGTGACTTTAGAAGATAAATTGGAATCAACGTTGAGAAGTGTTGTCATGAACTATACACGTGTTCAGTTCATGATTGTGGTCAAAACACTACCAGGGAATGCCCATGTGATTGGGGCGTTGATTGACGATATAGAGTTTCCTGAATTAGTCGGAACCGTTGCAGGAAACGATACAATTCTTCTTATTTCAAAAACACCAGAAGAAGCGGAGCACATGTATAATTATTTAGATAGAATCATTGGCGAGACATTGAATGACTAACTAGTATCTGCATGTCTTTAAAGCGTATCACTTCTATTCAGTTAGAAGGATACGTTTTTTTGTGCCATAGCGAGTATTTAATAGGCAGTCTGTTTTAAACATGGTAATATAAATAAGACGGATGAAAGCCGTTTCGATTTCTCAACATGTATAAAAGGAGAGAGGCAAAATGAAAAAAGAGGATATATTAGC
Organism: Alkalibacterium sp. MB6; assembly: GCF_009935905.1. GTDB lineage: Bacteria > Bacillota > Bacilli > Lactobacillales > Carnobacteriaceae_A > Alkalibacterium. The sequence continues at coordinate 15,546 of NZ_PREX01000013.1, read as the reverse complement.
ATTGCAAAACGGCTCTGATATTAGAGGGTTTGCATTGGATACTGAGGTACATAAAAAGAATTTAACAAAAGAAACGATTCAGCGCATCGCTAGGGGTTTGTTGCAGTGGTGGAGCAAGAAAGAGCTAAAGGCGTTGTCTGAGTCGACCATAACGATTGGACACGACAGTCGATTAACTGGTCCAGATATTAAGTCTTGGCTTATAGAGAGTTTTGTAAATAGTGGGGTTAAAGTCATCGATGCCGGTATGGCAACCACGCCTGCCTTATTCATGGCAACTCAATATGAGGACTTTTCATCAGATATTGGCATTATGATTACAGCCAGTCACTTACCGATGGAATATAACGGTCTGAAGTTTTTCACATCGGAAGGTGGGCTTGAACATGATGATATTGAGGACATGTTGACTTATGCGGCTAATGAGACCGCTTTTGAAGCAGAATTGAAAGGGACGGTCGTTCAAAAAGACTTAGTTAGTGCCTATGCAGCTGACTTAGTTCAGAACATTCGTCAAATGATTGGTGCTTCAGAGGATAGTAAGCCTCTTGAAAACAGAAAAATTATAGTGGATGCTGGAAACGGCGCGGGCGGCTTCTTTGTGGAACACGTTTTAAAACCGTTAGGGGCTAATACAGAAGGCAGTCAATTCTTAGATCCAGATGGAACCTTCCCGAATCATGAACCAAACCCGGATAATAAAGAAGCGATGAAGAGTATTTCCGATGCGGTTTTAAAATCAAAAGCAGATTTAGGCATTATATTTGATACCGATGTGGACCGCTCGGCTATTGTCGATAAAAAAGGACAAAGTATTAATAGAAACAATTTGATTGGACTTATTGGTGCGATTGTACTAGAAGACCATCCTGGCACAACCATCGTTACCAATTCACCTGTTTCCGATCATTTAATTTCGTTTGTAGAATCCTTGGGCGGTAAAGTTGACCGCTATATTTCGGGCTATAGAAATGTTATTAACAGAGGAATCGAATTAAATAAAGAAGGCATCGACTGTGAATTAGCTATTGAAACCAGTGGACACGCTGCTTTAAGGGAAAACTACTTTTTAGATGACGGCGCTTACCTTGCGGCTAAAATTATCGCTAAAGAAGCGGAAATGGCGTTAGAAGGGAAGAGTGTCACTGATTTAATTGATAGTCTTGACCGACCTGCCGAAACGGAAGAAGTCCGTTTTGTCATTCAAGCAGATGATTATAAAGATATCGGTTTTGCTATACTGGACCAATTTGCCGAGTGGCTTACGGAGACGGAAGGTTTCACCTTACTTTCAGATAACTTAGAAGGAAAAAGAAGTCAAATCAGTGCCCCTTATGGCAGAGGCTGGTTGTTATTACGCATGAGCTTGCACGAACCGAAACTAGTATTGCAAATTGAAAACGACTTAGAGGGAATGATTCCTTTAGTCAAAGAAAAATTAAAAGAATTCTTTTATGCTATTGAAGTCTTAGATAATAGTAAATTAAACTAGTATAATGATAAGAAAAAGAGGCAGCTTAACCTTAATAAGCTGCCTCTTTTTCTCTGTATTTTAAAAGGTTTAAGGATTCCAAACCCATTGACGTCCGTCTTTTTCAAGCAGTTCAAATGCTTCTTTAGGGCCCATGGATAAAGCAGGGTAAAAAGCAATCGGGTGATTTGTATCTTCCCAAAGTCGTTTGATCTGGTCAATAAATTTCCAAGACTCTGATACTTCTCCCCAATGAGCGAAGTGCGTTTCGTCACCACGCAACACATCCAAAATAAGTTTTTCATAAGCTTCAGGACTATTTTCAATCGTTTCTTCTGAACGAAGAGAGCCGAGTGTCATCGGTGTTAAGTCCATCCCTGGGCCTATTTTTTTATCATTTAAGGTTAATTCAAATCCTTCAAAAGGATCCACGTGGATGGTTAAATGGGTTGGTGTGTCATTAAATATGTTATTCTCACTTTGTTTAAACACAATATCGATACGTGTTGATTTTTTTGTCATGCGTTTGCCGGTTCGAATGTAAACAGGCATCTTGTCCCACGTGTCGTTATCAATGACGATTTTACCAGCCACAAAGGTGTCTGTTGTTGAATGAGGATTCACTTTATCTTCTAGACGGTAAGCAGTAACTGATCCGTCTTCAGATTCACTGTATTGACCACGGACAAAGTCTGTTACAACTGGTGTTTTCAAAGCTTTCAGCACATCAACCTTTTTATTTCGCACCTCGTTTGTGGTGTAAGATTTAGGTGCATCCATAGTCAAAAGAGATAACACTTGCATCACGTGATTTTGAACCATATCTTTTAAGGCACCACTTTTATCATAATATTCGCCACGTTCTTCAACACCTAACTGTTCACTTAAGGTGATTTGCATGTGGTCAATGGCGTCTTTGTTCCAACTATTTTCAAACAAACGGTTGGCGAAACGAAGGGTCAAAATACTTTGAATCATTTCTTTTCCAAGGTAATGATCGATTCGATACAACTGGTTCTCGTCAAAGGATTCTAAAATATCGTCGTTTAGTGCTTTAGAGCTCTCATAATCCGACCCAAAGGGTTTTTCAATAATGACCCGATTAAACCCATTGTCAGAGATCAATTTCTCTTGTTTTAAATGATCCGTAATGGTTCCAAAAAAGCTAGGTGACATGGATAAGTAAAAGACTCGATTGCCATCTAAGTCGTACTCCGAGTCTAACGTGTCCGCTAGTTTTTTCAACGTCACATAGTGTTCAGTGTCTTTAACATTATGAGATTGGTAACGGAAATGCGAAGCGAATGAACGTCCATGTTCTTCTGACTCAACACTGTCTTCAATGGCATCCATGACCACGTCTTGGTAATAGTCGTCGGACCATTCTCGTCTAGCTGTTCCAATGACAGCAAATTGCTCGGATAAAAATCCTTTTTTATATAAACGGTATAAAGCCGGATATAATTTGCGGTGGGCTAAGTCCCCAGTGGCTCCAAAAATAATAAATAAAGCTTTGTTTTCTTGAGTCATGATTATCCTCTTTTCTAAAATGACAGTTGCCGTCACTTACTACTGTTTTCTATTTTACTTTTATTTAGTAAATGATTCAACTATTCAGTGAAATCAGCAACGAAATCAGCAACTCGTTTTAATATTTCGGTGAATGTGATTGGCATCCATTAATTAAAAATAAAATGATAGCTTGTGGTCTCAAGCTTTGGTACAATATAGGGTAGAAAAGAAATGAGGAATTTATATGACACATCCATTTGAACGTTTTAACTTAGATAATTATTTAATAGAAGCCATCTCAGACATTGGATTTAAAGAACCGACAGACATTCAAGAAAAAGTGATTCCAGAAATTAAAAAAGGAAGAGACATTATCGGGCAGTCACAAACAGGCTCCGGTAAAACACATGCCTTCTTACTGCCTTTATTTAATACAATTAAGGCGGAGCACCAGCAAGTGCAAGTGGTCGTGACAGCTCCAAGTCGTGAATTAGCTGAACAGCTTTATAATGCTGCTGTACAGTTGGCATCATTTTCTCCTGAAGAGATTGTTGTGCAGTCTTTCATCGGTGGGACAGATAAAATCCGCCAGCAAGAGAGATTAAAAAACAGACAACCACACGTTGCTATTGGGACACCAGGTCGTATGCGTGACTTAATTGAAAATAATTTCTTGCTGACTCATACAGCTCCTTATATGGTTGTCGATGAAGCGGACATGACTTTAGACATGGGCTTTTTGGAGGATGTTGATTTCATAGCGTCTCGATTACCTGAAAAAGGACAAATGTTGGTCTTTTCAGCAACAGTCCCCCAAAAACTACAGCCGTTTTTGAAAAAGTATATGAAAAACCCAATTATTATTGAAGTTGAAAGCAAGACAGTGATTGCCGATACGGTTGAGAACTGGTTGATTTCAACGAAGGGTAAAAACAAACATGACTTGATTTACAAATTATTAACGATTGGTCAGCCGTATTTGGCATTGGTTTTTGCGAACACGAAAGAACACGTTGATGAGATTGCCTCATCACTTAAAAAACAAGGATTAAACGTTGCGGTTATCCATGGTGGCATTCCTTCTAGAGAACGTCGCCGTGTGATGAGACAAGTTCAAAACTTGGAGTATCAGTATATCGTTGCAACGGATTTGGCTGCTCGAGGTATTGATATCGAAGGGATTTCTCACGTTATCAACGCAGAAGTACCACAAGATTTGGACTTCTTCGTCCACCGTGTTGGTCGTACCGGTCGTAACCAATTAAAGGGTACAGCTATAACACTGTATGGTCCTGATGATGAAAAAGATATTATTGAGATTGAAAGCAAAGGGATCACGTTTGAGCCTAAAGATATTAAAAACAATGAAATCGTCGATACGTATGATCGAAACCGACGAGACAAACGTAAAAATACTCATCAAACTGAAGCTTTCGATACAGAGATTCATGGTTTAACGAAAAAACTGAAGAAAAATATTAAACCAGGATACAAGAAAAAAATCGAGCGTAAAAAGCAAGATAAGAAAAGAAGAGCCCGCCGTCTTAACAAAGACTAAGGGAACGAAAAATAACAGCGACGGTTGTGTGATAGCAACCGTCGCTGTTATTTTTTTATCAATTTGTTAACTCGCACGGGTTAGTGCAAGTGAGTTAGTAAAGAAACATAAAATGAATGTTAACTACTTCTCTTTAGGTTCTTTTTTTGGAGCAATCTCTTTAAATGATTGATATAAAAAGAAGATGCCAAACAGTAATTTAAATTCAAAAGAAAAGGGAAGATAGAATCCAAATGCTTCAATGACTGAAATAGCAAGCGTTGGAATAGAGAGACTTAAAAGTGCCATCCGAGCATTTTTTCGAAACGGTGAATTCACACGCAACAATAAGGCAATCACATTCGCAAAGAGAGCTAAAATTAACCAGTTATAAGCTAAGGTAAACATACTTGCTACATAACCAATAAGAAAGATAAGCAGTAAAACGATAGGTGAAATGGTTCCTATTTGTATAAATAATTGACTGAGACGCTCATTATTAAAACCATCTAACTGATCGTAAGTAAAAGGCAATTGTCGACCACTCATACCAGCAGCTGGGATAGCTAGGTACATACTATTTTCAAGAAGAGCAACGCCTATAGGAACGTTTAACCTTTCCAAGTTACTATCAATTTCTTCAGGAGCGATATCTCCATTGGGATCAAAGAAGAATAAGAAAGAATTGGTTTGGTGAATATATGATTCTTGCGATTCCTCGGTGACCAGGCTACCGTCAACTATTTCAAAAGCTGGGATTCGTGTTGCGATTTCTTGTCCATCTTCTCTAAGACCACTCATAATGGTTGTAAAAATAGAGGTAAGCGATAGAGTGACAATGAAAGCCAGTAAGGCGAAATAAGCAAAAACTTGCTTTCTGTTCATTTGTCTTGCTTTAATTAATTGGGTAGGATTTAAAAATCCCATAGCTATATATTTAGACAATAATCTCATTCCTCACTTAACACGTTATAAAGTTAGTTTACTTGTTGGGTAGGGAAAAAGCAATGAGAGAAAATTCAAATACGGTAAGGGATAGGTACTGTGTATCAGAGATTATATTTGCTAAACCGTTTATACATGATAGAATAGTAGTGTACGATAAAAAGTAATAGGAGGAATGTTGATTATGACGTACACGTTACCTGATTTACCGTATGCTTATGATGCACTGGAACCCCATATTGATGAGGAGACTATGCGTCTGCACCATGATAAACACCATGCAGCGTACATTACTAAAACGAACGCAGCCTTGGAAAACCACCTAGAGCTAGCAGAACTTAGTATTGTAGAGTTGATGGAAAAATTGGATTCTGTTCCTGAAGATATCCGCACAGCAGTAAGAAACAATGGTGGTGGACACGCTAACCATACACTATTTTGGGAAGTTCTTTCTCCAAATGGCGGAGGACAACCTTCTGGGGACTTAGCAAAAGCGATTGAAGATGCTTTCGGTGGCTTTGAAGAGTTTAAAGAGAAATTCAATGAAACAGCTGCTGGACGCTTTGGTTCAGGTTGGGCATGGCTTGTTGTATCAGACGGAAAACTTGAAGTAATGGACACATTAAACCAAGATTCCCCTCATACAGAAGGTAAAACACCTGTTTTAGGTTTAGACGTGTGGGAACATGCTTACTATTTAAATTATCAAAACAAACGTCCTGATTACATCCAGGCTTTCTGGAATGTCGTTAACTGGGATGAAGTTGAAAAACGTTTCAACGAAGCTAAATAAGTTAAATAAGTTAGACGAGAATCACGTATCTTCATGAGATGCGTGATTTTTTTCTATTATTTCTATTCTATGAAGGATTTAAGCGTCACAGTAGCCCTATGTACTAAATAATTGTTATAATAAATGTACAAATAAGGTTGTGGGGGTCTTTTACATGATGACAATTCACTTAATATACGGCGGGATAAGTGCAGAACATGATGTGTCTGTTCGCTCAGCCTCATCTTTTATTTCGGGGGTGAATTTCTTTTCTTATTCTGTAGCATTGTTGTACATCACAAAAGACGGTCAATGGCGAAGATGGGACTATTCAAGGCTTGTTAGAAGTGATTAATATGCCTTATATCGGTCCAGGAGTCACAGCATGTGCTTCCGGAATGGATAAGATCATTTCAAAAGACCTCTTTAGTCAAGCGGGCATCCCTCAAGCGCCTTATATGCCAGTGTCTCTTTATGACTGGAGACAAAGCGAAGACGATATCGCTGAATCGATTATGAAAGAATTTGACTTTCCTCTTTATCTCAAACCAGCTAATATGGGATCGAGTGTGGGGATAACAGAAGCGAACACTAAAGATGAATTAATAGAAGGCATCCGTACAGCGTTTAAATACGATAGAAGGGTCGTTGCGGAAAAAGGCTTGAAAGCAAGAGAACTGGAAATAGCTGTGATGGGTAACGAAAGGGTAGAAGCATCCATCATAGGAGAGATTATAAAAGAACCGGGGTTATTCAATTATGAAGACAAATATGTATCGAAAAAGTTTGAGGAACAATACCCAGCTGATCTGACAGAAGAACAGAAGAAAAAAATAACGGACTATGCAATCGCCGGCTTTAAAGCAATTGACGGAAATGGTATGGGTCGATGCGATTTCTTCTTAACTGAAGAAGGGGATATTTATTTAAATGAAATCAATATGATTCCGGGGTTTTATGAAGATGGCGTGTTCTCGAAACTGTGGGAGGCTTCTGGTTTACATTATGAAGAGATGATAGAAAAAGTCATTCAGTTAGGTTTGGAGCGAGCGGCTTTGAACCAAAAGTTAACGAATGTGAATCCTTAACATGGGAAATAAATAACGTTTAAGGCAGCAATGGAGATAATAAACTCTATGCTGCTTTTTTTTTTATCTATATAAGACAAAAACACATTAAATAGTCACAAGATTTTCATGTCTTTCCCTTAACTGATATGGTAATTTAGTATGGCTTTTGGTAAACTAGTACGAGGTTATCGACCTGAAAACAAAACATATGGCTAAAAATTGTGAAAATTTTAATTGTATGATAGAACATATAGGTTGACTAGTCATAGTTAAAAAGGTAGAAACCATTAACAACAATCAACTATAAATGAGATGAACCATCTGGTTTTCTTTACTTATACCATAAACACAGGAGGGAATGTAGTGAAAACACCAACTCAAAAAAGAAAAGACAAGAAAAAATCCCATATCCCTTTTAGGTTAAACTTACTATTTTTCGTGGTTTTTTTAATCTTCTCCAGTTTAATCCTGCGCCTTGGGTATTTACAAATTATTCGAGCAGATGATTTTCGTGCTGAAGTCGAACGGACAGAACGGACGACGATAACAGGGAGCGTACCGAGAGGAGAAATTTTTGATGCCAATTTGAGACGATTGGTTGGAAACGAAGCACGTAATACCATCACGTATACAAGAGGACGAAATGTTCCGGCAAGTCAAATGGCCGAAGTAGCTTATCGTTTGGCTGAACACATAGACATGCCTACAGCGACACCTTTTAATGCAGAAAGAAAATTTGACTTAACGATAAGGGATTTAAAAGATTACTTCATAGCCACCAACCAAGAGGAAGTCAGAGAACGATTATCTGATGAGGAATTAACATTAAGTGGCAATGAGTCTTATCAAGTGATGCTTGACAATGTAGATGAAAGTGAGATTGAATCCTTATCCCAGCGTCATTTAACGTCTGCGGCTATATTTAAAAAAATGAATGCTGCTTACTCTTTAAGTACCGTTAATATTAAAAATGAAGAAGTGACTCAAGAAGAAATAGCTCGTGTGAGTGAAAACATGGAGTCTCTTCCAGGTATTGGCACAGGAACAGACTGGGTAAGGATTTATCCAGAAGGGAACATGCTAAGAAGTATATTAGGTAGTGTATCGTCAGAAGCGCAAGGGGTACCTAGAACGGGGCTTAAAACTTACTTGGCCCAAGGGTATTCCAGAAATGACCGAGTGGGAACAAGTTTCTTAGAACAATACTATGAACCCGTTCTTAGAGGAACCAAGTCACGCTTAGAAACAGAAACGAGCAGTCAAGGCGATATCATCAATCAAGTTGAGCAGTACCATGGTAACAAAGGAGATAACTTGATTTTAACTATCGATATTGACTTTCAAGAAACAGTCGAACAAATCGCTCTAGATTCATTAGAGCTCAGAGAAGGGTTAAATGACAGTATTTATATTGCGGCAATGGATCCTAGAAACGGAGACATTTTGGCATTGACCGGTAAAATGATTGGTGAAGATGGCCAGCCCGTAGATGACGCCCGTGGAGTATTTCAAAAGAACTTTGTAATGGGATCTTCCATAAAAGGCGCGAATGTGTTAGCCGCTTATATGGATGGGGTTTTGACAGCTGAGAACAATGTGATTGTCGATGAACCGCTTTTCTTTAGACAATCTCAGCCTATTCGGTCTCTATACAATCAAGACGGCCGCGATCCGGTTAACGATATACAGGCTCTGGAAAAATCGTCCAACGTTTATATGGCAAAGCTAGCGATGAGAATGGGTGGCATTTGGTCTTATGAGCCGGGTTCTTCCTTACCGTTGGATGGGAGAAGTGTTCTTGAGAAACAACGACATTATTTCAATCAATTCGGCTTAGGCGTTGAAACGGGGATTGACTTGCCCTATGAATCAACTGGTTTAGCTGGTACAAATACAGAGGCTTCTCAGCCCTTGTTCCAGTCTTTTGGTCAGTATGACACCTATACGACTCTTCAATTGCTTCAATTTATTTCTACGATTGCTAATGGCGGGACAAGAATAGCACCAAGATTAGTGTCAGAAATTCGAGGCACTGATCCTGATACGGGTCAAGTGGGGCCACTAAAAACGGAAATCCCACCTAAAGTGTTGAATCATGTGAATGTGGATCCGAATGCAATGGAACGTGTCCAACAAGGTCACTATGCAGTGGTCAATGGAGACCGCGGGACAGCTCGAAGTGTCTTTGCAGGAACAAATTATACATCTGCTGGTAAAACAGGAACCGCTCAGGCTGGTTATTGGGATGATGAATTAAAACGCAACACAGCTTCGGTTGTTAACTTAACCTATGTAGGTTATGCGCCTTACGACGATCCAGAAATTGCTATTGCGGTGGTTGTTCCTTATTTGCCACTAAGAGATAGCCAGCGGTCCAATAGAGAAAACACGCGTGCCGCACGTCGAGTACTGGATGCTTATTTCCAAGAAGGCGAATTTGCTCCTAACCTAGCCAATCAAGAAGAAACAGAAGATTCTGAAGGGGACGGTACAGAAGCAGAGTCGGAAGAAGATAACAATCAAGAAACAGATCAAGACTAGCAAAAAAAGACTAATCATCAAGAAGAGTGCCAAACTCAGCTGATGATTAGTCTTTTTTAATTGAAAACAAAAACAGCTGGCCCATATGTCAAATGAAATTGACATGATGTTCCAGCTGTTATGCTAAATTATTTAGTTTCACGGTGCAAAGTGACTTTACGTTCACGTGGGCAATATTTTTTAACTTCCAAACGTTCAGTGTTATTTCGTTTATTTTTTGCTGTCAGGTAGTTGCGTTCTTTGCATTCTGTGCATTCTAATGTAACGTTTACTCGCATGATTGTCCCTCCCAATATTCAGGTATTAAAGGCTGACCAGAAAAGATAGGTGTCTAGCCTTTCGCCTTGACTAGAATACCACGTTTTTAAAAAAAATGCCAATCTTTTTTGTGATTCAAGAAGAAATAGACGAAGAGTTCAGAAAAATTGTCAAATTGAAATCATAAAGTAATAAAGTTACCCTTTTCGCCTATCGAAATATGTGCTACTATTTTTAAAGATTGAATAAATACTCAGAGAGTAGGAATATTAATGGAAATATGGATGATTGCGGGCATACTTTTTGTATTGGCAGCAGTTTTGTTCGGCTATTCAATGATAAAGAAAGAAGAGAAAGACTTGGCGTACATAGAATTAGAAGAGTTTTCTTTAGCCGTAACAAAAACAGTTTTTGAATTAAATGGCAGAGTTCAGCAACTAGAAAAAGAGTTAAGCATACCTTCTGTAGAAAAGGAGCGATTGAGTCACATCACTCGATTATCCAAAGATAATGTCATCACGCTTTTTACAAAAGGGGAAAGCGCGGAAACGATATCTAGCCAGTTGGACCTGTCATTATCTGCCGTACAGGAAGTGGTTGATACCTATATTACTGAAGGACTTTAAGTTAAAAAAATACAGAGCATGTTGAAAAATGAAAGGAAGGGTGACATGTCTAAAAAGAATATACGCTTGATGGCTCTAGGATTCTTCTTGTCTGGCTTATTACTGCTAATGCTTACAGCTTTACCTTTTTCTAATGAGCAGAGTGACAATGAGCAGACAGCTGAAGCTATCGAGTCTGAATTACACTATCTTGAAGAAAAGCTAGTGTCTTTGGAATTGGAAAACGAAGAATTAATGAAAGCTTTGGAAGCTACTGAAGGGGGTTCGATCGAGGAAGAGGAACCTGAAGTAGAGGTTGAAGTAGAAGCCGAGGTAGATGAAGAGGAAGAGGTTGAAGATACTGTTCAAACCTACACTGTAGTCGTTCAAGAAGGACAACCCAGCAGTGTCGTTGCCAATCAGTTGGAAGAGTTTGGCTTAATCGAAGACCGTCATGCTTTTAACACCTATTTAGAAGAATCCGATTTTTACAAGAGGGTTCGAGCAGGTCGCTACACCGTTACGTCTGATATGAACAGAGATCAATTGGTCCAGGCCATCATTAATTAATCGAGCAAAACCATCTAAGATAGACGAGCCAATAAGGTATAAACGTTGTATATTTTTCTGATTACAGTAAACTATAAGTATCAAGGATGGAGGAGCGAGAAAAATGTCGAATCAATCTAGATTGTTTTTATCTAACGGAAAGTCCTATACTTTAAAGGATTCTGCAGACTCAATAGTGAAAGGTCTGTCTGATTCAAAAAAAGAAGACGAATTACAAATGCATCAGTTAACCCTATCAAATGGTCAGTCGGTTTATGTGAATGCGTATCATGTTATAGCGATTGAAGCAGGCGATACTGATGATGCTAGTTACGATTCAGATCACTCAGCTACAGATAACAGAAGTGAAGAATCAAAAGAACATAGCCATGAAAAAGAAAATGTAGCAGCAGCAAAACAATTTAAAGAAGATCTGGATGGCAACATGGATTAAACCAGATGCAGTATTTAAGGGGTGTCTTTATGTGATGACTCTCCTTAAATGCTTTTTTTGTGATTTTATTCTAGCTGATTGGGTCAAATGAATGGAATGTGCTATACTAAAAAGAAAGCACTAAGGAGCTAAAGTAGTGAATTATAAAACTCAAATGAAATGGCGTCGGTTCAACAGAAAACCCTTTATTACCTATGCCTTACTTGGCATCACGGCTTTAATGTTTTTGCTTCAAGAATTTCTTGGAGGCAGCACCAATACCTTTGTGTTAGTGCGTCTGGGTGCCAAAGTAAATGAATTGATTGTTTTGGGCGACTGGTATCGATTAATTACCCCTATGTTTTTACATATCGGACTGACCCATTTGATATTTAATGCCCTTGTTATCTATTTTTTAGGTATTCAATTGGAAACTGTCTTTGGACATTGGCGCTTTTTACTTCTGTATATCTTAAGTGCCTTGGCTGGAAATGTGACTAGTTTTGCGTTTAATACGAGTATTTCGGCAGGTGCCAGTACAGCATTATTTGGCATGTTCGGTTCTACTATTGTTCTAGGCAAACTCTTTCCAGGTCAGCCGCAAATTAGAGCCATGTCAAAAAACTTTTCGCTTTTAATTGTGATGAACTTACTCTTTGGCTTATTTAGTCCAGGTATCGATATGGCTGGGCACCTTGGTGGTTTAGTGGGTGGTTTCATTATTTCTTACGCCTTATCTGCACCAGGAGCTTGGAAAAGAGATAAAAAGCAACAACTTATTTATGCAGTGGGATTCGTCTTGCTCGTTATTGTGTTATTTATTATTGGCGTTAGCAGGTATATACCCTTATCTGTCTTATTTTAATTAGTGGAGGAACAAAGTTATGAATGAAAAGAAAATCATAGGTGTCGATTTAGGTGGCACATCTATTAAATTTGCAGTGGTTACACAAACGGGTCAAGTGATTGACCAATGGAATATGTTAACCGATGTTTCCGATCAGGGAAGCCGCATTACCCCTTCTATTATTGAAGCGATTAATAGCTATATGCAAGCAAATGGCTATGGACCAGACGACTTTATTGGGATTGGCATGGGGACACCGGGAACGGTTGATCGTGAACGAGGAACAGTCATTGGTGCCTTTAATCTAAACTGGAAAACGGAACAACCGTTAAGAGAATTAATCGAAGCCGGCACGGGTATTCCTTTCTATTTAGATAACGATGCAAACGTAGCGGCTTTAGGTGAGCAATGGGTTGGTGCTGGAAATAATGAACCGGACGTTGTTTTCGTTACGCTTGGAACAGGTGTTGGCGGTGGCGTTATTATGAATGGTCAATTATTGCATGGCGCTGTTGGGGCTGCTGGTGAAATAGGGCATATGACAGTAGATCGAAACGGCTATTTATGTACATGTGGTAATGTCGGCTGCCTTGAAACAGTGGCAAGTGCGACAGGGATTGTTAGAGTAGCAATGGATGATGCGGAATCTTTTGAACAGGCAACACCACTTAGAGACCGAATTTTAGCAAAAGAAGCAGTCGATACAAAAGTTGTGATGGATATGGCGAAAGAAGGCGATGCCTATGCTTTATATGTCGTCAACAAAATCAGTGAACACCTCGGCTATGCTGCTGGCAATATTGGGAATATTTTAAATCCATCCACTATTGTTATTGGTGGTGGCGTGTCTAAGGCAGGGGAATTCCTAGTTGACTATATAAGAAAACACTTTGATGTTTACGCTTTTCCTACAGTGAGAACAAGTACAAAGATTCGTCTCGCTCAGTTAGGTAACGATGCGGGTGTCATTGGAGCCAGTTCATTAGTTTTAAATGAATCACTTCAAGAGCGTTTCAGTAAATAAAAGTAGACTCATGTGGTAGACTAAACGTATAGAGATTACTGAAATAAAGAGGTGAGCAGCATGAGGAAAAAGACAGCTCAATGGATGAGTATACCTCTTTTTTTCATTGCTTGCTGCCTCTTTTTACTTGCCTGCACCTCCTCAAATGGAGCGGTAACAGAAGAGCCTGTCAATGAAAATACTTTAGAGGCTAGAGACATTGTTCCAATGGATATACCCTATGACCAATTTCAAAAAGTAGTTGGTTGGTTATCCGGTGATACGATTTTGGTTCACATTGGGGATACGGATACGCATAGTTTGCAACGGTATGATATATTTACCGGCGAATTGAGTCCCGTTTATGAAGAAGAAAGCTTTATTTTGACTGTTGTCATCCATCAATCAAAAAATAAAATAATGTTTCAGGAAGTAAAAGATGAAGATGTTTTGTTGACCGTCATGGATCTTAATGGAAACGTGGTGCAAACAACTTCTATTGATTATAGTGGTTATGTTAATTTGAACTGGAATCCTACAAATGACAATTTAGTGTTTGTATCTAACTACGTCTACGATGAAACAGAGGAATCAGAATCACTGAGTGTTAAACTATGGAATATCGAGGACGATACGTTTGTTGAACAACCGCTAAATTACGCGAGTCCGAGTTGGTATTCAGCTAATGTTTATTTATATGTGGACTTATTGGAAGGGACTCATCTGTATATTGGTGATATCAGAGAATCAGAACCTGCTATGTTAATTAATCGGAATATACATGATTTCTTTTTGCACGATGACACCTTTATTGGTATGTCGGTTTCCGATATACGAGAAGATCAATTGTATTTGTTTCAAGAGTATCCATTCTTAGTAAGTGGTAACGTCATACCCGTTCCAAAAGTAACCATGAATAATCAACCGCTACTACCACATATGACTCAATCAACTAGAAATGGCAAAGTATACGGTGTTTTGTCAAAAGAAGCTATCGCAATTGAAGAGGATGTTGGAGAATTTCAGCTGTCTCATTTAAACTTTGAAGACGAAACAGTTCATAACATATTAGACCTTCCTTTTGATGCTCCCATAGCTCTGTGTCCAAATGAACGCTATATCTTATATGGTTGGCGTTATGAGTACATTATTGATTTAGAGTCAGAAGAGATGCTGTCTTTGCTCAAGGAAATGATTTAAGGCCTAGTGAATAAGGACTAGAATTTTTTCGCTTTCTAATGTAAACTAATATAGGAAAGAATTAGAGAGAGGAAGTACTTTTTTGGATATTTGGACAGTTGTAACGATATTACTCTGGGTATTTATTATAACTTGGGGAGTTTGGGAGTTAATTCAGTATTTCAGAAGAAAAAATGCTGCAACAGCGCTGGAAAATGATGAGTTTAGACAAAATATGCGTCGCGCTCAAATCGTAGATGTTAGAGGAAAAGACGATTATAATGTTGGTCATATTCTAGGTGCCAGAAATATTCCTTATATGCAGTTAAAACAACGCATGGGGGAATTACGTAATGACTTGCCTGTTTATTTATATGAAGATAAAAAAACGTTAAGCTACCGTGCTGCTTTGATACTTAAGAAGAACGGGTTCGAACAGCTGTATGTCTTAAAAGGCGGATACAGTGAGTGGGACGGCAAAATCAAGAAAAAGAAGACCATTAACTAGCATACCAACGAACTTGAACTCAATTATTATATTTGTTACACTAATAAAGTTGAAAGAAAAGGGAATCGCATCGGTTTCCTTTTTTAATTTGTCCAAATGAAAATGACACCTTGTCATTTTCAAAATAAACACGATTTAAACTATTATAAGGAGAAGCACTAGTGTTGCATAAAACTAGAAATCACTGTTGATTGCAGTTTGTTAATTAAATCACAATTAGTTTTCTTTAAAATTTTCAAAAAAGTCAAATGCTGGCGCAGCGGATGACTTTTTCCAGAATTTTTTTGACTTATTCAGTTGTGGATAAATCGATTTG
>NZ_PREX01000012.1 GCF_009935905.1 Alkalibacterium sp. MB6 | reverse complement strand
TGGATAAGTCATCCGAGTACTAGTATAAAGGATTTTTTTATACGATGGAACAGTTTAAAATTTTAATGCAACACTAGTGAAGGAGAAGACAATTGAATATAAGAAACAACACCCTTACCAGAAGAGGGTTAAATCGTCTGGCAGAACAAATTGATAAACGAGATAATAACGAGGTACCTTATTGGTTGGTCTACACAGCTCTATTTGCTGGGGCATTGATGGTTATCATGAACCAAACAGCCATTAAAACGGCTTTACCAACAATGATTACAGATTTAAATGTGACACCAACCATCGGTCAGTGGACAGTGTCGGGTTATACTTTAGTGAAAGGAATTATGGTGCCCATCACTGCTTTTGCAATGAATAAATTCCGTTCAAGAAACTTATTCGTCATGATGATGATGATTTTTGGTGCAGGTTCCTTAATAGCTGGTTTAGGTGTTAATTTCCACATGGTTCTAGCGGGTACACTCCTGCAAGGTATTGGAGCGGGGATGGTTATACCCTTAATGCAGACCATTATACTGACTGTCAGCCCTCCTGAAAAAAGAGGGAGCGCTATGGGATTAATGGGTATTGTTTTAGGTTTAGGTCCTACATTAGGCCCTGCAGCAGGGGGATGGATTGTCGACACCTTGTCTTGGCAATACATTTTCTTTTTCCTAACTATAGGCTCAATTATTGTGATTCCCTTAGCTTTACTGACTCTGACAGACGTCTTGCCTATGAGTGATCCGACCATTGACTGGATCTCTATACGCCATTCTGTCATCGGCTTTGGGTTATTGCTATTCG
Source organism: Alkalibacterium sp. MB6 (assembly GCF_009935905.1). Taxonomy (GTDB): domain Bacteria; phylum Bacillota; class Bacilli; order Lactobacillales; family Carnobacteriaceae_A; genus Alkalibacterium. The sequence goes on along the minus strand of NZ_PREX01000012.1, from coordinate 75,331 downwards.
GTTTATCTATTCTTGGATCTGACGGGTTTGATTCGATTCTCGCATGGCTTGCTGTTGCTATCGGTGGGTTCTTTGTTTATCTGTTTTTCAAGAGAAACCTACATGCAAAAGAACCGATGCTAGATGTATCGTTATTCAAGAACAAAACATTCTTGATTGCTGTCATTATTACAATGCTAGGGCTAATGGTTATAACAGGCATCTCAAATGTTATGCCGATTTACGTTCAAACGACTCTTGGTCGTACAGCGACGCTTTCAGGCCTAATCGTCTTGCCAGGAGGGATGTTTAAGGCTTTCATTTCACCTTTCATCGGAAGGGTTTATGATAGATTTGGGACGTCATTTATCGGACCATTTGGCGCATTAGTTATGGTTCTCGGAACGCTTATGCTTGTGTTCGTTTCAGAAACAACTTCCATTAGCTATATTATTCTCTCTCACTTAATTATGTCCTTTGGCTTTGGTATCTTCAACATTCCTATAACGACAGCAGGAATGAATGCTTTACCTGACGAAGCGATGGGACATGGGACATCAGCAAGACAGACCGTTAGACAAATTGGTTCGAGTTTCGCGATTACTCTTGTCTTTGCAACCATGTCCATTGTGTCTAACGTCTTTTCTTCAGCGGCATCTGGATTAAGTGGGAATGGAAATGAGCTGAGTATTCAAGGTATCCAAGGTGGATTTGCAATGGTTGCTCTGTTTGCCATTATCGCTTTTGTCTTAACGTTCTTCATTAGGGAAGAAAAAACAGAGAAAGCATAAGAAAATGCTTTTAAAAACACCATAAAAAAAGAACGACCCCTAGTCTCTAAAAAGAATAGGGTTCGTGTTTGACTAATCACTTTAGTCATGACGTTAGTTTTGCAAAGAATTTATAATAATGGCGGCTGTTTCTTCTATAGATTTATTAACAACATTGATGACTTGGCAATTTAATTTTTCGTAAAGTTTTTCTGCATAAGCAACTTCTTTACGAATGCGATTTTTATCAGAATAAGGGTTATCTGGTTCCATTCCATAAGAAATCATCCGTTGCTTACGAATATTTGATAGCGTGTCTTCATCATTGGTCAAACCAATGATTTTACTTGAATCGACTTGCCATATTTCTTCAGGAATTTGTGCTTCAGGCATTAAAGGAAGATTGGCTACTTTAAAATTTTGATTAGCCAAGAAAATACTCAGTGGCGTTTTAGATGTCCGTGAAATACCAAGAATAACGATATCGGCTTCCAAAAACCCTTTTGGATCCTTACCATCATCGTACCTGACGGCAAACTCCAACGCGCTGATTCTGTTGAAGTAACGATCATCTAATTTATGCATAGCTCCCGGTTTGTGAGTAGGGACGCTGGACGTGCGTATAGCAATTTCTCGAATAATTGGATTAATCACGTCAAAGTGTACGAGCTTGTGTTCGGCACAAAACAATTCAATGGTTTCGACAAGTAAGGCATCGACAATGGTATGAATAATTATGGCGTTAGCATCGGCCGCCTCATTTAAAATAGTGATTAACTGCTCTTCATTCCTTAAAAAAGGAAAGTTTTTTAAGCGACAATCTGCAGAAGGAAACTGAGCCATAGCCGCATGGAAAATATTACTGGCCGTTCCGCCGACTGAATCCGAGATGACAAATACATTAAGTACTGGTGTCTCATTCATTTTAGATTCTCCGTTCTTAGTGTTTAAATATAGTATAACGAAAGTGTCATAAAATAGAAACGAATGAATCCCTTGAAAAGCAAGTGATAAGGGTATAATATGGTGACGACTACTTTAAAAAGGAAGCGATTGACTTGACTGCTTTTGAAAAAGCCGTTAGAACATTGAAAAAAAATGGTTATAAAACGACAGGTAAAAGACAACGTATTCTTGAAATTTTGTATTCTAATCAAAAATACATGACAGCTAGAGAAGTACAAATGAAATTAAAAGAAATGTTTCCAAGCATTAGCCCAGATACAATTTATAGAAATTTGCACACCTTTGTGGAACTTGATGTCGTGGAGGAAACGGAATTGAATGGGGAGAAACTCTTTCGATCCATTTGCGAGGTACATGGCCATCACCACCATTTTATATGCACCACCTGTGGGGATACAAAGGAATTAGAAATGTGCCCAATGGACTCCTTTCATCAGCAATTACCGGGATACGAAGTGTCCTCTCATCGATTTGAATTATTTGGTAAATGCAAAGATTGTTTAGCTACAAGTAGTTATTAACTTTTTTCGTCACCTTTTGTACTTATTAATTTAACATGTTAGGTTGACGCGTTTATATTAATTGTATATAATAAGTGAGAATTGTTTTTATGCGTTTGCATGAATGACAGTTACATCATTTATTGATAGGGAAGACCAATTGTGACTAATAACTTAATTTATAGCAATAGGAACGCCCTGAACGTACGAGGGGAGGGGAAAAACGTTGACTAAAACAGATATCAAGAAAGGTGAAAGTCTTGATGATGCTCTTCGTCGTTTCAAACGTTCCGTTTCTAAAACTGGTACTTTGAAAGAAGCCCGTAAACGTGAATACTATGAAAAGCCTAGTGTTAAACGTAAAAAGAAATCTGAGGAAGCACGCAAGCGTAAACCTAGCCGTTAATTTTTAGCGGTTTTAACCTTACGATAGAAGGTGATTCAGATAAGCAGGCTAAACGAGTTAAACCAAGATATGATTACAGCAATGAAAGCCAAAGACAAAGAACGGTTAAGCACTATTCGTATGTTAAAATCCGCACTTCAAACCGAACAGATTAATAAAGGTGACGAGTTAACGGAAGAGGAAGAATTGACTGTTCTTGCTCGCGAAAAGAAACAGCGTGTGGAATCTTTAAGCGAATTTAAATCAGCTGGTCGAAAAGACTTGATTGATAAATTGGATAAAGAGATTTCAATAGTGGATCATTATCTCCCTGAACAATTAAGTGAAGACGAGATCCGTAAGATTGTCCAAGATGCCATTGCTCAAACTCAAGCGTCATCCATGAAAGATATGGGTAAGGTTATGGGTGCTTTAATGCCTAAAACAAAAGGCAAAGCAGATGGTGCACTAGTCAGCTCCATTGTAAAAGAAGAATTAAATAAATAGTAAAGAGAACTCTGACAGTTATGTCAGGGTTCTTTTTTTACTTAGAACGGCTCAGGTCATAATCTACAATTGAGTACACTTGAATGTTCCTACGGCTATGATTCAGCTATAATTAATGAATCACCAGAAGAGTTTAGACGCTTGGAAAAGCTATACATTTCAAGAAGATTATAGAGATTCTAAGCTATTTATGCTATTATTGAAAAGAATATGAATTAATAAAGGAGATGTCAGCTGCTTGACTGAAACGAATGAAAAAAGACGCATACAATTGGAAGATACTCAACGATTGTTCGCGCTCTTTGGCCCTCAAAACAGTTATTTGACCTTAATTGAAGAAGAAATGGATGTTTCTATCAATAGTCGAGGTACGCAACTGGAAGTGGATGGATCTACCGACATGATTGATTTGATTGAACTGTTGTTTGAACAATTATTAATGTTGGAAGAAAAAGGTGTCTCAATTAAAAAATCAGACATCGTCTCAGCCATACGCATGGCCAAACAAGGGAAAATAGCCCAGTTTGTTAAAATGTATGAAGAAGAAATTACAAAAGACAAAGATGGAAAAGCCATCAGAATTAAAAATGTCGGTCAACGCAATTATGTAGAAGCCATTAAAAAGAATGACATTGTATTTGGAGTAGGCCCAGCTGGAACAGGAAAAACGTTTGTCGCTGTAGCGATGGCTGTTGCAGCCATGAGAAGAGGAGAAGTTAAGCGTATCATCGTGACGCGTCCGGCCGTTGAAGCGGGTGAAAGTCTTGGCTTTTTACCAGGGGATTTGAAAGAAAAAGTAGACCCTTACTTGAGACCCTTATATGATGCTCTTTATACGATTTTTGGTACGGAACATACGAATCGTTTAATTGAGCGTGAAACCATTGAGATAGCGCCATTAGCCTACATGAGAGGCCGTACCTTAGACGATGCGTTTATTATTTTAGATGAAGCTCAAAACACAACGATACAGCAAATGAAAATGTTTTTAACTCGTCTTGGCTTTGGATCGAAGATGATCATTAACGGTGACACCACTCAAGTCGATTTGCCTAAACGCATTAGTAGTGGTCTGATACACGCTGAACGTGTGTTAGGAGACGTAAAAGGTATTAGCCATATTCGCTTTGAGGCTGAGGATGTCACCAGACACCCATTAGTGGCTAAAGTGATTCGCGCGTACGATAATGAAACGGATAGGGAAGATTAATGGATATTGCATTATTTGATGATTACAATCAACTGACAGAAGAAGATAGTGCCTGGATGACTGACTTGTTGCAGTTTTCAGCTGAGAGACTTGCTATTCCCAGCCATGCAGAAATATCGGTATCGATTGTAACGAACGATAAAATCAGAGAAATAAACCGAGAGTATCGACAGAAAGACTCCGTAACAGACGTCATCAGTTTTGCTCTAGAAGATGAAGACGATATATTTTCGAGTTTGGATATGGATGAAGAAGATATTCCAAGAGATTTGGGTGATATATTCATATCTTACGATAAAGCTGTTGAACAAGCTAAAGATTATGGGCATTCCACTAAAAGAGAATTAGGTTTTCTACTCGTTCATGGTTTTTTACATTTAAATGGATATGATCATATGACTGAAGAAGAAGAGAAGGAAATGTTCTCATTACAAGAGAGGATATTAAGTGACTATGGGCTTAGAAGAGAAACCTAACTTACCAAGTAAAAACAGAAGATACCGTGATTCTTTCCACTACGCTTTTAAAGGGATCAAAACCGTATTCCAAGAAGAGAGGAATATGAAGGTCCATGTAGCGGCAGGTGTATTTATGTTGCTCTTCTCCTTATTTTTACCCCTTACCAAAGAAGAATGGCTGTGGATACTCCTTGTTTCATACTTGGTTTTCGTTATGGAAATCATTAACACAGTTGTCGAGAACCTTGTAGATCTTGTCACGAATGAATTTCATCCAATAGCTAAAAAAGTAAAAGACATGGCCGCTGCAGTTGTACTGGTAACAGCGACCTTTGCAGTCCTTGTTGGAGCGCTCATTATTCTACCGAAACTATGGCAACTAATAAATTAAAAGAGGCGAAGTATATGAAGGATCAGGTAAAACAAGAATTAATTAATAAAGCGACTGTCATGTTGGACCGGGCATACGTTCCTTATTCTAAATTTCCAGTAGGCGCTGCTTTAGTCACGACTGAAGGAGACTTTTTTTCAGGGTGCAATATTGAGAATGCATCATATGGCTTATCTAACTGTGCGGAGCGTACGGCTATTTTTAAGGCCGTATCAGAAGGAAAGAAATCCTTTGATTATATGGTCATTACAGGGAATACAGAAGGACCCATTTCCCCATGTGGTGCATGCCGTCAAGTGATTGCAGAATTTTGCGATGCGAAGATGCCAGTTCTGTTGACCAATACAAATGGTGATGAATTCGAAACAACTGTGGGAGGGCTTCTTCCTGGAGCGTTTCAAGCAGGTGATATGGCATGATGGGAAATCAACAGTCAAACTATAAATCCGGATTCGTTTCATTAGTTGGTCGCCCCAATGTGGGAAAATCAACGTTATTGAATCGATTAGTCGGCCAAAAAATTGCTATTATGAGTGATAAAGCTCAAACCACTCGAAATAAAATTCAAGGTATTTACACAACAGACAAAGAACAGATTATTTTTATTGATACACCAGGTATTCACAAACCAAAACACCGTCTAGGGGATTTCATGGTGCGTACAGCCTTAAGTACCTTTAATGAAGTGGACGTTATCTTGTTTTTGGTTAACGTGACCGAAAAACGTGGACCAGGAGACAATTTTGTTATTGAAAAACTGAAAACTATCGAGAGTCCTGTGTTCTTAGTTTTAAATAAAATTGATCAAGTTCACCCAGATGAGTTGCTACCTATAATCGAAGACTACGCTAAAGAATTGGATTTTGCTGAGATAGTTCCTATATCGGCTATTGATGGGAACAATGTGGAGCGCTTAGTTGAAACGATTGGCAAATACTTGCCAGAAGGGCCGCAGTTTTATCCTGAAGATCAAGTCAGTGATCACCCAGAATACTTTATTGTGTCTGAATTAATTAGAGAGAAAATATTAGAGCGCACACGAGAAGAAGTGCCGCATTCAATAGCTGTTATTGTTGAAAGCATTAAACGTAATGAGAACGATAAGGTTGAAGTGAATGCCGTCATCGTTGTTGAGAGACAATCTCAAAAAGGCATTATCATCGGTAAAGGTGGTAAAATGCTTAAAGATATCGGGATGAACGCTAGAAAAGATATCGAGGCATTGCTTGGAGATAAAATCTATTTAGAATTATTCGTAAAAGTCCAGAGTGACTGGCGAGATAAGCAAACGTATCTGAAAGATTATGGTTACAATCAGGACGACTATTAAGCACGATTTAATAGTCAGACAGAGAAGGTGACTCAATGGCTCAGTTAGAAGAAGTTCAAGGCATTGTTTTATCCGTTAGAAAACACAGAGAACGAGACTTTTTAGTTAAATTGTTTACAGACCGATATGGAAAGTTAATGTTTTTCGTTAGAGGGTCAAAAAATCCCAATCAGTCTTTGAGAACAGCGATTTACCCTTTTACAAGTGGGACATATATTGCGGATATTAGAAAAGATGGTCTTAGCTTTTTAAGAGATGCAAAGCATTTAACCCCTTATACGGCTATTCAACAAGATATTTTTAAAAATGCCTACGCCACATATATTGTCCAGTTGGCCGATGCCGCTCTAGAAGACCGTGTTGTCGACAAGCAACTATTTGATCAGTTGATTCAAGGTTTGGAATTAATTGATGAAGGCAAAGATGCTGAAATTATTATGAATATCTTTGAAGTGAAGTTCTTCAGGTACTTTGGTGTGATGCCTGAACTGAGAGGCTGTGTCATATGTGGACTGACCGAAGGGGCTTTTGATTATTCTAGTAAATACCATGGTTTGCTTTGTCCCGACCACTTTTATGAAGATGAAAGACGGCTGCATGCCTCTCCACGAGCTATACACTTTATCAGATTATTTTCAATTATCACCTTTGACCGCATACAATCCGTTTCTGTCAAAGATGAAACAAAAGTGGATATCAATCGAGTCATCGAACAGTTGTATGATGAACTGGTCGGCTTGAAATTGAAAAGCCGTGACTTTATAAATAAAATGAAGGACTGGGAAAACATGATTAAAGGTCCGGAATGAAAAGACTTATGTAAATGCTAGAGATCTTGATAAAGATTATTGACAAATACCCGACTTTCTGTAAAAATAATGAAGAGTAAATAATTGTATAGCACAAAAGCAGAAAGAGTAAGTTTTTCCTTCTTTTTAAGCGACTGCGGGTAGGTGTAAGCCGTAGATGAGGGAATGCTGAAAGGCATCTGCTGTGCATAAATATAAAGTGCCGATTGTTAATCGGAAGTAGGGTGGAACCGCGAGAAAACTCGTCCCTATACTGAGCATGAGTATCAGTATAGGGATGGGTTTTCTTTTTTTTATAACAATACATTAGGAGATGAAGATCATGACAGAAGTAAAATCCTTTCAAGACATTATTTTAACACTGCAACAATTCTGGTCTGATAAAGGCTGTATGTTGATGCAGGCTTATGATACAGAAAAAGGGGCCGGAACAATGAGTCCTTATACGTTTTTAAGAGCTATAGGTCCAGAACCTTGGAATGCCGCTTACGTTGAACCGTCCCGTAGACCAGCTGATGGCCGTTACGGTGAGAACCCAAATCGGTTATACCAGCACCACCAATTCCAAGTGGTGATGAAACCTTCACCATCAAATATTCAAGATTTATATATTGAAAGTTTAAAAGCTTTAGGTATCGATCCACTAAAACACGATATTCGATTTGTTGAAGACAACTGGGAGAATCCATCACTAGGCTGTGCCGGTTTAGGATGGGAAGTCTGGCTAGATGGAATGGAAGTGACTCAGTTTACTTATTTCCAACAAGTGGGAGGTTTGGAAGTTGATTCGGTTACTAGTGAGTTGACTTATGGATTGGAAAGACTGGCTTCTTACATTCAAGATGTTGATAATGTGTATGATATTATCTGGGCTCCAGGCGTTAAGTATGGCGAGATATTCAAACAACCTGAATATGAGCATTCTGCTTATTCTTTCGACCATAGTGATACCACCTTCTTATTTAATCAGTTTTCAGCATTTGAAACAGAGGCTCTTAAGCAAATTGATCATCGTTTAGTCCACCCGGCTTACGATTATGTATTGAAATGCAGTCACGCCTTCAACCTTTTGGATGCAAGAGGAGCAGTGTCTGCCACTGATCGACCAGATTATTTAAAACGCATTAGACACATGGCTAGATTGATTGCCAAAGTCTTTTTAGAAGAACGTGCCCGCTTAAATTTCCCATTATTAAATGATGAAGAAACCGACCGATGGATACAAAAGTATGGCGTAAAGGAGGAAAAATAATGACACACACATTTTTACTGGAAATTGGGTTGGAAGACATGCCCGCAAAAGTTATTAAACCAGCAGTCGCTCATTTAAAAGAACATGTCGCTTTGTTTTTTAAAGAAAACAGTCTGTCATTCTCTTCGATTGATACATACAGTACACCTAGACGGTTAGCTATTGTTGTATCTGAATTAGAAGAAAGACAAGCTGACCAAACGGAAACAGTTAGAGGTCCGGCTAAGCGCATTGCCTTAGATGAAGACGGCAACTGGACAAAAGCAGCTATCGGGTTTACAAGAGGGCAAGGAGCGTCCACTGACGATATTGTTTTCCAAGAAGTCAAAGGGGAAGAATATGTCTTTGTTAAGAAGTTTATTAAAGGTCAGACTGCAAGTGAGCTGGTTGGTCAATTAACGCCAGTATTAGCGTCTATTCCTTTCCCTGTGACTATGAAGTGGGGTCAGACGACTCACCGTTATATCAGACCAGTTCATTGGCTAGTGGCTATGCTAGATAGTACTCCTGTTAACCTATCATTATTTGGAATCGAAGCGGGCCAAGTCTCAAAAGGCCACCGTTTCTTAGGACAAGATACCAGATTAAGCCATGCTCAAGACTATGTGGATGCATTGAAAGAGCAAAAGGTTATTGTTAACCGTGAAGAAAGAAAAGGGATGATTGAAGAGCAAATCAGCTCATTGTGTAAAGAGAAAGGGTGGTTAAGTCCTTTAGATAACACATCACTTCTTGAAGAAGTCACTGATTTAGTTGAGTTCCCAACTGCCTTTTATGGTTCATTTAATGATGAGTTCCTAACGGTTCCCGAAATTGTTTTGGAAACAGCTATGGCTGATCACCAGCGCTATTTCCCAGTGCGTCAAGACAATGCGGAAAAAACATTCTTGCCTCATTTCATAGCTGTCAGAAACGGAAACAGCCAAGATATTGACCACGTAAGAAAGGGTAACGAAAAGGTATTAAGCGCCAGATTAGCTGATGCAGCATTCTTTTATAATGAAGATAAAAAACTGTCTATTGATGACTTTGTCAGCAAACTATCGAGTGTGTCTTTCCATGAAAAACTAGGATCCTTGTACGACAAGCAAGTACGAGTGAAGTCATTGGTCCATCAATTAGCACCTTATTTCCATGTAGCAGAAGAACACGTTGCTGAGTTGGAACGAGCTGCAATGATTAGTAAATTTGATTTGGTCACACAAACAGTTAATGAATTCACTTCTTTACAAGGCAAAATAGGAGGTATATTCGCTGATGAAAGAGAGGAGTCTGAATCCGTTTCTTTAGCCATTAGTGAACAGTACCTACCTGTTAGTATGGATGGGGAATTGCCATCGACTATTTTAGGAGCTGTCTTATCTGTAGCAGATAAGCTTGATTCATTACTCTCCTTCTTCTCAGTCGGCTTAATCCCAACAGGGTCTAACGATCCGTTTGCCTTAAGACGCCAAGCGATGGGAATTGTTCGTATCCTTGCATCATACACTGTTTCCTTACCTTTAGATGACATCTTCGACAACATGAATTTGGACGCTAAATCGATGGAACAAAAAAATAGTTTGATTCGGTTTATAAAAGATCGTGTGGATCAATGGTTAGCTAAAGAGGCGGGGCTTTCTAATGACCACGATATAAGAGCAGCGGTATTGGGATCCTCTCAAACAGATGTTGTTCAACTCATTGATTCAGCTCTTGTGTTAAAAGAGAAGAAAGCTAATCCAGCATTTAAAGCTATTGTTGAATCCTTGACACGTACAGCTAATTTAGCAGAGAAAGCAGACGAGACAATACGTGTGGATGAGGCGCTATTAGAATCTGCTTCTGAGAAGTCCTTGTATCAAGCAACTGTCGAAAGCGAAACAGTTGTATCTAACAGCTTATCAGCCTCTGTTCGATTTGACCAGTTGGCAGGTTTACATGACAAGATTGATACGTTCTTCGATGAGAATATGGTGATGGCAGATGATCCATCTGTTCGAGCGAACCGCTTAGCATTACTTTACCGTGTGAATAACTTGGCAAAACCATTTGCTGATTTTAATGCATTAGTTATAAAGTAAAAAAAATGAAAGAAGAGGGCAGAAGACCAGTCGCTCTTTTATCTAATAAAAAGAGCGACTGGTATTTATAGAAGGAGCATGTCATATATTAAAACGATTTTTTTCCTATTATCGACCCTATAAGAAATTATTTACTTTAGACTTTTCAGCAGCAACCTTGGTTTCTGTTTTATAACTAGCGTTTCCTATCATGGTTCAGCGAGTGGTGGATACTATTTTACCAACAGGGAATTGGTCGTTAATTGTCACAGTATCAATCGGACTACTGCTCGTCTACGCCATTAATACGGTCTTACATTATGTGGTAACTTATTACGGGCACGTCTTAGGAACCAATATTGAAGTCGATATGCGACAAGATTTATATGAGCATATTCAACAGCAATCATTCTCCTATTTTGATAATAGAGAAACAGGGAAACTGATTACTCGCTTAACGTCGGATTTATTTGAAATTGCAGAAGTAGCGCATCACGGACCAGAGGATATTTTTATTACCATTTTCACTCTTATTGGAGCCTTCCTTTTGATGCTGAGCGTACACGTTCCGTTAGCCATTATGACGTTCATTCTCGTGCCATTTATCGCCGTCGCACTTGGTTTCTTTAATAAACGGATGACCTAAGTTAATACACAGATTTACGACGATTGGGCTGAATTTAGTGCCGGTATTGAAGCATCAGTGGGTGGTATTAGAGTGGTTCAAGCTTTTTCGAATGAGGAGTATGAACAACAACGCTTTGGTCGTTTAAATAATGCCTATAGAAAGTCGAAATACGCTTTTTATAAAACAATGGCAGTCAGTCATTCTTATAACTACTTTTTCATTCGTCTCATCAGTTTATTTGCCTTATTTTTTGGAGCTTATTTTGCGATTCAAGGCGAAATATCATATGGTGATTTAATTGCCTTTATTCTTTTTGCGAATGTGTTTGTTCGTCCTATTGAAAAAGTAAACACGATGATTGAAAGTTATCCGAAAGGTTTCGCAGGCTTTAAACGCTTGCTTGAGGAGTTGGGAAATAAACCAGACATTAAAGATTCCTCTCATGCGTTTGATGTTGATTCATTAAAAGGGGATAATGAATACGAAAATGTGACATTTAGCTATGAAGAAAACCAACCCATTTTAGACCGAATCAATTTATCAATAAAAGCTGGAGAAACAGTCGCTTTTGTTGGGCCTAGTGGAGCAGGAAAAACAACCATCTGTAATTTGCTGCCTCGATTTTACGATATTGATTCAGGGAAGATATCAGTTGATGGACACTCGATTAAGGACATCACCTTGAATTCATTAAGAGAACAAATTGGTATTGTTCAACAAGACGTCTTTTTTTTCCCAGGCAGTGTTAAAGAAAATATTTTGTATGGTAAACTGGATGCAACAGATGAGGAAGTCATCAATGCAGTCAAGTTAGCGAACTTAGAAGACGTGGTTAATGCTATGCCTAATGGCTTGCAGACCATGATTGGCGAGCGTGGAGTGAAATTATCCGGTGGTCAAAAACAACGATTATCCATTGCGCGTATGTTCTTGAAAAACCCGCCGATTTTAATTCTTGATGAAGCAACCTCTGCTTTGGATACGGAAACGGAACAAGCTATTCAAGAAGCTTTGGATTCTTTGTCTAAAGGAAGAACAACCTTAATTATTGCTCACCGTTTAGCGACAATTAAAAATGCCGATCGCATCGTTGTGGTGACAACAAAAGGAATCGAAGAAGAAGGCAGTCATGACGAATTAATCAAACGTGACGGAGCGTATAAAGCTCTTTACGATGCCCAATTTTCATAACAGTTAGCGCCGACTAAAGTGAGGGAGAGAAATAAGATGGAAGCTGAAGAGAGACGAGAAGCGATAAAGATACTATTGAGTAAAAGTAGTCAACCCGTAGTTGCTCGTACACTGGCTAACACTTTCCATGTTAGTCGGCAAGTGATTGTAGGGGATATTGCTCTTTTGCGTGCATCAGGAGAAGACATTTTATCCACCCCTAAAGGTTACTTGTTAGGGGAGGCAACGAGTGAAGGTGTCATGGTGCAATTGGTTTTCAATCATACACCAGAAGAAACAAAAGAAGAGCTCTTTACCATTGTAGATAACGGTGGAGAGGTCATCGATGTTCTGGTGGAACACCCAATATACGGCATGATTAAGGGGAATTTAAACATTTCTAATCGAATGGAAGCGGAAGAATTCGTTAAACAAGTCTCTGCCCATGACATTCCACTCCTCTCTAATTTGACAGAGGGTATTCATAGTCATACCATTCGTGCAAAGACACCAGAGTTACTTAAACGAATAGAAGATGAATTAAGAAGGAAAAATTTCCTTTATAATTAATAGACATCAACTGCAAATAGCATTGAAATCTCCTCGCCAATATATTATACTGTATTGGTGTCAAGACACCTGTATACTATACTCGAGGAGATGTTTGTTATAAAGAAAAATAATACCTTGCGGCTTACTTTAACCGCACTTTTAACGGCTATAGCTATTGTTATTCCTATGGTTATGCCTGTTAGAGTGGTTATCGAACCTGCTTCATTTACGTTGGCTAGTCACGTCCCGATATTTTTTGCCATGTTCTTATCACCTTATATAGCTGTAGCTGTTTCATTAGGATCGGCTATCGGTTTTTTACTGGCAGGTTTTCCAATCGTTATCACGATGCGTGCCTTGAGTCATGTAGTCTTTGCTCTCATTGGGGCATTATACTTAAAAAATAGACAAGAAACTGTCTTGGCTTCTCCCATGAAAAGTCAGCTCTTTTCTTTTGGGATTGGTTTGATTCATGCGGGTGCTGAAGTGATCATTGTGTCCTTGTTCTTTTTCGGTTTGCTATCAGGAGGAGACTATAATGAAAGCTTTTTTTATGCCGTCTTTCTTCTCGTAGGTGTCGGAACAGTTGTACACAGCATGGTGGACTTTATCATTACACAATTCATTTGGAAAGCATTGGGCAAGCGCGTTAGTCGGCTGGCAAAAAAAGTTGGCTAAGTCATCAAATGATTAATAAACTAACACTTTCTCTTTAATGACTTTTGGTCATTTAAATGAGGAAGTGTTATTTGTTTTCTAAAGTAAGGTAAGGTATAAATAGGATAACTGGAATTATTTACAAAACCTTGTATAAATGGTATACTAATGGATGATTATTATAGGGTAATTATGCCTTTCGTGACACTCCTATAGTAAGTCGTTTCATGAAGGGGGATGAACATGAATAGAGTACCAGAAGAAACCATTAATTCTATTCGAGAACAGACCGATATTGTTCAAGTCGTTTCTCAATATCTTCAGTTAAGAAAATCGGGACAGAACCATTTTGCCTCGTGCCCTTTTCATGATGATAAAACACCGTCCTTTTCTGTAAGTGAAAAGAAACAGATTTACTACTGCTTTAGTTGTGGCAGAGGTGGTAATGTATTTGGTTTTCTACAAGAAATGGAAGGCTTATCCTTTATTGAAGCGGTTGGAAAAACAGCTGAACTGGCAGACATAGAACTGGATCAATCCATTATTGACCAGGCAAAACAATCGCGTCCAGCTGAGGATTCTTCCAGAGGAAAGCTGTTAAAAATATATGAAAAAGCGGAGCATTTTTACCACCATGTCTTAATGAATACCCAAGCAGGGGAAGAAGCGTATCATTATCTTCTAGAAAGAGGCATGACCAAAGAAAGTATTGAAACCTTTAAAATTGGATTTTCTCCTCCTCAACGGGAGTCTTTGAAAATGTATTTAGAAAACGAGGAGTTAAGTGATCCCGAGTTATTGAAGCAATCAGGATTGTTTTCTGACAGAGATGACCTAGCTTTTTACGACAGGTTTACTAACCGTATTGTTTTTCCAATTAAAGATGGAAAAGGTCAAACGGTAGCATTCTCAGGCAGAGCCTTTATGCCGACTGACGAATCACATCAGCCAGGTCACCATACCGCAAAATACATGAACAGTCCCGAAACGGAACTATTTAACAAACGTCGCATCCTCTTTAACTATGACAAAGCCAGAGCCGGCATCCGTCGGGAAGGAGAAGTCTTATTATTCGAAGGGTTTATGGATGTTATTTCTGCCTGGCAAGCCGGAGTGAAAAACGGTATTGCCTCAATGGGTACTAGCCTGACCGAAGAGCATGTTCAAACGCTTGATAAAGTGACTGATCACTTAATCATTGCTTATGATGGTGACAAGGCAGGTATGGAAGCAACGAAGCGGGCGGCAGATTTCTTAGCTCAAGAGACACACTTTACAGTTGAAGTAGCGAGCTTCCCAGAAAATTTAGATCCGGATGATTATATTCAGGCTAAAGGAAATGACGCATTTAAAGAATTTTTGTCACATGGCCGAGATACGCTTATGAGCTTTTTGATGAAGTATCACCGTGTGGGAATTAATGTCAAAAACGAGAGTGAACGATTAAAGTACATTGAAGTTATTTTAAAAGAAATGTCTCGAGTGTCTTCCGCGGTTGAAAGAGAATTGTATTTAAATCAATTAGAAGAAGAATTCGACGTATCTGTAGATGCGTTAAAAGAACAGATGACAGTCTACATTCAAGAACAACAAAAAGAACGTCATAAACAAAGACGAAAAGAAAAAGAAGCCAACCCAACCAGAGAGCCCGTCCGTATTTCCTTTCATCAAAACCAGCCTAAGCAAACAGCTGTAATGAAAGCTGAGCAGATGCTTTTGAACCGATTATTTACTCATGATGAGGTTTGGATTAAGCTGGAAAACATGGATAAAGAATTATCTTTGACAACGGAGGCAAATCAGCTCTTGTTTTTGCTTTATGATGAGTATTACCATTCGCATGATCACCCGTCGATACAATCATTTATTGACTATTTGCCGGACGACAAGTTAAAAAGTAAGTTGACTGAAATTATGTTAATTAATTTGTCAGAGGACATTGCAACGGGTGAAATAGAGGATTATATTCGTTTAATTAACGATCGACACCCTTTAGAAGATCGGTTAAAGCAAAAACGAGACGAGTTGAAATTGGCCGAACGAAGTGGAGACAAAGAGAAGCAAACGTCACTAGCTATAGAAATCATTAACTTAAGTCGTCAATTAAATAGTAAATAACAAAGAATATATCAGGAGGCATGTCATTATATGGCAAATTCAGAACCAAAAACAACCAAACAGTTAGATACAGAATATGAGTTAGCTCTTGTTCGTTATATTAAGGAAAAGAAAAAGGATAAACAGCAGACTATATCCTATGTGGAATTGACCGATAATTTAGCTGAACCGTTTGAGTTAGATAAAGATCAAATGGATGATCTTATTCAAAAGTTAGAGGACGAAGGCATTGGAGTCGTCGATGAAGACGGTAATCCTTTAGCGAAACAAATTGAAAAAGAAGAAGAGATTTCAGCTGAAGCTCGAGCAGAAGAAATGATTGCCCCTCCTGGTGTAAAAATTAACGACCCAGTCCGTATGTATTTAAAAGAAATTGGTCGTGTGGATCTTCTGAAAGCTGATGAAGAGATTGCCTTGGCTAAGCGTATTGAAGCAGGCGATAATACAGCTAAACAAGAATTGGCTGAAGCTAACTTGCGACTGGTTGTCTCTATTGCGAAGCGTTATGTTGGACGAGGCATGAGCTTTTTAGACTTAATTCAAGAAGGTAACATGGGGCTTATGAAAGCTGTTGAGAAATTTGACTACGAAAAAGGATTTAAATTCTCAACTTACGCCACTTGGTGGATTCGTCAGGCTATCACACGTGCGATAGCTGACCAAGCTCGTACTATTCGTATTCCAGTTCATATGGTTGAGACGATTAACAAACTCGTTCGGATTCAAAGACAATTGCTTCAAGATTTGGGAAGAGAACCAACACCTGAAGAAATTGGGGCAGAGATGGACTTGCCAACTGAAAAAGTAAGAGATATTTTGAAAATCTCTCAAGAACCCGTTTCTCTTGAAACGCCAATTGGAGAAGAAGACGATTCTCATCTTGGTGACTTCATAGAAGACAACGATGCGACCAGTCCAGCAGATAACGCAGCATATGAGCTGTTAAAAGCGGAATTGGAAGATGTATTGGACACCTTAACTGACCGTGAAGAAAACGTCTTGCGTTTACGATTCGGATTAGATGATGGTCGTCAGCGCACTTTAGAAGACGTCGGCAAGGTATTTGGCGTGACTAGAGAACGTATCCGTCAGATTGAAGCCAAAGCATTGAGAAAGCTACGCCACCCAAGTCGTTCGAAACAATTGAAAGACTTCTTAGAATAAACAAACTAGTCAAGCTCCTGCCAGTGTGGTGGGGGCTTTTTTAGTTAAATTAGTCAATACATCCTTAGTAATTGATGTAAGATGAGATAAAAGCCTGTAAAGGGAAACTTCTTGTCGCATTTGTTTTGCAATCAGTTCACAAATTTGATATACTTATTGAGGCTTGTATCAGTAAATACACACGCTGCATGCATAAAATATATCTTGGAAGGTGAATACGTATGAAATTAACTGCAAAAAAACGTACAGTAACAGGAACAGGCGCTTCTAAAAAAGCGAGAGTTGAGGGACTTATCCCTGCAGCTATTTATGGACAAGAAGTTGAAACATTACCTGTTTTAATTAACAGAAAAGAGTTTGAAACAGTTATTCGTGAAGTTGGATCAAACGGAGTATTTGAAGTGGACGTTGAAGGCGACGTTTACCAAGTTTTCGTTAAAGAGCAAAAAAATGCGGCTCTTAAACAAGTTGTATACCACGTAGACCTATTGGCCTTTACTGAAGGACAAAAAGTTAATATGACGATTCCAGTTTACATTACTGGTGAAGAGTCGATTGACGTTGGTTACGCTTCTCAATCTCTATCTGAGTTGGAAATTAACGTTGCACCAGCTGAAGCACCTGCTGAGTACACTGTTGACGTAACTGGTCTAGAAATTGGTGACACAGTAACTGTTGCTGACATTAAAGTCGGCGAAGGTGTTGAAGTTCTTACAGACGAAACATATACAGTTGTTTCTATCTCTGCTCCCGATGTAGAAGAAGAAACAGTTGAATCAACTGACGAAATGCCTGAACCAGAAGTTATTGGCGGATCTGACGAAGATAAAGAATAATCATACTGAATTTAACCCTCTAAAGTGATGGCTTGCCCTCCTTTAGAGGGTTATTTTTTTTCAACTGTTCATTCTGTACTCGAACTGCTCAGAGGACGGCTCTCTGAGCAAGTTACCCTTTAATTGATACACGAACTGCGTAGAGAAAGCTAGTCTAAGCAGTTCAGACTATATTTGACGGCTGAGTTGCTTAGAGAGGCCTTCTCTACGCAACTCGCTTCCTGATGGTAGCCTAGCCATTTAAAAGCGTATAAGGTGTATAAGTAGAGATAGCTTGCGTAACTGATTATAATAAAGTCAGTTAACGTTTTAAGCACGTTTATATTTATAGGAGGGTATGCTAATGGGAAATGACAATCAGAAAGTGATAGGCAGTTACTCAAGTAAGGAAGAAGCCATCCAAGTTATTAGCCGACTTAAAGAAGAAGGCTACCCGAAACAAGATATTATCGTCTATGGTAATGAACAGAGTGCAAAAGGATCAGTAGATTCAAATAAAGCAACGACTATATCAGCTAGTGATCCTGATTATACTGACCAGTCTTCAACAAAAGAAGACCGCTCCGCCTGGGACAAAATTAAGGATGCCTTTACTCGTGATTCCTACGAGTCATCAGATGCCAACTCGAAAGAATCCGAAGATATTTTATATCCATACAGGGATGATATTAAAAAGGGGAACTTGGTTATTGTTGTGCAAAATCCGCAACAAGATGATCAGAATGTGGACCGTGATTCAAGTTCTGACCAGAATGTTGATAGAAGACATTTGGCTGAACCCAATGCAGTGACACGAGCGGATGATCCCTTAACAGGCGGGCGTCAATTTGACCGTGCTGACCCGGTCAATGACAACACTCACGAGAACCCTCGATAATCATAGTCTGTCACACGATTAGTCATATAAAAATGATTAGTCGTGTGTTTATTTTTGTCCAGATCTTTTCTTGGCTAATCCAGTCTCTCTTTCCATTTTGCACTAAAAACTGGTAAAATGTAGGAGAACTGATTAGAGAGGTGTATGATGAATTCATTAAAATTATCCAAACGTCTGCAAGCAGTTGTAGATTATGTTGAAACAGGATCACGATTAGCGGATATCGGATCGGATCATGCTTATTTACCGTGTCACCTAGCAGAAACTAACCGCATCTCCTTTGCTGTAGCGGGTGAAGTTGTGAGAGGGCCTTATGAGAATGCACAAAAAGAAGTCCGCCAACGGGGCTTAGAAGATAAAGTGATTGTCCGCTTAGGGGATGGTTTAGCTGTTGTGACGAGTGAAGACAACATCGATACCATTACTATAGCCGGAATGGGCGGGGCATTAATTCGTAGCATATTGGAGGACGGTCTAGAAAATGGACAAATTAATGGCAGTGAAACCTTGATTCTTCAACCCAATGTCTATGAAGTAACCGTTCGAGACTATTTAATGACCCATCACTATCGTGTGACAGATGAAACAATGATCAAAGAAAATGGGAAGCTTTATGAAATCATAAAAGCTGTTCCTTCAAAAGAGGCTATGAACTATTCCAATCAAGAATTGCTTTTTGGACCCAAACTATTAAGCGAAAAATCAGCAGTTTTCAAAGAAAAATGGACATCAGTCCTTAACAATACTCAACGAATCATTAATCAAATGGAAAAAGCACAGTCAACTGATAAAGAGAAACTGACTGAACTACGTGAGTATAGTGACTACATCAAGGAGGTCTTATCGTGACAGCCGTAACTGTTAAAGATATCATTTACCACATGGAGCAATTGGCTCCGCCTCAATTGGCAGAAAGCTGGGATCCAATCGGTTTGTCTTTTGGAACGAAAGCGAAAGAGGTCAAAACGATTTTAGTCGCTTTAGATGTTGACCAAGATACCATTCAAGAGGCAAAGAATAAAGGGGTCGATTTAATTGTCACCCATCATCCTGCTATCTTTGGTTCATTAAAGACCTTAAATGGTGAGGATGCTAGACGTCGAGACTATATTGAATTAGTGAAATCAGATATTGCCGTCTTTTCTGCACACACCAATCTGGATGCGGCTGAAAACGGCTTGAATGAATGGTTGGCAGATGCAATTGGCTTAGAAAAAGACACGCGAGAGATTGTTTCGGTCAACACTCACACAGGTTATAAGAAAATAGCTGTTTATGTCCCACACGATTCAGCTGAAAAAGTTAGAATCGCTCTTCATGAAACAGGTGCAGGAGAAGTTGGTGACTACAAGCATGTCTCGTATACGATGGAAGGTCACGGCCGATTCACCCCTCAAGAAGGTTCAACCCCTACAGAGGGAGAAATAGGCAAAGAAAAGCAAATGGATGAACAGCGTATTGAGATGATGGTGAAAGATAAAGATGTATCCAAAGCGTTAGATGCGATTTACCGCTCTCACCCTTACGAGGAGCCTGTTTTTGATTTGTATACTCTGGAGCATCAAAAAGACGCCTTTGGTTTCGGCAGAGTTGGTCAAATAAATGAAGCAAAAACGATTAAAGAAATGATCGACATACTCAGCCCATTAGTGAACGTGGAGGGGATGAGATTCGGTACGAAAGATCCGGCTTTTAAACATGAACGAGTGGCCATTTTTGGAGGTTCCGGAGAAAAGTACTACAAAGATGCTTTAGCTAAAGGAGCGACATTATTCATTACGGGGGATGTCTCTTATCATGGGGCCCAGGATATGCTTAGAGATGGATTAAGTTTCATTGATGCTGGGCATTACATGGAGGCTCTAAGCGTCCCTCACCTTAAGCAGTATCTGGAAGAGATAAAGACAAAAAACAATTGGTCCATAGATATTATTGAAACAACTGAACAGAAAGATGTTTTTTCATACTATAAAAACTAAAGGATGACTAATATGTACGAGACACAACTAGCACGTTTTTTAGAATACGTTAAGATTAACACCCAATCAGATGCTACATCAACAACTGTTCCATCTACTCAATCCCAAGTGGATTTCGCTCACAAACTAGTGGAAGACTTAAACGCAATTGGCATGAGCGAGGTAGAATACAATGAGGATAACGGCTTCGTAACGGCTACATTGCCTGCGACAATTGATGACGATGTACCTGTTATTGGCTTCATTGCACACATGGATACGGCTGACTTCAACTCTGAAAACGTCTCTCCTCAAATACATGAAAACTATGATGGGGAAGACATTGTATTAAATAATGAATTGGGTATTCGTTTGTCACCAAAGGACTTTCCTAATTTAAAGAATTATAAGGGGCAAACCTTAATCACTACAGATGGTACGACCCTTTTAGGTTCGGATGATAAATCGGGAATAGTGGAGATTTTCAGTGCGATGGAATACTTGTTGGCTAACCCAGACATCAAACATGGGAAAATACGAGTCGCTTTCGGACCGGATGAAGAAATTGGAGTAGGGGCAGACCGCTTCGATGTTGACCACTTTGGCGCAGATTTTGCGTATACGGTTGACGGAGGACCAGTGGGTGAATTGGAATATGAAAGTTTCAATGCCGCTGGTGCACACATTATGATTCAAGGGAAAAATGTTCATCCTGGAACGGCTAAAGATAAGATGGTCAATGCATTAACCTTAGCTATAGAGTTCGATAACGCTCTTCCTTCAAATGAAGTACCCGAGCAAACAGAAGGTCGTGAAGGATTCTACCACTTACTCGGGTTGGCTGGAACGGTTGAAGAAGCCACTATGAGTTACATTATTAGAGATCATGATCGTGAAACCTTTGAAAAACGTAAGCAAACAATGACAGATATTGCAGACAAAATAAACAGTCGGTTTGAAGAAGCACGAGTGACCTTGACTATGACTGATCAGTATTACAATATGCGTGAAGTCATCGAAAAAGACATGAGACCGGTTGACTTAGCCAAAGAAGCAATGACCACATTGGGTATGACTCCTGATATTAAACCTATTCGTGGAGGAACAGACGGCTCTAAAATCTCCTTCATGGGCGTTCCGACTCCTAATATATTTGCCGGTGGAGAAAACTTCCACGGTCGGTATGAATTTGTATCTGTGGAAAGCATGGAAAAAGCGACAGATGTGATTATTGAAATAATCAAGTTAGCAGCAACACAATAAACGCCCGATACAGGATAGAAGAAGGTCTCTTCTTTCCTGTATTTGTCTAATCACTTTTTTTAGAAAGGAGTGCATCAAATGAGTCTACAATTTATACTTGGTCGATTACATACCAATAAAAAAACGGTTGTCTACCAAAACATGTTAGAGTGGGTAAAAGAAGACGAAACAAGTCAAGTTTTCTATCTCGTTCCGGATCACATTAAATTCGAATCAGAAATGAATATATTAAACTTTATTAAAGAGTCAGATCTGACTAGTGATAACCAGTATGCAGGAATGATTAATTTACAAGTATACAGTTTTAGTCGATTGGCCTGGTATTACCTTCAAGATACAGCTGTTTTCAGTCGGTCTCAGTTAACTGAAACGGGACTATCGATGTTGGTTCGTCGAATACTAAGAGAAAAAGAAGAAGAACTGGGTATTTTCAGAGGCCAAAGTAGATTACAGGGCTTTGTAGAAAAAACCACTGCTTTATTTATGGAAATGAGAAATGGAAGGGTCTTGCCTGAAGATTTAAAAGATGTTTTAGGTAGATCAAATGAAACTGGTCAAAGTAGACAAGATTTAGCAGATAAATTAACAGATTTAACCATGTTGTATGATGAGTTTTTATATCAGCTTGAAGGGAAGTATCTCGAAAAAGAAGATGTGATCGAGGCATTAATTGAAGAAGTAAAAACTCGAGACTTAAGTCAAACCCGTTTTGTCATTGATAATTTCCACAGTTTCTCAGCCCAAGAGCAAGCCTTACTAGTGGAGTTGGTTGCTCATGCCAAGGATGTTCATGTCTCTTTGGTACTAGATAAAAAGTATGCAACTGAACCTCCGGAATTAACGGATTTGTTTTACGAAACAGGCATGACCTATTATAGACTTTACCAGCAAGTGAGAGAAAGAAACCTACCTATTCTTCATGACCATGTACTGAATGAGTTAAGTACTGAACATTGTGATGAAATAAATGAATTAGAACAATACTGGGTCAACAGCTTTGAAATGAGTCCTCAGCGTGTGATTGATGACTCTTTCGATATGACTAAATGTATTGAAATAATTGAAGCAGAAAGCCGTCACGCCGAAGTGTTGCATACAGCAACAGCAATAAAAAGATTGGTTGCCCAGAACAACTACCGTTACAAAGACATATTGGTTGTCTCTCGAATGATGGAAGAGTATAAGACACTCATTGAATCGACATTTGATGAAAATGATATTGAAGTCTTTGTCGATCAAGAAGATAAAATGTCGGGACATGCTTTAGTCGAGTTCATCCAGAGCTTACTTGGCATATACAAACGTCATTGGCGATACCAAGATATCATGCGCTTGTTACGAACCGAGTTATTTATCCCAAGTCTTGATTATGAGGCGTCGCCAAAAGAACAAAGTGAACGCGTCCGTTTCTATGACAGCCATATAAAGGATTGGCGAGATAAGATTGACTTGCTTGAAAATGTGATGCTGGCTTACGGGTATGAAGGGTCTGATTGGTTAAGAGATGATGAATGGATTTATGCTCGATTCCATCTTGAAGAATTGGATGATCAGTTAGACGAGGACAAACGAATGCAAGAAATAGCCAATGAAGCGAAAGAGTCTATTCGAAAACAGCTCATTCCCTTTTTCAAACGATTGGACTCTGCTAAAACAAATCGTGATGCAGCTCGCTACTTATTCCAATTTATTGAACGGAATGGCATTCACAAGCAAGTGTTGTATTGGAGAGATCAAGCCCTCTTGGACGGGGACTTGGAAGATGCACGCAAACATGAACAAGTGTGGAATACCTTTATTCAACTCCTTGATGAATTTGTAGATGTTTTAGGGGATGAGGAATGGGATAGTGATTCATTTCTGTCTGTTTTGGAAACAGGATTCGATCAGGCTACCTACAGTATTGTGCCTCCAAGTATCGACCAAGTCATGTTCACTAATTTCGATAAGGCTAGAATCAACACGAAAAAAGTGGTGTTTATTCTTGGAATGACTGACCAACATCTTCCGCTGAACGTTGAGAATGAATCGATTTTGACTGACGAAGACCGTAACCAACTATCACTCTTTTTGCCAGAGGATAAGTTCTTGGCTCCTACAACTACTAGTCGTCTGGCTAGCGAACCCTTTACAGCCTATCTAGCTTTTATGAATGCATCTCAGAAACTTGTGTTTAGCTACCCTTTGAAAAAAGATGGCGAAGGTGATGGGCGGATAAGCCCATATATCTCTCAATTGGCCAGGCATCTATCTATTCCAATTAAACACAAACAAACAGAAGCCAGTACCTTACAAACAACGAATTTACATGACCAATTCTCCTTTATCGGATCGAGAAAACACACGCTTGGACAACTGGTTACTGTTTTAAGGGAAGGTATTGATCATGAAAAACAGCCCGATTTATTTTGGATTAAACTGTTTCAGTCGCTTCACAGTCAAATAGATGAAGTGGAAAGACGTATTCTTAAAAGTTTAGACTCTATGAATATACCTAAAAAACTACCAGCTGAACTATCTGAAAAATTATATGGAAAGGATTTGTACCTTTCTGTATCTCAATTAGAAAGCTTTTACTTGGACCCGTATAGTCACTTTTTAAGATATGGCTTGAGACTTCGCGAGCGAGCGGTTCAGGAATTAACGCCTGCTGAAACGGGTAACTTTTTCCATGAAGCTTTAGATAGTATATTCAGAACGATTGTTAATCAAAACTTGTCAATAAAGACAATGTCAGAAGCTGAACTACACAGCATTACAGATCAAGTCCTGTCAGGAATGCACGAGCAAAACAAATACAAATTGCTATCATCGTCGAACAGAATGCAATTCATCAGGCAACAACTAAGTAAAACGATTCGTAAAATGATGTGGGGTATGATGCACCAATCTAAACAGACGACGATGACACCACAAAAATCAGAAGTTCTCTTCGGAAGATTGGCTAGTAAAAAGGGGATACCTGGATTGGAATTTCCTTTAAAAAATGGTGGCAATCTATATGTTCGTGGTAAAATCGACCGTTTAGATACAATTGAAGTCGATAACGCACTATACATTAGTGTAGTGGATTACAAGTCGAGTCATAAGACGTTAAGTGTAAAAGATATGTATCACGGCTTAATGCTTCAACTCTTAACGTATTTAGACACGGCTGTACACTTTTCAACTGAATTATTCGGTAAACAAGCTAAACCAGCGGGTGCTTTTTTTGCTCAAGTGAAAAACCCGATACTACAAGCAAACAAATTAATAGGTAAAGACTTACTGGAAGAAACGATTAAGGCTTTTCGTATGAACGGATTGGTTGTAAATGAAGATGAATTAGTAGAAGAACTGCTCCAAGCAGTCGAACCGCGTCATGATTCGCTTGTTTATCCTATTAAAAAACTAGTTAAGGGGAACCCGTCCGGCTCTTTAATTTTTATGGAAGATTTGGAATTACTACTCAAACATCACCGGAATAAAATTCAAGAAGCTGGTAACTTAATTATTGCAGGGGAGAATCAGTTAGCTCCTTATTTTGAAAAGAGGCAGTTCACACCTTCTGTGGGTGGCGAATACCAGTCAATTGCTCAGTTTGATGTCTTGCTTCCAAAAGGTCAAAATAAATATAGGCGGATGGAAACGGTCAAAAATCAAAAAGAACTGATTGAAAAATTAAAAGAACGCTATGAAGAAGATGAAACAGGAGAGGAGGAGAGCACATGAAAGTAAGACCAGACAAACCAGCAGGCAGCCGGTTTACGGATGAACAATGGCAGGCAGTCACTGATGAAGGAGAGAATATTCTTGTGTCGGCTTCTGCCGGATCAGGAAAAACAACGGTATTGGTTCAACGAGTGATTGAAAAAATAAAGGCATCTGTCACTATTGATGAGTTACTGGTTGTAACCTTTACCAATGCAGCGGCCCGTGAAATGAAAGAACGTATCCAACTCGCTATCCAAAAAGAGCTGGCTAACGCTAGTTCATTTGAACAGAGAAGGCATTTAGGCAGACAACTGCCAATGCTTGGACAAGCTGATATATCCACTCTCCACTCATTCTGTTTAAAAGTGATTAGACGCTACTACTATTTGATTGATTTCGACCCCGTCTTTCGTCTGCTAACTGACGACACTGAGACAACGCTGATGAAAGAAGAAGTTTGGGATGACTTACGTGAAGAACTCTATGGTGAAGAAGACACTCGTTTTCAAGAACTAGCGGAAATGTATTCCAACGACAAAAATGATGATGGCTTGACTGATCTAATTTTTAAACTATATGATTTTTCAAGAGCTCACCCAGAACCGTTGAAATGGCTAGCTAACTTGACCCATATATACGATGTACCAGGTGATAATTTAGCATCGAGCCCTCTTTTTGAGGAATTTATTCGACCACGATTGATTGAATCCTTTGAAACGGCCCATGAGTTATTGCAAACAGCTCTATCTATCGGCGAGGGAGAACCGGAACTCGATAAAACCAATACGATTCTATCCAAGGAACTCGCTTTAGTAACCCAGTTAAAAGAGGCTATAGTGTCTAACCAATTTGATGTGGCTCATGAACTCATTAATCACTTTGAATACGCCAGGTGGTATGTGCCAAATAAAAAAACGACCCCTGACGAAGTGAAAGAAGCTGGCAAAGAAATGAAAGTGTTTCGTGACCACGCCAAAGATAGTATCCTTGCTTTAAAACAAGATTATTTTTTGTTTACCGCAGAAGAACAAGTCACGTTAATGAAAGAGGTTCATTTATTAATAGAAGAAATGGCCAGAGTCGGATCACTCTTTTATGAGCGTTACCAGGCTTATAAAACGGCTCGAAAAGTTCTGGATTTTAATGATTTAGAGCATTTAACCTTAGATATACTAGTCAATAAACACGACGACGGTTGGAAGCCGACAGAAGCATCGATGTATTACAGGCAGCAGTTCAAAGAGGTCATGGTTGACGAGTACCAAGATATCAACTTGTTGCAGGGGACAATATTAAAATGGTTAACCAAAGATGCGACTCATGCGGGTAATCAGTTCATGGTTGGTGACGTCAAACAGTCTATTTATTCTTTCCGCTTAGCCGATCCAAAGCTTTTCTTAGAAAAATATGATAATTATGCTTCAGGTAAAGGCGGCAAACGAATTGTTTTAGCGGAAAATTTCCGTTCACGTCCAACTGTCTTATCTTTCGTCAACTTTATATTTGAACAATTGATGGATAAAAAAGTAGGGGATCTGAATTACGATGAAGCTGCCCAATTAATTAATGGCTTTAAAGCCTTCCCTGAATCAACTCACTTTGATACAGACATCTTAATTTACGAATCCCATCAAGACGATAAAGCCAGTGAAGATGACGAGGAACTAGACGACGTTAATGTATCTTTTGAAATCGATACGAAAACAAAAGGCGAATTATTTATGGTTGCCAATAAAATAGTAGACTTGGTATCAAACGGCTTTCTTATTTTCGATAAAGATAAGGGTGAGATGCGTCCCATCCGCTACAAAGATATTGTACTCTTGACCCCAACAAAGAAAAACAATATCGATATACAAGATGTGTTTGGACAATTGGGCATTCCTACAGCTGTCAAAGACACGCAGAACTATTTTAGAACAACCGAAATCACGATAATGATGTCACTGTTAAAAACAATTGATAATCCGTACCAAGATATTCCCTTGGTTGCCGTCTTGCGCTCGCCGATGGTTGGTCTTAACGAAGTGGACTTGACCCGCATTAGATTAATGAATAAAGAATCATCTTTCTATGAAGCTTTACGTGCCTTTGCTGAAAAAACAGACTGGAAAGACAATATAAACATTCAGTTGCAGCAACGCATTCGTCTATTTCTGGACTCTTTAGATAAGTGGCGAAAGCAGGCGAGACGTAAAACCTTAGTTGAGTTGATCTGGATTATTTATGAAGAAACAGGTTTTCTACACTACGTTGGTGGTATGAGTTCTGGACGTCAACGTAAAGCCAATCTTCACGCTTTATATGAACGAGCAGCTGCTTACGAAAAAACCTCCTTTAAAGGCTTGTTCCAGTTTATTCGTTTTATTGAACAGATGCAGAAAAAAGATAAAGACTTAGCAGAACCTTCTGCTGTTGCAGACGGAGAAGATGCTGTACGGGTGATGACCATTCATGCCAGTAAAGGATTGGAATTTCCAGTGGTATTTGTCATGGATATGACTAAACGCTTTAACTTATCCGATGCCAGTGGTGCTTTTGTTTTTGATGAGGAGTATGGTGTAGGTTCACAGTATACGGACTTAGAAACAAGAGAAGTTAAACCTACTTTGCCTGAACTTGTATTAAAGTACCGAAAGAAGAATAAATTGCTTTCTGAATCGATGCGAGTGCTTTATGTTGCACTGACCCGAGCGGAACAGAAGTTGTTTTTAGTGGGTTCATATAAAAATAAAGACAAAGCATTGGAAAAATGGGAACTCGCAGCTGGTCACACAGACACTGTATTAGCACCAGATTTAAGACTAAGTGCGTCCAGTTACATGGACTGGATAGGGATGAGTCTCATTAGGCATCAATCGATGGATGAGTTGCGACATTTACCGGCTATTCCTTCTCGTATTCATAACTACGAAACAGGCTTCACTGTGAATTTTTATGAACAACAGCAGCTGGAAGAAGCGCTGACCAGCAGAGATGCGGATGATAAAGAAGAATGGTATGAGCAATTGAAGAAG
The DNA here is from genome assembly GCF_009935905.1 of Alkalibacterium sp. MB6. Classification (GTDB taxonomy): domain Bacteria; phylum Bacillota; class Bacilli; order Lactobacillales; family Carnobacteriaceae_A; genus Alkalibacterium. Next base: position 46,799 of record NZ_PREX01000012.1, on the reverse strand, counting down.
GGGAAGCTGAAAGAAGATGCAGACAAAGAGGTTAGTAAGGCCGTTTCAGATGCTGTCGCCATGATAAATAAGCCTTATGCGTATCAGTTAGCTACTCAAACGACCAGTTACCAGTCAGTTTCAGAAATCAAACGATTATTTGAAGAACCTCAAGACGGCCAAATGATTAAAATTGATGTCACTAATCCGCGCCAATCCCACCGCTATGTGGAAGATGAATTAAGTCGCCCGTCATTTGTATCGGAAGATTTAAAACCGTCACCAGCTGAAGTTGGGCAAGCGACTCACTTGGTTTTACAAGCTTTGGATTTAAATGTGAAGCCTGATCATCAGATTATTTCACAAAAAGTTGACGAGTTAGTTAAAGAAAAAGTTCTCAGCGACGATTTGGGGTCCTTGATTAATGCTGACAAGTTAGTTCGATTTTTCGACACGCCCTTTGGGGACTTTATTCTTTCGCATACGAATCACCTAAGAAGAGAAGTGCCGTTCTCCTTACTGATGGAAGCTAGCGAGATTTTCAGAGATATGGACCATGTGGATGATAGCGTACTGATTCACGGAATAGTTGATGGCTATATCGAGTTAGAAGACGGTATCATATTATTCGACTACAAGACCGATCAAGTCGAGCGATTCCAAGATCAAGCTGCAGAGGTCATGCTGAAAAAGTACAGCGGTCAGTTAAACCTTTATAAGAAGGCATTAGAATCTATTTTAAATAAACCGGTACGAGAATCGTACATTATTTTATTAGACACAACAGAAGTGGTTGAAGTAAATGAAAGTCATGAGACTATATAAATAGAACAGCCCTCAGTTAACTAATTGACTAGTTAATGAGGGCTGTTTTTATTAAGATTTATCTTTCTTCATGTCTTTTCGCTTTAAATTAATCGAAGGAGTACTGAGCACCTTCAGAATATCTATTTCCTGCATTCCATAGTAAGAATTCATTAACGCCTTGTTCATTTAACGCTCTGATTTGAGCTTCTACTTCAGCAGCACCGTAAGTAATGTAATTACCTGCGCCTAAATAGGAAGCGGTGAAATCTTGTAACCAAGGACGAGAGATTGGCGCGTCTTCGCCTAAAGCATCCAGTACGTCATTTTCATATTCCATATAATTGTAAACAACATTATAAGGTTCCAAGTCTGGCTTAGCAATACCAAGCGTTCCTGGCCCCCAGTGACTTGGGTAAATCATAGAAGAAATGACATCTACGTTTTCAGAGATACGTGAGAAGTTTTGGCCAATGCCTGGAGTTTCTTCCATCGTTGCTGCATAGCCGAAGATATCGACTGAAACATCTACATCATAAGGTTTTAACTGCTCGCGAGCGTAAGCTACAAAGTCAGTCACCGCATCAACTCGTTGTCTCGTATTCGTCTCGCCACTTTCGCCGTATTCACCGCGAGAGTAGGTTAGAACTTCATCACGTGTTTCGAATCCTTCAGGGTAGCGAACGTAGTCAAATTGAATATCTTTGAATCCCATTTTAGCCGCTTCAATAGCTACTTCGACGTTATATTCCCATACTTCTTGCATATACGGGTTGACGAAACTTTCCCCACGTCGGTTAGACCATACCGATCCATCTTCGTTTGTGAAAGATAAGTCGGGACGTTCATTGGCCAATCTGGAATCTTTAAACACAACAATTCGAGCAATAGGGTAGATGTTGTTCTCTTCCAAGTGAGGCATTAAGACGTCAGGATCAACGACTGGACGAGTAAACTTATTGATTGTTTCATTATCTGATTCTAAAGGAACGACAATATCGCCGTAATCGTCTTTTACGTCAATAACCATAGAATTGAGTTCCGTGTTATTTAGTAAATCAGTCAAGGTTTCCATACGTTGTCCGCCTGCAGAGTGGGAAGTAACGAAAATACCTTTCACACCATCTTCAGGGTATTCAATGTTGATCCCACTATCATATTTAAACTGATCAGGGAATTCTTCAGGTATAGCCAAAAGAGGGCTGTCGCTGAACATTAAAAAGCTGAGAGAGGATTCTGTTTCTTCTGATTCCTCGGTTTCTTCAACTTCTTCCGTTTCTTCAACCTCTTCACTATCGTCTGCATCTTCCGTAGCAAATACTGTACCAGCAGAGAAGGCGAATACAGCTGATAAAGCAGTAGAGTAGAGTAGCGACTGTTTAAATTTTTTAAGCATCATTGTCATCAATGTCATCCTCACTTTCAGAAAATTCAGAACGAATGAGTGCCGGATCCACTAGTTCAAATCCTTTGTCTCTTAATCCGTCTATAATATCAGGGGTAGCTTGCATGGTCCATTCGCGGTCATGCATTAATAAATTTGCACCGTTTGCTAAAAGGTTAGTATTGACCATAATATCGGCTAAAGCATCGCCGTCCATATAATCCGCTTCCCAGTCATAGCCATAAGTCCAGTTCATTAACGTCATGCCATCATCTAGGGCGACTTGTCTTGTGTGATCCGTATTTTGTCCAAAAGGAGCACGGAAGAAACGAGGGCGAACGCCAATAACATCTTCAATTAAATCACTTGTTTTCAGAATTTCTTCCGTTTGCTGTTCTTCGCTTATTGAAGGGAGACTTGGGTGAGTATGGGTATGGTTACCAATCTCAAAGCCCATCTCGTGGATTTCTTTTAGCATCTCTTGTCCTTCTTCATCTTCAATATACATGCCGTTTACAAAAAATATAGCGGGAGCATCTTTTTCTTGAAGAATTTTGGCGATTTCTACAGCATACGTGTCAGGAGCATCGTCGTATGTAAGCAATGCAACTTGCTCATTAGCATCTGTTCCTTCAATTGGTGTAATCGTAAAATTAGCCGGGTTAACTTCATATACAATCTCTTGATCTTCAGCTGTCACTGTTTCATCATCTTCTTCATCTGTCGTATCGGTACTGTCTGTGTCGTTTGATTCATCGTCGTTAGTATCTGTTTCTGAATCAGCAGTTTCATCTGTTGTTTCATCCGTAGTCTCTTCGGCATCGGCTTGAGTGTCTTCAGTGGTGTCTTGAACGGCGTCGTCAGTTGATGTATTCGTTGTGTCACACGCTGCTAAAAGCATAGCAGATGCAAGGGTCATGTAAATTAATTTTTTATGCATTTTTATCTCCTTATTCTTCTTCTGCCAGTTGGTCTTCAATGGAAGAACGTAATTGATTAATACTGCCATCTAATTCACCAATTTGAGTATCTAATGCAGTTAAAGGTTCTCTTAGTGAATCGCGTTCTTCATTAATAGTGGTAATGCCATCGACAAAATCTTCATAAGTAGCGTCATCGCTAGCTAAACCGTTAAAGTAATTTTCTTGACTATCCAAAGTAGAGGCATAGGCGTCAAGATAAGTGGTTAAATGCTCGGAAAAGGAATCAATGTTGGTGATGACTTGATCGACTTCTTGTTGATCCAACAGTTCTCCTTCGTATGTGGTAAGTATGTCTTGATTTGCCAGCATTTCAGCTTCTTTTTCTTCAAGCTGAGTCATTAATGTACGTCTTGATTCAATGTTTTCAAATACGGCAGAAGAGCCATCCGATAAAGTAGCTAAGTCTGTGTCTGATTCCATTGTCGCATCGAATTGTTCTTGAAGGTTACCCTCTGATACAATTAACTGGTTTAAATCATCTACCGACTCACTAGTCAGTCGATCTAATTCAGCCGTTGAGGTTTGCATATCTTCTAAGTTTTCCCCATCATCACAACCGATCATGACTAATGACAATGTACTCATTGCTAGAAATTTCCATTTATTCTGTATCATTTAGTGATCTCCTTTTATATAAACTCACAGCAAGTATCCTTATGGTTTAAGCACGCTGTATCTTCATGAGTATAACAAAATTCTAACACGTTTAAAAATAAAAGCAGTCATTTGATTAATTAAGAAGACAAAAAACAAGCTTAGGAGTGCTTTTGAGAACAACACTAAATATAAATCCTATATTATGTGGGTTTTATACTAAAATTATTGTACAATATATAGAGACTATATTCTCAAAGGAGAGACGCTATGTTTATTTACTATCTTATTTCAATTATTATTATAGCGGTGGACCAACTGACGAAATACTTAACAGTTGAAAACATTGCTTTGCATGAACGAGTCACTGTCATCCCTGGGGTGTTATCATTTACCTATCATCAAAACACAGGGGCAGCATGGAGTATTTTAGAAGGCCAGATGCTTTTCTTTTATATTGTGACGGTAATTGTCGTTGGTGTGATTATTTACTACATGCAAACGGCAGCCAAAGGCGATCCATTATTCGCTTTATCTTTAAGTTTCTTCTTAGGTGGGGCTATCGGAAACTTTATCGACCGACTGTTTCTACAATACGTTATCGATATGATCCGATTGGACTTCATCAACTTCCCTATATTTAATATAGCCGATATGGCTTTATCTGTTGGGGTAGGATTAATGCTCGTTTACTTACTAGTCGACGAATGGAAGAATTACCAGAAAAAGAAAGCAGGACACACACATGAGTGAAAGCTATACCTTTACTATTAAAACAGAATCAGAACGCTTGGATAAATATTTAAACACACAATTACCAGACTATTCCAGGTCTCAAATCCAGCAATGGATTAAAGAAGGCAACGTTCTTGTGAATGATCAAGAATCGAAAGCTAATTACAAAACCCAGCATGACGACACGATTACAGTCACAGTGCCTGAACCAGTTGAAATCAATGCGTTGCCTGAAAACATAGACATTGACATTGTGTATCAAGATGAAGATGTCGTTGTTGTTAACAAAAAACAAGGCATGGTTGTCCATCCCTCACTTGGACACGCAACGGGAACTTTAGTTAATGCTCTGTTGTATCACGTCAAAGACTTATCAGGAATAAATGGAAAAATTCGACCAGGCATTGTTCACCGTATCGATAAAGATACGTCGGGCTTACTCATTGTTGCTAAGAACGATAAAGCTCACGAAAAGTTAGCTGAACAACTGCAGGAAAAAACAGCGAGAAGAGAGTACATTGGATTAGTGCACGGAGTCATACCAAACGATAAAGGCACCATCGATGCACCTATCGGAAGAGATCCGAAAAATAGAAAAAAATACACGGTTATTGAGGGCGGAAAACCAGCCGTGACTCATTTTGAGGTCATTGAACGTTTTGCGGAGTATACCTTATTAAAACTTCAACTGGAGACTGGGCGCACACACCAAATCCGTGTTCATTTGGCTTATATCGGTCATAAGATGGCAGGCGACCCATTATACGGCCCACGAAAAACCTTAGAAGGGAAAGGTCAATTCCTTCATGCAGCAAAACTTGCCTTTATTCACCCGAGTACGGAAGAACTAATGGAGTTTGAGGCACCTATGCCTGAGGTATTTGAAGAGATGATTAACTGGGTGAGACTACGGTCTTAATCGGAAGGAGAATAGTCATGACACGTGTTGTTTCCATATTAGATGAAACGGCGATGAATCGTGCTTTAACGCGTATTTCCTATGAAATTATAGAAAGAAATAAGGGAACTGAAAATTTAGTTCTGGCTGGTATTAAAACGAGAGGCGTGTTCATTGCTCGTCGGCTAGCTCAAAAGATTGAGGAAATTGAAGGAGAAGCTGTTCCTGTTGGTGAATTGGATATTACTTTATACAGAGACGACCGTCATTACCCTGAAGAAGTAGACGATCCGGAAGTAAAAGGCCAAGACTTTCCTGTCCCTGTTAAAGGCAAAGTAGTGATTTTGGTAGATGATGTCATTTATACGGGCCGGACGATTCGTGCAGCAATGGATGCGGTCATTGACTTAGGTCGGCCAGAAAAAATTCTAGTCGCTTCTTTGACTGATAGAGGACACAGAGAAATTCCAATTAAAGCAGATTTCATTGGTAAAAATATACCCACGTCAAAACACGAGCAAGTAAAAGTATCTATGAAAGAAATAGATGATAAAGATGGCGTGGAAATCATTAAGCCAGATTAAAAAAAGAGAGAGTCAGCTTCGGCTGACTCTCTTTTTATCTAGCGAATGGGTAAACACGTGTTAGTTCGTTGTTCGTAAAGCATCCACTTTTTCTTCACTTGGTGTGACGTAGTAAGTGGTTTGGCCTTCGTAAATAACATAACCCGGTTTAGCGCCATTTGGTTTACGGATATTTTTCACTTGCACAACGTCAACCGGTACAGAAGCAGATTGACGGTATTTGCTGTAGTAGGCTGCTAGAATACAAGCTTCTTCAACCGTTTGATCAGTAGGTTCACTGGATTCAATAATGACATGAGAACCAGGAATATCTTTAGTATGAGCCCACCAATAAGATTTTCTGGCTTGTTTCATCGTCAACTGATCATTTTGAGTGTTATTTTTACCAACTAAAATACGTGTGCCGTCAGAAGAGGTGAAGGACTCAGGTTTTGACTTGGCCACTTTTTTATTTTTATTAGATGGTTTCTTTTTCTTTAAATAGTGACCCTGTCTTAATTCCTCACGTATTTCTTCAATATCAGAGACAGAAGCAATGGATAACTGGGTCAACAATGTATCGAAGTAATCTGTTTCTTCTTTTGTTGCTTGAATCTGTTTTGTTAAATGCACTTTTGCATTCTTTAATTTTTGATACCTGGAGAAGTAGTACTGGGCGTTTTCTGACGGACTTTTTTGAGGATTTAATTCTATTGTTAATTCTTGGTCTTCCTCATAAAAATTAGGTAAGGTAATGTGCTCGTCGCCTTTTTTTACCTCATGCAAGTAAGCTGTCAGAACTTCACCTTTGATTCGAAACTCATCAGCCCGCCCCGTTTCCTTTAACTCTTTGTTTAACTTATCCAGTTTCTTTTCATTTTTTTGATGCAAATTCTTTAACAGATGACTTAAATCATTTGATTGTTGGTTAACCCGGTCACGTTCAGCTTTATTATGGTAATACCGGTCCATCAGGGAACTGAGTGAGTCAAAGCGTATCGGATTCCCTTCAATATGGTGGTAAAGAATAGGCGTAAAGACTTCTTTTTGGTCCTTTTGAACCAAAGTAGGTTGGGCCTGTTTTTCTCTAAACGGCTTCATAAACTGATCAAAGGTTTCTTTTGGTGATCGATCAGGATTCGCTTGAATCAAGTAACTGATTTCGTCAGCTGAATCTCGACCGAGACCTTGAAACTCTTGTTGGAACCATTTAGCTAATTCCTTTTCAGGCATATCGGGCACATTTAACTCACCATCAAAGGTAATGGGGTTTGCCTTGTCTTGACTCGGTGCTTCTTTATAAGGCGCGCCCGGCAGCAAGGTTCGGTAAGAGTTTTGATTGGGTGAAATATGGCGAATAGCATCCACCAGTTTATTTTCTTCATCATCAATGAGCAAGATATTGCTGTGTCGGCCCATGACTTCAACCACTAAAGATAAGGTGCGTGTGTCTCCTAATTCGTTTCGATTTTTAAAAGTAAAGGTTAAGACTCGGTCATTTTCCTTTTGTGTAATCGATTCGATAATAGCCCCTTCTAAATGTTTTCTCAATACCATACAAAATTGTGGTGGCGACTGAGGGTTTTCAAAAGGGATGTCAGTCAATTGTATTCTTGCATATTGAGGATGTGCGGATAATAATAAAGAGGTGTTTTTTCTATTCGCACGAATCCGTAATATAATTTCATTGGTATAAGGCTGCTGTATTTTTGAAATACGCCCGCCTAATAAGTTTTCATTTAATTCATGGGTAAGAAGATGGACAAATAAACCATCAAATGACATATGAGTGTGCTCCTTTCGCTTAGAACTCTTGTACAGTATAGCACTTACTTAAAGCGTCTGACAAACAGGTGAAAGTGATTGCTCATTTTTCGTTTACGTGCTAAAGTTGACATATGCAAATAATCGCTTTAAGAAATCGATAAGTAGGGGAGAGACGAATACATGTCAACACAAGAAAAAACCAATGCTATGCTGGAAAAAACAGCGGAATTGCAACACTTGTATAAGCGCATTACTGATTCGCTTTTGACGGAACTGGGTTTATCCTTATCTGCCATTAATTTAATCGAATTAATAGGCGATGAAGAAATGACACTGAAAGACATTACCCAGAAAAGTCAGTTAGATAAATCAACCATCAGTCGACAAATGAATGCCCTAGTAAGAAAAGAATTAGTGACGAAAACAACTGGAGAAGATAAGCGCTTCGCCTATTTTAAACTAACAGAAAAGGCATCCGATGTCTTTCACTCCTATGAAGGCCAATTAAAATCCAGGTTCCACATGATCCTCTCAGGTTGGACGGAAGAAGAAATTCATATGTTGACCGTATTATTGGGACGATTAAACAGAAGTATCGTTAATAGATTAGGTAAATAAAGAAGAGAGGTTATCTTATGGGAACAACTAAGAAACGATCGAAAGCACACCGCATTGCTCTTTTGGGTATTTTAACTGCGATTATTATTATACAAAATTTTGTTCCTTTTTTAGGCAATATACCCATCCCGCCATTAAACCCAACCATCATACATATAACTGTCATCATTGCTACATTGTCAATGAGTACCGCTGATGGTGTGATAATTGGAACGGTTTGGGGAATTGCACGAATTGTTCGAGCGGTGACGATGCCAGCGACACCTTTGGATTACTGGTTATGGATTAATCCTGTCATCTCTTTACTGCCACGAATGATGATTGGCCTCACTACCGGATGGAGTTATCAGTTGTTTAGACGCTTCTTTCCTAAAAGAGACAAGGTGGCTCTAGCCAGCGCTTCAGTCGTTGGTTCGTTTACAAATACGATATTAGTATTATTATTTATCTTCTTATTCTTCCGAGAAGATTATGCAAGTGCCATTCAAGTGGATGTCAGCAATTTAGGTGCTGCATTAGCTGTTATTATCGGAACGAATGGTGTAGCAGAAGCCATAGCAGCAGCTATTATTGCACCTTTAGTCACGATACCATTAAGAAAACTAACCGGAAAAAAATAACCTACAAGCCTTGATTACTCCTACAGTGAGTGTATCAAGGCTTATCTTTTTATTTTTGATTAAGTTAATGTTACCGTATACGTGTAATCATTAAAATTAGTGAAAGGGGAAAAAAGATATGCGTGCGGTGACGTTTCAAGGGAAAGAAAAGATTGATGTGAGAAACATGCCGGATCCGACTATTCAGGAACCGACTGATGCGATTATTCGAGTCACTTCAACTGCGATATGCGGGTCAGATTTACACCTTTACCATCACGGAAACTTGGTGTTGGAAGACGATTACATTATCGGTCATGAACCGATGGGTATTGTAGAAGAGGTTGGTCCTGGAGTTAAGAACCTTAAAGTGGGAGACCGCATTGTCGTTCCATTTAACGTTAGTTGCGGAGACTGCCATTACTGTACACATGATATGGAGAGTATGTGTGACCACTCCAATAAAAACCCAGAAACGGACTATGGTGGATTGTTCGGCTTTGGGAAATTAAATGGAGATTATCCTGGTGGCCAAGCTGAATTCTTAAGAGTACCCTATGCCGATCAAAACTCCTTTAAAATAGAAGACGATTCGATTCCTGATGAAAAAGTGTTGTTCCTCTCAGATGTTCTGCCAACGGCTTATTGGAGTGTCGAGCATGCTGGGGTTAAAGAAGGGGACACGGTTATTGTTTTAGGATCCGGTCCAATTGGAATTATGGCTCAAAAATTCGCTAAATTAAAAGGTGCGAAACGCGTGATTGCGGTTGACCATGTGAAACATAGACTAGAGCATTCAGCGAAACAAGTAGGTATTGAGACCTTTAACTTTGATGAAGTGGATATGCCAAGTTTAGCTCTGAAAGATTTAACGAATGGTGGAGCAGACGTTGTAATAGACTGTGTTGGGATGGATGGAAAAGTAAGTAAGATAGAGAAAGTAACCAATAAAATCAGTGCACAACGGGGGACCACTAGACCGATTGAGATGGCTGGTGTAGCTGTTAAGAAATTTGGTACGATTATGCTGACAGGGGTTTATTTGACTCCAGCATCTAACTTCCCTATCAACAATCTGTTTTCACGTAACATTACGTTGAAAATGGGGCAGTGTCCGGTTCCACACTTAATGCCTAAACTGTATGATATGGTAATGAAAGAAGAGATTGATCCGACAGACATCATTACTCACATCATGCCTTTAGAACAAGCCGCAACGGCCTATGATATTTTCGATAAAAAATCTGATAACAGTATTAAAATTGTTCTTAAGCCAGATTAATAAACAGGAAACTCGCTCTCACTAACTGAGAGTGGGGTCTCTTTTTGTTAAATACATGACATATGCGTAGTGGATTTGTAACCTTACTATCTGCCTTTTTAGGTCTAAATATGTTAAACTTTCGCTAGGGCAATCTGACTCAGTCAGCATTGAAATGTAAAATGGAGGTTTAACAGATGAAACAAACGCGCACCAGTAGAAAGAATACCACTAACGGTAAAGAGCCAAAGAATCAATCAGAGAAAGTGTATTATATTATTATAGCTGTCTTACTTGTCGTTTTACTTGGTATTATTTTTTATATTTTGGCTAACAGGGATAGTGCCGTCACGATAGACGAAGGCAATTTGGAACCTGAAACGGAAATCGCAGTCAATTCTGACGAGGATGACGAAGAGGCTGATGACCAAGATACGGAATCAGTCGAAGAAACAGAAGAGACAACAGAGGATTCATCTGAACAGACTGAAGATGAAGACGAATCAGACCAAGATGAACAAACAGAAGACGAGGCTACTGAAGAAGACACAACAGATGAGGAATCAGAAACTGAAGAGTCTACTGAAGATGAATCTGAAGAAACTACCGCCTCAGTCAACGATAACGCACCTTTAGATGAAAGCTATGTACCGAACTACAGTAGCGGTTCTTCCGACCGGGTAGCGATATCGAATGCCGTTACATCAGTGACTAGTCTAAATGGATCTGATATGATTACGTGGTGGGTTGGCAACAACGGGCCAGGTCGAGTCTTTACGGTTGTTTCAAATACGGCTCAAACGGATGTGTATCGAGTCAATCTACAATACGGTGAAGGTCAATGGCATGTAACAGGTGTTCAAGAATTATCAGACGTTCCATCAGAATATAGATAATAGTTTTTTTATGTAGAAACACGGTAATCACTCAGTTGGTGTAAAAAACCAATACAAGAGTTACCGTGTTTTATTTGTTCGATCACTATTCTTAGACTTGTATGCTATGATAGACATATAGAAACTTTTTGAAGGAGAGAATTATGCTAAACATTGGTGTCGTTACCTTTGATTACAAGAAGAACCAGAAAGAAAGTAAACGAGTAGGTCAGAGAATTATAACCATTGGCAAACAGCAGCAACAATACACGAGGCCTTTGCATATGGAAAGACTGGACGCCAGTAAATATATCAAAAAGGACAATCACGTTTCGGATGTGTGGCTAGACAAAATGAGAGCTTTTGACGGGTTGATATATGTTATTCCAAAAGACAGCACTGACATTGACGACCAATTAGAAGCCTCTATTAAAGAAGCGAAGGCAGAACTTCAGTATAAGACTTTTTTACTAGTTGAATACGGCCATGAAGAAGACCGAGTCATTGGGATAGACATTAAAGAGCTGGCACGTTCTGTTGAAATGCAAGTCATTTACCGAACGGTAGAAATCCCAATGGAAGGGGCTTCCTTTTTCCCTGGCTACAAAACAGTAGAGGATATGGAAAAGGCTACAACTGAAGAAATTAAGAAGCTGTTTTATTTCACAATGGGGAGCAAGTATACTAGAAGTTTACTTACTCGATTGACAGTGGACTAATTCTGTCTGTGCTTTGTAGCTTCTTCTTAGTCAAAAAGCCCTTCTCGTGTTAAACTAAAGATACATGTTCGAGGAGGTTGACTATGAAACTAACAGATAACAACTTTAATGTTGTTCAAGAGATATTAGAAAAAACAGAAGCAGAAATAAGTAAAATGAATCCCGTTAATATTTTAATCGCAGGTAAAACAGGGGTAGGTAAAAGTACCCTGATTAACTCTGTGTTTAGAGAAAATTTAGCGGATACGGGAATAGGCAAACCCGTCACTCGTTATCTGAGAAAGATCTCTAAAGAAGGGATGCCAATCGTCCTTTATGATACAAGAGGCTTAGAGCTAGACCCTAAAATCCAAAAACAGGTTAAACAAGATATTTTTAAATTAGTGGATGACAAAGCAGAAACGAAAGAAGCTTTGCATGCCGCGTATTACTGTATTCAAGCAAACTCATCCCGAATTGAAGACACAGAAATTGAATTGATTAAAGATATTTCTTCGGTTCTTCCTGTCATTTTAGTGTTGACCCAATCTATTGGAAAACCTGCTGAGGAGTTCAATAGTTATTTGGAAAACCTTAATTTGCCTGTCGCGGCAGTTCAAAATGTCATGGCAGAGCCTTATGAAATTACGGATGATTATGTTATTCCTGCGTTTGGGTTAAAAGAATTAATTGATAAAACCTTACAGCTTATCCCAAAGGATGCTCATGATGCTTTTATGAACGCCCAGCAGGCCGACATTGAGCGAAAAGCCAAGTCAGCAAGACGCTGGGCATCTCGTTATGTTGCCACTACATTTGGAGTGGGATTTGCACCGATTCCTTTTTCAGATGCATCTGTTCTCGTCCCGATGCAAGTGACGCTCCTAGCTCATATAACGGCTATTTTCGGCATTTCCTTGGACAAAGCTACCATTGTCAGCTTAATTGCAGCAGTAGGAGGCACTGGATCAGCAACGATGCTAGGGAAGTCAATCGTTGCGAATGCTTTTAAATTCATCCCCGGAGCTGGGACGATTATTGGGGGTATTATCAGTGGAACCACAGCCTCTATTGTGACGAGTGCATTAGGACTTAGTTACATTGAAGTTTTAAGCATCATTGCTACAAAAGAAAAAGAGGGTTCGCAAATTGATTTAAGCTTAATAGAGAAATTAATGAAAAATAAATTTAGAAAGAATATGACATTAAACCGAAAAGAATTAAAAACAAAAGAATTGGAATTCGAGAATGATGATGCCTTGAATGAGGCTTATTCCACCTACTCGGAAATGGAGGGGGATAAAGCAACTATTCCCTTCGGTAAAAAGATGATCAGAACCATCAAACAGTTTAAGAATCGAAAGAAAAAGTAATAGACTGAGATGAGTCCGGCAATTGCGACAATGTCCATATTTGGGTTTGTACAATCATGGAACAACTTCTTGATGCCATTAATGTTAATCAATGATAGAAGCCGTTTCACGCTTCCGATGTTGGTTCAGCTATTAACGACAGACACTTACAGAACAGAGTACGGAAGCTTGTACTTGGGTATTTCCTTGTCAGTTATTCCGTTAATTTTAATCTATCTCTTCTTATCTAAATACATTATCGGTGGCGTAACAGCCGGCGGAGTGAAGATGTAAGAATTAGAAAGACTAGAATAGGGCAATCATCACTCACTGGATTCTGGTCCAGTAAGGATGGTTGTTCTTTTTTTGGATTTCTTTCATTTATGAAAGAAATATACTGTTTTAATAAGAAAATCCTTTTCATTAGGTATCCGTTTTTGATACACTTTATTTATGTTTTGCTTATGACGCTATTCTTCATTGAATTTGAAAAAAAAGCGGTCTAACAAGCCGTCTATTGTAGATTTCTTTACATAAGTGGATTGCATAAGATTTGAAACATGCTACAATCGAAGTACAGCCGAAAAGACGGTAAATATCCGCCAATCGACTTACTTAGTACAAAAGTTACTTAACTTGTCGGAAGGGAGGTTTTTTTTTGAAATCAATTTTGCGAACTATATGGAAGGACTTTTTAGAGAATAAAGAGGTGATCATACTACTAACTGTCGTATGGATCATTTTATTTGAAGAAGTATCCCTTTATACATTAATTTCAGGGTTTATTGCTTCATTTCTTGTCATTGAGTTTACTGACCGTTTCTTGTTGAAAGGGAACTATGAACACTCGTATGCCATTGGACTGGGAACGTTGATTAAGTACACAGGTCGTTTATTGTGGGAAATCATTGTAGCAGGTATATCTGTTATACCAAGTATCATTACCGGTAAAGCGGATGTTCAAATCATCAAGGAAACGACTAAGTTGACTGATGAATTGCTTATCGATTTGCTTGCGAATGCCATCACGCTTACACCCGGTTCAGTAACGGTTGATAAAAAGGGGAGCGAACTGAATGTATTAGCACTTAATCCTGAGTACGATGAAGAAAATGGAACGGCCAATTTATTGCCGGGTGCACTCGAAGACATTTTATTCGCTTATGAAAAGAAAATCGATGGTAAAGCTTAACCGTTAAGCTCATCACGATAGAAAGAAGGAGAGCAATGACTTTTGATACTGTTGTATTGATTATAGTAACAATCTTAGCGTTATTTGGGCTGTCCCGTGCCTTTATTGGACCGACGATTTGGGATCGACTACTAGGATTTTCACTATTTTCATCAAAAGTAATCGTAGCAGCTATTTTAATCGGACAAGTGATTAACCGAACGTATATGATTGATGTTGCTATTATTTATGGAGTTTTAGGGTTTGTTGGGACTATTTTGATTGCCCGATTTATTGAAAGAAGAGGAGATGTATAATGGGTCAAGTGCTTGAATGGTTAGGAAATATCATTATCATTATCGGTCTTGTCTTTATGTTGCTAGGTGTTATAGGTATTTTTAGATTTAAAGATTATTATGCCCGTGTTTTAGTCAGTGCCAAAGTAGATACAGTCGGCTTTATCACTGTGTTAATTGGTTTAATGCTTAAACAAGGCTTTAATTTTTTCTCGGCCAAAGTTCTTATAGCTGTGGCTTTCTTTGTCATTACTAACCCAATAGGAACGCATGCTGTCACTCGATCGGCATTTCTAAGCGGGTACAGAATTAAGAAGGAGAGATAGGAGATATGTTTGAAACAATTATATTAATCACCTTAGTTGTTATCGCCTGTTTCGCTGTGTTTTCTGATAACCTGCTTCGTTCGATTATCTATCTAGGCGTGTTTTCACTGGCGATGGCCTTGGCTTATTTACACTATAATGCGCCTGACGTTGCGATAGCTGAAGCAGCTATTGGGGTTGGCTTGTCTACCGTTATGTATTTAGTTGCACTAAAAAAAGTATCGGTTTACGATATTTGTTATGTTAATGAGAACATCGAACAGTTCAATGATGATCATATTGGAAGTATCATGGATTCTTTTGTGCGACCAATGGAATTGTTTCTGGAACGTACCGAAGAAGTAGAGCCTCAAATTTCTTATACCAACCACCCTGCACTCGAGGTGTTGGCAGATGAAAATCACGACTGTATCTTACACCGTGACGGGGACTTAATTTATATTTATGGGGATGCCAACGACCGCATATTCCAGGATATTATCGCTAACTTGAATACGATTATTCCTGATATGAAGGACGTTCGTGTTGTCTTTAAAAAAGAGGTGAGCCTAAATGGCCAGGCAGAGTAATAGTTATATCCATATCTTACGCATTGTCTTAGCTGTTGTAGGTGCAGCTGTGATGTTATTTGTTTATTTAAACCATTCAGAAAAACTGAATACGCCATTGATGGACTTCTTTACGGATGACTTCCTTGCACAAACAGGTGCAGACAACGCCGTAGCAGCGATCTATTTGAATTACCGAGTCTTTGATACATTGTTTGAAGCACTCATGTTAATGGTTTCTGTTATGGAGGTTATCAACGTCTCTTGGGCAAATAAACACTCGGACCGCTATCAATTAGAAGAAGACGATATGTATTATAAAAACAATTCCGAATTAGTTGCACGAATGGTAGGTATTGTGTACCCATTTGTTATCTTGCTTGGTTTATACATCATAGCAAACGGACACGTCTCTCCAGGTGGAGGCTTCCAAGGTGGAGCGATTTTGGCAACAGCCCTAATTTCAAGATACCTTGTGTATCCTAACTTTGACTTAGACTTGCATATCATAGAAAAAATGGAAAAAATACTCTTCTTATTTATTGTGTTGACACCCGTTTTATATGTCTTTATGCAAATCCAACCAGATAACACAGTGATTTCACACCAAGTGTATATGGTATTTATGAATACCTTAATTGGTTTGAAAGTATTTTTCGGTTTAAGTATTATATTCTATCGCTTTGTTTTCTACGAAGGGGCGGACAACACATTTATCGATCGATAAATTAGAAAAGAAAGGAACGACTGATTCTTTTCGACAATTCAGAGAAAGAAGTTGAAACCATTGAATCTAATCACTGGCGAGACTGTCGGTATTCTTTTGTTTTTCATTGGCCTGTACGGTTTAATGACAAAGAAAACGATAGTCAAAACAATCATGTCCATGTCTATCATGCAAGCAGGGATTTATTTATTTTATATCACGATTAACTATTCTCCTGACACTGTCCCACCAATCGGACAGTCTCGGGAAGCAGCATTTGCAGATCCCGTTCCTTCTGCACTGATGATCACGGCCATCGTAATTGGAATTGGAGTAACAGCCATTGGCTTAACCATGTTTATGCACTATAAACAGCAACATGGTATCACGCACTGGTCGCGTAACAGAAATCAGCAAGGAAGTGAACATTAGTGTTAGGTATATTCGTACTGGCACCAATTTTAATGGGAGCTCTAACCGTTATCTTCCAGAAAAAATCATTGACGCCTTTAATTTACATGTTTCAAGCAGCTTATATTGCTTTTTCGTTTTACATCTTTTTCTTAGTTAAAGAAAATGGGCCTCAAGTATGGAATGTGGGTGGATACCAAGATGGGTTATCCATGTCCCTCTACGCAGATTCTTTATCTATCTTTATGGTACTCATGACAGCAGTCTTCTATATGGCCTTTTTGGTTTTTGCGAAGAATGCAGAGTACTTTGAAGCCAAATTCCAATTCTTGTATCTCGTTTTACAAGGGCTAATGATGGGGCTGTTCTTAACAAGTGACTTGTTTAACATCTTTATTTTTCTTGAAGTATCAACTGTTGTTGTATCCATACTCATTATGTACAACAAAGAAAAGCAAGCTATTTACGATGGAATGATTTATTTCTTCGTTAACGTTATCGGAACCTCTTTTTTGCTTTTAGGTATTGGAATGCTTTACCGCACATTCGGCTTACTAGATATTCGTTTTTTATCTGAAGCGATGCATTTATTAGAAAGCCCAAGTGCCGTTTTTCTGCCTTACGCTTTAATGATGGTCACTGTCTCTTTGAAAACGGCTGTCACACCACTATTCAGTTGGTTGCCAAAAGCTCACGGGACACCAAGTGCGCCACCTGTCGTATCTGCTGTTCTAAGTGGTCTTTACATTAAGAGTGGGGTTTACTTATTCATCCGCTTTTCTCAAATGTTTTTACCGGTTATTGACATGCACGTGTTTTTCTTCTGGATTGGATTCTTAACAGCCGTTGTCGGTTTTGTAATGGCCTTAGGGCAACATGACATTAAATTAATCTTGGCTTACCACACGGTATCTCAAGTTGGGTTGATTATGATGGGCGTTAACATGGCATCGGAAATTGCTTTCTGGGGCGCTGTATACCACATCTTCAGTCATGCGATTTTCAAATCGACATTATTCTTAACGGCTGGAATTATTTATGAGGAATACGGCACACGTAACGTTTACCGTATAAGAGGGTTATTCAAGCGTATGCCATGGGTAGCTGTAGCAACAGCCTTGGCCATTCTCGGAATTACTGGCGCACCATTCTTTAACGGAAGTATTTCAAAATATATGATTGCTCACGGAAGTCATGACTACGGTGTGACCTTAATGTTGAATCTTATAAACCTAGGTACATCGATGTCATTCGTTAAATATGCAACCATGCTATTTGGTCCGAGTCCAAAAGAAGGCAAAGCAAAAACGGATCTATGGGCTACAGTAGCAGCAATGGCTATGGGATTCACTTCCTTACTGACTGGATTGTTCGCAGAAGGTTTAACAGAATTCTTGTTTAACTTTGAAGTTCATGTGGTAGTAGAGGAGTACGTTCAAAAAGGATTTGTCTATGTCTTAATGCTCATTGCCGGCATTGCATTTTATAACGGTATCATTAAACACGGTGGTCTGATTACCCGTATAGGTCACATCGAATTGACTTTTAATGGCATCATTACCTCTATGGTAGGCTACCTTATTGTGTTAATCGCGTTTTTATCTTTAGTTTTATAAAAGCTATAGTAGTGTAAAAAGAGAGTGTAAACAGCAGGCCGAAAACGACCCCATGTCACACACTCTTTTTTTAAATTAAATCGATTTACATAGGCATCACATTATTAATTCATTATGGAAGAAGGGATATCAATTGCTGTATTTATTAGTTATCGGACCTATATTAGCCGGAATTTTAAGTATTATCTTTATAAAAAATGACACCCGTTTATTTATTATTCTTTCCCAAGTGTTGTTATTTATCCTCTCAATCGCTGTATTCCTAGAAGTAAGAACTCGGGGAATCATTTATAGTTACATGTCAAATCTTCCAGATAGTATAGCGATTACTCTGATGGCAGATAATATTTCGTCGATGTTTATTCTTTTAACCAGTACCATTTTCTTGATGATGGTCATTTATTCCTATAAAAAAGATTTCTTTACATCACAATTTGGCTTTTTACTCCTTGTCTTACAAGGACTTGTCAGTGCCTTATTCTTAAGTACAGATTTATTTAATTTGTTCATTATGCTTGAAGTATCGACTGTTACTGTATCCATCTTAATTATGATTAACAAGGAGAAGCAAGCCATTTACGACGGGATGATTTACTTTTTCGTTAACGTCATTGGAACATCCTTCTTACTCTTTGGTATTGGAATGATTTACCGGACAACGGGTTTGCTTGATATGAGAGCAGTACAGGAAGTCTTGCCACAATTAGACAGTCCGGCTGCAGTGTATTTACCTTTCGCACTCATGATGACCACACTTAGTTTGAAGACGGCAGTCGTGCCACTTTTTAGTTGGTTACCGAAAGCTCACGGAACGCCTAGTGCGCCGCCAGTTGTATCGGCTTTATTGTCTGGCTTGTTTATTAAAACGGGTGTCTACATGTTCATTCGTTTTACAGCTATGTTTGGACCGGTTATCAATATACGTGAAGTCTTTTTAGTTATCGGTGTCATCACATCTGTCTTCGGCTTCGTTATGGCACTTGGACAGAACGATATTAAAATGATTTTGGCTTATTCTACCGTCTCTCAAATTGGACTCATTATGATTGGATTAAACATGGGATCCGACATTGCTTTTTGGGGCTCATTGTTTCATGTGTTTAGCCATGCTATTTTTAAATCAACTTTATTCCTGGCAGCAGGGCAAGTCTATGAACAATATGGCACCCGTGATATAAGGTTCATTAGAGGCTTATTCAAAACCATGCCATTAACCGCAATAGCCATCTTATTAGGGATTCTTGGCGTAACGGGGGCACCACTATTTAATGGAAGTATATCGAAATACATGATTAGTTACGGCAGTTACCGACCAACGATTCAATTTGCTTTGAATTTAATCAATTTAGGAACCATTACTTATTTCCTTAAATTTGGAACGATTCTTCTAGGCAAGGATAGCCGAACAGAGGAAGCGAAAAAAGTGAAGCCTGACTTGATATCGGAAATACTGGTCTTTGTTATGGGCATCTTCATCTTTTTAACAGGTATATTTGGCCAATTTACGATTGATGTCTTATTCGATTTTCAAGTTGAAATTTTCTCGGGTGAGTATTTCGAAAAAGGATTGGTGTACGTCTTGATGATTATTGCCGGTCTCGGTTTTTATAACGGAGTCATTAAAAAAGGTGGTTTCCTAGACCGTGTCAGCCACATTGAAATGACCTTCAATGCCATCATCACTTCAATGACCGGCTTCTTCATCTTTATCACCGCCTACTTGTATTTCTTTGTATAAATAAGGAAGAGTCAGCCTGCGCTGACTCTTTTTCTTTAATTAAAAAGCTGTCAGAATCTGGCGAGCCAGATTCTACCGATCTGAGGGGTGAAGGCTTGAAATAGGCAGAAATAGTCACTTGTTTGCGCTGTCCGCTTCAAGATCAAGTGCTTTAATAAGGAAGAGTCAGCTTTGGCTGACTCTTTTCGTTTGGAAAACAGTTTTTAGGGCAGATTACCCTTTATAATTCAAGTTACTTTTAAATATTTTGGAGTAACTGGAATAATAAGTCTTTATTACTCCAATTGTTTCAATAAATTGGCGTGTAATTGGAAGAATAACGCTCTATTACTCCAATTACTTCAGTTAGATGATTAGTAATTAGAGGAATACTCGATAATTCTACCAGTTGCAACACAAAATTCATCTGTAACTGGAAGAATAGACTAACTATTAGATTATAAATAATGAGAACCACGAGTTTTTCCTACTTTTTTGTATTTATTTCTAAGGATAAGCCAAATCCGTTTATTTGAGACTTGTTTACCACACCAATTCTCCATTTTTTCGGTAGTCACCTTATCATTTGGAAATATTATTCGGAATTCTTCTACGTTAGCTAAAACTGTCTCATTTAACGGTTTTATCGCCTTACAGGTATGGCACCTTACATTCTTCTCGTTAACTAATAATTCAAAACTCCCACACTTGACACACGTTAGCCCCTTACGCAAGGATTCATAGTCATATACCGACCGCTTTTTTTGAAAGCTAAACTCGGACTGGTGAGCTTTGAGCAGCCGTTCGGCTAAGGTGTGATGGTCTCTAGTCAATGGTCGGCGCTTTCGATTCAGTCCTATTAAATGATAGGGGAGAGCAGTAGGTAAGATAATATTGTCCGTCTCTTCAGCCTTATATAGTGTGAATTGTGGGTTCACGTATATGACAGCGGACATTAATTCCATGCGAACCTGCCATTGTTTCAGTAACTGACGAAAGACAACTACTGTTCGGTTCAACTGATTCACAGGATTGAGAATTTCTTCACCGGAAAACGTCTTTAAGTAATTCGGACTATTCATATATTCTCCTTTAAAATTTTTAATCTCATACATGTAAATCTCTTGTCCGGTAATGAGTAGCGAATCAATCTGAATCGTTGTCCCATTGATAATCAGTAGCAAATCATTTATCACCAAGTAGTCATCATCTACAAACTCAATGACGAACTGATCAAAGCGTTGCTCGCCCTCAAAACCTTTTTCCAATTGACTAAAGGTCTGCAAATCACTATCTGACAAAGTGGTTCTTCTGTTTAAACTCTCTAACACGCGTTGCATTGTAGACTTTTCTCGTTCTTTTAAAATAGTCATATAAAAACCTCCTATTATATATATTACCCAAAGAAGGCTAAAAGCATTTTTTTCTCTAAACTTTTTCGAACTATCCTTTAATGTAGTTTTAAAGTCTCTTAAGCTTTATAATTAAGTTAACTATCATCGGAGGTGCTTGAGAATGAATCTAAATAATTTCGAACAGCGAATCGATCCAACTATTTTGCAACGAGGATTTGATTATTATCTGGAAGGGCTTGTGGAACATAAAGAAGAACTCTCTGAAAATAACTACAGACTAACCGTTGTCGGAAGTCAAACCTATACGGTTCACGTGACATTAAGTCAAAATAAGTCCATTTTAGAGTCGCACTGTAATTGTCCATATGACGGTGGACCCATTTGTAAGCACCAAGTGGCCGCATTATATGCTATTAAGAATATGTCAGAAGATGTAACAGACGACAATTCTATAGAGACGATTTTATCGAAATTAGAAAAAGAAGAACTCGTTTCACTTCTTTTAGACTTGGCAATCGAGCACCCTGTCATATTACACGAGTTGGATATGCGGTATAGAAAGCAGGACCCTAAAGACATTAAATTGCTTATTACCTCTACGATCAAAGATTATAAAGGGTATAGGAACTTCATTCACTATAATGACATGTATGATTTTATAGAAGCTCTCTCTCAAGCGCTCCGTTTAATTGATAACGTTGAAGATGCAATAGAAACCTTTCACTTACAGTTTTTCTTACTAAAGAAAGTCGTTGGCTCCTTAACTTACTCGGATGACTCGGGTGGATATACCAGCTTACTCATAGACGACACGATTGATGCTATGGAAAATAAAGCAAGGGATTATCGCCACATCAACTCTAAAACAAAGCATAAAATAGTCGATGCGCTATTGAAAACTGTAAACAGTAAAGAGTTAGATGATTGGGATGACGTGAAGGTCAATGCCATAAGAGCCTTCTTGACTTGGTTAGATGATGACAAATTGAAAAGCAACATACTAGCTTACATCGATACCAAAATAAAAGAATCGAGTTCTTATGCTGCGGAACAATACGTCACACTCAAATATGAAATCATAAAAAAACATGAGTCGAAAAACACGCTC
The DNA here is from genome assembly GCF_009935905.1 of Alkalibacterium sp. MB6. Lineage (GTDB taxonomy): Bacteria > Bacillota > Bacilli > Lactobacillales > Carnobacteriaceae_A > Alkalibacterium. Next base: position 24,435 of record NZ_PREX01000012.1, on the reverse strand, counting down.
AGACTTTTCTTAATAAAGAATTTAGACTACACATCGATAAAAGAAAACTATATGGACTTACTAGTTGAAGAAGGCAAATATGAAGAATTAATAGAACAAGCGTTACAGGCTGAACAAGAGGAAGAGTACCCCGGTAGAGCGAAAACATGGAAGCTTTACAGATACGAAGCGAATAAAAAGTTAGGTAGAGTAGAAGAACAGAAACAGCTAGCCTTTGACTTACTTATAGCCGGCGACTTTTCTTACTATACGGACTTAAAAAACTTAACGGATGATCACGATACCTTGTATCAAGAAGTAAAAGACGCACTTCAAAACGCAGAAGAAAATTGGGCAACCCAACAGGCTTATATTGAGTTAATCCAATCCGAAGAAGACGCTGAAGCCATGCTTGAATACGCCACAAGTCGTCCGTCCTATATCCTTACATTTTTTGATAGCTTGTATCCTAAGTATCCCGAAGAGACGAAAGAACGATACACCGAATTATTAAGAATCAAAGCCTCTCATGCCTCTAACCGCAAAGAATACAAAGAACTATGCAAACTCATCAAAGATTACGGAAAGAATATCGGTCAAGAAGAAAAGACAGCACTCATTAACGAGTTTCTAATAGAGTATAAAAGAAGACCTGCTTTCGTTGATGAATTGGGGAAAGTGAAGTAAGGAGAGGTGATGATATGGAGGAGAATATTTAGCAAATAGTAAGCTTTATACGTAGTTCTCATACAGTTTGCCTTCCTATAAACCAGCGAAATGATAATTGGACTAAAGATAACTGTCGAATTATACTTGCGCAAATCAAATATATTGTAAAGGATGTTAAGAATGGATTTTACTTATGATAATTTTAACAGTCTAAATTTAATATTCGAAAACTTTTTAAATATAAGTGTTTTATCAGAAAACATTAATACATGTTCGATTAATGAAAACGTGGACTTAGTAGCTAATATGATGAATGATAAAGACTTCGATATATATGGAGTTGCCGATGAGAATGGCGCAATTATAGGATATATTGAAAACAATTCTTTATCTACTGGTAAAGTAAAAGACCATTATGTAGAATTTTCTACGGACGAATTGCTCTCTGATTCTACATCATTGATTAAATTAATAGAAGTATTTAAAGAAAATAATAAGAAGAGAATGTTTATTTTGGAACACAACAAGATAACTAGAATAGTTACAGTGGCTGATCTCCATAAGCAGCCTATGAGAATGTTGATCTTCAGCTATATTTCCCTGTTAGAAATGCAAATAACTTCCAAAATTAAAGAAATGTATCCCGAAAACAAGTGGAAAAAATATTTATCTAAAGACCGATTAGAGACAGCGCAAACTTTATATAACAAAAGATATAAAAAAAATGAAGCATTAGAGCTAATTGACAGTACTCAACTGTGTGATAAAGGGACTATTTTAAGAAAAAGTGACGAATTGTTTAGTGAATTACAATTTGTTTCAAAGAAAGAGTTTAAAGGTTTCTTTAAGAAACTAGAAAATTTAAGGAATCATACTGCTCACTCTCAAGAAAGCTTGTACGAAGATAGTAACGAACTGATTGATTTAATTTTAAAAGTAAAAGATATGTGTCATATTCTACAGTGATAAAATATTTTCGATAACTTCTAGAATCTCTGTTAAAATGGAAAGGTGATTTCATTTTTTAGTATTACAAATATATACGAAATTCATATAAAGATGTAGAAGGAGCAAAAGATAAATGGCAAAAGAAAGTACAAAATCAATTTATCAAATACTTTGGAATAGTGCGGACATTTTGCGTTCCAAAATGGATGCAAGTGAATATAAAAATTACATGCTAGGACTCATTTTTTACAAGTACTTATCGGATAACATGCTACACCACGCTGCAGAATTATTGGAAGAAGACGTAGAAGGACTGATTCAAGCACAAGAAGTATATGAGAAAGCCTATAATGATCCGGAAGTAAAAGATGATCTTTTATACGAATTAAACTTTGACTTCTCTTATTCCCTGGAACCGCATTTAACCTATACTGCTTTAATGCGCAATATCTATAAGGGTAAGTTTCAGTTGGAAGATTTAGCACAAGGTTTTAGAAATATTGAGCAAAGCAGTGATTTGTTTGAAAATTTATTTGAAGATATCGATTTATATTCAAGAAAACTAGGCGCATCTGCTCAAAAACAAAATGAAACGATTTCTGCTGTAATGAAAGAATTGGCAACGTTAGACATGGCTCATCAAGGAGACGTTCTAGGGGATGCCTATGAATACCTAATTGGCCAGTTTGCATCTGATTCAGGTAAAAAAGCAGGGGAATTCTATACACCTCAAGCCGTTTCAAAGTTAATGACTCAAATTGTACTTCAAGGAAAAGAAAATCAAAAAGGGTTTACTGTATACGAGAGAATCATTCAGAAATTGATACAATTTAATGAACCTCATTGTTGCTATGTATAGGGGTATGCAGAGCCAAAAAGGAGTATGCATTTTATAGAGCCGGGATAAGCCGGTTATTTTTATATAAATTTTACCTTACATTTAGAGCTGATAGTTCTGTATTAAAGATAAAGCTGCAGGAAGGTGGTAAATATGTCTTATCAAGATTGGTTTTTAAGAGTAGAGAAAGAGTTACAAAGGCTTCGAAAAGAAGGGATTCAACTTGCTGCAAACGTCATAGGGCAAACCTTATATGAAGATGATTTTTATACCGTTAGCATACTAGATAAATGCATAAGGCTTATCGATGGCTTTATAGATATGTTAGAAAAAAGAAATCTAACTAGCGCAGGCATATTATTGAGAGTTCAGATAGATAATTGTTTGAGAACGTACGCTCTTTATGTTGCCGAGAATCAGTCTGAGATTAGTCGAAGTGTTTATGGGGATGGAAAGCAAATAAATAAAATGAAAGCTAAAGATGGTAATCAGATGACGGACTTCTACCTTAGAAAAAAATTGTCTAAAATTGACAAGAGGTTTGATTCTGTGTATAAAGCTGCTTCAGGGTTTATTCATTATTCCGAAAAGGCATTCTACGCATCGGTATCAGTGAAGGAACCTAATATTTTAGATATTAATGTGGGTCATCCAATTCGCGACGAGTTGGATTCTGTGTTACAAGAGTGTGCAGAAGCTTTTATTTACTTTGTCAAATTTCAATTTAAGTTGACTATTCCGGTTGTAGAATCAAAAAATAGAATTGATGCTCAGTAGATTAATAAACAAGAAAAGGAGGAAGGTTTGATGGGTTCATCTGAAATAAAAATATTTTACTCATGGCAATCTGATTTACCAGGAAGCCAAACTAGATATTTGATACAAGATAGTGTTGATGCAGCAGTAAAGGCGATGAGAAATACAATAGAAATAATTGCTGACAGGGATACTATGGGAGAATTTGGCACCCCTGATATCACACAAACGATTTTTTCCAAAATTGATGAGTGTGACATATTTGTTGCCGATGTAAGTATTATCAATAAATACTACTCTATTGATGAAAATGGGAATCCTACAGATGCGAGGAAAACATCTCCTAATCCCAATGTGCTCCTAGAATTAGGGTATGCAGCTCGTTCTCTGGGGTGGGAAAATGTTATCTGTATTTTAAATACAGATTTTGGTGAAATTGAAGAATTACCTTTTGACATAAGACAAAGGAGATTAACCCCATATTCTCTAAAAAACGGAGAGAAGCCCGAAGTTAAAAAGAGATTAAGAGAAATTATTGCAGCTACTGTAATGAACATACAAGAGAATGGGAAAAGAGTGAAAAATGGTCTTACAAACCTAATTGTTGGTGCATACGATTTTGAGATGAAAAGCTTATCTAAACAACTAATGCCCTTGGAGGTTAAAAATTCAGAAGGGTATAAAGAAGAACGAAAGAGACTGCTTTCAATATGTGAAAATTTGATAGAGGAAATTGAAAAAATAAATCTTGCTCCACCAGAGGAATTGCAATTTGAGCCTCAAACAGTTGAAATAAATGAGGAAAAACAAATTACACTTCCAAATGGAGTAAAAATTCCCAAATTTAATAATGAACTAATTAAGGCGTTCGGATCACCTGCGCCAGTAGTAGTTGAAGATGAATCTAAAGAACGAATGATTAGTAACGCAAAAGACTGGTTTGATATTGCCTTAGGTGATGATTTCTTTTATTTAGGAGAGCTAAAACGAAAAGCTGATTTTTTGTATGGTCAGTCTAATGAATACATTGGGACAAAGGATGAAAAGAATAAGCATGCAAAAATTTCAGAGTTAGATTACATAATGTTAAAAATCTCCATCATAGATTCTTATGTTCAAACCTTTGAAGGCACGCACTTAATTCCTCTAGCAATTTATAATTCATCGGCACAAGCAGATAGGGATATAACAGTTTCGATTAAGGTTAATAACGATTCTGTAGAAATTATGGTACCTTCTTCTGAACTGATTAATAAAGATCTAATTGGTCTTGAAGGAATCATTTTCGAAACGGGCGTTATTAAAGGACTTCTGATTATGCCTGAGACAAGTGATATTAAGTATGATTCAGACATAACCTATGATCTTAATGAAAGCTTGAGTCATATGCAAAAAACTACGATCTCAATGATGGGAAGTACATCACCAAATTATGATAGTGAAGACTACGAGAGAGAAATTCAAAAATTCATTGCATCACCTATAAATAGCAGTAGAAATGAAGTTGAATTTGATATTAATGATTTAAGACCCAAGGAGAAAAAATGGTTAGGCCCATCACTATTGGTAAAAGCAAAGACTAATAAAATAAGCCTCACTTACTCTGTAAAATCGCAGCATTCCAGCGGAGAATTATCAGGTGTAATTGAGTGTGATTTAGATTAGCAGGTAGGTCTCACCAGATTAGGTATTGGTGAGGCCTTATAACATTTTATTGCATTCACTCTTTTATCGTAAGGTCTGCTTGTGGTGGGTTAGGATAGATTTCATTTATCAACATTACCAGAGCTTCATTCAATTCATACCGTTCAATTTTACCTCGATACTCCAAATCACGCATGTAATCAATTGCGCTATCCATGTCTTCAAATAATCGATTCTCTCGTTTCGGCATCATTGATGTAAGATAAAGATCATGAAGGCTGTTAAAAAAATTGGAGAACCCCTCAGCGGTAAGAAATGCATTTAAAGACTTTCTATTATCTTCCCACATGTAGCTGATATCATTTTCGGGATGTGTAATTTCCATAATGGCTTTCAAAGCATCACCACTTAGGCCAGTGTAATTACATGCTTTCTCTAACGAAAATGAAATTTCATCAGTTTCACCAGTTAGGTAACCAATATCTACATTAAAGAAATCAGCAATAAGAACTAGGGTATCAAACTTAGGAAAGCTAACTTCTCCGTTTTTATGGACAGCTCCGATATTCAACCATCCGCTAACAGCCTTTTGTCCATATCTAGTTCCGTATTTAGCATTTAATGCTTCTGCTAGTGAGGATTGAGTATACTTTCCGGCATCCATGCACTTTTTCAATCTTTCATTCCAGTAGTTCGCTTTTTTTCTCATTAAGTCATCCATGGGATAAAACACCTCCTCTAATGTATATAATATGTCATTTATAAGTCTTGTGCAACATAAATCATAATGATAATATTTAGTTATAGAAGAACCTGTAGAAAATCGTGGAGGTGCAGACATGGATATTCAATCAAGAGCAAACCATACTATTGACGGAAACATAAATGAGAATAAAAAGAAAAGCTTTATTGAAAAAGCTAAAGAACATAAGAAGGAAATAGCAATTGGGGCAGTGGCTATACTTTCAGTGATGACGATTGTGCTTGTTGTAAAAAACAAGGCTACAATAGAAGCAGCCATCAAATCAACACACACTAAGGGTGGCCTAGCAAATAGTTTGAAAACTAGAAATAATGTTGCTCCAACAATATCAGAAGTAACTCCTACGAACATTCCAAGTAATGCTCCAATTGTAGAAATCAATGTCAGGGGCCATATTCGAAATCTCCCTGAAGGTTGGAACCCCTCGGCAAGTAATAAAGAAGTTGCAAGAAATTTAGGGTATTGTTTAGACGAACATCAAACATGGGTAAATCCTTATACAAAAATAGCAGCTTAAATTGCTAAGGATAAGCATACAGTGAATTGTCGTAAAAAGGGCAGAAAGGATGGTTAAATGAAAAGAGAGGAAGTTTTAAATGCACTTCGAGCAGGAGAATTTGATGGGATAAGTCATTCATATGAGCCATATAATGGCTATGGAAAAAACAGTCATCAGTTGGAAATGAGTGTCTCTGGCGGAAGTATTGAAGTCACAAAGGTTACAACAGGAAAATACTTTAACGGGAAAGAAAATGAAAGATGGGAAGATAGAACACCTGAATTATTCAGTGATTCCAAGGGGTTAGATTTTATTGAGAGTCATCCTTACTACTTTTCACAAAGAAGACCCGATTTGTTTTAGAACGAAATGTGGAGCCTTAATAGAAGAAAAACAGCTCGCCATGGTGCGGGCTGTTTCGCTGTAAAGAGCTAGATATTTATTTCTGTTCCGTTCTTGAAAACAAAATTCATATCGTCGGAGCTATTGACTGTCACGTGCTCAATCAAACTGTGCCAGAGGAGTGGATCAAAATCTGTGAGCAATTCATCTTGTTTCTTAAGTTCATTGAGAAAAGCAGCTAAAGTTTGGCGTCTAGTCACTTTTCCCTTAATCTGCCGGGATACTTTTTCTAAATCTTCTTTGGTAGTGCCAAACCTCTGTACCAAGCCATCGTATCTTCTTTGGTATTCTCCTTGGTCTAAGGCAACATTGGCATTTTCGTTTATGCATTGCTGTATCAGCTCAGTGACAATCTCCATTTCATTTTGAAGCTCGATCTGTTTGGTTTCTAAGGGACCGGTGTCATAAAGAACATCCTTCATGGATTCGAAGTTTGCTATGATTTCATCCTTGTCTTCCAGGAGCTTATTAGCAGCCTTCACGAAGAGTTCCTTTATTGTATCTTCATCGAGGTGGGGAGTGGAGCATTTTTCCTGTCCGTTGAACTTGTGGTTGCATTGCCAGACTGTGCGTCGGTACTTGCTATTTGAGTGCCATACCTTTGAACCATACCAGCTTCCACATGCTCCACATTTTATCTTGCCAGAGAATATATGAACACCGCTGTGACGTTTGTTTGCAGGGTTTCTCTTTTCTAACTCACTTTGGACCAGGTCGAAGACCGCTGGCTCAATAATCGCTTCATGGTTATTCTCAACATAGTATTGAGGGATTTCACCCTCGTTGTTTTTCCACTTTTTATCCATACGACTGTTACCGTAAGAAATCTTCATTTACAAAACCTCCTTACACTGAGATGAAAAGTAGCGAATTGGGTAGTTCTTGCGTTTTGCCCAGTTGATCTCTGCTCTCATGCCGGAGGAAATGTGACTCCCAAACACCCAAACCTCGGAGCATTTTGACATCAGTACATTTCCAAAGAACAAACCAAGTTCTCGTTCATCAGGATCACTGTCATCAAGAAACTGAGTGAAAAGTAGATGCGGAGCGATGGGGATATATCCCATCACCACCGCGAACCTACTATAGCGTCTGGCGGAATCGGTATTTCTTTCAATATCACCGGAATAGGGTGAGCAGATATACACAAGTGGGCGAAAGGCTCTGACAGCTTTTTCTCTTTGTTCAATTTTAGTTAGGGCATCATAAGCAGTGGGGTCGTAGTAACCTTCAGCGTTGAATTTATCAATTCCCATAACATCAGCCTTGCCTTTCATCATCTAATATTGATTTGCTGCACTCAGGACAGAAGATCGCAGTTCCATAAAGATCGCTTTCTCCATCACTAAATAACTCTGAGATGTCCACACAGATTTCAACACAGCAATCTGGGCAGGTGGTGAATACATTGTCATCGTGGATCTCTACCCTGATTTCCAAGGAATCGTTGATCGTTTGCTTTACATAGAACATATTTATTACCTCCATTTCTTGAGGGCTTAAGTGCCTTCTAATACTCACAGGACAGAAAACTCCCCTGTGAGTAATAAAGGACTAATCTTTTTTATAGAAATTCGTTTCATAACCATCAGCCCTCATTAAGAGCCCCTTTGCCCAAGGTGGGGTATGGCTCATTTGATTACAGATAGACTCAATCGATGTTTCCATACCAGCTTCGATGACAATTTCATCATGTACATGAATGACGATGTTGTAATCCTTGAGCGATTGCATGGAATAACACAGAAGATCACGACTGGTTGCCTGGACGATGTTCTCAACAAACTTTGGACCATAGCTATCGATTCGTTCCCATTTTTTTGTGCCACCAACGCCTTCATAGGTGATGCAGTCTGAACCAAACATATTTGTTCCAATGCGAGGTTTTACATAGGAGAGTCTTCTTCCAGAAGGGAGGGTGATAAAGAGCATGCCACTTTGGTAAGAAAACCGGATGCCATGTGTTTCAGTTACGGTCCGTTCTCTAACTGCTTTCATGGCAGCCTTATCAACTTCCCACCAAAGCCTAACAATATTTGGGTTGGTAGTACGCCATGCTGTAACCAGGGGTTGTAGTTCATCTTCATTTAGACCCATCTCCAGAGCACCCATGGCTTTAAGAGCACCAACAGAGCCGCCATAACCAAGGGCCAGTTCTGCAATCTTACCTTTTTGTCTTAAGTGGCCATTCACTCCATGTTTTTCAACAGGAACACTAAACATCTGAGAAGCAGAAGCACAATAGATATCACCACCAGATTCGAAAACTTGCTGACGCCATTTTTCTCCGGCAAGCCATGCAATAACTCTGGCTTCAATAGCAGAGAAGTCTGCAACGATGAATTTGCGACCAGGGGTAGGAATGAAGGAGGTGCGGATAAGTTCAGAAAGAACCTCGGGTATAGAGTCATAAAGCATTTCTAAAGCTTCAAAATCGCCGTAGTGAACAAGGGCTCTTGCTTGTTCTAAATCGGGCAGATGATTTTGTGGAAGATTCTGAAGCTGAATAATTCTTCCTGCACATCGTCCTGTTCGATTAGCACCATTGAATTGAAACATTCCACGTGCACGACCATCGGCGCACACGGCGTTTTCCATGGCAGAGTATTTTTTGACGGAGGACTTGGCCAGTGATTGTCTTAGCTCCAATACTTCTTTAAGATCTGGTGGAGCAGTTTGGATGAGTTCTGAAACCACTTTTTTACCTAATGAGTCTGTTTCAAGTCCCTGGTCCGATAAATAGTTCTTCATCTGTGCTACGGAGTTAGGGTTATCAAGATCCGTTAGTCTTTTCATTTTTTGGAGCAGCTCTGAACAAGACCGAGTATCCATCTTTATTGCCTCATTTACAAAAGGCATATCCAAAGAAACACCACGATCATTGATCTCCTGGTCAAGGTGGTATTCATTCCACACTTCTTCAGGCACGGGAAATTTTGATAGTTTTTCCTGGATGGCTATTTCAGCTTCGACATCACGAAGGTTGTAGGACTTAAATTCAAACCATTTATCAGGAGCATGGATTGGTAGATTACGAGACCGACCACCATTTGTAGCTGTTGGATTACAGGGCTTGCAAAAATATCTGATCAGGTCTTTTCCTTCTGATAGTTTTTGTTTTTCAAGTCCAAGGACAGCGCCACTGCCTTCAAGAGAAAGGGGTAGACCCATATAAGCAGACCAGACCATGGTGCATCGCCAGGATTCTGGACTGAGGTATTGACCATTAGGCAAGCCTAGCCACTTAGATAAACAGATTCTTTCGAACTGGGCATTAAAGGCCCACTTAGTAATGGATGGATCAGTAAGGGCTGATTGTATTTCTTCAGGAAGTTTTTCACCACTAGCAAGGTCGATCACCTCGATATCGCCACCATCTATGGAGTATCCAAAGAGCAGGATCTCAAAGTCAGGGGATTCTATATAGCGGTAGACCCCGCTTTTGGCGAGGTCTACACTACTATAGCTTTCGATATCGATGCTTATTGTCCTCAAGAGAGGAAATCCTCATCAAGGTCAGTGGCGAAATCGTCCTCAGCCCTGGACTTTCCACCAAGAGGCTCACCGTCTTTTATTTTCTGGAGGTTGTTTAGACCGCAGGCGATCCCTCTGTTTCCGTTGCTATTGAAGGCATAGAAGTTGATGCTTGCCCTACCATATACTCCACTGTAAACTTCGGAGCGAGTAAGGATAACATTTCTGTCAGCATCTACAATGCCTGGAGCAGTAGCAGAGTTTGCATTGATGAAGTAGGCATTGGCATAGGCTGGATCGTCTGGTCTTTCCAAATCTCCATCTCTGAGAGGCGTTTTGATACTGGTAAGAGGTGGGATAGACTTTCCGTTGCCTTTAAGCTTTGCTTCCCAGACATTGGCGTAAGACCAGCGAGTGTCAGGACCTGTGATAACTTTCATTGGGTTACTGTTTGATTTGTTTGCATTATTGGACATATGATTTTCCTCCTTAAATTTCATTAAAATCGTGTTGTGCTGTATTCATTGGCGGACGTTTGTCACTCTCAGGAACCAGTGTTGGTTTCCCTTGAGGCTTTTCAATGTAGCTTCCTAGAACTTCCTCAAATCGCTTCTTACCGATAAGAGAAGTCATGGCAGTAATGCCAAGAAGCTTTTGTTCATATGGATCGAAGCCTTCTGCACTGACAGCTTTTGCAACTGCAGCTTCATCGGTATACCTTCGATTGGATCGCCCTTCGACAAGCTTCCATCCGTTCCACTGCTTTCCGCTGACTGCTGATTGCAGTGCGTAATCTTTGATATCTGATGCCCAAGAGATTAGACCATCGATTTTACTTAGGATGTCTTCGACCTCGTAATCATCGAGTAGAGGTGGCATCTTGAAGTCGTGTTTGGCCAGCTCCATGTTGTACTCAGCTCTGGTGCGGCATTCATGTTTCGCTTTGCAAAATCCACACCAATCACCACACTTGAAGTCCCCTTCACCCGCAAAGGCCAGTTCTGCAGTTGGTTTAAGAACTTCATTAGCCCACTTGTATAAGGATTCTTTAGATACTGTGTGGGTGGATATGTTGTTTCTACGAGGCTGATAGATAGTATTGGAAACAGTATCGATGTCATAGATTCCATCGAATATTTCAAGTGCACCCAGTGCATAGAGCTTCATCTGCGGATTATCTTCAGCTTCAACTAAAATCCCCTGTCCATGCTTGTAGTCGCATACGTGGATCTCTGAATCAGCTATGATCAAGCAATCTCCGGTCCCGAAGCCGCCTTCAACGTACTTAGAGAAGTCCAGCCTTTGCTCTATAAGAACAACCGGGTCCGCGCATTTTTCTTTTGCAGCTTCTATCAACTCAAGAATGTAAGTTGCATAGCCATTCGCACATTCTTCCATTTCTTCACTGTAGTAGGTGAGATTCTCTTTTGGATCCTTGGCAAGGAGTCCAAGTGCAACTTTTAATTTGTACTCACATAAGGTATGAGCATCGGTACCTTCTGCGGCATAGCTACTTCCTTTATCTTCATAAGACTCACTGAGCCTGACAGAAGGAGGACAGTTTAACCACCTATGAGATGAAGAGGCTGAAAGAAGTGCATGTTTACCCATTTCCAAGTACCTCGGCTTCTGCTAGAAGTGCTGGATAATCGGAAGCATTAATTTCTGACAGCTTATCAGCGCCATACTTTTGAAGTAGCTCTCGAATTTTTGATGTATGGCCATCTCGACTTTTTTCAGCCAGAACCGCTCTAACTTCTTCAAGAGTTATGGCCTTTTCTTCTGGTGCAGGATTTTCTGGTTTAGCAGGTGTTGGTTCATTGCTACTACTGAACATGCTGGAAAGAGACTGAGATATCCCTATCAGCGTTTCACCACACTGGTTCAGCTCTTTCACTAATAGAGAGAGTTCACTCATTTTGCCCATCTGGTTTTCCTCCTTTTTCTTTCTCTTGCTGCGATAGCGTTGTAAGCTTCTTAGCAAGGCGCTTTGACACTACGCTGATGGCGGTAAGAACATCGGCCAGTTCTTCATCCATTTCAGGATCCCGGCTCTGAGTGTCAGTTTGGTTTGCTTGATTCTGCATTGTTTAACCTCCGTTCCGAGGGCTATTTTGTTCCCCTCAACCTTCACAGGACAAAAGTGAGAAGTTTGAGTAATGACTTTGAAAAATAGTTTTGATGATGCCCTCTGATATCCATAGGACACCAGAGGGTATTTTGAGTAATGAACTACATCCAGTCTTTTAGGACTTCTCTTAGTTGGGCAAAAATCTTAATCTTACGGTTGTTTACAGTCTTTTGAGCACAACCGATATATTCAGATATTTCGCGCTCGGTTTTGCCCATACTAAAGAGCTCAGCAATACGGCGATTCTCTGGGTCTAGTTCATCCAGGGCAGCGAAGAGTTCCTCTAGAAGAAGCTTGTCCTCCACAAGTTCATCAATGTTTATCGAATCTGGTACGTCGAAACCATCAGCACTGAACTTGTCCAATGAGAGGGTACTACCATTTCGATCCATTAGTTTCAAACCTTTTTCAGCCCGTTCCAGATCACATTCACGGCAATTCCGAATACATCTTTTTATGCCACCTTTGCCGTCACTAATGATGCAGCGTTTCTCGCGTTCTTGGCGTTTTTTCTCTGCCCACAGGGGCTGCTTGTAAGCGCGATACACTTCCTCTGTGACTTCAACAACTTGATCTTCAATGGTTAGATGCCATGCTCCATCGTAGAAGTCTTTGTTCTTTGGTTGACTTTGGTTTTCGTTGATTGACATATAAATAGCCCTCCTTCGGCTTAAAACCGAGATGGAGAGCTCATATGCCATAGCTAATAAGCCACAAGGCAGACTGGTACCGTAGTCAGGAGTTATCTCCATCTCAAACTGGCACCAGCACTTCCAAGTGGCTGGAGCATGCGTATTTAGTTTTTCATCACTTAACACTTGGAAGACGCCTGTACACGGCTGTTAAATGATGTTTAGTTGATCAACGAGAAGTTGGTGATTGCCAATTTTAAATTGAAAATATATATTACATATGTTAAAATACATTAACGTCTCATTGATCTCTTTTATTGTATAAAATGGGGCATAGTGAATTTAGATACTTTGGGATACTGTGAGATACTTTGGATACTTTTTGGGGGAGGTGCCAAACTGCATGATGTTTACGGAGTTAGTCCATGCCATTCATCCACATCTTATGAAAGATGCGGATGTACCTGATTTCATGAGAAATCTTATTCAGATGCTATGTGATATACCAGAAGAAGATTGGTCAACAAAAAAAGACCCCTCGTCTGAACAAGCCAACAAGGATTCATCCTTGAGGAAGTTCTATACAAAGGGTCCGACAAAAAAAATTGGCTAAATCGATGCTTGGTAGATTAACAAGTGAGAATTTTATTGAAGCAATTTATCATGATGATTCACTCAATGACCGAACTGATACAGTTCTCGAGTCTTTAGCTGAAGACATACAACCTTTTGCGGAAGATGTTGATAAAGATAATGTAGGAGAAGTCCTGTTTGATTTGTTTAAGCAATCATTAGATTTTATTGTTAATCCTGAACTAGAGAATGATAGAATAATTGCTTCTGCCAAAGAGGCTTCTAGAAAAGCTAAGGGTATTTATGGACTAGGTTTACTTGAAGATTGCAGACACACTTGCTCGTATCCTGGATGCGGGAAACATCTACAAACCGTAAATGATAAGTACCACACAGTTAATAATTATGAAGTAGCCGGTATCAAAGGAAGCAGATCATTATCATATGAAAATTTGATTGCCATGTGCCATGATTGTTTTCAGAACTATGTGTTCAAACATACAAAAACAGAAGAGAAAGACCTTGTTACGATCAAAAAACTCCAAAGTGATGCTCGTAGTATGCGACAAACCCTCGATGAGGTTGCTATTGAAAAAGGCATAACCAAGGTTATCTATAATCTTAGTAAAGCAAAACCAACACAGCTATTATCCCTTAACTATGATGCATTGAGGGTACCTGAGAAAATTGATGAGGAGCTATATCTATTTCTTGTCGATGAAGTGACAGGACATGTGACCAAGTATTACCTATTTATTGAAAAGACGATGAAGGACTTGGCACAACAAAGTCAATTAAGCGATGGATTACTTCGAGCGCAAATCGCAGATTCCTATAGGAAATTAGCAGAAAAAAAGAAAAGTCCAGAGATAATATATAGTGCCTTGTCTGAAAAAATCAGAAGTATTACTAAGCAGGATATTAGATTTTGTTCAATTGTAGTTTCATATTTTATTCAATCATGCGAGGTGTTCGATGCTATTACCAAATAAGCTTTTTTCATATAACGAAAGTGTATTTTCAAAATTGCCAATTATATTGAGAGCATTGGATCAGCCTAAGACTCCACATGAACTCTTATTAAGTCTACAGAATACAATTAAAAGTCCCTTAGAACTATTGGGTGCTCTTGATTGTTTGTACGCACTTAAGGAAATTGAATTTAATGAAGAGGAAGGTAGGATCGTACGATGCTTAAAGAAATAAGTTGTGAACTATTCAAGATCAATGGGAAGACACGTGAGCCTATTCGTTTTCATAAAGGGCTTAACATAATACTTGGTGGAGGAACAGGTGCAAATTCCATAGGTAAGTCCACAATGTTACTAATAATTGATTTTGTATTTGGTGGAGATGCATATGTAAAAAGTGATGCTGTAAAACAGTTAGATAATCACAGTATAAATTTTATTTTTGAGTTTGATGAAGTACCTTACTATTTTGTTAGGCATACTGCTACATCTGGAGATTTTGTTAGGTTAGACGAAAACGGAAATATATTGGAAATTCTGAGTAGAGAATCCTATACAAAATGGCTTAGTGAAAAATACCACATGGATTACACAGGTTTAAAATTCAGAAAAACGATAAGTCGATTCTTCCGTATCTACGGCAAGAATAATTATAACGAGCTACGACCATTACAAATGAGAGGTGGAAATGAATCTCAAGAAGACGCAATACATGTGCTCATAACACTTTTCAAACAATACGATAATGTAGTTGCGTTTGAAGAACAATTGAAGCTTGCAGAAAATAGAATCAAGGCATTCAGAGATGCCCGTAAGTTTCAGTTTATTCCAGCAGCGGTTGATGGGTTAAAAAAATATGAAGATAACATCAAAGCCATTGCTGCGCTGAAACAAGAAAAAATCGAATTAGAAAGAACTCATAACCAAACAGTTGATACTGATGAGGTTAATAAGGCCAATCAGATAAATGCTTTAACGGTTCAAATGCAGGATGCTCGTAGACTAGTAAGTGAAAAAGAGAATGAATTACATTTAATCGATCTAAATATTAGTCAGGGGGTTTATCCGACAGAAGCAGATTTAATGAGTTTGCGTGAGTTTTTTCCAGAAGTGAATCTTCAAAAATTAATAGATATTGAACGCTTTCATAATAAAATCCAGGCAATACTTCAAGATGAGTTAGAAGCTGCAAAAGTGAGGTTAAAAGAGGAGCTAATACCATTGAATCATTCGGTTAAAAAGCTGCAGTCAATGGTAGAAGAAATACAACCCTCAATGGCGTTTAGTAAAGAGTTCCTTGATGCCTACACCAGAATTGATCGTACAATTCATAAATTAGAGGATGAAAACGAGGCCTTTGATACTCGCAATACATTACTAAATGAGAAAAAAAGAGCAAGTGATAGGCTTAAAACACAGTTACAGACGATACTAAGAGTTATTGAATCGACTATAAATGAACAAATGAGTGAAATCAGCGATTTTGTTTCATATGAGAATGATAATCCGCCGGTTCTTGGAATTAAAGAATATAATAGCTATTCTTTTGAGACTCCAAGAGATACAGGTACGGGCACAAACTATAAAGGTATGCTAATCTATGATATCAGCATACTTAGAAGTACTGTGCTACCTGCATTGGCTCATGACTCACTTCTCTTCCCTAATGTGTCGGATGAATCCATTGGTAGAATCTTAGAGCTCTATACAAAAGAAAAACAGAAACAGATATTTATTTCCTTTGATAGAGATAAGAAGTCTGATGCAGCAACTCAGTTAATAATTAAAGAAAATACGGTGTTAAAGCTAGACACAGATGGACAAGCGCTATTTGGCTGGAAATGGGGTAGAAAGGATGCTGAAAATGAAAATCCAATATAATAAACTCTGGAAAATACTGATCGATAAAAATATGAAAAAAGTCGATCTTAAGGATGCTGCTCATATTAGCTCAAACTCCATCGCTAAACTTGGAAAAAATGAACCTGTGAGAATGGATGTACTAATGAAAATAGCCAAAGCGCTAGATTGTAAGGTTGAAGATCTGTTTGAAACTATTAGTGATGATGAGAATGAATAAGTAAGAATCAACCAATAACAATAGTTCTTAGAAAATTGTTTTTAAGAGCCAGCTACAAAATTCAATACAAGTATCAAGAAAAAACAAATCAAACTCGGACTCTTTTTGTTTCCGAGAGCAATTATAATAATTGGAGGTATTCAAATGACAAGTACAGCACAACGTGCCAAATTACAATCTCAGATCTGGAAAATTGCTAATGATGTCAGAGGATCTGTAGATGGGTGGGATTTTAAACAATATGTCTTAGGGACTCTTTTTTATCGGTTTATCAGTGAAAACTTTTCTTCTTATATTGAAGGTGGTGACGATAGCGTCAACTATGCAGAACTTGAGGATGATGTTATAACGGATGAAATCAAAGATGATGCAATTAAAACAAAAGGTTATTTCATATATCCTAGTCAGATGTTCTCTAGGATTGCTAAAACTGCAAATACAAATGAAAGTTTGAATACAGATTTAGCTGCAATATTTTCTGCTATTGAAAGCTCCGCAAATGGTTATCCATCAGAACTTGATATTAAAGGGTTATTCGCTGATTTTGATACTACAAGCAATAGATTAGGGAATACTGTGAAAGATAAAAATAGTCGTCTGGCAGCTGTTATTAAAGGCGTTGAAGGGCTTGATTTTGGTGAGTTCGAAGAAAATCATATCGATCTCTTTGGTGATGCTTATGAGTTTTTAATTTCTAATTATGCTGCCAATGCTGGTAAATCCGGTGGTGAGTTTTTTACACCACAGAGTGTTTCTAGACTGATTGCACAATTAGCAATACACAAGCAAGCATCCATTAACAAAATTTATGACCCTGCAGCTGGTTCAGGTTCCCTACTTTTACAAGCAAAAAAACAGTTTGATGCGCATATTATCGAAGATGGTTTTTTTGGACAAGAGATCAATCATACAACCTATAACCTTGCACGTATGAATATGTTTTTACACAATATAAACTATGATAAGTTTAATATTGCTTTGGGCAATACACTTTTAGATCCTCACTATGGTGATGAGAAACCTTTTGATGCTATTGTGTCTAATCCACCCTATTCCGTAAAATGGATTGGAAGTGATGACCCAACTCTTATAAATGATGAGCGGTTTGCTCCTGCAGGTGTATTACCGCCAAAATCTAAAGCGGATTTTGCTTTTGTGCTTCATGCTCTTAGTTATCTTTCAAGTAAAGGACGAGCCGCTATCGTTTGTTTCCCTGGTATTTTTTACCGAGGTGGAGCTGAACAGAAAATTAGAAAGTATCTGATTGATAATAACTTTGTAGAAACAGTTATTTCACTAGCACCTAATCTTTTTTATGGGACTCCAATAGCGGTTAATATTTTGGTTCTTTCTAAGCATAAAAGTGATAATAAAACTCAATTTATTGATGCAAGTGGGGTGGATTTTTACAAGAAGGAAACGAATAATAACATACTAACAGATAAACATATCGGGAAAATCATGGAAATGTTTGATGATAAAGCAGATGTTGATTATGTTGCGAAATCTGTTGATTATGATGCAATCGTTGAAAATGATTATAACCTCTCAGTGAGTTCTTACGTGGAGGCTAAAGACACAAGAGAAGTCATTGATATCAATGATCTGAATGCAGAAATAAAAAAGACCGTATCAAAGATAGACAAGCTTCGTACTGAAATTGATGAGATTATTGAGGTGATTGAATCATGATGAATATGGATTTTATGGATAAATTACTTGATGGGGTTGAAGTCGTTTGGACACCGTTAGGGGAAGTGGCTGATTATGAACAACCAACTAAATATTTGGTGAAATCACAAAACTACAGTGATGATTTTAAAACCCCAGTTTTAACAGCCGGTAAAACTTTTATACTCGGTTATACTGATGAAACCAATGGTATTTATAATGCATCAAAGAATCCAGTTATTATTTTTGACGACTTCACAACAGCCAATAAATGGGTTGATTTTGATTTTAAGGCTAAATCATCAGCTATGAAGATGATTACATCAAAAAATGAATCGGTAATTTTATTGAGGTATATTTATCATTGGATAAATACTTTACCTAGTGGATTGGTAGAGGGAGATCATAAACGTCAATGGATTAGCAATTATTCTTATAAATCAATCCCAATCCCACCCCTCAATATCCAAGCCGAAATCGTCCGAATTTTAGACACTTTCACAGAGCTTACAGCAGAGCTTACAGCAGAGCTTACAGCAGAGCTTATAGCACGTAAAAAGCAATATAACTATTATCGTGATAAGCTGTTGAGTTTTGAAGATGGGGAAGTTGAGTGGAAGGCGTTGGGAGAGGTGTTTGATATTTTCGCTGGTGGGGACGTACCAAAAGATTCCTTATCAGAAACAGAAACAGAAGAATTTAATGTTCCTGTTTTATCTAATGGGATTGAAGATAAATCATTATACGGTTGGACAAATAAAGCCAAGATTGAGAAGCCAAGCTTAACAATTTCTGCACGGGGCACTATTGGATGGACAAGTTATAGAGATAAACCCTTTTTCCCAATCGTTCGTTTGCTGGTTTTAACCCCTAAAATCAACATAAATTTAAAGTATGCTTATTATTATATGAAAACAATTGAGAGTAATTACAATGTATCGAAAAATGGTATACCTCAGTTAACAAAACCAATGGTAAAAGATTTAAAATTCCCAATACCATATGCTGACAACTTAGAAAAATCTCTCACCGAACAAGAACGCATCGTATCTATCCTAGATAAATTCGATGCTTTAACATCTTCAATCACAGAAGGTCTACCTCGTGAGATAGAATTACGCCAAAGACAATACGAGTATTACCGCAATATGCTTCTTACTTTCCCAAAAGAGGGGGTAGATGCGTAATATGGGTGTATCATTAACTGACATTGCACAGGATTTAAAGGATAATGATAAAAAAGTGCAATTGATTTATGCCTTTAATGGAGTTGGCAAAACAAGACTTTCAAAGGCATTTAGATTGTTAGTTGCACCAAAAAACGACACAGATATTGAACAAACAGGATTAGCTAGCAAAAAAATTCTTTACTATAATGCTTTTACAGAAGACTTATTCTATTGGGATAATGATTTGCAAAATGATGTTGATATAAAGCTTAAAATCCATTCGAATTCTTTTACAGGATGGGTATTTGGTGAGCAAGGGCAGGATCAAAACGTTATTGATTATTTTCAGCATTATACCAATAAAGCATTAACACCTAGATTTAATTCGAATTTTACTGAGGTTACATTTTCGTATGAACAAGGAAATGATGCACCTACACAAAATGTTAAGATCTCAAAAGGTGAAGAAAGTTGCTTTGTTTGGAGTGTTTTTTATAGCTTACTAAAACAAGTTATTGAAGTGCTAAATGTAGCTGAACCAACGGAACGAGAGACAGATCAACTTAATCAGTTAGAATATGTTTTTATTGATGATCCAGTAACTTCATTGGATGACAATCATTTAATTCAATTGGCAGTAGACTTAGCTCAGTTGATTAAGTTAAGTGAATCAGAGCTTAAATTTATTATTACAACACACAATCCGATTTTTTATAATGTTCTCCATAATGAAATTAATAAAAAAGCCTGCTATATGCTAGACCGTCAAGAAGATGGTACTTTTGAATTACAAGAAAAAAATGGAGATTCTAATAAAAGCTTTTCATATCACTTACATTTAAAGAATACTCTAGAAGAAGCTATTGAAAACAATCAAGTACAAAAATATCATTTTACTCTTTTACGAAATCTATATGAGAAAACAGCCAGTTTCCTTGGATTTCCAAAGTGGTCAGAGCTATTACCAGATAACAAAGAAAGCTATTATAATCGTATTATCCAATTCACAAGTCACTCTACGCTAGCAAGTGAAAGTGCAGCAGAACCATCACCACAAGAAAAACAAACTGTTAAGCTGTTACTTGACCACTTGATCAGTAACTATAGCTTTTGGAAGGAGGCATAAAGATGATCGAATACAAACCCATTGCAGAATCCAACAATTTTATCGTACTCGACAAATACACCAAGTATTCAGAAGTGCATGAAACCTCAGCAAGTTATCAAACAGAAGCAGTACTTGAAAAAGAGTTTATACAAGACTTAGAAAGTCAAGGCTACGAGTATTTGCCCGATTTAACCACGCCTGAGAAAATGCTTGAGAATGTGCGTAAGCAACTACAGGACCTTAACAAAGTGACGTTTTCTGACGATGAGTGGATAAGATTTTGCGAGCAATATTTAGACAAGCCAAGCGACAATCATATTGATAAAACCCGTAAATTTCATAATGATTATATTTATGACTTTGTCTTTGACGATGGACACATTCAAAACATTTATTTGGTGGACAAAAAGAATATTTCTAATAACAAATTACAGGTGATTTCTCAATTTGAGCAAAAAGGCACTCAGTCCAATAGGTATGATGTGACCATTTTAGTCAATGGCTTACCCGTTGTTCAAGTGGAGCTTAAAAAGCGCGGTATTGCCATTCGTGAGGCCTTCAATCAGGTTCATAGGTATAGCAAAGAAAGTTTTAATTCAGAGAATTCTCTTTATAAATATTTGCAGATTTTCGTAATCTCCAATGGCACAGATAGCCGCTATTTTGCCAATACCACAAAACGAGACAAAAATAGTTTCGATTTTACCATGAACTGGGCAAAAGCGGACAATACGCTGATTAAAGATTTAAAGGATTTTACAGCGACCTTCTTTCAGAAAAAGACACTGTTAAATGTGTTATTACACTATTCCGTATTTGATGCGAGTGACAATCTCCTTATTATGCGGCCTTACCAAATAGCAGCTACTGAAAGAATTCTTTGGAAAATAAACAGTTCTTATCATGCCAAAAATTGGAGAACTGTAGAAAGTGGCGGCTATGTTTGGCATACAACTGGCTCAGGAAAAACCTTGACAAGTTTTAAAGCAGCTCGCTTGGCTACGGAACTAGACTTTATCGATAAGGTATTTTTTGTTGTAGATAGAAAAGACCTTGATTATCAGACGATGAAAGAATATCAGCGTTTTTCACCGGATAGTGTCAATGGTTCAGAAAACACTGCTGGACTGAAACGTAATATAGAAAAAGACGACAACAAAATTATTGTTACAACCATTCAAAAACTTAACAATCTTATTAAAGGGGATGCCGAACTCCCTATTTACAACAAGCAGGTGGTCTTTATTTTTGACGAAGCGCATCGGTCACAGTTTGGCGAAGCCCAAAAGAACATCAAGAAAAAGTTTAAGAAGTTCTATCAATTTGGTTTTACTGGCACGCCAATTTTTCCAGAAAACGCCTTAGGTTCTGATACCACTGCTACTGTTTTTGGCCGCGAGCTCCACTCCTATGTCATTACTGATGCGATCAGAGATGAAAAGGTTTTAAAGTTTAAAGTGGATTATAATGATGTACGTCCTAAATTTAAGGCTATTGAAACCGAAAAAGATGAAAAAAAACTATCGGCTGCTGAAACTAAAGAAGCATTGCTGCATCCAGAGCGGATTAAAGAAATTTCACAATACATTCTTAATAGTTTTAGAGTAAAGACACATCGTTTGAATGCAGGGGGTAAAGGATTTAATGCCATGTTTGCGGTGAGTAGTGTAGACGCAGCGAAGCTTTACTACGAATCCTTAAATAACTTGCAAAAGGATAACGATAGACCACTTAGGATTGCTACAATATTCTCCTTTGCTGCCAATGAGGAGCAAAATGCAATAGGTGAAATCCTAGATGAAACATTTGAACCTTCTGCTATGGATAGCAGCGCAAAAGAGTTCTTAAGTTTAGCGATTAGAGATTATAATGCAATGTTTAAAACCAATTTTGGTGTTGAAAGCAATGAATTTCAGAACTATTATCGTGACCTTGCTAAACGTGTTAAAGGTAAAGAAATTGATTTGCTAATCGTTGTGGGTATGTTTTTAACCGGTTTTGATGCGCCAACATTAAATACTTTATTTGTTGATAAAAACTTGAGATACCACGGCTTGATTCAAGCCTTTTCTAGGACAAATCGTATCTATGATTCCACGAAAACATTTGGCAATATCGTTACATTTAGAGATTTAGAACAAGCAACCATTGATGCAATTACTCTTTTTGGTGATAAAAACACCAAGAACGTTGTACTTGAAAAAAGCTACAAAGAATACATGGAAGGTTTTTCAGATGTTGCAACCGGTGAAGCACGACGAGGTTATGTGGATGTTGTGCAAGAACTGAGAGAACGGTTCCCTGATATTGACAGGATTGAAACGGAGAAGGACAAAAAGGATTTTGCAAAACTCTTTGGTGAATATCTACGTGTCGAAAACATTTTACAAAATTACGATGAATTTTCGAGCTTAAAAGCGTTACAAACGTTAGATTTGAACGATGCTAAAGCAGTCGAGGAATTTAAAGCGACTCATTACGTGACGGATGAAGATATCGCTGCTATGAAAGAAATTAAGGTACCAGAAGAAAGAGTCATTCAGGATTATCGCTCTACATACAATGATATCCGTGATTGGCTTCGTCGTGAAAAAGATGGAAAAGAAAAAGATCATTCATCTATTGATTGGGATGATGTTGTCTTTGAAGTAGACCTTCTAAAATCTCAAGAGATTAATTTGGATTACATTCTAGAATTGATTTTTGAGAACAACAAAAAGACAAAAGACAAGGCAACTTTAGTTGAAGATGTAAGGCGAATGATTCGTTCTAGTGTCGGGAACCGTGCAAAAGAAAGCTTAGTAGTCGATTTCATCAACCAAACGGATTTAGACAAGATCAAAGATAAAGCAAGTATTATAGATGCGTTTTTTGAATTTGCTCAAACCCAGCAAAAACGCGAGGCAGAGGAATTGATTGATAGTGAAAAACTAAATGAAGAAGCTGCAAAGCGGTATATTTTAGCTTCTTTAAAAAGAGAATATGCCAGTGAAAATGGAACGGAGCTCAATGCAATCCTTCCTAAAATGAGTCCTCTCAATCCTCAATATTTAACGAAAAAGCAAACTGTCTTTCAGAAGATTGCTGCCTTTGTAGATAAATTTAAAGGTGTGGGTGGTAAGATTTAATCGAACACAAGGAGGGGAGTTTATTTTGATTATAGAAAAAGGAAAAGATATACTTTGCATTCGGTTTGTGAATGTTGGTGGGTACGATTGTATACTAGAACACAAAAATTTACTCATTAAAAATGGTTTTGTTTGGTTTGGTAAAATTGGAAATAAACCTACCGATAAAGCTTTAAAGAAAATGATTGCGGAAAACACAAATTACATTTTGCTGAAAGAGCCTGTTAAAGCTTATATATGTACTTTTGAAACTTATCAACATGATCAACCTTTAGAAGGATTTCCGTCATATTACACAACAGAGATACTCCCAAATAGAAAATTTTCAATTTGGTTTAAAATACTTTCAATAAAGGAAGTAAAAAACTTAAATGTATTGAATGATGTTGTGCTAAAGAGTAGCAGGAGTCCTGTGCTTGAGACTGTGAGAAGGTCTATGGCTTCACATTTTTATACAGTAACAAAAAAAGAAGTTGTTATAGACTAGTAGTTTTTAGTTTGATTATTATTAATTTATCCAGGATAATAACACATGAGTGTATAAAAGATTGATATGTTTCCGCATACGGGGAGGGGTATCAAAAACAGGATAGAAAAGTTTCCACGTACGGATAAATGTAAAAAATACTCAAGACATCAAGATGAGCCTATCCGGCCATGGTGTTAGAGGAAACATATCTACACTGAACCTTTTAATTTTACCTATACTTTTTAATTATTTTGACTGAATGAAGATAAGGGTATTCAAGTTAGATTTAATCACCAAAGCACCAGTCGAAAAACTCAATATGTTAACAATCTAATGCGTTTAGAAAGCCCGAGGGATTCTCTGAACGCAATGATTTCAAGCCTTTTCCGGGGTTAAGCCCAAGGGAGGGCTTTTTATTTTTGTATCAAAATCTGCATGAACATAGATCCAAGTGTGTTTTGCAAGATAAATGTTTAGAAAATTGCAATGAAAAGTTAAGAACTTTGCCAACCACTTTTAGTTCAATTATTT
>NZ_PREX01000011.1 GCF_009935905.1 Alkalibacterium sp. MB6 | reverse complement strand
AAAATCTATAAACAATCACTACAAAAACAGCGTTTTTGCATTTCTAGATAAGGTTTCCGAGAATAACTTGACACATACACTAAATAAATTAATATAGAAAATAATTAGCATATAAGGTATGATGATTTATATTGAAAGCGATAACAAAGGAGAGCTTATGAAAAAAATAATAGTCTATTTAAATGTCATCATTGCCAGTTTACTTACATTATCATTGCCTACACGTGCACAGGCCAGTACGGAGTATCTTAACTTAATCAGTTTTGAAGAAAACGATGAGGGGTTCGTTCCAAGGGGCGATAGCGAACTATTGGAGCGAACGAGTGAAGATGCTTATGCAGGAGATTATTCACTTAAAGTCTCCGAAAGAAGTCAAGGGTGGAATGGTCCGAGTATACAAATTGAAGACCATGTAGAGTTATCCACTACCTATTCTTTTTCAGTATGGGTTAAGTTGGCTGAAGAAATGACCGTAGACTTGATGCTCTCCACTCAAATTGGAGATGGAGATAATGCAAGTTATCAAGTGATTGATACGCAAGCAGTAACAGGCGATGAATGGGTCAAATTGGAGGGGGATTACCGTTACGATGCCGTGGTGGATGATTTTATTAGTGTCTATATAGAAAGTTCAGACCCACATGTGTCCTATTTTATAGATGATTTTAGCATGACGACTTCGTCTGAGGAATCAGAAGCTGTCTCAGTCCAAACGGAATTGATGCCCATTAAAGATGTGTATGAGGACTATTTTTTAATAGGGAATGCAGTATCTATGACGGAAATGCAAGGGCAACGTCTTGAATTGCTGACTCATCACCACAATCTAGTCACAGCCGAAAATGCGATGAAACCAGAATACGCCTATGATTCAAATAGAGAGTTTAATTTTGACGATCAGCAAAGACTAGTCAATAGAATACAAGAAGAAGGCTTGCTGTTGCATGGACATGTGTTAGTGTGGCATCAGCAATCTCCCGAATGGCTTCATACCGAAGATGGCCAGTTGTTACCCAGGGACGAGGCATTAGCAAATATGGAACGGCACATTGAAGAAACTATTTTGCAATACGGAGATAACGTTATTGCGTGGGAAGTGGTTAACGAAGCCATGAATGATAACCCCATTGATCCAGAAATGTGGCGCATGATGTTAAGACGATCTGCTTGGTATGATGCGATAGGTGATGATTATCTTGAATTAGCTTATCGAAAAGCCAGAGAAGTTTTAGATGAAAATGGTTGGCATGATGTCAAACTCTACTACAACGATTATAACGATGATAATCAAAGCAAAGCGACAGCTATTTATCATATGGTTAAGGAAATAAATGAGTCCTATGCAGAAGAGTTTCCTGGAGAAAAGTTAATTGATGGAATAGGTATGCAAGGGCATTACAACTTGGGAACTAATGTTGACAATGTCCGTCAATCCATTGAACGCTTTATGGAACTAGATGTTGAGATTGGTGTAACAGAGTTGGATGTTACAGTAAATACGACAGGCGAGTTGACGGAAGAAGATGAAATAGCACAAGGAATTATTTATGCTGAATTATTTTCCTTATACAAAGAATACGCTGATGTTATCTCTCGAGTAACATTTTGGGGTTTAAATGATTCTACAAGCTGGAGATCTGAGAGAAGCCCATTAATATTTGATGGTGATTTACA
The DNA here is from genome assembly GCF_009935905.1 of Alkalibacterium sp. MB6. Lineage (GTDB taxonomy): Bacteria > Bacillota > Bacilli > Lactobacillales > Carnobacteriaceae_A > Alkalibacterium. Next base: position 78,217 of record NZ_PREX01000011.1, on the reverse strand, counting down.
AGCAAAAATGGCTTATGAAGCCGTCATCGATCCTGAAGGCTTTTTAGCTAGATATGACTCTGAATTGGAAGAAGTAGAAACCAGAACGGCGGAATTACGCTACGGCACACCTGTCTTCGGAGAGAGTGTGGATGATATATGGGAGACAAGTGACTCTATCCCACTTGACCGTTATCAGTTAGCTTGGCAAGGGGCAAGTGGCATTGGAAAAGTATTATGGGATGAAGATCGTTTATATATTTTGATTGAAGTAGAAGATAGCGACATCGATACGTCCAGTGAATTTGAATGGGAACAAGATTCAGTAGAAGTATTTGTTAAAGAAAATAGGGGAGACTCTTCTGTTTATGAAGAAGGTGATGGGCACTATAGAGTAAACGCAGAAGGCATTCAAAGTTTTGGTGATACGACCGCTAATACAGACATAGAGACTCTAGTTACTCAGAATGCAAGTGGCTACACTGTTCAAATGAGTATACCATGGCAGACAATCACTCCGGAAGAAGGCCAACAGATAGGATTTGATTTACAAATTAATGATGCTTCGTCTGGTAATAGAGAAAGTGTGTCTATTTGGAATGACCTTTCTGGTCAAGGGTATCAAGACACTACCTTATTTGGTGAATTGGAATTAGTTAGAGCAGAAGAAGAGGAAGCTAGCCTTTTAGAAATCGATAATGAAGAAAATAGAATGAATAGGACCGTTCTCATTGGAATCATCCTTGCCATCTTAGCAGCAATAGGGATTGGTTTCTATATTATCTATAACCGGACCAATGAAAGTAAAAAGCAAAACCAATAAACTTTAGATAATCGGGCACGAAAAATAAACGGACACGAATCGAACGAGTAAACGATAGGGACCTATACTACTAAACTAGTTAACATTAGTATAATCAGGTCAGTCGTTTCTTAGTGAGATTCGTGTTTTCTATTTAGAACAACCATTGTAATGATCTTATAATAGTGAACGAAAGAATAGGATGTGTTGTAAAATTGATAGGATAGGTTAATTGAAAAGTAATGAAAACGTCATAAATAAGTAACGTAATAAAATTAATTAAAACCTATTGAAATTTTTTTAAGAAAGTATTGCTTTCAGCGAATGTAAGCGTTGTTATATACATGTAAACGCTATTAGTTTGTGAGGTGAACAAACTAATAATTACTAAAGCGTTAGTTTCTTTACTTTATTTTAGGATGATCTTTTACATATTTTAGTTGAGTATAAGCTTGGGTAAGGTTGGTAATTAGCTTTAGCTCAATTGATAAAGGAGGATTCTTATAGGAAAAAAATGGGGAAGTCGTACTAAGAATAAATCATATCATATATTTGGAGGGGTATTCATAATGATGGACAAAAAAATGGTTTTTAGGTTTAGCGACATTGTCAGCGCTTACTTCAGCAGCTTGTGGTAATGGTGGAGGCACAACTGGAGAAGGTGCAGATGGAGCAGACGATGAGGAAGTTCTGGAAACAGAGGATGGCGAAGAATTCGAAGCACCTACAACCGGCGGTGAAGGCGTATTAGATGTTTGGACATTTACTGATGAAGCCGTAGACATGATTGAGAACTTTTATCTTGAAGCTTATCCTGATTTAGATTATGAAATAAACATTTCTCAAGTACCTACCGAAGAATTCCAGACTCAATTAGACCCAGTTTTAGGGACTGATAGTGCACCAGACGTTATTTTTGCAGAACAAGCTTTCGTTAAAAAATATGTAGAGTCTGGCATGTTAGTCGACCTAAGTCAATATGAGGGTATCGCTTCAGGCGTAGAGAATACTAACGACTATGTTCTAGATATCGGTACTGATGAAAACGGGACATTAGTCATGAATTCATGGCAAACAGCACCAGGCGCTTTCTTCTATCGCCAGGACTTAGCAAGTGAGCACTTAGGTATTGAGTCACCTGAAGAGATGCAAGAAGCAATTAGTGACTGGGATGGATTCTTAGATACTGCACGTGAATTAAGAGACGCCACAGACGGATCTGTCTATATGATTTCTGGACGTGGGGATTTGGCTCACCCGTTCCGTAACACACGTGAGCAAGGATGGGTAGAAGATGGCCGTTTAATTATGGATGACCAACTATATGAATTACTTGAAACAGCGAAAACAATGGTCGATGAAGGTTTAATGATGGATGCTGATCCTCAAGGCGAAGAATACTTTGCTGGTATGAATGGTGATGAGATTCTTGGTTATAGCTTGCCTACATGGGGCATGCACTTCTGGTTAAAACCTAACGGAGAAGAAACTGCAGGCAACTGGCGTATGGTAACTGGACCAACATCTTACTTCCGTGGAGGAACATGGATTGGTATCACTGAAACATCTGACATGCAAGACGAAGCTGCACAATTAATTGAATACTTGACTGTCAGTGAAGACTTCATGAGAGAGTGGGCTCTTGAAAAAGGAGACGTGGTTTCTCACGAAGGAGTTGTTGAAGAAGTAAGAGGCGACTACGAAGAAGAATTCCTTGGCGGACAAAACCACTATGATGCCTTCGCAGAAGCAATCGGAGAAATCGATGGTTCAATCATTACAGAGTACGACCAGGATATCGCAGGAGCGTTTGATGATTTAGCGCTAACTCCTTACTCTAAAGGTGAAATGAGTATGGAAGAAGCAATTGACGCATTCAAGATGGAAGTTCAGAACTTATATCCTGATATTCAAGTCGACTAAATAATAATGAATCATTTAAGACTCGGAAAGTGCAGTCGTTTCTCTGGCTGCACTTTCGAATCTTTATAGAAAGGAGTCGCTTATGGCATCGAATACGGATCAAACTCTAGCAAAGCCAAAAACAATATCAAAGAGTCAAAAACCTAGAACGTTGGCTAAAAGAAAAAATCATAATAAATGGGGATACATTTTTGTCGCACCATTCTTTATATTTTTCTTGATTTTTAACTTCTATCCTATGTTCTACACTATCTACTTGTCCTTTACGGACTTGGCAGGATGGGCGACTGAGGCTAATTTTGTAGGTTTAAGAAACTTTCAAAACTTGATGAATAACAGAATCTTTAGAATGTCAGTGACTAATACCTTTATTTTGTGGACAGTAAACTTTATTCCTCAAATAATGTTGGCTTTCTTACTAGCTTATTGGTTCACTAGCCGTCGTTTAAATTTAAAAGGTATTGGATTTTTCAAAAGTATGTTTTACATGCCGAATATCATCACAGCAGCTTCGGTAGCTCTGATATTCAGATCTTTATTTAGTTACCCAAGAGGACCACTAAATTTATTTATGCTTCAGTTTGGACTCATTGATGGGCCCATTGATTTTTACAGAAATGCAGCGATTACTCGTTTAATTGTATCCTTCATTCAGTTCTGGATGTGGTATGGACAAACAACGATCGTTTTGCAGGCAGGTATTTTAGGTATTGACGATAATTTGTTTGATGCTGCGAGAGTGGATGGCGCAACAGATTGGCAAACGTTTACTAAAATAACTATGCCTCTAATGAAACCTATCACAATATATGTATTGATTACGTCATTAATTGGTGGCTTATAAATGTTCGATATCCCTTACTTATTAACCGGTGGAGGACCGAACCAAGCCGTAGAAACAATTACAACCTTTATTTACAAACAAGGTTTCACAGGTGGACGTAACTTAAACGTTGCCTCAACAGCTTCGGTAGTGCTTCTAATTATGACCGTGGTATTCAGTCTGTTCGTATTTAGTAGCTTACGCGATCGATCATCTAAGAATATTAGTACAAGTAAGAAAGGGAAGTGAGACTAGACATGTTTGAAGAAAGCAATTTGAAGAAATTGAAAATGCAAAGAGGCTTGCTATACGTGTTCTTTATCCTTCTAACCTTACTCAGTATTGTGCCTTTTTGGATTACTATTGTGAATTCGACTCGATCAGCTCCGCAAATTCAACAGGGCTTGTCTCTTGTTCCAAGTCGTTTCGGCTGGAGTAACTGGCAGCACTTGCGTGGCAGAGGCTTTAACGTCTTTGAAGGATACAGAAACTCTTTTATCATCGCAGCAGGGTCTACAACGCTAAGTTTGTACTTCTCATCGTTAACAGCATACGCTATGATTGTATACGATTTTAAATTCAAAAAAATTATTTGGGGAGTGATCTTACTTTTGATCATGATTCCTTCTCAAGTGAGTATTATTGGATTTTATCGCTTCATGGCAAATATGAATCTACTCAATAGCTATATTCCATTAATTTTACCGTCTATAGCCAGTGCCCCAACGGTATTCTTTATGAAACAGTATTTAGAGACCGTTTATCACCCGGCATTGGTTGACTCCGCAAGAATTGACGGCGCAACGGAAATTAAAATTTTTCACACAGTTATTCTACCCTTAATGAGACCGGCGCTTGCAACGATGGCAATCTTCGGCTTCATTGGATCTTGGAATAACTTCTTACTACCATTAATCTTAATTAACGAGCGTTCCATGTATACATTACCGATGTTAATTCAATTACTCACAACAGATGGTTACCGTACAGAATATGGGGCAATGTATATGGGGATCACGTTATCAGTTGTTCCACTCATTCTCCTTTACATTTTCCTATCTCGCTATATCATTGGCGGAGTAACTGCAGGAAGTGTAAAACAATAAAAGGACTACAAAAAAAGGGTGCTTCATTGCGAAGCACTCTTTTTTTTGTGCGTCTAAATTAGACTAGTCAAACTTACAGCATCGGCATTCATATAACGTGACTATAGGAAGTTGAATATGCTAAAGTAAATGAGATGAGGAGGGGAAACATATGCCTAAGGTAGAAACGAAAGAACATAAAGTGGATCCTGGGAAAGAACAAGATTTAATTATTAAAGTTAGTAATTTTCGATTGTACTTTCAAAACTATTATACACTTGTGTCACTATTAAACGATTTATTAACGGGTTTATTATATTTAGCCGGAAGTATTTTACAATTATTTACCGACTACGGTGATATTGGGATGTATTTATATCTATTTGGTGGTTTCTTCTTGCTTATGCGTCCGGTACTAAAAATAGCTCATAACGTGTTTTTCTATAAAGAAGAGGAATACCGAAGAAAAGTGTTAGGAGAGGAAACGGGAAAATCAGAAAAACAAGATGAAGAAGATTCTAAACCAACTAAAGAAATAGATGTGACTGGTGAAGGATCGGACGAGGAAGAAGAGGAAAGGAATAATGAACATAATACTGAAGATAACTCTGAAGATACAGAACGGATAAAAATGGATTACAATGAAGAATATTATGGAGATAGAACAAAAGAGTAGATAGATAGTGTTCGCTCAACTTAACTACTCACGAAAAAAACATACGAATGCATATCTTAGATTGGTTACCTCATTGTTAAAGTGAAACTTTAACATGTTCGGTAGCAATGAAAGATAGATGACATTCGTATGTTTTTATTTAATAGTTATGCTATATTTGTAGGGTTAGGCCGTATCTTCGACTGCCAGTCTTCTATGAATTTCTGCCAATTCCAGCTCTCTCACTTTGCGAGGGAGGAAGCAACGGATTTCTTCTTCATTATATCCGATTTGCAGGCGTCTATCATCCATAATAATAGGGCGACGAATTAAGCTAGGTTGTTCTTCAAATAATTTAAGTAGTTCATTCATTGATAAATCTTCGATATCGACAGTGAGGGCCTGATATGCTTGAGAACGGTAAGAGATGAGCTCGCTGGTACCTTCCTCGGTCAAGCTTAAGATAGATCTGATTTCATTTTTATTTAATGGCTCATGGAATATATTCTTCTCAGTAAAGTCTAAGTTATTTTCCTCTAACCACGCTTTGGCCTTTCGACAAGATGTACAACTTGGGGATACGTATAATGTAATCATCAGTTCTTACTCCTTTCAAAAGTTCAGCTTCTACATTTTATGTAAAACCGAGTGTTAAGGGATAAAATGTGAACGATTTGTTACAACACCTATTTTAAAGGCAATCAATAGAAATAGCAATACTATTTGACACTTTTCTGTCACAATCACCGTTTCTTAAAATTTGTAACATAGTTGTCACAAACATTAGACTTTTTTAATAAAGGTGTGGGTGGTTGATAGCTATCTTAAATTAACTAATAAGAGTACAATAGTGATATAGAGTAGACGAGGAGGAGTTAATGTGAAGCATGTACAATTAGGCAACAGTGACTTAACTGTTTCTGAAATCGCTTTAGGTTGCATGAGAATGGATAAACTTGATACAAAAGATGCTGTTAGAGTGCTCAATACAGCTACTGAGTCAGGTATTAATTTTTTTGATCACGCAGATATATATGGAAGAGGCGAGTCCGAAGAACGATTTGCCAACGCTTTAAAGGAAACATCGTTAAAGCGGGAAGATATGATTATTCAGTCAAAAGCAGGGATTCGTTTTGGCTGGTATGATTTTTCAAAAGAGCATTTAGTAAAAGCAGTTGAGGGAAGTCTGAAGCGTTTAGGGACGGATTATTTAGATGTTTTCTTACTCCATCGCCCAGATGCATTAGTTGAGCCTGAAGAAGTAGCGGAAGCCTTTAATGAATTAGAATCGCAAGGGAAAGTCCGTCACTTTGGAGTCAGTAACCACAGCCCTTACCAAATTGAGTTGCTCAAAACAGCAGTTAAACAAGATTTAGTTGCTAATCAATTGCAAATGAGCGTTATGTACACAGGGATGATAGATACGGGCATTCATGTTAATACGAAACACCCACATTCTATTGATCACGATAGAGCGATTTTGGATTACTGCCGAATGAATAAAATAACTATACAACCGTGGTCTCCCGTACAAGGTTATAACGATAAGGGAGAACGTGGTATCTTTTTAAACAACCCAGATTATGACAATATAAATAATGTCTTAAAGGAAATGGGTAGTAAATATGGGATCGATCATGAAGCAATGTCTATTGCTTGGCTATTAAGACATCCCGCCAAAATGCAAGTCATTTTAGGAACCATGACGCCCGAACGAATCGAAAACTACTGCCGTGCTTCAGGTGTGACTATTAGTCGTGAAGATTGGTACACTATTTATCGTGAAGCGGGTAACCCAGTTCCTTAATGATGGGCTAAGTAAAAGTCCGCATGGGAAATATCTGACAATAGTATGGATAAATGATATAATAACCACGTACCATAAATACGGAAGGAGTATGTCTCATGATTGAAGATATCAAAAAAGCTTTATTAATAGGTGTTGGAACAACTGCGATCGCATTAGAAAAAGCCGTAGAGCAAGTAGACAAACTAGTCAGCCGTGGTAAATTAACTGTTGCAGAAGGAAAGAAATTGACTGAAGAATTAATTCAACGTAAAAACAAAGATATTAGTGCAGAAGAAAGAGAAACATTAGAAGCACTTTTATTAGAAATGAATGTTGCACAACGCCAAGATATAGATGAATTAGAATTAAAAGTTCAAGAATTGGAAAGAAAATTATCTGATAAATCAACAGAGGTATAGGGTAAAAGGTGTTGATCATTCACTGGTCAACACCTTTTTTCGTAATAGAGAAGGGAGGCGGTTGTATTGAAAAGTAATCGTGAGAGGTTGACTGAAATTGTAACAGTATTGGCTTCATACGGATTCGGACATATTTATAGAACCCGTGTCCGAACCAAACAGAAAGATCAGGATGCAGCTAATTTAAGGTTAGCATTTGAAGAGTTGGGTCCTAGTTTCATAAAGATCGGGCAAATTATCTCGACTCGTCAAGACTTACTGCCTCCTGATTATATTAGGGAATTATCTAAACTTAGAGATGAAGCACCCCCATTTCCTTATGAAGACATTAAACGAGTATTTAAAGAAGATTTTCAAAAAGAATTGAATGAGGTATTTGAGTGGGTAGATAAAGTTCCTCTGGCAAGTGCATCTGTTGCTCAAGTTCACCGGGCTAGATTTTATACCGGGGAAGAAGTAATTATTAAAGTTCAGCGACCAGAAATAGAAGAGAATTTACTAAGAGATATCCAACTCTTTTCTCGAATTGTTTCCATGGCACCAGAAACAGTCAAAGAAATGCTTGTTAATGTTGAAGAAGCATTTAAAGAGATTGAGGAATCGACCAAGAGAGAATTGGATTTCCGTAATGAGGGACAAGCCTTAGTAACCTTTAGAGCGAATAACAAAGACATCAAAGCCGTTGCCGCACCTAAGCCTTATTTGAACTACACATCGAAACGGGTTCTTGTAGAAGAGTATATTGAAGGTATAAGAGGGTTTAATCTAAATCAACTAAGAGAAGAAGGCTATAATAAGCAAGATATTGCTGAGAAGTTAGTGTATTCATTTCTCACTCAAGTGTTTAAAGATGGCTATTTCCACGGCGACCCACATCCAGGAAATATTATTATCAAAAACAAAAAAATTGTGTTTATTGATTTCGGAATAATAGGAGAATTATCCAGTGGTGTCCAAAATGATTTGATTAAATTAATGCGAGCCATTGTCTTTGAAGATATCGATGCATTGATGAATTTGCTTCTAACGATGGCTATAACGAAACAAAAAGTTGACCGATTTGCATTCAGTGAAGATCTTCAAGATTTTTATCAGTCTTACATTTCAAGAAGCTTTGGGCAAATAGACTTAAGTACATTCTTCTCCGATGTCTTGCATGTCACTCACAAATACAAAATGGTTATGCCCAACGATTTTATTTTGCTTGCCAAATCATTAACGATTATTGAAGGGGTAGTAAGTGATCTTTATCCGGATATAAATATTATGGAAATAGCCAGCAGTTATATTAAAGCGAGCGATGATATAAAATTAGTTGATATTTCTAAAGACAAATTGAAATTAGAACTTTATCAAATCGGATCGGATACAGCGAGATTACCTAGCTCAATTAAACGATTGGCTGATACGATTAATAATGGACGACTGATGGTTCACATTGATTTGGTTCACTTTGATGACAAATGGCGGGAAGTAAATAAAATGGTTAACCGTATTGTATTTGCCTTAATTATTGCAGCGTTAATTATTGCTTCTGCTGTATTTTTTGTTCTCTCAGAAGGCGCCGGGTTTTCATTCGTTGCGATTATTATATTCTTAGGTGCGTTTGTTATGGGGCTTTGGCTGTTGATTTCGATCATTCGATCAGGAACCTTATAAGGAGTAAGAGGCCATGAATGTCAGTGAACGCACCTTTAAAATAGCTGTCTCAGCTGTATTAGCCAGTTTAATTGCCCAGTGGATTCGGTTACAAAACCCTTTAGCTGCTGGTATAATAGCTGTTTTGAGCGTTCTCGATACAAAAAAAGAGTCGCTATCAACCGCAGTATCACGGGTATTATCGACCCTAATTGCTTTTGTTATAGCAACAGTTATTTTTTACTTTTTGGGTTTCACATTGTTGGCCTTTGGTCTTTACTTAACTATCTATGTGCCCGTAGCATATCGATTTAAATTAGAGTCTGGCATTGCCCCTTGTTCTGTATTGGTGACTCATTTTATGATTGCCGAGAGCTTTGCTTGGCAATGGCAAATAAATGGCTTATTGCTTATGGCGATTGGTGCGAGTATGGCTATCTTATTCAATTTGTGGACACCATCTAGAGAAGTTAAAATGAATAAAAAGATTAGTGAACTAGAAGAATACATGCGTATCATACTAAGGTTATTTAGTGAACAACTGAATGGCGTGGATCGTCGTTCTAAGTTGAGAGAAACGATTAAACTTGCTAATCAACTAGTTGAAAAGATTAGAAGCTTAGCATTTCATGAGTACGATAACCAACTATTTAATCGATCTGACTATTATATCAGGTATAGCCAAATGAGAATACGTCAGTTGGATTTGCTTAAGAGCATGTCTCATAATGTCAGTGTATTGAATTTACAGACAGATCAAAATCAACGCTTAGCTGAATTGTTTTTACATGCTTCTGAGCAGTTTCATGAGAAAAACACGGGTATAGAATTGCTTGATAAAATTGGTAAGTTATATAACTATTACAGGAAATCCCCACTTCCAGAAACAAGAGAAGAATTTGAAAGTAGAGCTGTAATGTACCAACTATTGCATGATGTCGAACAATTAATTAGGTTTAAAAGAGACTTCTTTAAGGATTGACAGAAATATAATCGATTTTCATAAAAAAAGCCAATTCCAAATTAATGGAATTGGCTTTTTTAGCAATTAGTTTAGAAAGAATCAACAGGCTCATCTCTGATAGCTAAAGGCTTATCTAGTATTTCCTTATAGATAATAGCTTGCCTTAATTTATTCTTACTGGTTAATTTATCAATTGATTTTTCTTCTCTTGTGGAATAAGGGTCCAATGATGCTACTTTATTAATAAGGGGCCCTTTTTTAGAACTAACAGAAGTTGTGGATCTGTTCTCGAGTCGTCTATCTTCTAAAGCTTTATCTCGAGACAAGTCTTGAGCTTTCATGCTACTTTTACGATTTCTAGGCTCAGAAATTTGTTCCACACCCGTTTGATTTTTAGTCACTACTTGTCGACTATGAGGATTGTAGTCTCCTCGTCTATTTTGGTTGTGTTGCGTTTGTTGAGCAGTAGGGGAATGCGGCGGTGTGTATGACCGCTCGATTGAATCCCCACGTCTTTGATTTTCTTTTTTCTGCTCATCCATCGATTTTTTAGAAAACTTCGTCAGAGCTAGAGTTATAAAAGAAATAATCATGAAGAATATAGCCATCTGGACGATCCATACAATTAGGAAATTCATCTACATCACTCTTCTTCGTTAGATTTGCCGGAGATGGATGTTCTCATGTCTGTATCTGCATTAAGATTTTTCATTCTATATTGATCCATTACACCGATGTTTCCACTTCTCAACGCTTCAGCCATAGCAAGTGGAACTTCAGCTTCTGACTCCACAACTTTCGCACGCATACGTTGAGTTTCTGCACGCATTTCTTGTTCTACAGCAATCGCCATTGAACGGCGTTCTTCTGCTTTAGCTTGGGCAATATTCTTATCCGCTTCAGCTTGTTCAATTTGTAATTTAGCACCAATGTTACGGCCGACATCCACATCCGCAATATCAATGGATAAGATTTCAAAAGCCGTACCTGAATCAAGACCTTTTCCAAGGACCATACGTGAAATGGAATCAGGGTTTTCTAGAACGTCGGAGTGCTTCATAGCAGAACCGACAGTCGTTACAATACCTTCTCCTACACGAGCGATAATAGTATCTTCACCTGCACCACCGACTAATCGTTCGATATTCGCACGAACAGTCACTTTTGCTTTAGCAACAATTTCGATACCGTCCTTGGCTACTGCAGATATATTTGGAGTCACAATAACTTTAGGGTTTACAGATACTTGTACTGCTTCAAACACATTACGTCCTGCTAGATCAATAGCTGCAGCTTTGATAAACTCTAAATCAATATCTGCTCGCTGAGAAGCGATGAGAGCATCGACCACCGTGTTGACGTTACCACCTGCTAAGTGATGGGCCTCCAAGTCGTTGGTATTTATATCAAGGCCAGCTTTTGTTGCTTTAATCATCGGACGAATAATCGCATTAGGACTAACTTGTCTTAAACGCATACCGATAAGTGTACCAATGCTGACTTTTACACCCGAGAAGTAGGCCGTTACCCATAAACCGACGGGAACAAATCTTAAGAAAACGCTTATAACAATCAGTATGAGAACTGCTGCTATGATGATGCCGATATAATTGCTGTAAAATGGATCCATGAACATTCTCCTATCTATTATTTAATTTTTCTAACCGTAATTTTTGTACCCCTTACTGCGTCTACTATGACTGGTGTTCCTTTGGAAATATGTCCATCAACGCTTAGTACATCATAAGCGTGTGTATCATCTGCAAAAACGGCTTTTCCTGATGGCCGAAGAGGGGATTCTGCTTCACCTGTCATACCAACTTCAAGTGGGGCCTTTTCGACTTTTTCTTGAGTCGTTTTACCGGGCACATTAGTTGTCAGTATTAATTTGTTAACATTTGCCAGAGAATACCCTTTTCTAAGCAGGTAAATGACCACTCCAGCTGTAATCACGACAGATAAACTTAAATCCTGAATCGCTTGGGTCATGTCTCCATGGGTCAGATAAAGTCCAGCTACCAATAATACAATACCTAATATACCAACCAGACCGAAATCAGGAATAAATACCTCCATTATGATGAGGAGTAAACCTGCTGTGAACAATAATATAGGTAGCCAATTTGCAATACCTACAAAGAAAAAATACCCACTTAAACTTAAGATCGTCAACGCCGTACCGCTTTTCATGGATGGAGTCAATATAGCAATGGCAATGCCAATAAACCCGAGTCCCAGTAATAAACCTTCCATAACTCGTTTGTCTCCTTTCTTTCAATGCCGTTTACTTCTTACAACACAATCATACCACTCCGAGTCACCAATGTCATCGGTCTAGAGGCGTATTAGCGTGTTTCTTCCATATTTAACTTTTTTTTAAAAGCATAAGAGAAAAAATTTGGTAAAGTCATCTCACTAGGTTACAATATCAGTATATAGAGTTTTCGATAACGGAGCTCATGAAGAAAGGTTTGTCAAAGGGGGATTTGAATGGAAAAGGAGAACTCAACAAAAGATAACCATCATGATTTGGATGCCATATATTTGTTCAATGAGGGGACTCTTTATGATAGCTATACCACTTTAGGTTGTAACAAGGTAGATAAAGGGTATAAATTTACCGTTTGGGCTCCTCATGCACAAGCTGTTTACTTAATTGGAGACTTTAATGCTTGGTCGGAACATGATGAAATGGAGTTAATTGAGGATACCGGTTTCTTCACATTGACCGATGAACGTGCCGAAGAGGGACATCACTACAAATATAAAATCATTCAAGCGGATGGAACATCTGCTTATAAAGTAGACCCATATGCTTATGAGTTTGAAGTAAGACCTAAAGACGCTTCAGTTGTAAAGGATTTACCGAATAAGAAGTGGTCAGACGGTTTATGGATGGCAAATAGAAAACGACGCGAAATTTACAACCGACCATTAAATATTTATGAAGTGCATTTAAGTTCATGGAAACATCACGAAGATGGTAGCTGGTATAGCATCAAAGATTTGGAAAACGAACTGATTCCTTACGTCAAAGAAATGGGCTATACCCACATTGAGTTTATGCCTTTGATGGAGCATCCATTAGATGCGAGTTGGGGTTACCAAGCTACTGGATTTTATGCATTATCTTCTAAGTTTGGTACCATAGAAGATTTCCAAGATTTTGTAGAAGCTGCTCACCAAGCAAATATCGGTGTCATCATGGACTGGGTTCCTGGACATTTTAATCGTAACTCGTATGCCTTAGCCTATTATGATGGGACGCCTCAATTTGAGTATGCCGATAAAAACAGAGCGGATAACCTCGGATGGGGTACGTTGAACTTTGATTTAGGAAAAAGCCAAGTAAGAAGTTTTCTTATTTCCAATGCGTTGTTTTGGATTGAACAATTTCATTTAGATGGATTAAGGGTCGATGCCGTCAGTAATATGTTGTATTTAGACTACGACATAGGTGAGTGGACACCGAATGATGAAGGAACAAACATTAATAAAGAAGGCGTTGAGTTTATTCAATTACTAAATAAAAAAGTGTTTGAAAGACACCCCGATGTCTTAATGATGGCGGAAGAAAGCACAGCATGGGAGAAAGTCACTCATCCGGTGCACGAAGGCGGCTTAGGCTTTAACTATAAATGGAATATGGGATGGATGAATGACACACTCCGCTTTTTTGAAATGGATCCTCTCGATAGAAAAAATCATTTCAACCTCATTACTTTTTCTTTTATGTACACATTCAATGAAAATTACCTTCTCCCTTTTTCACATGATGAAGTCGTTCACGGGAAAAAATCGTTAATGCACAAAATGTTCGGTGACAGATATAACCAATTTGCTGGTTTAAGAACCTTAGAAACGTACCGCATGATGCATCCAGGTAAAAAGTTAGAGTTTATGGGATCAGAGTATGGGCAATTTCTAGAGTGGCGCTTCGATGAAGGACTGGAATGGAACAACTTAGAAGACCCAGCAAATGCCAAGCATCTTGAGTTTACTAAGCAGTTAAACCATTTTTATAAGGAGCATCGAGCACTTTGGGAATTGGACCATCATCCTGCGGGAATAGAAATTTTAGATGCAGATAATCCAGAAGAATCAGTACTCTATTTCATTCGACAAGGGAATAACCCAAGGGATTTTTTAATCGTTCTGTGCAACTTTGTCCCAGTTGAAAGGCAACATGTCAGGATAGGATTACCTTATAAAGGGCAGTATGAAGAAGTGTGGAATACTGAAATGGAGCAACTGGGAGGAACGTGGACACAGTCACAAGGCGTATTGAAAACAGAAACGATACCTGCGCATGGAAAAGATTACTCAACTGAAGTCATCTTGCCTGCTTTGAGTGTGGTTGTATTAAAACCCAAGCGTGTTTATGGAGTGAAAAAATAAGTAGTGTTTTTTTAAACCTTTAGAATAGTTGACAATAAAAAATCGCACTAAGGAGGGAAGGAAGGTCTCAGACACTTCCGATAATATGAAAACCGAAACAGTTGCAATGATTTTAGCAGGTGGACAAGGCTCTCGACTAGGGAAATTGACTAAACAGATCGCTAAACCAGCCGTACCTTTCGGAGGGAATTACCGAATTATTGATTTCGCCTTATCTAACTGTGCCAATTCTGGTATTAGTGACGTGGGGGTTGTTACACAATATCAACCTCTCGTTTTAAATCGACACGTAGGTAACGGGTCAAGTTGGGGGTTGAACCGTCACAATGGTGGGGCAACGATTCTTCAACCTTATTCAAGCGTAGAAGGGGAAAAGTTCTTTAAAGGGACAGCACATGCCGTGTTCCAAAACATTGCTTTTATTGAAGAAAAGAACCCTGATTACGTAGTGATTCTATCAGGAGACCATATTTATAAAATGGACTACGAAAAAATGTTGGATTACCACAAGGCTAGAGCTGCCTCACTAACTGTAGGCGTTATGCCTGTTCCTTGGGATGAAGCGTCTCGTTTTGGTGTTATGAATACAGATAGAACGGACCGCATTATCGAATTTCAGGAAAAACCTGATAAACCAAAATCTAACTTAGCATCTATGGGGATTTATATTTTTAATTGGCCAAGACTAAAACAATATTTAGAAGATAACCAATCTAAAAATAGACAAATGGAAGACTTTGGTCACCACGTTATCCCGGCTTACCTGAGAAACAGTGAAGCAATATATGCCTATTCTTTTGAAGGATATTGGAAAGATGTTGGGACAATTGAGAGTCTTTGGAGTGCAAATATGGAATTTTTAGAGCCTAATCATGAGTTGAACATTAGAAATACGGATTGGAGAATTTATTCAAATAATCCAAATACCACGCCGCAGTTCTTTACGAAAACGGCTAAAATTAAGGACTCCATGATTACAGATGGGTGCTATATTGCAGGAGAGATAGACCATTCAATCATTTCCAATAATGTAAAAGTAGGAAAAGGCTCTGTTATTAAAGATTCCTTTGTTATGCCTAATGCAGTAATTGGAGAAAATGTCCGAATTGACAAAGCGATTATTGGCGAAGGCGCGCATATCTATGACGGAGCAGAAGTTGTTGGTACTGAAAGCGAAATTGCTGTTATTGGTTATCAAGAAGAAGTAGGAGGGTATTCAGATGAAGTATAAAATCGCATCTATTTTGAATTTAGTTGAATATGAAGATAAACTAAAACCGTTAACAAACAGAAGACCCGTTGCTTCCTTGCCATTTGCGTGTCGTTATAGATTGATAGATTTCCCTTTTTCTTCTTTATATAATGCTCAAGCTGTATCGGCTGCTTTATTTATATCTGGATCAGGCCATTCTTTATATGATCATATCCGTTCAGGATCATCATGGGGACTAGATTCAGTAGCCGGTGGGGGAGTATTCACCCATTCCCAAGTCCTATTAAAATCAGAAGCTAATCAAGATTATAAAACGGGCCCATATTACTATGACGACCATTATAAGTATGTCAGTAAAGCTAAAGCGGACTACGTCGTAATCATGGGCTCGAGTATCTTATCCAATGTCCAATTAGAATCTGTTCTGAATTATCATATGGACAAAGAATGCGATGTAACAGTCGTTTATAAAAAAGTTAAACGAAGTGAGTTACGTGATGATACTATTTATACGTCACTTCGGGTAAATGGTAATGAAGAAGAATTGGTTGAAGGAATTGATTGGGTGGCAAGTCAACCGGACCCTGAAAGTGTACTCGCTTTAAATATGAGAATGATGGTCATTAACAAGAAGTTATTTTTAGATTACTTGTTTACCGCAAGAGAAAAAACCCAAGACATTAGTGTAGATAACTTAATTCAATATACTCTAGACTTTGATAATCAAGTAAGTGGTTTTGAATATACTGGGTATTTAAAAGTGATTGAAGACATTAAGAGTTACTATGAAGCCAATATGGATATGTTGAATGAAGATAATTTCAATTCCCTTTTTTATAAATCTGATCCCGTTCGTACGCGTTCCAAAAATTCTGGACCAACCTATTACGGTGAAGATGCCGTGGTTGAAAATTCTCAATTTGCCAACGATTGTGAAATATTTGGATCGGTCAAGAACTCACTATTCTTCCGTAAGGTTCAGTTGGCGAAAGGATCTCACGTAGAAGACTCTATTATCATGCAAGATGCCTATATTGAAGAGGATGTGTATTTAAAACATGTCATCCTTGATAAGCACGTGTATGTCCAAAGAGGGGCTAGGCTTGAAGGAACAGCTGAAGAACCAATCGTTGTAGCTAAAGACAGCGTAGTCGATGCTGAAGGGAATATTGTGGAAGGGTGAATAGACTGATGAAAATTTTATTTGCGGCTTCTGAATGCGCACCTTTCTTCAAAACCGGTGGATTAGGGGATGTTCTAGGGGCATTGCCTAAAGAATTGGCGAAAGACGGCCATGATGTACGGGTCGTCTTGCCCTTGTTCCTACAAAAACTAAGTGAAGAGACACTTGGTGAGTTAGAAGATGTAACTGATTTTACAGTAGAAGTTGGGTGGCGTAAGCAATATTGTGGGATCAAAAAACTAGTAAGAGATGGTGTCACATACTACTTTATTGATAATTTATTTTATTTCGATCGTCCCAATTTATATGATTATGGAGACGATGCAGAACGCTTTGCTTTCTTCCAACAGGCAGCAATTGAGATGTTGGGAAAAATAGACTTTATCCCAGATGTCTTTCATGTCAACGACTGGCAAACAGCGATGATACCTGTTTTACTTAAAGATAAATACGCTTGGATTAATCAACTAAAAGATATCAGAACTGTATTGACCATTCACAATATTTTATTTCAAGGCGTATACGATCAATATGTGTTATCCGATTTATTCAATATTGGTTACGATGCCTTTCACGAACGTGGATTGAAGTACTGGGATAATGTATGCTGGTTAAAAGGAGCCATTTATTACTCAGATTTAGTGACCACGGTTAGTCCAACTTACGCGGAAGAAATTCAAACGCCAGAATTCGGCTACGGACTCGATTATGATTTGAGAGAGATTAACTATAAGCTTGTCGGTATTTTAAATGGGATTGATTATGAAACATATAATCCTGAAACAGACAAGACAATACCAGCTACTTTTTCTACGGATGATTTATCTGGAAAAGGAGTAAATAAAAGGGCACTTCAAGAGAGAGTCAGCTTACCGGTTGATGATGAAGTGGCATTGATTGGAATGGTCACTCGTTTAGATGAGCAAAAAGGAGTCGACTTAATCGTTGATGCTATGGAGGAATTGCTTGCGCATCGACATGTTCAAGTCGTTATATTAGGGACCGGCAAGCCTTATTTCGAAGAGGCATTCACGTACTTTACGAACACTTATCCCGATAAATGCCAGGCTATCATCGATTTCGACAGTGAATTGGCACAATTAATTTATGCGGGTGTTGATTTCTTCCTTATGCCTTCAAAATTCGAACCATGCGGACTGTCTCAGTTGAATTCATTAAGATACGGGACGTTACCTATAGTTCATGAAGTGGGCGGCTTAGCCGATACAATAAAAGCGTATAACCCTGTGACTGGTGAAGGAACTGGCTTTAGCTTTTATGACTTTACTAAAGAAGTCTTGTTAAGAACCATTGATGACGCCTTGGTCGTTTATTATGACTACCCAGATACATTTGAAGCTTTGCAAGTGCGTGCAATGGAGCAAAATAACAGCTGGGAAAAATCTGCTAATCAATACATTGATCAATACAAATATCTAATCTTTTAAAGTAAATAAACCGAAGGAGGAAGGCGAAAGTCTCATCTCTCTCGGTTTATTTGTGTTGGGAATTCATTTAGTCATATAATTGTCAAACGGCCTTTATAGTAAATAATTAAGGGTTTAACTGTTTTTTAAGATAAACTTACCTTGTTTTTATAAAAAAGGAGGAGTAGTGGTCGTTGATGAAGAGGTGCGCACCTTTATTTAAAACTATCTGTGATGTATACTTTGCCAAGGAAGATGGAGGTTATTAATATATGGATTTAACAGTAAACGAATTTATAGAACAGTACAAAAAACAATTTCAATCACTCTATGCCTATCCCGTTGAGGAAGGCACAGACGAACAACACTACTCAGCCCTAGCTCAATTTATAAAAAATCACTTGTCGACTTATTGGAAAGATACGAGAGAACGTTACCTTGATAACAGTGCTAAACAAGTTTATTATTTCTCAATGGAATTCTTGCCAGGAAGACAACTAAGAAATAATACGTATAATTTAGGCTTGCTTGATGTCGTTAAAGAAGGGCTAGATGAACTTGGTTTATCTTTAGATACTATTGAAGAAGCCGAAGTTGATCCGGCTTTGGGTAACGGAGGATTAGGAAGGTTAGCATCGTGCTTCATGGATTCATTAGCATCCTTAAGTATACCTGGAAATGGTAATGGCATTCGCTATCGCTACGGCCTCTTCAGACAGAAATTTGTCGATGGCTATCAGGTCGAAGTGCCAGAAAATTGGCTGAGAAACCGCAACATATGGGAAACAAGAAATACCAAATCGACCTGTACGGTTCGTTTTGGAGGAAATGTCTGGCTCGAAAAGAATCAGCAAGGCTATATGGAAACGAAATATGAGGATACATTAAATGTATTAGCTGTCCCTTATGATACTCCAATGGTCGGGTACCAAAACAATACAATTAATAACTTGCGTTTATGGTCTGCCGAAATTCCGGTAGAGGAAGAAGATCAGTACCCTACACTTGAATCAAGAGAACCAATCAGTGAAATTACTCAAGTCCTGTATCCCGATGATTCTAACTACGAAGGGCAACTGCTTCGATTGAAACAGGAATATTTCATGGTATCAGCTGGAGTGCAGTCTATTCTACGTCACTTTAGAAAATATAATGTCCCTAGAAAGAACCTACCAGATAAAGTAGCCATTCATATAAACGATACTCATCCCGCACTGGTTATACCTGAATTAATGAGATTGTTAATGGATGATGAACATTTAAGTTGGGAACAAGCATGGGAAATTACCCATAAAACCTGTAGTTACACTAACCACACCATTTTAAGAGAAGCATTGGAAAAATGGCCGGTTGACATGATGAAATCATTACTTCCAAGAATTTATATGATTATTGAAGAAATTAACAGACGCTTTGTTGAACAAATGCTGCCCCTTTATGGTGAGCGGATCACTTGGCAGACAGCTATACTGCAAAACGGTGTTGTAAATATGGCCCATTTGGCGGTTATCGGAAGTCATAGTGTCAATGGTGTTGCCAAGTTGCATACAGAAATTTTAATGGAAGATGTGCTAAAAGATTTCTTTGAAATCTATCCGGAAAGATTTAATAACAAAACAAATGGAATTACTCAGCGACGCTGGATTCACTTAGCTAACCCAGGTTTAACTAAGTTATTAGACAACAAAATTGGTGAACAGTGGAAACGCAACCCTTCTGAATTAAAAGTGTTCAAAGGCTTTGAGCGGGATAAAGAAACACTAGAGCAACTGGCTGCTATCAAGTTGAAAAACAAGAAGGAATTGGCTGATTATATTGAAAAGGTTAAAAACGTTAAAGTTAATCCAGAAGCTATTTTCGATGTTCAAATTAAACGCCTGCATGCCTATAAGCGTCAACACTTAAATGTCTTACACATTTTGCATCGTTATTTGGAGATTAAACGCAATCCTAAGGCTGATTATGTTCCACGTGTCTTTATCTTTGGCGCAAAAGCGGCCCCAAGTTACACCTATGCTAAGCAAATTATAAAAGTGATTAATTCTATAGCAGATCTTGTAAATAATGATCCAGATATTGGGGATCTTTTGAAAGTTGTTTTCTTTGAAAACTACGGCGTATCATTAGCTGAAAAAATTATTCCTGCTGCTGATGTGAGTGAACAAATTTCACTGGCCAGTATGGAAGCCTCAGGTACGAGTAACATGAAGTTAATGGCAAATGGTGCATTGACTTTAGCTACTCTTGATGGAGCAAACGTAGAAATAAAAGACTTTGTAGGCGAAGAAAATCTATTTGTATTTGGTTTAACGAGTAAAGAGGTTTATGAATTAAAAGGTCGACAAGACTATAATGCAAGAGCTCTTTATGAAGGTCAAGATAAGATTCATGCTGTACTCAACGCCTTAACAGATGGCACTGTACCAGGTTTACAGGGTGAAGGGCATGCCTTGTTCGATTCATTGGTTCAGTACAATGATGAGTATTTTGTTTTAAAGGATTTCGAATCTTATGTAACAGCTCAAGAAGATATTGATACATTATATAGAAATCAACCGGAATGGTTACGTAAGTCCTTACTCAATATTGCTGCATCTGCACCATTTTCTGCAGATTATACTATTAAGCGTTATGCTGATGATATTTGGAAAGTCAAACAACACAGCTCAAATGGTTTCGCTGTAACTATTTTAGATGAACCCTTAGCTTAAACCAAAAAACGTGCTTCTTCTTATCTGTTTTTCACAGATAGAAAAAGCACGTTTTTTATTTTTTCTCACGGCCTTAAACTAGTTTAAGCAATCAACCCAAAGTAGCCAATAACGATCAAACCAACAACAATTCGATACCAACCAAAGGAACTAAAATCATTGCGACGGATATAACTCATTAAGAACTTAATTGCAACTATAGAAACGAGGAAAGAAAATAAGCAGCCGGCAATTAAAATAGCTAATTCTGCTGAAGTAAACGTAAAGCCGAAACCGACTAATTTTAATAGACTAGCGCCAAGCATAACAGGTATGGATAGGAAAAAAGAATACTCTGCAGCAACTGGACGAGCGATTCCAATCATTATTGCTCCGACGATGGTTGCACCAGACCTAGACGTACCAGGTATTAAGGCAAGGACTTGAAACATCCCGATAATCAATGCCGTTTTATAAGACAACTGCTCGAAAGTGGCAACAGTAGGAATCTTTCCTTCGTTACGTTTTTCAATAATAATGAAGGCAATACCATATACAATTAACGCAATAGCGACTGTCCACCAATTATAAAAATGTTCATTGATGACATCTTCAAACAGCAAACCAATAACACCGGCTGGTATAACCCCAACGACTACTTTAAACCAGATATGCCATGTCTCTTTCTTTTGAATCTCATTTTTTTGTGAATCAAAAGGATTTAATTTTCTGAAATAAAGCAAGATGACAGCTAATATAGAAGCCAACTGGATAACAACGAAAAACATTTCCTTGAAGTCAGCGCTCGTATTGAGGATTAAAAATTCATCAACTAAAATCATGTGACCGGTACTACTAATAGGTAGCCATTCGGTAATCCCTTGTACAATTCCTAATATAATCGATTTAATTATTTCAATAACCACATAAAACACTCCTTAATGAACAATTTAACAGCCTTTTTATCATAACGAATATTGTCAAAAAATGCTATGATATTTAGTGGAAAAATGTGTCTAATCGTTTCGCTTAATGAATAAGACAAGGTATGATAGTATTAATAGTAGGTTAAACCTATAAACTATTGTATAATACGAGTATAAAAAAAAGAAAGCGGGCGAAAAAAATGGGTGTATTTGATTTTTTGAAAGGCAAAGGAAAAGAAGCTGGAAACTCGAAAGCAGAGTTGTCAAACCCGGTTAACGGAAAGGTCATTCCGATAGAAGAAGTAGATGATCCTGTCTTTTCACAAAAAATGATGGGTGATGGATTTGGAGTTGTTCCTAACGATGGGGATATTTATTCACCAGTTTCAGGTAAGGTAGTCAGTGTCTTTCCTACTCAGCATGCAGTCGGTTTAGAGATGGACAATGGAGTTGAAGTGTTGGTTCACATTGGTATCGATACTGTAGAACTTGAAGGTGGACCATTCAATACCGTAGTTAAAGAAGGAGATACGGTGTCCCCAAGCACGAAGCTTTCGACTGTTGATTTGGCCGGCTTGAAAGCTGCAGGCAAAGAAAATACTGTCATCATTGTATTCACTAACATGGATCAAGTAGGCGATTACGATCTAACCAGCACTGGTGAGATGGACAGAGGCGCACCAATTGGAACAGTTTCATCTAAGTAAGGATAACCAAAAACACGCTACGAAAGCAGGGGATCAACCTGCTTTTATAGCGTGTTTTTTCTATTTATCTGGTCGAATCATTGAGAATACCTTTCCGATTGAGGCATATTCGATACCGGCCAAGCGGGCGACTGGGTCCAGTTGTTCAGGTAGGATATAGTCTTTATCCTTATCGAATACTGACTCATCAAAATAATAATCGGTAACCTTAAGAAGGAATAAGTCAGTAATGATTTCACCTTTTTCATCTTCCACAGGCACGTGTTGATACAAAGTGGTCTCAAATCGAATGAGAGCTTCTTTAATTCCAGGAACGGAGATACTTTTGCTGTCAACTAAGGACAAGTCTGTTCTGTCCAATTCGCTTTCGTCAGAAGGCATGGGTGCAGAAGTAGCATTCATCTCTTCAATTACTGAACTACTGACGATATGAATCACAGCTTCTTTGTTTTTCAATATATTCACTGCCGAATCCTTTTGCTTACCGGCAGTTCGTAAAATGGAAACGGAAAGCAAAGGAATCTGATTAGAAACAACACTGAAAAAACTGAAAGGAGCAGCATTGACAGTGTCTGAGTCTTCATTCAAAGAAGTGATCCAAGCGATAGGGCGAGGAATCACACTCCCTGTTAAAAACTTGTATTGTTGTTTTAGAGATAAATCGTCTGTACTAAAATGATACATATTAACTCCTTGTCTTGAATGTGATAGGGACTAGCTAAATCAGTTTACTATTATTTTTTAAATGTAACGCAGATAACTTCTGGCGCGTACACATCTTTTTGAAGCATGGTTAACGTGCCGTCTGCTTTATTACGTTCAAATAGGGTGAGATTATCGGTATCTTGATGGGCGACAACAATAAATTGTTCAGAAGGATCTAAGTTGAAATCGCGAGGCGTTTTACCTTCAGTAGGAACATACTCCACTAACTCTAAGGTGCCATTCTCTTTGATTGCATAAACAACAAGAGAATCATGTCCACGATTTGAAGCATAAAGGAATTTGCCGTCAGAAGACATTCGAATAGCGGCGGCACCATTAAAGCCAGTATGGTCTTCAGGGATGGACGTTATTGTCTGAATAGAATCAAAACGACCCTCGTCTTTGTCGTAAGAGAGTACCACTACCTCACTACTCAATTCCCCCATGACGTAAGCGTAAGGTTTTTGAGGATGGAAGACGATATGTCTAGGACCCGTACCAGCGGGCATCTTTACAGAAGCGACGGGTTGTAATTTATGATCCATTGTTAAAGAATAGGTAATAACTTCATCCGTACCTAAATCACAGGCGACTAGAAAGTCTTTATCTGGTGTAAGGTCAAAATAATGAGCATGAGGACCTTTTTGATTGTCGTGTACAGAACTGCCGGAGTGTTTCACTTTATCGACTAAAGTCAATTCCCCTTCTGAGTTTGTAGAGAAAACAGCGACTTCTCCAGTGTGGTAATTAGCCGTATAAACCAGTTCTCTATCCGAATCATAAGCAACATAACAAGGTGGCGCACCTTCTTCCATAAATGTGTCCATGGCAAGGTAGTTACCCAGTTCCCCTTTTCTAAAAGACGCTATACCACCTTTGTCTTCCGTTTTAGCTACTGAAAAGAGTAGACTTAGATCATCAGTGCCATCCAGGTAAGTAGGGTTACCGATGTGGGCTTCTTCTTTCAGTAAATCCAAGGATTTCTTTTGAGTATCTAATTGAATACTATATATGCCTTTACTGTCCTTTTTTGTATAGGTGCCTAAAAGTATAGTCTGTGTCATATCATTTCCTCCTTCGTCATTTGTACATCTTCCAGTATATCAGATAGAAGAAGGAGGTGGAAAGGAAACAGTCAGCATAGACAAGCGAGTTAAATAAGTGTGGTCACCATAAAGGCTTTATTTTACTATAGAGGTGAACAGTATGATAAAATAAAAGTAGTTGTTTGAAGGAAGGTGATAAGGTTGGATGGAGATAAAAATCAGTTTGGCTTATCTCAGTGGAATAGAACTTGGCTTTGGCGAAGAGTCATTAATAATAGAGCTGTGTCTGTGTTATTGGTCACCTTTTTAGTGTTTTTAAACATTTATATGCTGACACGGATTTCTTTTATATTTAGACCTCTGGGAATAATATTAACTATCGTGGGACCCCCGCTTATTTTTTCAATTATCTTTTACTACTTACTAAATCCAGTGGTTGACTGGTTAGTCACTAAACGCTTCTCGAGAATCACCGCAATAGCCTTTGTTTTTAGTTTAATCATTTTGCTAGTCATTGGTGGAGTGAATTATATAATTCCCATTATAAGGGAGCAACTAGAAACGCTCATTACTAACTGGCCGTCTTACTGGAATAGTCTTATTGCGCAATTAGACACCTTTTTAGATACGGCAATTTTTACAGACTTTATGGATCAGATTAGAGAAACAAACATATTGGAAACAATGACTAATCAAGCTACGACTGTAGTGAATGCAACTGTGGGAGGCATCGGTAGTTTTATAGGAACGGTTACTCAAGTTTTTATCACGCTGATTACTATGCCTTTTATTCTCTATTATCTATTAAAAGACGGTCGCCACATACCAAACATATTTTCCAAATATATTCCTACAAAAGCTAGGCCAACCATTAACAAGTTATTTGGAGAAATTAATCAACAGGTCAGTTATTACGTTAGAGGACAGTTGATCGTTGCCATATCAGTGAGTATTATGTTTTGGATCGGGTATTCTATTATAGGACTGGACTTCGCATTGACACTCAGTATTTTTGCAGGCTTTTTAAACTTAATTCCTTAT
Organism: Alkalibacterium sp. MB6; assembly: GCF_009935905.1. Classification (GTDB taxonomy): domain Bacteria; phylum Bacillota; class Bacilli; order Lactobacillales; family Carnobacteriaceae_A; genus Alkalibacterium. Next base: position 52,804 of record NZ_PREX01000011.1, on the reverse strand, counting down.
TTAGGGTCGTTTCTTGCAGCTATTCCAGCTGTGATTATAGCCATTGTCCACTCACCCTTAATGTTACTTAAACTGCTCATTGTTTTTAGTATTTTACAAATTTTAGAAAGTCGAGTGATCTCTCCTCAAGTAATAGGGAATACTTTGAAGATACATCCAACCATTATTATCTTCTTGTTGTTAATCGGAGGTAGATTGTTTGGGGTATTTGGAGTCATATTCGGTATACCTGGATACGCCATCATCAAAATCATTTTCACCATGTTCTTTCAATGGTATAGTAAACGCACGGGTCTCTACGAACCCGAGGAACCACCAATAAATCCAGAAGAGGCTATTATTAAAACAGAGGAATAATTGGCATCTTTTTAATACTCACCGAATTTAAGGTGGGGTTAAGAAGATGCTTTTTTCACGGAAAATTCACTTGCTATGTGACACGTTGTCACTTATAATAACCTAATGTGACAGCGTGTCATGTTTTAATTTTTAGGCATAAGGAGGAAAACGAGTGCCAACGCAAACCTTTTTTAATTTATCAGAAGAAAAGAAAAAACGACTGATTGCAGGAGCGATGAAGGAATTTTCAACAAAATCACTCAATGATGCATCGATTTCTAATATTGTAAAAAATGCAACTATATCCCGAGGAAGCTTTTATCAGTACTTCGAGGATAAAAAAGATTTATATTTTTATTTAATCGGTAAGTTTCGATACAACTATCGTAAGTTAATGTATGACAGCTTTGTAAAAGAAGAAGGAGACTTTTTCAAAGGGTATAAAAACTTTGGTGAAAAGTATATTTTATACATTCGCCAATCTCCAAAATTTGGTTTTTTTGAAAACATGTACTTGCATATGAATTATCAAATTAATCAAGAAGCACGACTTGATTTTGATAAAGCAAAAGGTAAAGTCATGCCTGAAGGAAAACGAATTGTCGACGTCATCAAACGCGATAGTTTGAAGATAAATACTGAAGAAGAATTGGTATCCATTGTTAGGTACTTGTTAAGTGTTTTAAACGATACAATTATGGAAGGGTTCTGGAAAGAGCTCTCGATAGAAGAGACTCAGCAACTATTTGTTAAACGGTTAGAATGGATCACTTATGGTGTTGCAGTCTCACAGAAAGAAGAGGATTAAGAATGATTAGATTAGGAAAATGGATGAATCCATGGCGCATCTTTTTAAGTTTGTTGTTTTTAGCGGTACAGACTGTTGGCATGTTAGCTATGCCAACCATCACAGCAAATATCATAGACTATGGTGTAGCCCAAGGAGATATTGATTATATTGTTAGAAGCGGCATTATCATGCTGTTGTTTACTCTATTAACCATTGGCTCTGCAATTTTAAACGTGTATTTTTCTGCCAAAGAATCTCAAGGACTCGGGCATAAGATTCGCCAAAGAATTTATAGCATGGTTACTTATTTTACGAATGAGGAATTAGATCGGTTCGGGACATCTACTTTGATTACTCGAACGACGAACGATGTCATGCAAATACAATTCGTCATGATGATGGTTCTACGTACAATGGTTTTAGCTCCGTTCTTAATGATAGGTGCCGGCATTATGGCCTTTACGCGTGAACCTCAACTGGCTTTTGTCTTTCTCATTACCATGCCGCTTTTATTCGTTTTGTTATATATTATTCTCAGATTAACTAGTCCGATTTTTAAATCGATGCAAAAAAAAACAGATAGACTAAACAAAGTCTTTCGAGAAGGCTTGACTGGGATTCGAGTCATTAGAGCCTTTAATAAAGATGAGTATGAAAAAGAACGTTTTGATGAAGCGAACTGGGACTTTGCAGCTACTTCTATCAAAGCATTCACGAGAATGTCCTTTATGATGCCATCTATGGTATTTGTAGCAAGTATTACGAATATTATGATTACTTGGTTTGGAGCTCAATTAATTAGTGTCGGAGACATGCAAGTAGGCAATTTAGTTGCCTTTATGACTTACGCCAGTCAGATTTTGATTGGAGTGATGATGGTTTCTATGGTTCTTTTCTTCTTACCAAGAGGTCAAGTAGCAGCTTTCCGTATATTGGAAGTTCTTGATACAGCTAATATTATTGTGGATCCTGAAAAACCTATTAAATTAGACGATACGAAAGAAGTATCACTATCATTTGAAGGAGTAAATTACCGCTACCCTGGTGCTGAAAAATTAGCACTGGAAGATATTAGCTTTACCTTACGAAAGGGAGAACGTTTGGCTGTCATTGGCGGAACTGGTTCAGGGAAGTCAACTCTGTCGAATCTCATTCCCCGCTTATATGATATAGAAGCAGGCTCCATAAAAGTTAATGGCATTGATATTAGAGATGTGAAACAAGGTGACTTACGCCAAATTATTGGTTTTGCTCCTCAAAAAGCTGTTCTATTTAGTGGAACGATACGTGACAACATGCGTTACGGAAAAGAAGAAGCAACGGATGAAGAGATTTGGCATGCCCTAGAAGTGGCTCAAGGAAAAGATTTCGTGTCAGACCTGCCGGATGGGCTGGATTCAAGAGTCGAACATGGAGGAGGTAACTTCTCTGGTGGTCAACGTCAGCGTCTAAGCATCGCTCGAGCTTTGGTAACGGATGCCGATATTCTCGTATTTGATGATTCCTTCTCCGCGCTCGATTTCAAAACAGATGCTCGATTAAGAGAAGCTTTGAAACCTGAAACAAAAGATGTTGCGGTCGTTATCATTGCCCAGCGAATCAGTACGGTTTTAGATGCTGATCAAATAATTGTGTTGGATAAGGGGCAAATTGTTGGTAAAGGGACGCACAACGAACTAAAAGAATCGAATGTAGTGTACCAAGAAATCATGGACTCTCAAATGAAAGGAGAGGATATTTAATGAAAAACCAGGGGAAAAGTCCAGCTCATATGAAAGCTCGGAAAGCGAAAGATTTCTGGGGCACATTGATACGCTTGGTCAAATATATGTCCACTCGTTTCTGGGGATTAGTGATTACGTTGGTCTTAGTTATTGTGTCTACCGTCTTGGCCACCCAGGCACCAAGAATCTTAGGTGAGGCAACTACGGAAATTTACCGCGGTATACAAGAGGGAAATGCCCTTAGAGAAGCTGGACAAGTGGTCAACACCTACCCAATTGATTTCGATTTAATTAGAACGATATTAATTACGGTATTCGTTGTATACATGACTCAGTCTGTTTTTCAATATTTCCAGTCTTTTATTACGGCTAGAATTGCCCAAAAAACAGTTTATGACATGAGAAAAGACTTGAAAAACAAAATGTCACGCTTGCCTATTCGCTACTATGATACTCACTCAAATGGTGATATCATGTCTCGAGCAATTAACGATATGGACCAAATCGCAAATACTTTGCAGCAATCATTGTCTCAATTTATTATAAGCGTCGTGCAATTTGTTACAGTGTTAGCTGTTATGATATCCATTGATATCCAATTAACTCTTGTAACTATTGTGACCGTGCCGATTAGTTTTGTATTGATTGCTATTGTTGCACCTAAATCACAAAAACAGTTTGCTGCTCAACAAAGAGAGTTAGGCTTTCTTAATGATAAGGTAGAAGAAACCTTCTCTGGTCATACGATAGTGAAGACATATAACAGAGAAGAAGATGAGATTAAGGCATTTGAAGAACAAAGTGAACGATTAAACGATGCGTCAATGAAAGCTCAATTTCTATCAGGTATCATGATGCCATTAGTGAGCTTTTCAAGAGACCTTGGTTACTTCGGAGTTGCTATCGTTGGCGGAATTAGTGTAGCTAACGGGACTGTTACATTAGGTAACGTTCAGGCCTTTATTCAGTATGTTAACCAGTTCTCTCAACCGGTTAGACAAGTGGCGAACCTCTCTAATACGATTCAAGTCACTATCGCGGCTTGTGAGCGAATATTTGAGTTGCTTGATGAAGAAGAGATGGAAAACACTGAGTCTGGTTTGGATCCTAAACCGAATTCACCTTACAAAGTTGAATTTGAGCATGTTCAGTTCGGGTACAGTGAGGATGAGCCGTTATTAATGACTGACTTTAACTTAACGGTTAAAGAAGGCGAAATGATAGCTGTAGTCGGACCGACCGGAGCGGGTAAATCCACTTTAATTAACTTGTTGGAGCGTTTCTACGATGTTGATGGTGGAAGTATTCGATACGAAGGGATCGATACAAGAGATATTGATCGTGCAAAATTGCGTAGTAGATTCTCAATGGTACTACAAGATACGTGGCTGTTTAATGGTACGATATGGGATAACTTAGCATATGGTATTCAAAATGGTGAACCAAGTCCTGAGAGGATTTTAGAAGCGGCTAAAGCTGCTCACGTTGACGAATTTGTTCGTCGACTTCCGGACGGTTACAACACAGTGTTGAATGAAGAAGGAACCAATATATCTCAAGGGCAAAGGCAGCTAATTACTATCGCACGGGCCTTTTTGGCTGACCCTGAAATATTAATCTTAGATGAAGCGACTTCATCTGTTGATACACGTACAGAGATTCTTATACAGGAAGCGATGACTAAGCTACTTGAAAACCGTACGAGCTTCGTTGTTGCCCACAGACTCTCCACTATTCGTGATGCGGATAAGATTATTGTGATGAACAATGGAGATGTAATTGAAACAGGTAACCATGAGGACTTAATGGAAAAAGACGGCTTCTATGCAGACTTATATAATTCACAATTCCAAAGTCCAGACGAACAACTGGCTGTTGGATAACAAACAAGCACCCTTTCTACATTGTTAATGTGGAGAGGGTGTTTGTTAATTTTTATTTTATCGTAACTATCTAACTATAGTCGACTTCAAGTAGCAGAAAACCATAAATAGTAAAGACTACTCACTTTTTTGTCCAGGAGTTGAAGCAATAATGTGAAGATTCCCATCTAATGTCCACTCTCTTACTGTTGCGGGTAAGATAAAATGGTCGCCTTTTCGACAAGAGTAAGATTGGGCATCAATCGTTAAGTTGCCTTCACCATCTAGAACACTAACCAATGAATATGGGGCGTCAGGAGTAAAGTCTGCTTTACCTGTCACACGCCATTCTTCAACCGAAAAGAAGTCGTTAGAAACTAAGTGTGTGCGCTCAAGATGATTGTTTTTTGTTTTATCCATACTTAAACTGGGTTCTACGTGAGGAATCGTTGTGACGGCTATCGATTGTTCCAGGTGCAAATCCCGTGGCTCGCCGTTATCTTGGAGTCGATCATAATCGTATACTCGGTAAGTGGTATCACTGGATTGTTGGGTTTCTAAAATCATGACGCCACTGCCAATGGCATGTATGGTACCACTAGGCACATAAAAGAAGTCTCCTGGTCGGACTTTTACTCTTTTTAATAGATTGTCCCAGTCACCTTGTTCGATAGCGTCTTCCAGTTCTTTTTGGCTGTTAGCGTGATGACCATAAATAATTTCTGCATCTTTTTTTGCGTCAATGATATACCAGCATTCAGTTTTTCCTAACTCACCTTCATGCTCCAGTGCATAAGTATCGTCTGGATGAACTTGAACAGACAAATCATGTTGAGCATCGATAATTTTGATTAATAAAGGAAAGACAGCTTCAGTTGGATGACCAAATAACTCTTTGTGATTATCCCATAGATCACCTAACGTTTTTCCCTTGTACGTTCCATTAGCTACAACACTTTGTCCATTAGAGTGGGCAGAAATGGCCCACAATTCTCCTGTACGGTCGCTGGGAATATCATAACCAAACAAGTCGTGGAGCTGCTGACCGCCCCATATTTTCTCTTTAAATACTCCATTTAAAAATAAAGGTTCTGACATACTAACACCTCATATATTTTTCTTCAGTGTAACATAAGATAGGAATACTAGATAACATTTAGTCACTCGTTCTAAATAAAGTTGGATACACTGTCATGCAGCAGGAGAGAAATACCAGTAGATATGAATGAATGCTTGTGCTTTTCTTCTTATTAACTTATAATTTATTAGGATATGGGTCATAGATGACACGGAGTATATATATATAAAGAGAGTGGGAGTTTAACATGGCACAACTGTTTTTTCGATATGGAGCAATGAATAGCGGAAAATCAATTGAGATATTAAAAGTAGCACACAATTATGAAGAACAGGACAAACCAGTCATACTCTTCACAAGCGCATTGGATAATCGAGAAGAAGTAGGAGTAATCTCAAGTAGAATTGGCTTAAAAAGGGAAGCTATTCCTGTAACAAACGATATGAACATTTTCGAATCGGTTAAAGCACTTAATAAACCACTTGCATGTGTCTTAATCGATGAAGCCCAGTTTTTGAAAAGAGAGCACGTTAACCAATTGGCTGAGATTGTAGATGAATTATCTATTCCAGTTATGGCTTTTGGCTTAAAAAATGACTTTATGAATAATTTGTTTGAAGGTTCAGAGCGACTACTTGCGTTGGCAGATAAAATAGAGGAAATGAAAACGATTTGTTGGTTTTGTCATAAAAAAGCAATTATGAATATGCGCACGCACGATGGAAAACCAGTTTATACAGGAGAGCAAATCGTGATTGGTGGGAATGAATCGTATTACCCTGTGTGTAGAAAGCATTATCACAATCCGCCAATAGTCACTACTGATTAGATAGCATCTTTAAGGAACACATGAGGTAAATTGTAAGAGTGAGAACGGAGCTAGTTGAAAGGAGCGACTGTTTTATGAGTAACATGTTAGATCGATTGGAACAAGTTGAGGGACGTTATGATGAGTTAAACGAATTGTTGAGTGACCCAGATGTCATCAGTAACACTGACCGTTTAATGAATTTAAGTAAAGAAGAGGCTAGTTTAAGAGAGACTGTAGCCACTTACCGACGATATAAAGAAGTAAAATCAGAACTGCAAGATACAGAAGAGATGTTAAACGAATCGCTTGATAAAGACATGGAAGACATGGCAAAAGAGGAACGTGCCTCCTTGCAAGCAGAAATTGCAGAAATGGAAGAGGCATTAAAAGTGCTATTGCTTCCAAAAGATGAAAACGATGAGCGCAATATTATTATGGAAATAAGAGGAGCAGCGGGTGGAGATGAAGCTCAGTTGTTTGCTGCCGACTTATTTGAAATGTATCAGCGCTATGCGGATAGTCAAGGTTGGAAAACAGAAGTATTGGCTGCTAACTCAAATGGTCTTGGTGGCTATAAAGAAATCACCCTTATGATTACAGGAACAAATGTGTATTCAAAATTAAAATTCGAAAATGGAGCGCACCGCGTCCAGCGTGTACCTCAGACAGAATCTCAAGGCCGTATTCATACGTCTACCGCTACAGTTGTTGTTATGCCTGAAGCTGAAGATGTTGAAGTGGATATTGATGAAAATGACATTCGTGTTGATATCTACCATGCCAGTGGAGCTGGAGGGCAGCACGTTAACAAAACGGCTTCTGCTGTCAGATTAACTCATGAGCCGACTGGAATTGTGGTTGCGATGCAGGATGAACGCTCTCAATTGAAAAACAGAGAAAAAGCGATGAAAATATTACGTTCAAGAGTATATGATAAAATCACACAAGAAGCTCAGGCAGAAGTGGATGCAGAAAGAAAATCAGCAGTAGGAACAGGCGATCGTTCTGAACGTATTCGTACCTATAATTTCCCACAAAGTCGAGTGACTGATCACCGCATCAACTTAACTATTCAAAAACTAGATCAAATTTTATCTGGCAAGCTAGATGAATTTATCGATGCGTTAATGCTTTGGGAGCAATCTAGAAAAATGGAGCAGCTTCAAAATGAGTATTAAAGATCTTTCTTCTGCACTAACATATGGGGAGGCCCTCACGAGGGCTTCCCTTTTTTTAAAAAAGAATGGAAAAGAAGCGCATTTAGCAGAATGGTTGTTGAAAGAACGGTTCGATTTTAGTTTAACTGATCTTGTTCAAAAACAAAGACACGTCATGCGTACCGATGAAAAAGAACAATTTATAAAAGATATACTCGAGGCAGTGGAAGGTAAACCGGTACAATATATTGTTGGTCATGAATGGTTCTATGGGAGACGATTCCATGTCTCTCAAGATACCCTTATTCCTCGACCAGAAACAGAAGAATGGTTCGATCATTACATTAAAACGTTGCCCAACAGAGCACTTAATGTATTGGACATTGGGACAGGCAGTGGGGTATTAGCCATTAGTCATAAATTGGAAAGACCTCAAGATAAAGTTACTGCAGTTGATATTTCCCCAAACACGTTGAACATGGCTATAAAAAATGCGGAAGAAATGGAAGCGGACGTAACCTTTATTATTAGTGATATGACTAAGCAAGTCACAGGACCTTTTGATTTGATTTTGTCTAACCCTCCTTATATAGGTAGTGAGGAGTTACAAGCTATGGATGATTCTGTATTGGCTTTTGAACCTCATGAAGCGTTGTTTGCAAAGGATGAAGGGCTATTCTTTTATAAGCAGTTAGCTCACACAATCCCTGATATACTGTCTCAGACAGGGCTAATTATTATGGAGCTTGGATATAAGCAAGGTCAAGCGATTAAAGGACTATATGAAGAAGCTTTTCCGAAAGCACAGGTAGAGATTAGAAAGGATTTTAGCGGTCATGACCGAACACTTTATGTTAGACGATAAAGAAAGGAGGGGGCTTTATGGATACGATCATATGGAACGAAAATCAACTTAAAGAAGCAGCCAATCAGTTGAGAAATGGAGATGTGGTCGCCTTTCCAACTGAAACGGTGTACGGTCTTGGAGCGGACGCAACAAACGAAGAAGCAGTTAATCGGATTTTTCGAGCAAAAGGGCGGCCTAGTGACAATCCTTTAATTGTGCATATTTCGACTATAGACCAATTAGAAGACTATGTTACCTTTGTGCCTGAAAAGGCTAGAGAAGTCATCGAGCATTTTTGGCCAGGACCGTGCACCGTTATCTTAGAGAAAAAAGGAAACCTGGCTCCTTCTGTAACAGGAGATCTTCAATCAGTGGGCATTCGGATGCCAGATCACCCCTTGGCATTAGCACTTATTGAACAAGTAGGTAAACCATTGGCCGCGCCAAGCGCAAACTCTTCTGGAAAACCAAGTCCGACAACGTCTCAGCATGTCTGGGATGATTTAAATGGAAAAATTGCAGGCATTATTGATGGTGGACCGACTGGAGTAGGATTGGAATCCACAGTTTTAGATTTAACAAATCCCCATAAGCCTACGATATTACGTCCAGGAGGGATATCAAAAGAAGAGTTGGAGTCAGTTCTAGGTCAGGTATATGTGGATACACATTTAGTCGATGAAACAGCAGCTCCAAAATCTCCCGGAATGAAGTACCGACATTATTCACCGGATAAGCCAGTTTGGATATTGCCCCAAGACACTGAAGAAAGTCGTCAAATGATAACTAGTTTAATAAAAAACGGTGAAGTAGTCGGCTTATTAGCGAGTGAAGAGTTCATTACATCAGTATCGATTCAACCGCTTAACCATTACTCCTTAGGGAAAAAGACGTTACCCTCTCAAGCAGCATCCTTATTGTATAGTGGGCTGAGAGAGATGGATCAATCGTTAGTGACCATTATCCTAGTGGAACCCTACGAAAAAAAGGGAATAGGAACAGCTTATATGAATCGGCTAGAAAAAGCGGCCGAAAGAGTGCTTTAAAAATGAGGAATATGCTTAAGTGACCATGACTCATTATTTTAGTAATAAAATTGTCTGGAAACTTGGTCATACTTTTTGTACAATAGATTAGGATTAAAAATGGATTTATAAAGGAGCCGAATCATGGGAAAAGTAGAAGTCATTAACCATCCACTTATTCAGCATAAACTTACAATTATTAGAGACAAGAGCACAGGGACAAAAGATTTTAGAGAAGTTGTTAATGAAATTGCTCGCTTGTTGGCATATGAAGTATCAAGAGAAATGCCACTGGAAGATGTTGAAATCGAGACACCTTTAGTTAAATCCGTTCAGAAACAATTGGCTGGGAAAAAAGTAGTTATCGTACCTATTTTGAGAGCGGGCTTGGGTATGGTTGATGGTATGCTAGATTTAATTCCAGCTGCCAAAGTCGGTCATGTCGGTATGTACCGTGACCATGAGACAATGGAGCCTGTAGAATACTTTATTAAAATGCCTTCTGATTTAGCTGAAAGACAAATGTTGGTCGTTGATCCTATGTTGGCAACCGGTGGTTCAGCAGTTGCTGCAATCGATGCGATTAAGAAACGCGGAGCAAGCAACATTAAATTTGTATGCTTAGTCGCTGCGCCAGAAGGAGTTAAAGTTCTTAGGGAAGCACACCCGGATGTGGATATCATCACAGCTTCACTAGATGAGAGACTAAATGAAAAAGGTTATATCTTGCCTGGACTTGGCGATGCCGGAGACAGATTATACGGTACAATGTAAACAACAAGAAAAGAAATCAAAGCTTCGATAAAAAGGAAACTCATCCTTTTTTTATCGAAGCTTTTTCATAAGGTCACTGTTTAACACAAAATTAACTCAAAAACGCCGAATAAAACAGAAAATTAGTTGAAACGATCAATGAAAGCGTGTAATATTCCTGTAATAAGCATTATAAATGAAATATTTATTTGAGTATGCTAGTATGAAAACGGAAGGATGAAAGACATGTCACTTATCACATTGCAATCGATGATTAACCTTGTATCACATATATTTTTTATATTGGTTGCTTTTTGGGCACTGCAGGCCTTACGAACTGATATGCTAATAAAAAAGCATCATATACCTCAAGCAAGAACCTTGTATATTCTAGTTGCTATAGCTGTAGGATATACTACGAGTCAGTTTTTTATAGATTTCATCCTTTACATTCAAAACGTATTAGTATTTTAAATGAATATTAACTGGATGAATCACAGTCTATGTAATCTTGTAACAAATTCGACATGAAAGATTGGGATCTATAGTGTTCCTCTTTAAGATACAATCTGTTATACTATTACAGGTGTGCTGAGAGTTAGTGCATATTTCGCATGATACAGACTGATTAACTTAGACATTGAGATGATTTTAAAAACGATGATTAGTGGGGATTACCCTGGACGTTTCAACTTATGGAGGGCATAGAATGGAGAAAATAATAGTAGGTGGAGGCAGACGTTTAGTAGGCGCCGTGGATATTGACGGAGCAAAAAACGCTGTTCTTCCGATTTTAGCATCGACGATTTTAGCAAGTGAGGGAGATAGCACGATAACCAACGTGCCGTTACTTTCAGATATTTATATTATGAAAGAAGTTTTATCTCACCTAAATGTTGATTTAACATTTGATGAAGGTAATAATACTATGACAGCAAATGCTACGAGAGAATTAAACAATGACACGCCTTTTGACTTTATGAGCAAAATGCGTGCGTCAATTGTTGTAATGGGACCATTGCTTGCCAGAACGGGCTACGCTCGAGTGGCTATGCCAGGTGGCTGTGCGATTGGATCTAGACCAATCGATTTGCATTTAAAAGGCTTTGAAGCAATGGGCGTAAAGGTACATACCGGCCAAGGGTATATTGAAGCCTCTGTGGACCAATTAAAAGGCGCTCATATTTATCTTGATTTCCCAAGTGTTGGAGCAACTCAAAATATTATGATGGCAGCAACAATGGCAAAGGGAACAACAGTCATGGAGAACGTTGCTAGAGAGCCTGAGATTGTTGATTTAGCAAATATCCTAAATAAAATGGGTGCTAAAGTAGTAGGAGCAGGTACAGAAACACTTCGAATTGAAGGAGTAGACTCTCTCGTTGGGGTTAATCACTCGATTATACCTGACAGAATAGAAAGTGGCACCTTTATGGTAGCTGCAGCTATTACTCAAGGCGATATTATGATTAATGACTGTGTACCTGAACACAACAAGCCACTTATTTCTAAATTAAAAGAAATGGGCGTTCAGTTTATTGAATCTTCAGAAGGACTACGCGTTATTGGACCTAAAGAACTAAAGCCGACTGATGTTAAAACGATGCCACACCCGGGCTTTCCAACTGACATGCAAGCACCTATGACGATTGCGCAGTTGGCAGCTAAAGGAACAAGTATTATGCGTGAAACGGTATTTGAAAATAGATTTATGCATATGGAAGAGTTAAGAAAGATGAATGCTTCTTTCCAAGTTGACGGTCAAAGTTTGATTGTTCAAGGAGGACATACGTTGCAAGGCGCTGAAGTTGCTTCTACTGACTTGCGTGCAGCAGCAGCCTTAATTCTTGCAGGCCTGATTTCTGAAGGGTACACTAAAGTTATTAAACTAGAACATTTGGATCGTGGTTACGCAGGATTCCATAACAAATTGGCTAAATTAGGCGCGGATATTGAGAGAGTATCAGAAGATGAAAAAACTGTTACTCAAAAGAATCACGTTAGCATTAAGTAATAAATGGATTAAATTTAGAGAATAATAGAGGTAGCTGTGTCGGAAGTGTGACGAGCTACCTCGTTTTATTCTCTTTTTTTTTTGTTATTGTGAAATTGATATCAGTAAACCATGAAGGAATCTAAATTTCCTGTTGCTCTTTTTTTTTAGATTAAGTATTATAGAAAGAGTGAGAACAAATTAAAGAATACTCATGGTTTCCCGAAACAAAGATAGTGTAACTGAAGTTGAGAGGAGAAATACGATGGCGAGAGATATTGGCATCGACTTGGGCACAGCAAATGTGCTGGTTCATGTAAAAGGAAAAGGAATAGTATTAAATGAACCATCGGTGGTTGCCCTGGATACAAAAACGAATGAAGTATTAGCAGTGGGAGAAGACGCCTATAGAATGGTTGGTCGTACCCCTGGAAACATAAGAGCCATCCGTCCCCTCCAAGGAGGAGTGATAGCTGACTTTGATATTACTGAAGCAATGCTGACTTACTTTATAAATAAATTAAACGTTAAAGGCTTTTTATCGAAACCCAATATATTAATCTGTTGCCCGACTAACATTACTGCTATTGAACAAAAAGCAATCATTGAAGTAGCAGAAAAAAGTGGAGGTAAAAACGTTTATTTGGAAGAAGAGCCTAAGGTAGCAGCAATAGGTGCAGGAATGGAAATCTTCCAACCAAGCGGAAACATGGTCATTGACATCGGAGGCGGAACGAGCGATATAGCTGTTCTATCTATGGGTGGTATTGTTACAAGCCGTTCGATTAAAGTTGCAGGTGACACGCTAGATGACGACATTACTCAATACATTAAAAAGAAACATGGTTTACTGATAGGCGAACGCACTGCCGAAACAATAAAAAAAGAAATCGGTGTGATGTTTGATAATGGACGCAATGAAGAAATGGATGTAAGAGGTCGTGACATGGTTAACGGATTGCCACGAACAATTACCATCACCTCTTCGGAAGTTAGAGAAGCGACACACGAATCAATGCAAATCGTAGTTGAACAGGCCAAGTCTGTTTTAGAGCAGACTCCACCTGAATTATCGGCAGATATTATTGATCGCGGGGTCATATTAACTGGCGGGGGTGCCTTGCTTGATGGAATTGAGTTACTTTTTGCCGAGGAGTTAAAAGTTCCGGTATTTAAAGCGGAGAATCCTCTTGATTCAGTTGCATTGGGAACAGGCATATTGCTCGAAAACCTAAAAAAAAGAAGATAGCCTCTTTATTTGGCTAAGCTTTGCGAATGACTAATTGAGGTGCACACTAATGACATGGAAAACGATCACTAAGAATATTGTCTTTTATATTTTGAAGGTTCTGCTTATTATTCTGCTAATTGCAGCAGCGTTCATTGGAGGAACCATGCTTGGATACAGTGTCATTGGTGGAGCTGGCGACCCGATGGATGTTTTCAATCCAGAATTATGGCAACATATCTTGGAATTTATATTCTAAAAACTAAACGCTTTTCTCATGGCTTGTCTTTGAGAAAAGTGTTTTTTAGTACATTTTCGAACCACTCTTTCCATTATAATCGACTATATTTGTCTAGAATAAGGCGTAAATCGAGAGAAACTAAAATTTTCCGAAAGAAAAAAAGTGCTTTAAGAAAGTTTTGGGTAATATTATATTATAGGGGGAGAAAACACTTCCTACTATTATGCAAGGAAAGAGGAATAAAATGAATACGATCTCATTGATTGGAAGGCTCACCAAAGATGTGGAACTGAGAAGTGTAGGTGACGGACGGTTTGTCACCAATAATACACTGGCAGTTAGAAAGACCTTTAAGAAAGAGCAAGGAACGGATGCTGACTTCATTCCATTTGTAGCCTGGGGTAAACGGGCAGAGCTTCTTGAAGAGTACTGCAGCAAAGGTGACTTAATCGCCTTAAATGGGAAAATGCAGTCGCGATCTTACCTGACAGAGACATCAGAAACTAGATATGTTATTGAGATGTTTGTCGAAGAGATAGAATTTTTACAAAAGAAAACACCTGAAAAAGTCACTCAACACGTTAGTCAAAATATCATCCCGACTCCGCAACCTGCTTCTCCAGTATTCAGTCAGTAATCAATAAAATAGAGATATAAAAAGAGCCATCGATGAGACTGAGCAATTAAGGCAGTCTTTTCAATGGCTTTTTGATGTGTGTAAAAGATTAAACACCATTTATGGAGAAACAGTTAATGCACTAAACGTTTCTCAATTGTTAATTGCATGTCTCTTAACGATTCATTTATAGTATAATGGATAGTATAAACAGCAGTATGAAAGCAAAAGTTCACATTTTTTTCTATTTAATAACTATAATGACATAGAATATTCATTACTGTTCAGTATAATAAGGGACAGCACAGATCTGAGAAAGAAGGATGACAATGCATATCTTAATGATTGAAGATAATGAGTCGGTATGTGAAATGATTGAAATGTTTTTTATTAAAGAAAATTGGGAAAATACGTTTGTCCATAACGGGAAAAAAGGACTAGAGACTTATTTAAATGCTCCTGATACATTTGATTTAGTTGTTTTGGATATTATGTTGCCTGAAATGGACGGAATAACGATTTGTCGCGAAATTAGAAAACACTCAACAACTGTGCCAATTATCATGTTGACAGCAAAAGATACTGAGAGCGATGAAGTCATTGGCTTGGAAATTGGAGCGGATGACTATGTGACTAAACCGTTCAGCCCATTAACTTTGGTTGCTAGAATTAAATCCATAATGAGACGAGTAAACGATCGAAGTACATTGGAAGAACAGGAACCTCAGTATGAAATTGAAACGGAACATTTGAAAATGGACCGCACAACAAGAGAAGTTATTTTGTATCAAGAACCTTTAACTAATTTAACTCCGAAAGAATTTGATTTGCTTTACACCTTAGCGAATAGTCCGAGACGAGTTTTTTCTAGAGAGCAATTACTGCAATTGGTCTGGGATTATGAATATTTTGGAGACGAGAGAACCGTCGACGCACACATTAAGAAATTGCGTCAAAAGTTGTCGGCAACAGGACCACAAGTGATAGAGACGGTATGGGGAGTGGGATATAAATTCGATGATACCGGAAAACTGGACTAAAATGAAATTACCGTATTTCTTCCAGCAACTGCTAGGCTTTTTAGCAGTTATTATCATATTAATGACGATTACCGTCGTATATTTGGTTCATTTTGGAAGACATACAGCATTTGGAGAAATAGAAAGACGTCTATTTGGCTATGCCGAATCTATAGTTGAACAAAATTTAGATTCGGAAGAATTGGATACTATCCATGAAGTACTCGGTAAACAAGGTGTGTCGTTTTATGTGTTTGAAGAAGAGGGTAGACTGATTTACCCGGAACTGCCGCCGCATCTTGAAGCTAGAGTAGTTCCTGAAGAGTTTCAGCAATTGGAGAATGGAGAGCGTTTAGCTTTAACAACGGAACAAGAAGACATGCTTGGAAATCCGAGTGAAACAGCCTTCATCTATATGCCTTACTTTAGACAGTCAACGGAAGATTTCGCAGGGTTTATTACGGTTAGTGCTCCCATTAGTCAAGTGGATCGACAAATGAGTGAATTACATGGGAATGTTTTTGATGCATTTGTTCTTTCTACAGCTGTAGCCATTATCATGAGTATCATATTCGCTCATTATCAAGTTAAACGAGTGAATCGGTTGCGTAAAGCTGCCCACCAAGTGGCTGAAGGAGAGTACACTATACAGCTGGAGCATAAAGGACGAGACGAAATTGACTACCTATCAAAAGACTTTAATCGCATGGTTAATGCGTTAAAAGAGACTAGTGAAGAAGTAGCCCGCCAAGAAGAAAGAAGAAAGACCTTTATGCAAGATGCAGCTCACGAAATGCGCACACCCTTAACAACGGTCAACGGTCTTTTGGAAGGTCTCGAATACAATGTGATACCAGAAGAACAGAAGTTGAGAAGCATTCAGTTGATGCGAAAAGAGACTCGGCGTTTGATACGTTTAGTCAATGAAAATATGGATTATGAAAATATCCGATCGAACCGGATTATACTAAATAAAAATAACATACCGGTAACAGAAATATTTGAGGAAATTAAAGAACAATTGAAAGAAATGGTAGAAGACTCCACTAACACGATGACATTTGAAGCAGCAGATGACCTAAGCGTCTATGCGGACTATGATAGACTCAAACAAATTCTTGTCAACTTGATTAAGAATGCCATGCAGTTTACAACAGATGGCGAAATTATTATAAGAGGGCAACGAACACATACGGGGACTCGGTTGAGTGTAATCGATACGGGAATCGGTATGACGGAAGATGAGCTCCGATTTATATGGGATCGATATTATAAGGCAGATACTTCTAGAGTGAATACGAAATATGGTGAGTCAGGTTTAGGCTTGGCTATTGTTCAGCAGCTAATAGAAATGCATCAAGCAACCATAGACGTAGACAGTGAACCCAACAAAGGAACCAGCTTTCACCTTGACTTTCCTTTTAAAGTATCCGAATAATTGAACTGTAAAAACCTACATTGTTCACGCTTTAGTGACAATAGCAGGTTTTTCTTATGGAAATATTAATATAAAAGAACTATAATAGGTTTTCTAAATAGAATAGTAGCAGTTGTGCTTTTAGTAAATATCAATTAGAATAGTCGAGGCAAGTGTTTTATTTCTTCTCAAATAGTGATGCGCACAAATGCAATAAAATTAGGAGGCATGAGAATGTCGAGAATAATCTCAAAATTAAATAAAAAAAATAACTACTTCTTTATAGCGGTAATCCTCTTTTGGTTAAAAACCTATGCGGCTTATCTGGTTGAATTTAATTTAGGTGTAACTGGACTGTTTCAGCATATCTTATTATTTATCAATCCATTACCTTTTATCATCATCTTTTTCTCAATCTCTTTATATTTCAAGAGAAAGAAGGTATCACACTATAGTCTTTTAATAATTCAACTAGCTTTATCCTTCCTTCTTTATAGTAATATCTTATACTACCGAGAATTTACGGACTTTTTAACAATGAATATTATGATGGGTTCCAATAATGTCTCTGGAGCAATGTTAACATCTACTATTGCCATGATTAGATCATGGGATTTACTCTACTGGGTGGATGTCTTATTGCTTTTCTTTTTAATTAAAAAAGCACCTAGTTCCACTACGGACGTTGAAGAAGCAGCTAACGTGTCAACTAAAACCAACAGCAGATTTAAATTTTTAACAACTAATAAGACGCATAAAGGAAAAGCCTTTATGATTACTAAGTTTGGAGTATTATTATTTATAGGGAATTTGTTGTTAGCCGAAATTGATCGACCGCAACTACTAACCAGAACATTTGACAGAAATTTCATCGTTAAATACCTGGGTATCAATTTTTTTACCGGATATGATGTGGTTCATACGATTCAAACAAATTCTATTAGAGCCAATGCCGATGAATCGCATTTAAGTAAAGCTGTAACTTATGCCAAGCAAAATCATGCCGCACCAAATGCAGAGTATTTTGGTATAGCAGAAGATCGCAACGTTATTATGATTTCAATGGAAAGTATACAGCAGTTCCTGATTGATTTTGAATTGGAAGACGAGTACGGAAGAAAGCATGAAGTCATGCCTTTTGTGAATAGCCTGTTCCACAGCGAGGCATCTTATAGTTATGAAAATTTCTTCCATCAAACGGGACAAGGGAAATCAGCTGATGCCGAAGTACTCGCTGAATTGTCATTATATGGGTTGCCGCAAGGAAGTGCTTTTCAAACATTGGGCTCATCCAACACCTTCCATGCTACGCCAAATATATTGAAATCAGCCGGCTATACAACAGCCGCTTTTCATGGGAATGTGGGTTCATTTTGGAACCGAACCGATACGTATGGACGGTTTGGCTATGATTATTTCTTTGACTCAGAATTTTATGATTTATCAGAAGATCGAGCGATGGAATATGGATTGAAGGACAAGTTGTTCTTCCATGACTCTGTCGAATACATGGAACAACTCCCGCAACCTTTTTATTCTAAATTCATTACCGTTACACACCATTTCCCTTATCCAATTGATGAAGCAAATGAAGGGTTCCCGAAAGCCCAAACGGATGACGAGACGATAAATAATTTTTTTGTGACAGCAAACTATGCAGATCAGGCAATTGAAGAATTTTTTAATTACTTGAAAGCATCCGGCTTGTACGACAATTCGATGATTGTCTTATACGGTGATCATTTCGGTATTTCGAATATGAGAAACCCTCATGTCGCTCCTTTGTTGGGCCAAGACCCAGAAGAATGGGGAAATTATGAAAATACACACATGCAACGAGTGCCTTTAATTATTCACATCCCTGGGGAGACAAATGGTCAAGTTTTTGACACGTTCAGTGGGCAAGTCGATATATTGCCAACAATGATGCATTTATTGGGACTCGAAACAGATCAATACCTATTTATGGGACAAGACTTACTGTCAGAAGAACATGATGGCACAGTTACTTTAAGAAACGGGCGGGTCATTAATAAGGATTATACCTTTATCGAGCAAAGTGTTTATGATACCAAAACCGGTAACGAAATTCACGAAGATTTGTCACCTGTTGAGTTAAATGCATTGTATAAGCAACGGGATAGAGCGAGACAAGCCATGTCTTACTCGGATGAAATCATGCAAATGGACTTATTAAGGTTTTACACTCCAGAATCGCTGACTGTTACAGAACCAATTGATTATCTTTACCGAGATCAATTGCAAATTTTGAAACGGGATAACAGACGAGAAACGAGTCTGATAGAGAAAAATGGTGGAGTATCTACAATTGAACTTTATGAAACAGACGCACCTGAAATGATGAACACCGATATGGACGAAGAAGAAATGGGTCATCCGAATCATACGGAAACACCAAAAGGAATCGAACGAATAGAGTAAGCTAATCAAAAGATAGAATAAAGACACCTTAAAGCAGGAAGGCTTATGAGCCTATCCTGCTTTTTAGTTTGAGAGAGCAATCTTGACTGTAAGCATATAACCTGAATAAGCAGTGTGTTATAATAATAAGAAGGATATCCGTTTTAATGACGGAAAGGAAAGAGGGAAATAAATGATTACATTAGAAATAAAAAGCTTAGCAGCGAATCGGATAAGAGATGGTTACCCTGTTATTGAAGACTTTGACTTTAAGAAGAAGATAAATGAAAAAGAAGGCGAATTGGTTAGAATGGTTGACTCTAATCAACGGTTTGTAGCGATAGGTTACCTAGGTGCAGAGAAGAGAGCAGCTGGATGGGTTTTATCTCGAGAAGAAGATGAACAGATTGACGCAAGATTCTTTGATCGTTTATTTAGAATTGCTCGCACGAAACGGGCAACGTTTTACTCAGATGATACAACGACAGCCTTTCGTTTCTTAAATGGTGATGGGGACGGCCTTGGCGGGTTGACTATCGATTATTATGATGGGTACTATGTCTTTTCTTGGTACAATAAAGGTTTATATGCTCATAAAGAAACGATTATGAAAGCATTTAAAGTAGCTGTGCCTGACTTTAAAGGAATTTATGAAAAATTGAATTACCCTAAAGCTTCTTTCCAAACAAGATTTGTTGAAGGAACAAAGCACGATGAAGCCCTCATCATTTTAGAAAATGGCATTCGCTATGCTGTTTACTTGAATGAAGGATGGATGACTGGAATATTCCTTGATCAAAGAAATGTGAGAGGGAAGATAATGGAAGAGTGGGGAATGGGTAAAACGGTTCTAAACACTTTCAGTTACACGGGGGCTTTCTCTGTGGCAGCGTCAATGGCAGGAGCAGTTAAAACGGTTAACGTGGATGCAGCTAATCGTAGCAAGGAACGCACAAGAGAACAGTTTGAAATTAACGGCTTAAACCCAGATGACCATGAAATTCGTGTAATGGATGTCTTCAGTTATTTGGATTATGCTATCAAACATAAGTTGCAATTTGACTTAATTATTCTTGATCCGCCAACCTTTGCACGGACTAAAAAGCGTACATTTAGCGTAGAAGAAGATTATAGCGAATTAGTTAAAGATGCAATTAAAGTTTTGGCTCCAAATGGTATGATTATTACTTCGACCAACTCTTGGAAGATTAGCCGAGATGAATTTTACGATATGGTTAGTCAGGCATTTGATGAAAGTCAAGTGGATGCCTATTTGGTGGATGAATTTGGCTTGCCAGAAGATTACAAAACGAGTCAAGAGTATCCAGAGTCAAATTATTTAAAGGTATTTGCTTTGAAACGCACATCTTAAAAAAATGAGCGCATCAAATTGAATGGGAGCCGTCATCATATGAGCAATGGGTTAGGTAATACCTGACTTGCTCATGTGCCTTGACGGTTTTTTGCGTTAGTATAGCTGTATATATGAAGAAACAATGAATAATGTATACTAATGAACAGACTAATCTAGAATGAACAATTAATTATGCTAAAATAATAAAGTTAAGTAATGAAAGGATCGGTGACTATGACAGCGTATATATCAGTAAAAGACGAATTTAAACGATTTAAATCTGGAGAGACAGAGGTAGTGGCGAATAATGGAATCACTTTTGATATTGAAGAAAAAGAGTTTGCCGTTATTGTTGGACCGAGTGGAGCAGGCAAAACAACGCTCTTAAATATATTGGGTGGTATGGATGCAGCGGATGAAGGTGAAGTGATTATTGATGGGACAAATATAGTCGGGTTTAATGATAAACAACTGACTGAGTACCGTCGAAAAGACGTCGGGTTTATTTTCCAAAATTATAACTTGATACCTAATTTAACTGCTAAGGAAAACGTTGAGTTAGCAGCTGAGATTTCTCCCAACGCATTAGACGCTGAAGAAGTATTGAAAAGCGTAGGGTTAGAACACCGTATGGATAATTTCCCAGCCCAATTATCTGGAGGAGAACAGCAAAGAGTTTCTATTGCCAGAGCCTTGGCTAAGCAGCCTAAGTTATTATTGTGCGACGAACCCACAGGGGCGTTGGATTATGAAACGGGGAAAAAAGTATTAAGCTTACTAAGCAAAGCTAAAGAAGATTACGGAGCAACCGTTGTTGTGATTACGCATAACCGAGCCATTGCACCAATGGCAAACCGAGTTATTGATATTAATAATGCCAAGGTTAGAGAAGTGAGTATTAACACTAATCCAAAACCAGTAGAAAGCATTGAGTGGTAAGCTGTTGAAATGAGAGTAGAATAGGTGATCGAGTGAGATATAAAGCATTAAGAAAAGATACGTTAAGAGAGATATGGCGGACGAAAACCCGCTTTCTTTCCATTTTTGCCATTATTTTATTAGGGGTTGCATTTTTTGCTGGCCTTAGCGCCACTGGCCCCGTTATGGTAAACACTGCTGATAATTATTATGCTGACCAACAATTAGCTGATGCTCATATTTTTTCAACAATGGGTCTAGATGATGAAGATGTCGCCATTTTAGATTCCGTAGAAGGAGCTGAAACCCAGTATCATTACCGGTCTGATGTAGTATTTACTGAGACGGGTTTATCTTCTCGTGTATTTAGTTATTCACCGGGTGAATCAGAATCAATGAATGAATTAGTTATAGTAGAAGGTAGATTACCGGAATCCAGCGGAGAAATAGCTTTAGATCATACCTCAAGTTATTTAGATGAGTATACTATAGGAGATACGATTGAGATTGATGTCGAAACGTTGGATGACTTTAATGAAAACTTTACTGAAACATCATTTGAAGTCGTTGGATTTTTTAATCATCCGAAGTATATTGAACGATCTGAAAGAGGGAATACCCAAGTTGGAACAGGGACCTTAAATGGGTTATCAGTCATTTTAGAAGATGACTTTGACATGGACATCTTAACAGATGCATTTGTACGTTTCCCAGGAGCTCATGACTATGAGGCGTATTCAGATGACTATGAGGCCTACGTTAATGACTATGTAGCTGACATTGAGGAGTCTTTGGCTTATCGACCTGCAGAACGCTATAATGAATTATATGAAGAAATTGAAACGGAAATAAATGACGGTTATCAAGAAATAGAGGATGCCCGCCAAGAATTGGCTGATGCACAGGATGAGCTGGCAGAAGCCCGTCAAACTATTGAAGAAGGTTACGCTGAATTGGAAGATGCTCAGGCTGAGCTAGATAATGAAGAATCTCAGGCTAGAAACCAATTGGAAAACCAGCGTAATGAATTGAACCAGGCCTTATCCGAGATTAATGCAACTAGAGAACAATTGGAAGCTGCACCGGTTCAAGATCCTGCTTTATTAAATCAATTATATGCACAAGAGCAAGAAGTTAGTGCTGGATTAGAAAAAATACAAGCAGCTGAAGTAGAATTGACCAACAACATTCAAGCGGCACAAGCAGAGATTAATGAAGGATTGAGTGAACTGGAAGAGGCTACTGCTGAACTAGAAGAGGGTGAAGCGGAGTTTTTAGAAGAGAGTGAAACAGCGGAAGAAGAGATTAGAGAAGCGGAAGAAGAATTGGCTGATGCTGAAGAACAGCTAGCTGATTTAGAAGAACCAGAATACTTTATTGAAGATCGTAATGACTTCTCGGGCTATGCAGAATTTCAAGATAACGCTGAGCGAATCAATAATATTTCTCGTATTTTCCCTGTCTTTTTCTTCTTGTTAGCCGCACTCATCTCGTTAACGACGATGACGCGTATGGTTGATGAAGGCCGTAACCAAATTGGTACAATGAAAGCACTAGGCTATGGGAACGTAGCTATTGCTATGAAGTACTTCGTTTACGCTATGATAGCGACTTTTGCAGGAGGCGTGTTAGGTCTGTTCCTAGGGTATTGGCTATTTCCTAATGTTATTATAGATGCTTACAGCTCGATGTATAACTTGCCAAGTGCTGATATTGAATTCTATTGGTCTTATGCCATTATATCGATGGCAGGAGCCTTATTAGCTACTGGTTTATCTACTTTAGTATCCGTCAGGTTATCTTTAAGGAGCAATGCAGCGACCTTGCTTAGACCGAAGGCACCAAAAAAAGGGAAACGAATTGTTTTGGAGCGTATACCATTTCTGTGGAATCGATTCACCTTCACGCAAAAAGTGGCGTCTAGAAATCTATTCCGCTATAAACGTCGTATGCTCATGACTTTATTTGGAGTAGCAGGCGGTACGGCCTTACTTTTGACGGGATTTGGTTTATCAGATTCCATATCAGATTTAGGACGTATTCAATTTGAAGAACTCTTTTTGTACGATGCGATTGTTTCAGAAAACACAAGTGCATCAGAAGCTCAAACGAATGAGTTAGAAGATACATTAGCTAATGTAGACGGCTTAGAAGATCAACTCCGAGTCCGAATGGAAAATGGAGAGGCATTTGCTGAAAATGGAAGTCAAGATCTTAATATAGTGGTTCCATCCGATACAACAGGTGTAGAAGACTTTATTGTATTTAGAGATGTAGATGATTCAAACACCATCCTGGAACTCCCTACAGAAGGTGCTTTAATAACAGATAAGCTCGCTGACTTACTGGATGTTTCCGTTGGAGATACGATCCAGGTTGAAACAAATGATGGCATTGAATTTGAAGTAGAACTCACTGATATTGTTGAGCATTATGTCCAACACTATATTTATCTGTCACCAGAAGCCTATGAAAATAGCGTGGGGGAAGAAGTCGAATTAAACTCACGATTCCTTCAGTATGACACGGCTGTAGTTGATGATGATGAATTAGGAGCAACATTGACAGATCAAGCGGCTGTGCAAGGCGTTGTTTTCTTGACTTCTGTAGAGGATGCCTTCCAAGATTCGATGGACAGCTTAGATGTCGTCACCGTTGTCTTAATTGTTTCAGCTGCTTCCTTAGCCTTTGTTGTCTTATACAATTTGACGAATATTAACGTGTCAGAACGTATAAGAGAATTATCTACTATTAAAGTGCTTGGCTTTTTCGATAGAGAAGTCACGATGTATGTTTATCGAGAAAACTTTGTTCTTACGATTATGGGCATACTGATTGGTTTCGTACTTGGATTTATCATGCATCTTTTTGTTTTGCAGACTGCAGAAGTAGATATTCTCCGCTTCTCTAGAGATATTAATGCAACGAGTTATCTCTATTCGTTCTTGTTAATGTTTTTGTTCTCTAGTCTAGTCATGGTTGTCATGCATTTCAAATTAAAGCGTGTGGATATGGTAGAAGCACTTAAAACACAAGATTAAAGGATGTTTGAAATGACCGAGCTCACGTTAGGAGACGTTCGGTCATTTCTTCTTTTTCAAATACCTTGTATCATAACTGATTTTTGACCATTATCGTGGTACTATTCAATTAAGATTAAGAATGAACTAGGAAAGGTGATGAATATGGAAGGCTTTGTCGAGGTGACATCACTTGAAGAAGCAAAACAGTTGATACAAGCAGAAAACTTGCTACTGATGTTTATTTATGGTGAGACGTGTTCCGTTTGTCATGCCGTACTGCCACAAATTAAGCCAATGATCGATTCGTTCGACGCTATTAAGTCAATTCAAATCAATCATGAACATGTCCCAGCAGTGGCTAGTGAATTTACCGTCTTCACTGTTCCAGTTGTTCTTCTTTTCCTTGAAGGGAAAGAAGTGTTACGTCAAGCTCGATTTATCGACAGAGACCTGCTTAAACACCAATTGAACACCATTACTACAGGATTAAAAAATTAGAACGGAGGGTTAGTATATGAAGAGACTTTTGGATTGCCATGCCAGTGATTTTGAAAACATGACTAAAGATGAATTAGTACAGTCTATTGTAGCAAGCGAAGGACGCACACTTTTATCAGAAAATATTGTAACTGGATCTGCCGCAGAAGGGTTGACAAACAGTGAGGTGGCTAAGGCGGCCGGGGCTGACTTGATTTTGCTAAACGCCTTAGATCTCTTTGACATTTACATCAGTGGACTTGATGAGACAGATGATCCAATCCGCAGAGTAAAGCAGTTGGTTGGGCGTCCGGTCGGAGTGAACTTGGAGCCTATTGATTTATCCGCTGATTTTAATGAACAAAGGTTAGTCATTTCGGAAGGGCGTATGGCATCGAAAAAGACCTTTCAAAAAGCTAACGACTTAGGTTTTGATTTTATCTGCTTAACAGGTAACCCTAAAACCGGAGTAAGTAATGATGTATTAGTCGAGGCAGTCAAACAAGCAAAAGAGCAGTTTAATGGAATGATTATTGCCGGGAAGATGCATCAATCAGGAGTAGCTGAACCAGTCATGACTGAAACTGTTGCCAAACGAATAATGGATGCAGGGGCTGATGTCCTATTGATGCCAGCAGTGGCTACCGTTCCCGGAGTGAATGAAGAGATGTGCCGAAGTATTGTAGAATTGGCAAAAAAAGAGAAGGTATTAACTATGGCTTCCATTGGAACGAGTCAAGAGAGTGCTGATCCGTCTACCATACGCCAAATCGGCTTGATGAATAAAGTGATCGGCTTTGATATCCATCATATTGGAGATTCGGGTTACAGCGGCATCTCACCATATGAGAATATCATTGAAATGTCAAAAGTTATTCGTGGGAATCGTCATACCATTAGACGAATGGCTGATTCAGTCAATCGTTAACTAAACTAGCAAGACACTCTATAAAGCGGCATGACATGCCAATTTATAGGGTGTCTTTTTTATCTGAGGTAAGTATACGGTTCAGGAATTACGATTCAAACAACCAGTCCATTTTCCATTCTTTTGCTGCCCAGTTCATCAATTCATTAACGTCTTTGGTTAAATCCATTGCAGTCAAATGTTGACCAGTTAATAAGCTTTCTGACAAATGATCAACTTCATAATTTAACGCTTGGGCTGTTTCGCCTGATTCAATGGTTTCCGTACGTCCATCTGCATAGGTAATAAGTGCCTGGTCAGCTCGAGGGTAATTCATGATAGTGATATAAGCATCTTCGCAGGCAATAATGCCTTGCTTAGGCAGTTTAGCGCGAAAGCTGATTGTCACCGTGGCCAACTCGTCTTGCTCATTAAGCAGTTGGAAGCTACTCATTTCATCTACACCAGTTTCATAAAGCAAGCCGACAGTTTGACGGATATGGGGTTGACTGCTTAAGAAAAACCTGAC
Organism: Alkalibacterium sp. MB6; assembly: GCF_009935905.1. Taxonomy (GTDB): domain Bacteria; phylum Bacillota; class Bacilli; order Lactobacillales; family Carnobacteriaceae_A; genus Alkalibacterium. The sequence continues at coordinate 26,275 of NZ_PREX01000011.1, read as the reverse complement.
AAAAGATAAAGCATATACACCAATATCTAAAAGAGCACCTCCGCCGAGTTCAGGGTTAAAAAAACGGTTAGTTGGATCAGCTTCTTTTAAACTACCAAAGTAAGCATGAACCATTTTCAATTGACCGAACTCACCAGCGTCTACTCGTTTTTTCACGGCTTGCATGAGTGGCATATGATAAATGGTCATGGCTTCAGCCACAATCAAATTCTTCTCTTTAGCATAAGATAAAACCTCGTCTAATTCAGCTTTAGTCATAGTGATAGCTTTTTCACAAAGGACGTGTTTGCCGGCCTTTAATATCATCATCATATTGTCTTTGTGATAACTGTTAGGGGTAGCCAAATAAACAATGTCAATCTCGGGATCGTAAGCTAACTGTTCATAACTACCGTATGCTTTTGGAATGGAGTATTGTTTTGAAAAATCATAAGCTTTTTGAAGTGTGCGAGAAGCCACTCCAACTAATTCTGCATGCTCTGATTGGAAAGCCGAAGCAAAGGAGTGAGCAATGCCTCCTAAGCCAACGATGCCCCATTTAATAGTCTTCATAACTATCCTTCTTTCTCACTTAGCGTGTTTAAGTTTAGTATAACAAATTATTGCTAAAATAGTGAGGTAAGCGAAATAAGAGGCAACTCTATCGAGAGCAAATAACTTATGGTAAAATGATTACTGAACTACATGTAGGAGGATTTAAATGATTGTAAAGATTTTTGTAATAGTTTCAACAATGACATTGCTTACTGGATGTCATGTGCTAGAGGCAGATGAAAGTGATCAAGAGGTACTTGAAGAGTCTGCTCAGGATAGAATTGATGAATCAGAAGAGCTTTTAACAGACGAAGAAAAAAGACAGCGGCAATTGATGGACGCGCTCCCTAAAACTGTTTCCTCAAGTGATTGGGAACTCATATTAGTTAACAATGATTACCCTCTTCCAGAACAGTTTGAGGTTGAACTTAAAGAAGTGGAACCTGAAAAGTGGATAGATGAACGCATAGCAGATAACTATATGGCTTTGCGAGATATGGCATCAGAGAATGGGCATCGTTTGTTTTTTGCCTCTGGTTACCGTTCAGTTGAAAGACAACAAGCGAATTACGATCGGTCCATAAATAGTTATATTGAACAAGGGCATTCAAAAGAAGAAGCAAGGGCATTAACTGAAGACTACATTGCCATACCAAATCATAGCGAGCATCATACGGGTCTAGCGTTAGATATTGTAGACCAGGAATGGATTGCAGATGGTAATGGCTTAGTACCAGAGTATGATACGCAAATGTCACAACAATGGCTGATAGAAACAGCACCGGCATTCGGCTTTATACTGAGATACCCTGAAGGAAAAGAAGAGGTAACAGGCATAAACTATGAATCATGGCATTTTAGGTATGTAGGCAAAGAGAGTGCTGTTTATATTCATGAACATGAACTTGTTTTAGAAGAATACATCGAGTTGCTCGAAAGCAGAGAAAATAAAAGCAAGTTAACGGAACAGAACGGCTAGGAGGGGATAATCTGTCTAACAGAAAAAAGAAAGCCGCATCAAGTCTGACACTGTTGCAACGGGTTGGCTTAATTGTTTTAACCTTTTTTGGGACACTGATGATATTGAGTCAGGAATTTCAAGAAGACGTTCCTTTAGAAGATGCCCCTTTGTCGAAAGAGGCTTTTATTGAGGAAGTAGCCAAACATACATTACCTTTAGAAAAAGAGTATGGTATAAGACCCAGCGTGACGATTGCTCAAGCTATTTTAGAATCAAATTGGGGACAAAGTGGTTTGTCAGTGCAAGACAACAATTACTTCGGAATAAAAGGAGGGAAATCCTCGAGGCAGTATGCGACCCTCGAATATGAGGAGGACTGGGTAGAAATAGAAGCGTCCTTTAGAAGTTATCCGTCTCTTCAAGCGTCTATTGAAGACTATGCTAAACTTATAGCTAACGGCACGCAATGGGATTCATCCCTTTATAGAGGGGTCATTGATGCTGATAATTATAAAGATGCTGCTTACGCCTTGAGTGATGCAGGATACGCCACAGATCCAACCTATCCTGAAAAATTAATCGCTCTAATAGAAACCTATCAGTTAGACCAGTACGATACTAAATAATAAAGGATGTTGAAGACTAGAATGTCAAACAAACGATTTCCACATGTTCGAACGGATTTATTTAAAAACTATGTTGAAGTACCGGAAGTGATTCGCAAATCCAGTGGTATTGTGATCAATGGCAAACGATTTAAGGCATTGCTGTTTACAACGGATATTGCGCTTATTATGAACAATGATGCCGATGCGATTATGGCAGTTTATCCTTTCACCCCACACCCAGCTATAATTAAGGCCATCACAGACGTCTCTACTATATCTGTAATGGCTGGAATCGCTGGTGGTATGACACACGGCATACGATCCGCTAACATGGCTTTACTTGCTGAATCGCATGGGTGTAAAGCGGTTGTCGTTAATGCCCCTACACCAACAGATACAATTATTAAAGTGAATGAAATGATTGATATTCCGATTATTTTAACGGTCGTATCAGAATATACTGATATAGAGGATAAAATTAAAGCAGGAGTAGATATCGTCAATATTTCAGGAGCAGCGAAAACAAGCAAAATTGTTCGAGAGATTAGGCAGAAGTATCCAGATTTACCAATTATTGCAACAGGCGGACCGACGGATGAAAGTATTTTAGAAACCATAGAAGCGGGAGCGAATGCGATTACGTATACCCCCCCTTCAAATGGGGAGCTCTTTGCTCGGAAAATGGTTGACTACCGAGAAGCTCAAAAAGATTTATTTGAAAACTAAGCTATAATCAAAACGAGAGCCTTTTTTGCGAATGACTAATAGTCTTACAAATGAAGGCTCTTTTTTAAAAGTAAGGAGCTGATTTTTTGAAACAAACCAAGCATTCTTCTAATAAAAGAAATAGTAAATTAGGGTTAATCATAGCGGTTGTTGTGAGCTTACTTATTGTTGGTGGTATAGTGGGTTTTTTCTGGTATAGAAATTATCAGGAAAAACAGCTGGCTATACAACGTCAAAATGAAGTAGAAAGCTTAGTTAGCGATTACTTAGCTGCAAGAGAGAATCAAGACTTTGCTACTATGGTTAGTTATTTCACAGATGAATCGTTGCAAGCTCAAGGGTATTTAAGTGAAGAGGAGTTAAGTGAACGTTATGATACTATCTTTTCAGGTATTGGAGCTGACGAACCGAGTATAACTAGCGATAACTTAGTTTACGATGAGGAGACAGATACCTATAGCTTATCTTATACGATGCAAATAGAAACGGCTTTAGGAACCTTGTCAGATTTACAGTACGCTACTTCAATTGTTGAAACAGAAGAGGAGACGCTACTTGTCTGGGATCATGATCTCCTATTACCTGGAATGGCAGAAGGGGATACAGTAAATTTATCTTATTCTAGTCCAAACAGAGGAAGTATTTATGACCGTCATGGGAATATGCTTGCTGGTGAAGGTGAATCTTGGCAGGCAGGCATGTATCCGGCTGCCATGGGGGAGGATGTTGAACGGGAAGCTTCCATAGATACCATTAGTCAGGAATTCAATGTGTCGACAGACCGATTGGAAGCTTTGTTAGCCCAAGGATGGGTAACTGAAGAGAGCTTTGTTCCTTTTGCTTTCGTTGAAGAAGGACAGACTCCAGAGATACTTGGCGTTCGGTACCAAAGAACAACCGAGCGGGTATATCCATTAAGGGAAGCAGCAGCCCATCTTATCGGTTATGTAGGGGAGGTTTCTGCTGAAGATATTGAAAACAATCCCACGCTTCAACCCGGACAAAAGATTGGGAAAGCGGGGTTAGAGGCAACATTTGAAGAGCAATTAAAAGGGATACCTGGCGGTCGATTGACTATAATGGACCGCAACCAAGAAGTGAAAATGGTGCTGATGGAAAATGACAAGCAAGATGGAGAATCCATTTACTTAACCATTGATTTTGATATCCAAGAAGAGTTATTTCAGGCATTTGAAGAGGGTGAACCGGGAACCGCAGCGGTTATGGACCCGACGACGGGAGATTTAATCGCCTTAGCTAGCTCTCCTTCTTATAATCCTCAGTCTTTTGCTAGAGGCATGTCCTCTGAGGAATATAATGCCTATTTAGAAAATACCAATAATCCCTTTTTAAATCGTGCAACAGCACGGTATGTCCCGGGATCTACTTTTAAAATTCTAACATCGATGGCTTTGTTGGAAAAAGGACCGACCACTACGGAAACTGTGAATCAAATTGAAGGGTTACAGTGGTCGCCTGGAATCGAAAGTTTTGGTAATCACAGTATTACTCGGGTCAACAGCTCTATTTCAGAAGTAAATCTTGCATCGGCATTGATTTACTCCGATAACATTTTCTTCGCAATGGAAGCTTTAAAAATGGATACAGAAGAGTTTGAAGAAGCTCTTAATTTATTCCCATTTGGCGAAAGTATGTCATTGCCGCTTAATATGCAAGCTGCCCAGTTCGCTAATGACAATACAATTAATCAACCGACCTTGCAAGCTGACACTGCCTATGGCCAAGGTGAAGTATTAATGAACACCATTCATCAGCTGGTCTTTTATACACCGACTCACAATGACGGGCAATTGATTTGGCCAAGGTTAATTAGAGATGAAGAGACAGCAGAGCCGCTACAAGTTGTATCGAAAGAAACTGCCGATGTTATAGAGGCGTCATTAATTGAAGTCGTTAATCATCCCAGTGGGACAGCAAGGAGACTTCAAAGCCTTCCTTATCAAGCAGGGGCTAAAACAGGGACAGCAGAAATAGCTGGTGAAGAGGGCAATGATGCTAATGGTCTATTGTATGCTTACGATGCGGAGGATTATCAGTATGCCTTTATCGGTCTCTTAGAAGATCAAGTTGCAGGGGATGCGATTGACAGATTCAGTCCATTTTTGGCAAATGTGAAAACCATGTTAGAATAAACGTCACGACATTGCAACAAGTCCTTATTATGTGTTGAAAGACCTTGAACAGTATGATATATTGACTGGTGTTTTACAAGCACAGTTGGTAGAATAAAGAAAATTAACAAGTATGTTTACAATTTAAAGGAGATAATTTATGAACAGTGACCCTTGGAGTATTCAGCCCTTAATTGGGCCAATATTAATTATAGTCGGGTTAATCATAGTACATGCCTTATTGGCAGCAATGGAAATGGCCGTTGTGTCAGTTAGTTCAGTCACTATAATGGAAGAATCAATCGAAGGAAATCAAAAAGCGAAACGTGTGATGCGCATACTTGAGAACTCAGACAATTATGTCACATCTATTCAAGTTGCCGTGACACTGACCGCTTTAATGATCAGTGGCGTCTCTATCGTTGTGTTCACTCATGTGCTGAACCAGACGACACGATCGCTTTTACAAACGAGTCCGGCAGTCTTTTTAATCAGTACAATCGTAGTAACGTATCTGCTAATGCTTTTAGGAAATAAATTGCCTAGAGCAATGGCTGCGCAAAACTCACACAAAGCAATAATGAGTTTGTCAGGACTCTTGGTTATCATTCATGTCATTCTTAAACCGATTGTATGGTTGATTCAACTATCATTAAGAGGTTTAAAGCATGTGTTGCCAATGACCTTTGATGATAATAAAGAAGCCATAACACGCGACGAATTCCGTACATTCATTGAACACAGCCACAAACATGATGTGATAGACATGGATGAATTTACCATGTTAAAAGGTGTGTTGTCATTGGATAATAAAATAGCCAGAGAAGTCATGGTACCTAGAACCGATGCGTTCATGTTGGATTACGATGATCCGAATGAAGAAAATATTCAAGCTATGCTTGAGACGCCTCACTCTCGTGTACCGCTCTATTACGAGGACAAAGATAATATACTTGGTATCGTTCACGTTAAGAATTTGCTGCAAGCATCTAAAAATCAGCCATTATTAACTGTGGATTTAAAAGAGATTAGTAACCCACCGCTTTTCGTTCCGGAAACCATTTATATTGATGATTTGATTTTCCAAATGAAAAGAACCCAAAACCAGATGGCTATCTTAAATGATGAGTATGGTGGGGTGATTGGAATCGTTACTCTGGAAGATTTGTTGGAAGAAATTGTTGGTGAAATTGACGATGAATATGATAAAACAAACAAATTAATTGAAGAAATTGGGGAATTTTTATATAGTGTAGATGGTGCCACTCCTCTTGATAAGTTTAATGACTTTTTTGAGACCTCTGTGGATTCAGAAGACGTTGATACGATTGCAGGATACTTCATCACAGAACTGGGAAGTATTCCAGAAGAAAATGAGACGTCAGTCATTTCTGCAGGGAATTGGAATTTAACAGTTGAAAAAATGGATGGCACACGTATCTCTTCATTGTTCGTAAAGAGAGTCGATCCTATAAATGATAGTGAATTAATTAAAGAAGATGAAGAGTCATAAGGGAATGAGTCCTTTGCTCTCAAAACAGGCTGAGGCAGGTTGTTGTCTCAGCCCTTGTTTTTATAACTAGTGATATGATGAAGTAGCTTAGACAAGTCATATAGGTTTAGATATATAGAAAGGTAAGGATATAACAGTGGAGTTTAATTGGGGAATTTTAGTAACAATTTTTATAATAAACGTCGTATTTGTCACGTTGAGTACTTTACGTATGCTGTTGACAATGAAAGGTTATCAATCCGTCGCACCGTTAATTGCAATGATTGAAACGGCAATCTATGTTATCGGGCTAGGCTTAGTCTTAGATAATCTAGATAATGCCATCAATATCGTTGTCTATGCGGTAGGTTTTGGAGTAGGAATTTTTGCGGGAATGAAAATTGAAGATAAATTGGCTTTGGGTCATACGCTTGTCACAACAATTCTTCCAGAAAATGGCTGGGAAATTGCGGAGAAAATTCGTAGCAAAGGGTATGGCGTAACCATTTCTCAAGCACATGGTCGAGAAGGCGTCCGATTTGTATTAGAAATTTTAACATCACGTTCCAATGAGAGAAACTTGTATAAATTAATCAGTGATATCGAGCCCAAAGCATTTGTGGTCTCATATGAGCCGAAGTACATTAATGGTGGATTTTGGACCAAACGAATGAAAACAAATAAAGTTCAAGTCAAAAAGAATCCAAAAGTTAGTCCCTTTACAGAAGGTTAAATAAGGTGGGTGAATGACTATGTTAAATTGGCTAAGACCAGGCAGTACAATAGGTATTATTGGTGGAGGAAGTGTCTCTCGTTTACTAGCCTTATCAGCAAAACGATTAGGCTATAAAGTCGGCATCATCGATCCAGATCCTCATTGTTTAGCACACTCAGTCTCTGATTGGCATTGGCAGGCGGATATGTCAAATGAGCAACTGTTTATGGATTTGTCCATGAAGTGCGACAGTATCATTTATGAAACAGAAAACTTTCCATCGCGGTTCGTCAATTTGATGCAAAGAGCTGTCCCAGTTCCTCAAGGAGAAGAATTACTATTGGCTTCACAAGACAAAATGCTCCAAAAGGCTTATCTGGAATCAGTCCGGGTTAACATTGCACCATTTGCAACCATAGTTAGTATAGAAGATATTGAAGAGTCTGTTAAAAGCATTGGCTTTCCTTGTGTCTTGAAAGCAAATAACACAGACGAACGATTCAAGAAACACAAAGTTTTGTATGATGAAGAAGATATTCCGGGAACGTCCGATTTGCTAAGCCAAGGAACCTGTGTACTCGAAGCGTGGATTCCGTTCGATAAAGAGTTATGTATAGCTTTAGTCAAGGATAAGAATGGGCAGATTACTCACTTTCCGGTGACAGAAATGACCTATCGTCAAGATGAGTGTTATCGATCAATGGTACCCGCAAGAGTGAACAATGAGATGGAAAAAGAAGTGGAACGAATCGGTCGTGTCATAGCAGAAGGACTGGATTTTGTAGGTGTCATGGCTGTTGAGTTGTTTGCCACTGAAAGTGAAGCTCTCTATGTTAATGAGATTGTTGCACACCCACATCGTGCTTACCATTATACCTTTGATTGTTTCCCGGTATCACAATACGATACGCATATAAAAGCCATAACGGGTTGGCCGATAGACATTAGTTATGAAGTAACTGATGCCATTGTGATGCATTCTCTCACGAAGCCTGATTTGGAAGAAGCTTATACACTGGCGCAAATCAAACCTGATTGGCAATTTACGTTCTATGAAAATACAGTGAATACACGAACCAATGAAGCAGGGCATGTTGCCATTCGAACGAAAGACAGTAAGAAGACTTTGACCTCGCTAAAAGATAGTTTTGAAAAGTAGAGGATGCATTTGATGGCTAGAAAAAGTAAAGTGGAAATGAAGGCTTATGACTATATTAAAAAGCAAATAGAATCGGGTATGTGGGCTGAAGGAACGCAAGTTAAAGAATTATCCGTCTCTGAAGCATTGGGCTCTAGTCGGACACCCGTCAGAAAAGCGTTGAGGCGTTTGGAAGATGAAAACTATGTCATCATTAAACCAAATACCGGTGTCTACGTCTTATCGAAACCTATGGGAATAAAGGAGCGACGGGATAGAATTTATTATTTAGAAGCATTATTGCAACATATCTTTTATACATTGCAGCTAGACGAGATCATTGTAAACACTCAGTCACCTCAAACCATTCTAAAAGAAATGGAAGAACTGGTTGGTCATGAGGGGGACGCCTTTGAAAAAAGAGAAATCCTTTTTTGGGAAACGGTTCTTACTTATCATTCTAATACGTACATGAATTATATGGTCATTCGAACGATGGATGAACTCTTCCAGCCCAAAGGAATGATAGTGAACGTCCTAATAAAAAGTCGGCCGATTAAATTAAAGCACTACAATGCCATGATTAAGTGGTTAAACGAGCGTAACTATATATATGCCCGTCGAGAGGTGCGTATCTTGTTGAATCAGTTATTGATTAACATTATTCAAGGAGTCGACTAAACACCTACACTAACATACCCACCCAAACCTATGTCCTTTGGCATAGGTTTTTATTTTAGCAGACAAATCTGGATGAAGCCGCCTATACTTGTTTACAAATAACAATCAATTAGCCAATCTATTTATGAAAAACAAACAAATATTCTGTAAACTCTACTGACTACTGTGGCACGGGACAGCTATTTTCTGTATAATAAAACAATGTATGAACACCTGAAAGGATGAAGAAAGTGGTTCTTCGAGATGACATATTACAGGGTATGAACCCTAAACAAAAAGAGGCAGTCGTGCATACGGAGGGGCCTCTCTTAATTATGGCCGGAGCAGGATCAGGCAAGACAAGAGTCCTGACTCACCGTATATCTTATTTAATACAAGAAAATGGCGTTAACCCTTGGAATATATTAGCTATTACATTTACCAATAAAGCAGCAGCTGAAATGAAAGCCCGTGTGGCAGCTCTTGTAAAAGACGGCGGTCGAGATGTTTGGGTATCAACCTTTCACTCGATGTGTGTCCGTATATTGCGCAGAGAGATTGATCGAATAGGATACAGTTCATCCTTTACAATCGCAGATCCGGGTGAGCAAGTCACTTTAATGAAACGTATTTTAAAACAATTAAATATCGATCCGAAAAAATACAATCCTCGTGCCATTTTGGCAGCTATCAGTAACGCTAAAAACAACTTGGAGTCTGAGAAAGATTTCAGAAGCAATGCGAATGACTACTTTAGCCGAATGGTAGCAGATTGTTATGATCGTTATCAAAGAGAGTTACGTCAAGCTGAAACAGTCGATTTTGACGATTTAATTATGCTAACCGTTCGTTTATTTGAAGAACATGACGATGTTTTAAATAAATACCAGACTAAATTCCAATATATTCATGTGGACGAATACCAAGATACAAACCATGCCCAGTATCGACTGGTTAATTTGCTTGCTCAAAAATTGAGAAACCTGTGTGTCGTAGGGGATGCTGACCAAAGTATTTACGGCTGGCGTGGAGCAGATATGGAAAACATAATGAATTTTGAAAAAGATTATTCAGATGCCAAAGTTGTCTTCCTCGAACAAAACTACCGTTCTACTCAAACGATTTTAAAAGCAGCTAATGACGTTATATCCTATAACATCAATAGGAAAGACAAGAGTTTATGGACTGAAAATGATCCGGGTGATAAAATTATTTATTACCGTGCGGGAAATGAACACGAGGAAGCACGTTTTGTTGTCCAACAAATTCAACAAGAACTTGAGAAAAATCCTGACAGAGAATATGGGGATTTTGCAGTTTTGTACAGAACCAATGCCCAATCGCGTGTGATGGAGGAAACATTGATAAAGACCAACATCCCTTATAAAATGGTTGGAGGGCACAAGTTCTATGAACGTAAAGAGATAAAAGATGTTTTGGCCTATCTCACATTAGTTGCTAATCCAAGTGATAACTTAAGTTTTATTCGAGTCGTTAATGAACCGAAACGAGGCATCGGCGCAAGCACAATAGAAAAATTGATTGCTGCTGCTGACGAAATGGGTTGGAGTCTATATGAAGCATCGTTAAATGCTAACACCATAAACCTCTCAGCTCGGGCGGCTAAAAATTTAGAAGCATTTGGTCTAATGATTCAAAACTTTAGGCAAATGGCAGAGTTTTTAAGTATCACAGAACTGACGGAAACGATTCTTGAAAAATCAGATTACCTACCAACGCTACAAAAAGAACGCACGCTTGAATCAGAAACACGAGTAGAAAACATTCAAGAGTTCTTAACAGTTACTCAGCAATTTGACAAAGAAGAACAAGATGATCAAGGATTAATTACGTTCTTGACTGATTTATCATTAATATCTGACCTGGATACTCTTGAAGAAGTGCCAACGAGTGAAATAACGTTGATGACTCTTCATGCTGCCAAAGGCTTAGAATTTCCTGTTGTCTTTTTAATCGGTATGGAAGAAAACCTATTCCCGTTATCGCGATCTTTGGATGATGAAAACGAATTGGAAGAAGAACGTCGTTTAGCTTATGTAGGCATTACTCGAGCTGAACAAAAATTATATTTGACTAATGCGATATCCAGAACCTTTTACGGAAAAATCCAATCCAATATGCCATCTCGTTTCTTAGAAGAAATTGATAATGATAGCTTGGAGCGTCAAGAATCGAATACGTTAAGACCATTTGCGAGTGGGATGTATAAGGGATTTGGATCCAGTGCGAATGATCCGTTTGCTAAAGAAAACAAACGCAATAAAGTGAAGAAAGTATCGGCTCATCCTAGCGGAAACAGTGGAGCTGAAAAGCTTGAGTGGACCGTGGGAGAAAAGACGAAGCATAAGGTATGGGGAATCGGCACCATCGTTAAAGTCAGTGGTGAAGGTGATAACCTCCAACTTGATATAGCTTTCCCAGGTATTGGGATAAAACCACTTTTAGCGAGTTTTGCACCGATAGAAAAAGTTGAAAAATAAAACAGAATACTGACTTGAGAGGGGTATACGAATGGCTAATGGTATGACATTTGACGAGGCAAAACATCGAGTTGATGAATTAGTTACCTTACTGGATAAATACAGCCACCAGTACTACGTTTTGGACCAGCCGACTATTCCAGACGAGGATTACGACCGTCTGTATAGAGAACTAGTCAATTTGGAAGAACTCTATCCGACCTTAATTCAAAACAACTCCCCTACTCAGCGGGTAGGTGGAACCTTATTAGAAGGCTTTGAAAAGGTTCAACATGATTCACCAATGTTGAGTTTAGATAATGCTTTCTCCAAGGAAGAACTCGAGTCTTTCGATCGTCGGATGAACCAGCTGATTGATGAACCGTTCACCTATCATTGCGAGCTGAAAATAGATGGACTGGCTGTATCGTTAAAATACGAAGACGGTAAATTAGTTCAAGCGGTAACTAGGGGTGATGGCACAGTCGGTGAAAATGTGACAGCTAACGTCCGAACCATCAAAGCTATTCCATTATCTTTAAAAGAACCGCTAACGCTTGAAGCACGCGGGGAAATATATATGCCTAAATCTTCTTTTCTGGCGCTCAATCAACAACGTGAAGAGCAAGGAGAAGCTGTATTTGCTAACCCAAGAAATGCGGCTGCAGGGACACTTAGAAACTTGGATCCGAAAGTAACGGCATCAAGAAACCTTAGTATCTTCTTATACTCCCTTCCGCAGTTGAGTAATCGTGACGTTCACAGTCAGAACGACGCTTTAAACTTATTAGATTCTCTAGGTATAAAAACGAATCCAGAGAGACAAGTATTGTCCTCAATTGACGAGGTATGGTCATTTGTAAAAGAGTACCAGGAGAAAAGGAACTCACTACCTTATGAAATTGACGGCATTGTGATTAAAGTGAATGAACTAGAGCAACAAGAAAAAGCAGGCTATACAGTCAAAGCGCCAAGATGGGCAATCGCGTATAAGTTTCCCGCTGAAGAAGCGAAGACGATCATTCGTGACATCGAATGGACAGTGGGCCGAACGGGCGTTGTTACACCGACGGCCATCATGGATCCGGTTCGTCTCGCAGGAACAACCGTCCAACGTGCTAGTCTTCACAATGTTGACTTAATGAAAGAGAAAGACATCAGGCTTTTCGATACAGCTATCGTTAGAAAAGCAGGAGATATCATTCCTGAAGTCGTTAGAATCGATAAAGAGCTAAGAAATAAAGACAGCGAGCCTTATTCGTACCCTACTCATTGTCCAGCTTGTGACAGTGAATTGATGCATCTAGACGATGAAGTCGCTTTAAGATGCATGAATCCGCGCTGTAGTGCACAAGCCAAAGAGAAATTGACTCACTTTGTTTCTAGAAATGCTATGAATATCGATGGAGTAGGTGTCAGTGTTGTCACGCAGTTGTATGAAAAAGAATTGGTTAAAGATCCAGTTGATTTGTACTTCTTAACAAAAGAACAGTTCCTTACTTTAGATAAAGTAGGCGACAAGTCAGCAGATAATATGTTAAAAGCCATTAAAGAATCAAAAACGAATTCTTTGGAACGATTACTATTTGGCTTAGGTATCCGACATGTCGGTTCAAAGGCTGCCAGGTTATTGGCTGAAGAATTCCTCACCTTAGAAGGTGTCAGTACAGCGTCACTTGAAGCTATTCAATCTATTGAAGGCATCGGTGAAAAAATTGCAGAGAGCATTCATGCCTTCTTTGAACTGGAAGAAGTGAAGGTATTAATAAGTAAGTTGGAAGAAGCAGAAATCAATTTATCCTATACCGGCATTCGGAAAGAAGAAGTCGAACAAGTCGACTCGTTTTTTACAGATAAAACAGTTGTCATCACAGGTAAGTTAGAACAATTTAAACGAAACGACTTAAAAGAACGTCTGGAAATTCTTGGGGCTAAAGTGACCGGTAGTGTGTCTAAAAACACAGATTACTTGATTGCTGGAGAAGAAGCCGGTAGCAAATTAACAAAAGCTCAAGAGTTGGAGATTCCCATATTGAGTGAAGCAGATGTATTAAAAGAATTGAATGAACGTTAAGAAATGAGTGTGAGAACTAGTGAAAAAAATTGTACAATTCAGCATGTTAATAGCTGGTGTACTCATGATGGCCTCGTGCGGTATTTTACCTGAACCGGTTGATCCAAGTGTTGAGCCTATAGAGGAAATGGACGGAACGGAAGAAAACAGCAATGTAGACGAATCAAGTGAAAGTGATATATCTACTGTTGAAGTACAGATGGACTCTGAATATTACCGTCCAGTTATTGCTGAAGATGGCACGTATAGAACCAGTCAACACAGAGGAATCACCCGTCAGTTAAATTCAGGAATTAATATCCGGACATTTGAAAGCGACCTGATGCGGTTGTCTCAACGTTACTTTCCGACAGATAACCATTTCCTTCAAGAAGGCCAATTTCTATCCGCCAATGATGTGAACAGTTGGTTGAGTAGAAGAGAAGAGCCAAATGCAGAAGATGAAGGTGAAACTGAAACGGATGAAGAAGAAAATTTAGGATTAAATCCTCCAGCAAACGGCAGTGATGATCCAAACGATCGTGTGCCTAATTATTTAAATTCTATTTTAGAGCATAATTTTTATGTTCAAACGGATAATGGTTTGGAGTTAGCGGGGTTGAGTATTGGCTTGGCTCTTAATCAGGTAGACTACTATAGAGCCAATGATACAGAGTATGAGCAAACTATTTCCCGAGAAGAACTTCTTGAAGCGGGTAGAGAAATGGCAAATGAGGTCGTTGCGAGACTTCGTGAAAGAGAAGGTTTAGGCAATCTTCCTATTATGATTGCTCTTTATGAGCAGTCTACTCGAGATAACCTTGCTCCAGGTACCTATATAGCAGAAGGGCTGAGTGAAAATGGTAGCACATCAGTCGATGAGTGGCGGGCGATAGATGAGGATCGGTTAGTCTTCCCACTTGAGGGGATGCAAAGTGCAGAAGGCAATAGTTTTGCGAACTTCCGCTCAGAAGTAGAAGGTTTTTTCCCTAACATTAGTGGTGTGACAGGGATTGCTCACTATGCTGAAGAGCAACTGATTCACTTGCAAATTGATATCATGATTCAGTTTTACGGAAAAGGCGAAATTATTGCTTTCACTCAGTTTTTAAATGAAGCAGGACTCAATTATTTACCAGGCACTGTCCCTATAGAAATAAGAGTACAGTCTTTAAATAGAATGGAATCTTTCTTGTATAAAGAAGCGAATGAAGACGAATTTACTGTCTTTATCTATAATTAGTTTTTTATTCATGAAATAATTAAGAGGTTGACTATTGACAGAAGGAGTGATGAGTAATGACTATAAAAGAAGAGTTAGTCGTGCATGTAGCCAAACTGGCGAAATTAGAGTTTGAAGATGAAGAAATTCATGGATTCACTGAAGAGTTTAACAACATTTTAGATATGGTGGAGAGATTGACCGGGTTAGATACTGAAGGCATACCCGGAACGTATCATGGACTAATTCAAGAGAATGTCTGGCGAGAAGACGTTTCTGAAAAAGGAACGGATAGAGACGAATTGATGAAAAATGTTATAAATCATAAAGATGGCTTTATCGAAGTGCCAGCTATGTTTGATGACGGGGAGAGTGGAGCGTAGTGGATTTCTTAGATTATACCTTAGAAGAACTGCATAACATGTTGGTCAACAAAAAAACGACTGCCGTTGAACTCATGGAAGCAGTATATGAAAATATCGAGAAAACTGATGGACAAGTCGGTGCCTTTTTAGAATTAAGTAAAGATGAGGCATTACGTGCGGCTAAAGAAGCCGATGAAAAGGGAATCGATCCGAATAATGTATTGAGCGGCTTGCCTATCGGTATAAAAGATAATATCGTCACTAAAGGGGTTAAAACAACAGCGGCATCAAAAATGCTGGAAGATTTTATCCCTACTTACGATGCCACTGTAGTCGAAAAATTGAGAGAGGCAGGAATGATTTCTGTCGGTAAATTAAACATGGACGAGTTTGCCATGGGCGGTTCTACAGAAAACTCTGCCTTCAAATTGACTCGTAATCCATGGCATTTAAATAAGGTTCCTGGTGGATCTTCCGGTGGGTCAGCAGCTGCTGTTGCAGCAGGACAAGTTCCTGTCTCATTAGGATCGGACACGGGTGGTTCTATCCGTCAACCAGCGGCATTCACTGGAACGGTTGGATTGAAGCCAACCTATGGCCGCGTATCTCGTTATGGATTGATTGCTTTTGGTTCAAGTCTAGATACAATCGGTCCGTTTACTCGTACAGTTAAAGACAATGCTTTAGTGATGAATGCTATCAGTGGTCCTGATAAGAGAGACTCAACGACTTATAAAGGCGAAGTACCTGACTTCACAGAAGGAATCGAAGAAGGTGTTAAGGGACTAAGAATCGGTGTGCCTGAAGAGTATTTCCAAGAACATGGAGAAGAACAAGGCGTAGCGGACGCTGTTAAAGAGGCTTTGGAACTTTACAAAGAATTAGGGGCAGAAGTTGTACCGGTTCACCTACCTCATACCGATTACGGTATTCCGGCGTATTACATTATTGCCTCATCTGAAGCAGCCAGTAACTTACAACGTTTCGATGGCATACACTATGGTTACCGATCAGAAGATGTGCACTCTTTAGAAGATATTTATGTAAAATCACGTTCAGAAGGTTTTGGCAGAGAAGTGAAACGTCGTATTATGTTAGGAACGTTCTCTTTAAGTTCAGGGTATTACAACGCTCACTTTAAAAAAGCGGCGGAAGCTCGTACGTTAATTAGAAAAGATTTTGATGGGGTATTTGAGGATGTGGATATTCTTATCTCACCAACTACGACAACCACGGCATATGATATTGGTGGAAAAATAGAAGATCCATTGGCAATGTACTTATCCGATGTGTTGACTGTTCCAATAAACTTAGCAGGGATTCCGGCTCTGTCTATTCCATGTGGCTTCTCTAATGGTTTGCCTGTGGGCATGCAATTAATCGGTAAAGCCTTTGATGAAAAAACGTTATATCGTGCTGCCTATGCTTATGAGCAGGCAACAGATTATCACAAACAAAAACCAACATTTAAAGGAGGAGAATAGTGTATGAATTTGGAACCAGTTATTGGCTTAGAAGTTCACGTCGAATTAAAAACTGAGTCGAAAATGTTCTCCCCAGCACCCGCACATTTTGGTGCAGAACCAAATACAAATACAAATGAAATCGATTGGGGTTACCCTGGTGTTTTGCCTGTAGTAAACAAGCGTGCGATTGAGTTTGGTATGAAGGCTGCTTTAGCTCTGAACTGTACAATAGCTAATGATAGTAAATTTGACCGTAAAAACTACTTCTATCCGGATACACCTAAAGCGTATCAAATATCTCAATTTGACCAACCACTCGGTTATGATGGGTGGATAGATATTGAAGTAAACGGTGAAACAAAACGCATCCGAATCGAACGAGTCCATTTAGAAGAAGATGCCGGTAAAAATATGCACGGTGACAATGGTTCTTCATATGTTGACTTAAACCGTCAAGGCACACCACTCATTGAGATTGTGTCAGAAGCAGATATGCGCTCACCAGAAGAAGCGTATGCTTACTTGTCTACGATTCGTCAATTGATTCAGTTTACTGGTGTGTCTGATGTGAAAATGCAGGAAGGTTCGATGCGTTGCGATGCGAATATTTCTCTTCGCCCATTTGGACAAGAAGCGTTTGGAACGAAAACAGAGCTTAAAAACCTTAACTCTATCAATAATGTGAGAAAAGGCTTGGAGTATGAAATCAATAGACAAGAAAAGTTACTCATTGCTGGTGGCGCATTAGCTCAAGAAACAAGGCGCTACGACGAAACTACAGGTGAGACCATTTTGATGCGTGTGAAAGAAGGATCCAGTGACTACCGTTACTTCCCTGAACCTGATATTCCTAATTTAAAAATTAGCGAGGAATGGATTCAATCCGTAAGAGAATCACTTCCAGAAATGCCTAAAGACAGACAGGTTCGTTACGTTAAGGAATATAAGATACCTGAATACGATGCCCAAGTCTTGACAGCGTCTGTTGAAATGTCTAACTTCTTCCAAGAAACCGTAGACCATAAAGCAGATCCTAAGCAAGCATCAAACTGGTTAATGGGTGAAGTATCAGCTTATCTAAATAGTGAACAAGTTGACTTGCTAGATACAGCTATGACTCCAAAAGCATTAGCTGAAATGATTAATTTGATTGCGGACGGCACCATTTCTTCTAAAATAGCTAAAAAAGTATTCCGTGAATTAGTGACTAATGGAAGCGATGATGTGAAGGCATTAGTTAAAGAAAAAGGCTGGGTACAGTTAAGCGATACCTCTACCTTAATGCCTATCATTAATGAGACCTTAGATAACAATGCTCAATCTATTGAAGACTATAAAAATGGTAAAGACCGTGCACTCGGATTTTTAGTCGGTCAAGTCATGAAGCAGACGAAAGGTCAAGCCAACCCAGGTATGGTTAACAAGCTGTTGAAAGAAGAAATGGATAAACGATAATCTTTTTACAGGAGAGGTCTGCGATGAGAAGCAAAGCAAGAATTATATATAATCCAACATCAGGCCGCGAGAACTTCAAACGGTTTTTACCTGATATTTTAGCTGTATATGAGCAGGCCGGCTACGATACAAGTGCCTATAGTACAACTGCCTTTCCATTAAGCGCTCAAAAGGAAGCGGAAAGGTGTACGAAAGAAAACTTTGATTTAATTATTGCTGTAGGTGGCGATGGAACGATTAATGAAGTCATCAATGGCATGGCTTCTTTCGAACACCGACCAAAACTGGCTATTATACCTGCGGGAACGACCAATGATTACGCTCGTGCTCTAAACATTCCACGCCATCAATATGTGGAAGCCGCCAAGTTGATTCATAAAAACCAGTCGGTGGTGATGGATATTGGACACATTCGTACAGGTGAGAATCAACGTTACTTTATTAATATTGGAGCAGCTGGTTCTTTAACCGAAGTGACTTATGATGTACCTGCCAACATGAAAACTATATTCGGGCAATTAGCTTACTTTGTCAGAGGGGCTGAGCTGCTTCCCCGTATTGGAAATGTCCCGGTTAGAATTACTTATGATGGTGGTGTCTATGAAGGGAATGCAGCTCTTGTACTGGTTGCATTAACCAATTCGGTTGGAGGCTTTGAAAAAATTGCTCCTGATAAAACACTTGGCGATGGTAAATTTACATTAATTATTGTGAAAACAAAGAATTTAGTGGAAATTTTACGCTTAATTACGATGTTAATGAATGATGGCAAACACATTAATCATCCAAAAGTGCTTTATACGAAGACCAGTTTCGTAAAAGCAGAAACCATTTACGATGAGCAGTTGTTGATTAATATTGATGGAGAGTATGGTGGCGATGCGCCAGCGGAATTTACCATGTACCAGCAGCATATTGATATCGTGACGGATGTTGATCGAATGAAATTGGCGATTGAAGCACCTGATTTAACACGAATTGAAAAAGAGTCAGAATTTATTGAACAAGTGCAACAACTTGATGAAGAAAATATAGAACCTTAATAACTCAAAGAAAACGTACAGACTACATCTGTACGTTTTCTTTATGGCTATGACGACTTTAGGATTACAGTCGTTTGATTACTCGGTAGTTAAAAAGCTATAATAGAAACGACGATAACCGAATGGAAGTAAAACTAAGAAGTAAAAGGAGTGCTAATGATGGCACAGCAAAAAAAGAAATGGCGTGCACCGGTTCAAAAGAACGACCAACTAGAAGGAGAAGTCGTTGACTTAACTCATGAAGGATTAGGTGTGGTTAAAGTTGATCAGTACCCCCTATTTGTTGAGGGCGCACTAACTGGTGAGACCATTCAATATAAAGTAATTAAAACTGGGAAAAAGTTTGGGTTTGGACGTTTGGAGAAAGTGATTGAAGCCAGCCCGAACCGTGTAGACATCGTTGATAAAGTCTATGCGCAGACGGGAACCATGTCCCTGCAGCATTTAACTTACGATGCTCAACTGGCTTTTAAAAAAGAGCAAGTCGAAAAAGTATTAACTAAAATAGCGAAGCTTCCGGACGTTAAGGTAAATGACGTTATCGGAATGGATAATCCATACGGCTACCGAAACAAAGCACAAGTACCAGTCAGAAAAATAGATGGTCGACTAACGACTGGCTTTTTCAGAAAAAACAGTCATGACTTAATTCCCTTAGAAGACTTTGTTATTCAAGATCCCAAAATAGATGAAGCCATTGTGAAAGTTAGAGACATTATGAGACGGTATCATGTGAAACCTTATGACGAAATCGATCATAAAGGTTGGCTACGACATATTATAGTGAGAAGAGGGTATTATACTCAGCAGTTAATGCTAGTATTAGTCACCACAACTTCAGATTTCCACCGACAAGATGAAATCATAGAAGCGATAAAAAAAGAGTTGCCTGAGTTAGTTAGTATTATTCAGAACATCAATTCAGAGAAGACAAACGTGATATTGGGTGACGAGTCAACTGTCTTATTCGGGACAGATGCTTACCAGGATCAATTGCTTGGCTTTACCTTCACTATTTCGCACCAATCCTTTTACCAAGTGAACCCATTGCAAACAGAAAAACTGTATCAGACAGCTGTGGAGTATGCTGGTTTGACAGGAGAAGAAACAGTCATCGATGCATATAGCGGAATAGGGACAATGACCTTGGCACTAGCAAAAGAAGCCAAGCACGTCTACGGCATGGAAATTGTTGAACCAGCTGTAAAAAACGCCAAAGAAAACGCCGAGTTAAATGGAGTCACAAACGTCTCCTTTGAAACAGGTCCCGCAGAGGATATTATCGTGGCATGGGCAAAAGAAGGCAGACACGTGGATACAATCGTCGTCGATCCACCACGAAAAGGGTTGGCATCTGAATTTATAGAAGCCGTGTTAACTATGAAGCCCCAGAAAATGATTTATGTGAGTTGTAACCCAAGCACATTAGCACGTGATTTGAAGCTGTTAAATGAAGGCGGCTATGACGTCAAACGTGTTCAACCCATTGATATGTTTCCGCAGACAACACATGTGGAGACAGTCTGTCTGCTGACAAGAAAATAGATGTAGTTGCCCTTGAGAATGGTGTATTTACGGTGTTTTCAGGGGTTTCTTTATTTTTTGATGGCGTGTAAAGTGATAGATTTCGGGTGTGTTTTAAAGGAAAAGGGTTTAAGTGATGAATTGAGCTCACCCATGAAAATATAGTTTTGCTTTAAGGGTTCAACCGTTTAGCAAAAAATTTCAAACAAAAAAATACTAGTTAACCTGGATTATTCAACAATTTAGATTGATTCTCTTCAAACCATTGAAACTCAATGATCTATAGGCCTGGACTCTGTCACCCGTTGGGTGACAAAAATAATAAAAGAAAAGAACCCAAGTTTATGTTAAAGTGAAATTGCAAAAACACACAAAAACATAAAAAGGAGTTCTTTTCATGATGAGTTTACAGCAGAATGCACTTCAATTCAACACTAAATTTTCTTTTGATTTCAGCGGAGGGAATTTGTCTTCAGATTCTAGACTGCTCTTCATCAAAGAATTCATCCATAAAATAGGTTTTGACAATCTTCTTAATCAGTACTTCGGGGCAGATAATCGAAAAATTCATTCGGTTTCTTCTGTCATTGAACTGCTTATTTATCAGAATATCGCTGGTTATCATAGAGATGATGCAGCAGATCATTTACGATATGATCCTGTGTTTACAGCAGTGCTAGAGAAGGAGGCGCTCGCCTCCCAGCCGACAATCTCAAGAACCTTGAACTCTTTCGAGCAGAAAGACATCGATAAGTTCAACGATATTTTGGAACATCTCTATAAAATGACACATAATCCATCAGACAAACGGCATATCATCTTGGATCTGGACTCCACTAATGTTGAAACTCATGGTCATCAGGATGAAAGTACCTATATCTACCATTATGACACCACAGGATATCATCCCATGGTTCTCTACGATGGTCTTACCGGAGATCTGATGAAGTTTATGCTCCGAAAAGGAAGTGAGTACACCTCCACTGGTGTGGTGAGCTTCCTTGAGCCTGTTCTCTTCTCCTTACGGAGAACTTATCCGGAAGCCACAATTCTTGTTAGAGGAGATAGCGGGTTTGCTGTCCCTCAGTTATATAATCTCTGTGAAGAGTACGGTGTCCATTATCTGTTCAAGCTGAAGGCCAACGCTACCCTGCATAAGCTCTCAAGCTTTGAGGAAGAACTATTCCTAGATCGATATAAGATGGATTACAGCAAGTATCACTGTCAGTATGATGACTTCTCTTATCGGGCAAAATCTTGGTCCCATAGTAGACGCGTAGTAACCAAGATTGAACGTTCTCCTGGGGAACTAGTTCCCCGAAAGAGCTTTATTATAACTTCTCTGAGGCTAGATGCTCCTGATATTCTGAAAGCCTACAACAAACGTGGAAACATGGAGAACTACATCAAGGAAACCAAGCTTGATTTTGGGCTAGATCACTTAAGCCATTCTTCTTTCTTGGCGAATCAGGCGAAAGCCATGATTCTCGCTGTTGCCTATAGTCTCGTTAATGCTATGAAGCAGCTGGTCTTACCCAAAGAGTTCTCGAAAAGCAGAATGTCTTCTCTTAGAACTTTCTTCATCAAGATCGCAGGAAAGAGCATTTCTCACGCAAAAAAGATAAAGATGAGACTCTGCAGTAGTGCGCCATACAAAGAAGCCATCTTAAAAATGTTAGAGAATATCCACCTCTTAGCCTTGTGCTAAGCAATCTCGCATTATAGCTTTCTCGAAGTCCAAAGAAGCTTTGGGCTTATTCACCAAACACTAAAATAGGAAATACTCAGAAAGACTCTTCAAACGGGCTCACATCTAAAAGTTTGCTCCTTGTCGGGCAGTATATATTCCGTAAAAAGTAATTTGAAATTAGAAAATCATGATATCAACTGGTTTGTTGAATAATTCGGGTTCATTTATGGAAAGTATCAGTAAAATAAGACTTAAGAAGATTAGAGAAGAGGTAATTTCCTATACTGTAGAAGAGAAGTTAGAGAGGTACAATAATCGAATATATATTGATAAGAAACACAAAATCACTTTTTCTATTACGAATGGAGTGTTACAGATTAATATAGGAGGATTCATCTTTTATATTCACGATTTTGATACCAGGAGTAAGATAAAAAAGTTAAGGAAATTATCAATTGCTATTACTTATGAGGTTGTAAGTCCTTTAATGTTGACAAATCCCTGGGAATTGCTACATTTAATCGTTATTAAAGGTATTGAGAAATGAATTAAAAGAGATGTAATATATTGATTCTGATGGAGGGTGTTTATTGAGTAAAATGGATGAATTAATTTATTCGTGGGAAATAAATAGAGCCTTTGATAAGTTTTGGGAAGAAAACGGAAATTCAATCAATGATTTATATAACAATTTCCATAATCAACTGAAAGATACTTTCTTTACTGCCTATGCTCAAGGACATGGAAATGGCTATGACAGTGGAATAATAGATGAAAAAATGAAATTGATGGTTAAATTGGCGGTTCATACGAACCTGAATGATGACATGATACTAAAAGTCTTAGAAAAGGAAAACGAAGAACATTTTGTAAAAGCATTAAGTGTGATTCGGGTAAAGCAAAAGAATGAAAGTTAAGGAGAGTTGAAAATGGAACTTATACCTCGCAGAGAACCACAAAAAATAACCTATCAACAATACGAAGAAAACACCCCAGAAAAAATAGAAATGTACCAGAACAATATCTTCTTTGACGAAACAGAAAGAATAAAAATGCTTAATCTCCTCATGACTAATGTTGGGATGGAGACAATGGTTAAAAACTTGTCCAAGGAAACCCGAAGGGAGTTGATAGGGATTTTGGAAGAAAAAGAAATGGAACGAAAATGTGTGGAAATGGTTGAACAAGAAGTATTAAAATTTGGTCCTCAAATGAAAAAAGACTATGAGTACAAATTCGATAAGCAAAATAACACTTTATATATCTTTTTTCGTGTACTCGACACTAACTCCATTTGGTCTATTAAATACACTTTTAACAAAGAAACAGATGAATTTAAAGAAGAACAGCGTTTTCAGGCGTTTGCATGTGCGGATACTCTACGTAGATTATTAGATAGAAAATAAAAGAGAAAGTATTATACATTTTTCTTAAGACTAAAAATGATTTCAATGGAATCAGAAAGTAGTTATTCGTGTTTAGTCTGAATTTTCACTAAACTTTTATGACAAAATACCTATATATTTCCCACGATTTCATGATGAAAATAAAACGCAAGTTTACAAGACTGAGTTATCAGAGTATAATATTGAAGGAGCTTAATCTATTGAATTAAAAGGAGTTGAATTTTTTTGAGTAGTCGAAGTTGCAATGAACCCGAACCCAGTTCGAGCAAGGAGGAAGTCATTAACGAACCATTCCTCAGAAGGTTGAATACTGATGAAAAATTCAACTCTTTATGTATGTAGGGGCATTTTTGACTTCCTCGTAAAAATGAGGAGGTTTTAGCAGTGTTAAAGATTTATTTATCTAATGAACAAGGTATTCTTCAAGAAAAAACGGAGATTACAAACGGATGTTGGGTTAATTTGACATCACCAACTGAACAAGAGATTAGTATTGTAGCAAATAAATTACAAATTCCCTTGGAATTTTTAAAAGACCCGTTAGACGAAGAGGAACGCTCAAGGATTGAAAAAGATGGTGACAATATTCTAATTATCGTGAATATTCCTTTGATGTCTATAGATGAACATAAAATCCCTATTTATGACACAATTCCGTTAGGTATGATAATAGCTAACAATTGCTTTGTTACCATTTGTTTGAGAGACAATCCGATTTTTCATACTTTTTCAGAAAATAAAGTGAAGAATTTTTTCACTTACAAAAGAACAAGATTTTCGTTTCAAATCCTTTATTCAATGGCAACTTCATATCTCAAGTATCTAAAACAAATTAACAAAAAGACAGATGCAATTGAAAAGGAACTTCATCAATCGATGAAAAATAAAGAACTTTTTTCATTGTTAAATTTAGAAAAAAGTTTAGTTTATTTCACAACCTCTTTAAAATCAAACAATATTGTTATGCAGAAAATGTTAAAAAGTAATTACTTGAAAATGTATGAAGATGACCAAGAATTGCTTGAAGATGTAATCATAGAAAATCAACAAGCAATTGAAATGGCTGAAACACACACAACAATTTTAAGTGGTATGATGGATGCTTTTGCATCGGTTATTTCAAATAATGTAAATATCGTAATGAAATTTTTGACATCCTTTACGATTATTTTGGCTTTACCAACTATGGTTGCAAGTTTTTATGGGATGAACGTTCCAATTCCCTTTCAAGATTACCCATATGCATTCTTTGTTGCCATCATCATCTCTTTCGTTTTATCAAGTATTACAGCAGTTATCTTCTGGAAAAAGAGATTTTTTTAATAAACCTGGAAAAGCCGATGTATCTTTTTTTAAGAACATCGGCTTTTTATGACTTTTATTTGAACCAACCTTTAAGCCATAATCCCATTAACATAGAAAAGCCAACTACAAACATAACTCCTAATACACCAAAATATCCAAAACGCCATGTTAGTTCTGGCATATATTCAAAATTCATCCCATAAATACTCGCAATAAATGTTAAGGGAATAAAAATGGATGTCAAAACGGTTAATGTCTTCATGATGGTATTTAGTCGATTGGAATTTAATGAAATGTAACTATCTCTTATATCTGCTGTCATTTCTCGATTAGACTCAATCATTTCAGAAAGTTTCAGCAAATGGTCGTGAATATCCATGAAATATACCCGTTCTTCTTTGGGAATTATCAGTCTCTCGGAATTTAATATCCGATAAAGTAATTCTCGCATCGGAAGAATGGTTCTGCGTAATTTTAGTAACTTGCTTCTGATTTCATAAACTTCTTCAATTAAATTTTGATTTGCTTCGATTTCATTTAATTCATCTTCAATTTGATAAACATTAGGGAAAAATTCGTCTGCAATTTTATCCATTATTAAATAAAAAATATACATTGCCCCTTTGTTTAAAACATTTTTGTCTTCTATTAATCTTTTTTGAACCATTTCTATTTCAACTGATGGTGATTGATGGAAAGTTACAATAAAGTTGTGTCCCACAAATACATCTACTTCTTCGGAAGTAAGTAAAGATTGATTTAATGTATTTAAAACAAAGAAATCATAACCATCATAATAATCAAGTTTTGGTCGCTGTAAAAAATGAAAGCAGTCTTCTATCGCAAGTGGATGAAAACTAAAATGGGTTTTAAGAAGCATTGCTTCTTCTTCAGTAGGAGAATCAAAATCCATCCAAAACCATTTAATATCAGAATCGGATAAACGGTTCAAGGGTATATCACTTATAAGTTTTAAATCAATTGTAACAGCAAAAATACGAATCATGCTTAACGACCCTCCTTTATTTTTATAAGATGCACAATAAGTTTTTGCATTAGTCATAACAAATATTAATAGGCTATGTATTGTGTCATATTCGCAAATTCTTATAACTGCGTGTTTTTTTATATGTGGCCGATCACTAGTGTTGCATAAAACTGAAAATCACTGTTACTTGTTTATTGTTAATTAAATCACATGTAGTTTTCGTTAAAAATTTTAAAAAAGTCAAATGCTGGCGCAGCGGATGACTTTTTCCAGAATTTTTTTGACTTATTCAGTTGTGGATAAATCGATTTG
>NZ_PREX01000010.1 GCF_009935905.1 Alkalibacterium sp. MB6 | reverse complement strand
TAATGCCAGTAAGAACTTACTCAATTTAGTAAGGTAAAAAACAACGGGGAGGGTTCACCCCTTTGAGCTTGGTAT
This sequence comes from Alkalibacterium sp. MB6, assembly GCF_009935905.1. Taxonomy (GTDB): domain Bacteria; phylum Bacillota; class Bacilli; order Lactobacillales; family Carnobacteriaceae_A; genus Alkalibacterium. The sequence continues at coordinate 81,788 of NZ_PREX01000010.1, read as the reverse complement.
ATTTAGTCAGCTAGTAAAAGTGACTACGACCCAAGAAGCCCGTCACTTTAGTGATGGGAGGTTCACCGTCAATCGGTTCGATAGGGCCAGCTGGTTCTGATTCTGCATTGGTATTCGTTTGGCAGCCTGTTAAGACGACTGATGCTGCTAGGACAACGATGCTTTTGACGGTATGCTTCATTGGTACTCCTCCTTACGAGAATAGGCAAAGGGTTAATGTATGTAGGTAAAGTTAATTATACCATATTATTAAGAAAGCGTTTTATATTTATTCAAACTATATGCTTACTTTAAGTAAATAATTTGGTATAGTTACTTGTATAGATAAAGGCAAACAGTTATACTTTAAACAAGACTTAAATACAAGTTGAAATTGAGGAGTTAAGGGGAGAGTTTATTGAAAACGATTGATAAAGAAGCCATTTCAAAACAATTTTTAGGTGGCGTTATTATGGATGTCACCACACCTGAACAAGCAAAAATTGCTGAAGAAGCGGGAGCCGTTGCGGTAATGGCGTTGGAACGCATACCAGCAGACATTCGTGCAGCTGGAGGAGTTAGCCGTATGAGTGATCCGGATATGATCAAGTCAATTGTGGAGGCCGTCTCTATTCCAGTCATGGCAAAAGTCCGTATCGGTCATTTTGTTGAGGCACAAATTTTAGAAGCGGTTGGGATTGACTACATTGACGAAAGTGAAGTCTTGTCGCCAGCTGATATGGTGTACCATATTGACAAAACACAATTTAAGACACCCTTCGTCTGCGGTGCTAAAGATTTAGGGGAAGCCTTGAGACGCATCCAAGAAGGAGCCTCAATGATTCGGACAAAAGGTGAAGCAGGAACGGGTGATGTGGTTCAAGCCGTTGGCCATATGCGTATGATTCAATCTGAAATCCGTCGAGTGGTTAGCTTATCTAAAGACGAACTCTATAACACAGCAAAAGAAATGGGCGTGCCTTATGAGTTATTGAAGAGCGTTCATGAGAATGGCAAGTTGCCAGTTGTTAACTTTAGTGCTGGAGGCGTCGCTACACCGGCCGATGCGGCGCTAATGAGACAACTTGGCGCAGAAGGGGTCTTCGTCGGTAGCGGGATTTTCGCTTCAGGCAACCCAGAAAAACGAGCAAAAGCCATTGTTCGAGCGGTTGAGAATTACAATAACCCAAGCGTACTGGCAGAAGTCAGTGAAAACCTTGGCGAAGCGATGGTTGGAATTAACCCAAGTGAAATTGAAACCTTAATGGCTGAACGCGGGCATTAATAAGTGAGCCAGACATACGAATTGTGTATGTCTGGTTTTTACCTTTTCGCTATCGAATAGGAGGACAAAAATGCTTCACTTTAAGCAGAATCAGTTAACCGTTTTTCAAAGTGCCCTTTACAAAACAACGACAGCAATCATTGAAACAGATGAAGCGATTATATTGACTGACCCCAATTGGCTACCTGAAGAAGTCACTCAAATAAAGGCATACATAAACGATCGACTAGGTCATAAACAGCTTTATATTATAGTGACGCACAGTGATTTTGATCACTTAATTGGGCTGGGGGCTTTTCCAAAGGCTAAGATTATTGCTTCTGACTTATTAGCTCATCACGAAAACAAAGACCAGATTGTAAAAGAGATGAATGACTTCGATCAAACCTACTATTTAACTAGAGACTACACTCATCAGTTTCCAAAAGTCGATGAGGTCATAAAAAAAGATGGGCAGCAGCTTCGACTAGGGGACACAAACTTAACCTTTCATTTAGCTCCGGGACACACGAAAGACGGATTATTTACACTAATCGAACCGCATGGGATTTTCCTAGCAGGGGATTACTTGTCAGACGTGGAGTTTCCATTTATAGAAGACAGTTACTCGGCTTATGTCAATACGATGGAAACAGTCGCTACTTTATTAAAGCAGCACTCCATTCACTATCTCGTTCCTGGACATGGTCACGTGGCAGATGACCGTTCAGACATATCTGATAGATTAAAATGGTCCATGCACTATTTAAAGCAGTTGAGAGTGAACCCGGACCAATTAGAAAACGAGTGCCGAAAGAGGTACCCTTTCTTTAAAGCGATGAAAAATAGTCATGTCACCAATATTAAACGAGCAACAAACGAGTTCGATTAAACACCTGGACAGGTTAGATGACTGTTTAGGTGTTTTCTTTTTTTTAGGCTAAATGCCGATGATAAAAAATACAATAATTGTTCACGGATATGAATAATAATCTATTTACTATTGGATTCTCACCGATTATAATTAGCTCTAATCTGTAAATTATTAACATAAACATATGAAAAGAGGTCTATTTATTGAAAAATTTAATGTTGTTTTTTGGTGGTATCGTTTCAATTATTGCTTTATTATCCGGAGTAAAAAACACTATCGCTCCTGAAAATGATGTATCGGGTGGAGCTGACGATAATACGGTTATTGTTTATAACTGGGGAGATTATATCGACCGGGATTTGCTGACGAAGTTTGAGGAAGAAACAGGTTACCATGTGGTTTATGATACGTTTGACTCAAACGAAGCAATGGAAACTAAAATTTCTCAAGGCGGCTCACGCTATGATGTTGTTTTTCCAAGTGGATCCATTATTCCAAAAATGGTAGAAAAAGATTTGCTCGTTCCTTTAGACCATGACCGAATTGTAGGAATGGAGCACATGTCGGACTTTCTAATGGACAGAGCTTTTGATCCTGGAAACCAATATACCCTGCCATATTTCTGGGGTACGGTGGGGATTTTAGTAAACACCACCGAATTACCTGATCACGGTATCAAAAATTGGATTGATTTATGGGATCCTAAATTTGAAAATCAAATCTTCCTTCTTGATGGCGCACGTGAAGGAATGGGTGTGGCCCTTCAATCACTGGGCTTGTCTCTAAATGAAACAAATGCTGACAACTTAAATAGGGCAGCTGATCACTTATATGATTTAACACCCAATATTCAAGCGGTTTTAAATAATGAAATTCGTTCACTTTTAATTCGTGAGCATGCCTTAATCGGTGTGGCTTATTCTGGAGATGCTGCGTGGGTTGCTTCTCAAAATCCAAATGTGGAATACATCTTGCCAGAAGATAACGGCGTCGTATGGACAGATAACTTTGCCATTCCAAGTACGGTTGGGAATATTGATGGCGCTTATGCCTTTATCAACTTTATGCTAGAGTCAGAAAATGCGAAGCAAAATGTGGAGTATGTTGAATATGCGACACCACATGAAGGAGCAAAAGCCTTGCTTCCAACAGAAGTAACGGGCAACGAATCCCTCTATCCCGATCCAGAACTACTGGAAAAAATGGAAGATTATGAGTATTTGGGACAAGAATTAATGAATACCTACAATGAGTTGTTTTTACAAGCAAAAATGGGGCTGCAGCAATGATTATTACCAGTAAACATATCTTTGACACAGAAAGCCGTTCGACCTTTGCTGGCTTTATAAAAATAGAAGAAAACCGAATCACGGAAGTTGGACCGATAAGTGACCTGCCTGAAGGGGAAGACGTGACTGATTATGGAGATGGGCTGATTATCCCAAGTTTTATCGATGCCCATATTCACTTTTTCATATCTGTTTTACTTCATAACAATAAACTCACTCCCGTTACTGGCTTATCAGAAGATGAGGTCGTCAGTCACGTACCCGATTTGCCTATAGTGAATGGGTGGAAAATAGGGATTGGCTGGTATGCCAGCGAGTTCGGTCAACACGTTTATCCGACAAAAGCATCTATTGATGCCATTTGTCCGAACACACCGGTTGTGTTAATCTCTGGTGATGCCCATACGATTTGGCTCAATTCAAAAGCGATGGAAGAGTTAAGCATAACTGAAGCGACTTTGCCAAAAGGAGTAAGTGGGGAAGCCATGACAAGCGATAGTGGCTTGACCGGTGTCTTTACGGAAGCTATTGCCATTCATTATTTAGCGAAAATCTTAGATCCTTTGAAAAGTGATTTTCACAACGAGTTTACAAGCTATGCAAAAGAATTAAACAAAATGGGTGTCACCACCGTTGGGGATCTAGCTTTAACGGGTGAGGCAGAAGATGATTTGGTGTATCCAGAACTTTACGAGACCGTTCAAAACGACACCACTGTTCGAATCGTTTTTTACCCAGCCATGCGTGAGGATACGACAACGATTGAGGACAAAGCATCAAGGTATACGAGCGAAACGTTGACTTTTGGAGGCGTCAAGCAATTCTTCGATGGTGTGACCAGTACCCATACTGCGTTCATGAAAGAGGATTATGCCTTCCCTTATTTTGAAGGGGACAAAGGTGGGCCTTTAATTCCAGAAGAAAAAATGAGGCGTTTTATTTTTGAGGCCAACAAAAAAGGCTGGCCTATGCGCATCCATACCATTGGTGATCAAGCGATTCGGTTAGGATTGGACTATTTTAAGGAGAGCGAACAGAGCCATCCTTTGGAAAAAGGCAAATTTAATGCCCTTGAGCATTTGGAAGTCATGGACTCGACCGATGTGCCTTTGGTTAACCAAGACCAGCTGGTGATTTCAGTGCAACCAAGTCATTTGTTAGTTGGTTGGGAAGCCTTGGACGCAGAAGTCGGACCAGAGCGTGCGAAAGAGATGTTTCCTTTTAAAGACTTTTTAAACGAAGGAGCGACTCTTGGTTTTGGAACGGATTCGCCCGTTGTCGTTGGGGTCACCCCTTTACAGACGCTTTACTATGCCGCGGCACGAAAAGGAACGGACGGGAATCCAGCTGAAGGCTTGATGCCTGAGCAAAAACTTTCTATAGCGGATGCTTTAGTTGCGCATACAAAAGGATCAGCGATGACCCTCAGCCGGACAGACATCGGAACCATTGCTCCTGGCCAATTGGCTGACTTATGCGTATTAGATAACAATATATTAGAACATGATGCTGAGAATTTACTGAAGACTAAGGTCCGTGCTACTTATTTCAACGGTAAATTAACGTATAGCAATTAATAGAAAAGGAAGTCACCAACCACTGCGTTGGTGGCTTTTTTTAAAAAAAGCAAGTGTTTTGCTAATTAGTTGACAATAGCGTTTAAACATTTTATACTGAAGTTGGAATCGGTTCCGATTTCATAAATACAGCAAAAAAACGAGTACTTATAATAAAAATCAACAAGGATTTTAATGAACGATCCGTGGCATTGAGTATGAAAGACAGGTGTCCACGTCAACCAGATGGTATTAAAAAATGCCAAACATAGCTTAGCAATTGAAGGAGGTTGTGATGGGTAATAAAAGCAATCGACGAGTTAAGATTCATTAGTGCTTATGGACAGAACTGGTTCTTTGTCAAATAGTGTTGGTCATAGATTCGAAGAGGAAGGAAGCTAACTAGCTTTTTTCCTCTTTTCTTCTTTTTTTTCTTCCTCAAATGTTAGATGTCGAACAGTGGTTGCGTTCTTGTCAGTCAATTTGAAGCTGATTAGGATACGAGCTCTTAAGTTTTTAAAGTTCCTATAACCATAGCCACTGCGCTTCATAGTCTTAATCTTATTGTTAATCCCTTCTAAATGTCCGTTGGACAATGTATACGTGCAAGAATGAGTAATCGCTTCACTGTATTTTTCAAGAGTTTGCATCGTGGTGCGTATATAGCGTCTAAGCGGCCGTTCTTTGCTTCGTGTAAAGAAACTGAGTGCTATTACCGACAGACAAGCTATATTTTAAATCATTAACGAGCGTATATACCCAATCAAATTGCTCGTCGAAACTTAGAAGGTAGTTGACCATCATTCTCTGGCTCACCATTCCTTCGTATAAACGATGAGTCATGAAGGTATCAAAATTTACTTTCCAACTGTTTTTTAATACAAGTTTCCATTGTTTCTTCAGCTTACGATAATCCTTCGGACGAGAATACCGATGGGTATTCATGACTTCTATTCTTAAACGATTAAGGGATCGATTCAAGTGTTGGACAATATGGAACCGATCAATAATGAGTTTGGCATTAGGAAAACAGGTTTCTATGACCGTCATATAAGGACTGTACATATCAATCGTCACTGTTTTGACTTGTGATCGTAAAGCATAGGAGAACCGCTGGAAATAGGCAATGAGTTCACCCTGTTGGCGATTCTCTATGATGTCCATGACTTCATGGGTTCGCGCGTTAGAAAAGATAAAACTCATGGCACCTGCGGCTTCTTTAACCGATTTGAACTCGTCAAAAGAGAGATGTTCAGGCAAAGACTGATGATTGAGTTCAAGTGTTTCTCCTACCGTTTTCAATACTCTCATAACGGTATGAGAAGACACAGCGACTCTGTCTCCAATAGCTTTCATGGACTGGATTGTCTGAAGCTCAAGAGCGATATGAGTTTTTATCGGATTGGAGATAAAGCAGTGTTTCTGAACGAGAGAAGTCTTAGCTACGAATGTTTGATGACAAGCTTTACACAGAAAGCGTTGCTTCCACAGCTTTAGTCGTGCGGGCTGAAACATAACGGTGCCCAACTTAAGTAGCTACATTTTTTTACCATTCTTGATGACTGTGTGAGCATGATTAACTACACCGCACTTTTCACAGGCCTTAGGCATGTAGGTCAGTGTCGCCTCAAACACTTTGTAAGTAATCTCTTTTATCGTTTCGTCTTCTAAAATATAAGTCTCTGGGTCAAAATGGATGTTTTTGTCTTTAATATTTAATGTTTTTCGTATAATATGAGAGTAGGTCATGTAGATTCTCCTTTATTTGGTTTTGGTCGACTTAAGTATAAGGGAATCTACGGGCCTTTTTCTATTGATACGCAAAAATGGTGTTAGTAAGTTCCGAAGGAACTCACCAACACCATTTATTATAGAACCCTTAATTTTTAGTCCTTAACGTCCATAAACATAAATCCGAGACCATGATCCGCTATAGATACTGAGTTTAAATCTTTTTTGAAAAAGATTTTATCCCCAAGTTCAAAGCTTTTCTTTTGATCATCTAACAAATCTGGCATTATTTGTTTCATTTCTCCAGGGTCAACAGTGTACACCTCAATAAAGTAATCGTTATAGCACACATCTATTTCAATTGTTTTTTTTTCACCTGTTTCCTCCCAACTTTTTAAAGCGCCTTCATGCCGATTGTATACTATTTGTCGACATAAAGAAACATAAATAAAAAAATAATTTTTACATGTTTTTTTGCTCTGAGGTATGTAGGGCAATCCCTACACGAGCGAAGTGAGCCTTAAATTGCCTTTCACCTTTAGTGATAATGACGGTTAAAACGCTTATTGTCATCTTTTTCTGTCGCAAATGTTGCTTATCAACGGGTTTGATTTTTATAAAATGTACTTAAAAGCTTGCGTAGCAAGCTTTCCTTATGTCCTTTATTGTTTTTCAAAATAGCTTATGTAATAAATGTCGATAAAAAAAAGGAGCTGGGAAATAACTAGCCCTAAATAAATAAATCGCTATGATAACGATCAGTTTTCTGATTGTTTCATAGTGATTTTTGTTCTGTGTAAATTTATTCTGAAAAGCTCTCGCTTTTCTTCTTGCCTTGATGGCTAATTTAGTTAAAATCATGCTCATGAGCATGATTCCTATGTCATTATGTACGGCTTGTTTTCCTCTCACATGCACTCTGCGCATGCCAAATACACCCTTCATCCGACCAAAAACAGTCTCCACATCAATCTTACGTTGGGCATAGATGTCTTTTCTAGTTTCGCTTTCGAGGTTTTCTTTAGCTTTATGTTTAAAGTACTCCCAATTATTGTTAACCGCCGTCTGGCGTTGATTACCCTTGGGCGTTTTAGCTAGCTGGTTTAATTGATCGTCCATTTGTTCCGTATCTGCTTTATAAACTTTAAATTGTCTTTGATAATCCTTCTTATCATTTCGAGTACTGTAATGTGAAAAACTAAAACGCACACCGTCTAAATCAGTGTATGAATCTTCCGTTTCGTTATATGTCCAGTTATCACGGTGCTTCGGATTATTTCTGTATTTTTTACTTTGTTCTTTATAGTACATTCCGTATGGAATCAATGGGACTTTTTCAAAATCATCTATCACTGCCTCATAATTCTCTTCGCTCCCGTAACCTGCATCAGCGACAATATACTTAAATAAATCTAGGGTTTGGATAGACTCTAAAAATGGGATTAACGTTCGAGTATCTTTTGGGTTTGGAAAGATATCAAAGTCAATGACGTACTGATTATTAGAAGCAACTTGAACGTTATAGCCAGGTTTTAATTCTCGATTTTTCGTCGGATCTTCTTTCATACACATAAATGTGGCATCAGTATCCGTTTTAGAAAAGCTATTTCTTCCGTCAAATAGCTCTTGGGCTTCTTCATATTTTTGTTTACGCGGTAATAAATCGTTTGAACATTTACTTCGGTGTTTCTTGAGTGTGCGACGACGTCGCTTGTGTTTCGAACCACCCTTAGGGACGACTTTTTCTTCTTCAATCGCTACTTCAACTTCTTGAAGGGCTTCATCTAAGCTTTCAATCATCTTTTCAATGTCTTGTAAACCTTCTAGTTCCTCTTCAGATAAAGCAATAATCACATTGGATTGAAGCAGTTCTTCATACATTTCAGCCATTTTTTTCACGAGATTCGCTTCGTATCGATCAATGGCTTTCTTCCAAGTGAAACTGTAGATATTCGCATCGGCTTGTAGCTTCGTGCCATCAATATACAATGCATCCTTTTGGATTAATCCATTACCACTTAATAATGTCGTAAAAAGAATAAAAGAATATCTAATCAGATTTGACGCATGCTCACTCGAACGGAAAGTGATAATTGTTCTGTAAATAACGGATGTATCACCCGTTAACCATTTCATAGGAATGAACTCTTCATTCATCTGTTCCAATTTTCGACCTGAAAAAGTCGAGCGAGTATAAGCGAAAAGACACATTTTTAATAACATTGCGGGATGAAAAGCAGGACGTCCTGTATGAGAAGTATCTTCCAGAAGGATTTCTGTAGGAATGGAATCAACGAAGCGACCAATTAATCGTACCTCATGATCATTTGGGATAGTAAAATCTAATTATAGTGTTAAAGCGGTCTCCATTGTGGTATAAATTTGGTACATAACGAGCCCCTCCTTAGTTGTTGGTCGTACTTCAATTACAAGGTATCGGGCTAGTTATTTCTCTATATAAAGACTAAAACCACCCATTTATTTTCCAAAAATAAATGGGTGGTTTTTAATATTGAGACTGAGTTTATTCCCAGCCCCGACTACTTTTATTTTTCTTTAACAACATCTGCAAAATCGATGTCTATGAATTTTTCCAACTCGTATGCATTCATCTCAACTGACACGCCTACTTTGCCAGCACTAAAAATAATGGTGTCATACAGTTCTGCTGTTTCGTTAACAACTGTCTTAAAATCAGATTTCATACCGATAGGGGAACAGCCACCGTGAACGTACCCTGTCAAAGGCAACAATTCTTTTTCTTTAATCATGGCGATACTCTTTTCACTAACCGCACGAGCGGCCTTTTTCAAATCAAGTGCCGTATTTACTGGAATCACGTAGACATAATGAGCGCCAGATCTACCCACAGTGACGAGCGTCTTAAATTGCTGATCAGGATCGTTTCCCATCTTCTCTGCAATATCCACGCCCGTATCCACATTTTCTCCAAAATAATGGTGTTCCTCGTAGGCAATGCCTTGCTGTTCCAACAAGCGCATCACATTCGTTTTCTTCACTTTACTCATGTCAACGGACCTCTTTCTCTACTCGCGATTCCTACTTCCTATTATGGCAAATGTAAAACGGTGAGTCAAAAGGAAAGAAAGTGAAACGACGACGCTATTTTCTGAAAAACTACTACTATAGAAAACAGTGAAGGAGAAACACATGACTAAAAAACGGTATGCCTTACTTAGTGTATCTGATAAAACAAATCTAGAAAAAGTTGCGAAAACCATAGTAGATAGAGGATTCACCTTGCTGTCGACTGGCGGAACCTATGATTATTTAAAACAGTTCAAGTTTCCTGTGACCACCATTGAATCGTACACAGGCTTTCCAGAAATGATGGATGGGCGAGTGAAAACCTTGCATCCAAAAGTCCACGGGGGCCTCCTTTCAAAAGTAGAAAATGACACCCATTTAAAACAGATGGCTGAAATAGGGATCAACGCTATAGATGTTCTTATCGTCAACCTTTACCCTTTTAAAGAAACACTAGCTAGAAAAATGTCTCATTAAACGAAGCAATTGAGCAAATTGATATTGGTGGACCAGCTATGTTAAGAAGTGCGGCCAAGAATTTTAACCGAGTGTCTGTTGTCACCGATCCAAAAGACTACCCCGCATTTATTGAGCAAATGGAAGAGAACGGGAAGCCATGACTGATCGTAAACCCATGACCAAAGAATTGAAGGCGATGGCCTTTTTAATGACTATTGCCAAACATGTCAAAAGTAACGCCATTGTCGTAGGTAATGACTATATGACCTTTTGCATTGGGGCAGGTCAAATGAATAGGGTAGGGGCTGCGGAGATTGCCTTGAAGCAAGCGAAACAGAATAAAGAGAAACATTCCGACGTATTCGTTATGGCAAGTGATGCCTTTTTACCGATGGACGACACCGTTAAACTGGCTCAAACCTTTGGTATAACAGCGATTATACAACCGGGTGGCTCCATTCGAGATAAAGACTCGGTAGCCGTATGCAATGCTTATAACCTGGCAATGGTTAAAACGGGAATCCGCCACTTTAGACATTAATAGCAAGCAAAAAAAGGAAGCTAATGGAGTCAATCCAGTAGCTTCCTTATTTATACATTTCATTTAAATATTAACGGTTGTCATGATTACGCTCCGTCGTCCGAATCCGTATCGGTATCGGTATCGGTTTCTTCGTCAGTATCGGTATCAGTGTCGCCAGAATCGCCATTGGTATCAGTATCTCCAGCATCCTCATCACCTTCCTCTATATTTACGTCAACATCGTCACCTTCATCAATAATGGTTTCTTCATTTGGTTCATTGTCTAACGTATCCGTTGTATCATTAAAGAAAAAGAACCACACGGCAAAAATAACCAATCCAACTATCAATAAGCCAATAATGACGCCGCCTAATACCCCTAGGCCACCTCTATCGTCTCGTCTATCGCCTCTGTTGTCAACTGGATCTCTATCATTGCGTTCATTCGGATGTTGTGCCATACTATCTCCTCCAAGTGTTTAGTATAAATATAACCTACCAATAGTAAAAAAGCGATGTACATTAATATGCTCACTAGTTAATAAATATAAATAATTAACCCGCTTTTAGCAAAAATGACTGGATAAACACCTTAATCAGTGAGGATGATGTAATCTAAGGAATTTTGCACCAGTTCTACCTAACAATGGAAAAACTAAAACAAAAACTTAACACTTGACATAAAGTAAGTAAAACGATACAATTATCTCGAATTCGAAACAATGGCGACTTAATCACATTTTTAGGGGGACTATATAATGAAACAATTAAAAGGCATACACCACGTCACAGCTATTACAAGCAGTGCTGAAAAGAATTATGAGTTTTTCACTTATACATTAGGAATGAGATTGGTCAAGAAGACAGTCAACCAAGATGATATTCAAACCTATCATTTATTCTTTGCAGATGATAAAGGAAGTGCGGGGACCGACATGACGTTCTTCGATTTTCCAGGTATTCAAAAAGGGCAACACGGTAATGACGAAATCTCCAGAACCTCATTCCGTATCCCATCTGACGAAGCTTTAGACTATTGGGTCAAACGATTTGATCGTTTAAACGTAAAGCACTCAGGAATCAAAGAACAGTTCGGGAAAAAAGTCTTACCTTTTGTTGACTTCGATAATCAGCAATATCAACTGGTTTCTGATGAACATAATACAGGAGTAGAATCGGGCACACCTTGGAAAGACGGACCGATTCCGCTAGAGTACGCCATTACCGGTTTAGGACCGATCGTGTTCACTTACAGTAACTTTGAGTATATTAAAGCGGTTCTAGAGCAAGTGTATGAGTTTAATGAAATTGATAGTGAAGGGGACGTTCATCTCTTTGAAATGGGAGAAGGTGGAAATGGTGCCCAAGTGATTGTGGAGTACAACACAGTATTGCCTCCTCATAAACAAGGATTCGGTACAGTTCACCACGTTGCCTTCCGAGTGGACGATAAGCAAGATTTAGATAACTGGACTCAACGCTATCAAACATTCAATCTAGCTAACTCTGGATTCGTTGAGCGTTTTTACTTCCAGTCATTATATGGAAGAATCACGCCAGGGATACTCATTGAGTTGGCAACAGATGGACCAGGATTTATGGAAGATGAACCTTATGAAACATTAGGTGAGAAACTATCTCTGCCGCCATTTTTGGAAAGCGAAAGAGGCAGCATCGAGAGCCAAGTTCGCCACGTCGATACCGTTAGAAGCACCAAAATGTTTGAAAAAGAATACAATTAATTAGAGAAAGAGTCAGCCTCGGCTGACTCTTTTTTATGAATCGTTAAATTAATATCTAGGGAAAGGACACTACTCAAATAGGTATAGTAGAGAGGAGAAGTGATTCAAGCTATCGCGTCTCCGTTAGATAGATAATCCGTTAAGAATAAAAGGCATTAACTCGTCGATGTAATCTTCAGGTGCTTCCTCAGTAGGCATGCTCTTGTAATCCATACTCATACCCAATACAGAATGAGTCAACAAGGAAGCTAGACGCGGAAGAAGATTATCTTTTGCTGAAATCCCTTCTTCGACAAGGGCTTTTTGGAAGATGCGGCTTAATTCAATCTCAATAATCGAATCGACTGTTTCGATTTCTTCCTGGCTAGAGCATTGTTTTTCGGAAGATTGGAAAAAAGCAACCAGTGATAAAAAGACTTGTTTAATCGTCGCTTCGATACTCAAGCTATGACTTTTACTGGAGCAATTTAAATTTAAAGATAGTGTTTCAGCAACGACTTGTTCAAGCAAATCGTACTTATCTAAAAAATGATTATAAAAAGTCGCTCGATTGATCATGGCTTCTTCAGTTATATCCTTAACACTGATGTCATGAAAAGGTTGTTTATTTGATAAAGCAATGAAGGAATCAATAATCATTTTTCGAGTTCTTAAGACGCGGGGATCAGTTTTTACTTGTTCCATGACAAACTCCTTTTCATTAATAGATAATAGACAGTTTCATAAATCTGTTGTTTAAGTAACACTTTTACTATACTGTTGGTTTCATTTATAGTCAACCTGATATACAATAATAAATGTAGTCAGCTTACTAAAAGTTAGCGAATAGACATAATTACAAATCAGGGGGAACGAAACAATGGTAAAAATCGGTATTATAACAGGAAGCACACGTGACGCACGAATCAACTCTCAGGTAGCAGAGTATGTTTTACAAAAAGCTCAAAGCATGAACGTGGCAGACGCAGAATTTGAAATCGTTGATATTAAAGATTTCGATCTGCCAATGTTTAACGAAATGATGCCCCCAGCAATGGCTAACAAAGAATATAGTCTAGATGAAAACAATCGTTGGTCTGAAACAATTGATGGCTTAGACGGCTTCATCTTTGTCACACCAGAATACAACAAAGCTATTTCACCAGCACTTAAAAACGCGATTGACTACCTTGGAGCAGAGTGGTCAAACAAAGCAGCAGGAATTGTTGGATATGGTTCTACTTTAGGCGTTGCTGCAACACTAAACTTGCGTACAATTTTATCTAACACAAACGTTGCAACAGTCGGACCATTCGGCGCATTCAGCCTCTTCACTGACTTTGAAGAAATGAGCAGCTTCCGTCCAGCAGAAGTACACAATGCAACAATTCAAGCAGTAATCGAAACAACAGTTAACTGGTCTAAAGGCCTAAAATCTGTTCGTGGATAATTAATTGTAAATAGACCAGTCTTTTTGTAGAGTGTATGCTCTAAAAAGACTGGTCTTTTTTTTGTAACAAGTTAAAATGAAAAACTCTAACTTATTTGGGTCGCCCCACCCGTATTGAGACAACTTAAAACGAAAAAAGCAAACGAACTTGTGACCAAACCCGTATTGATACAAGTTAAAACGAAAATTCCAAACGAACTTGTCACATGAACGGCTTCTCCGAGTCAAAGCATCTTTTAAAGAGGGCCTAACACCGGCGACCAACATATGATAAGATAAAGAAACAGATTGAGGAATTGAAGGTGCGAGAGATGAAAGATAAATTAACAAAAGCGATGCTTATAGTTTTGGGAGTCAGTCTAGTACTCATAGTATCCGGGTTTATTCTATGGTCAAATGATGGAGAATCAGCTTCGACTATCGGAAAAACGCTCCAGGATGCAGGCTTCTGGCTATTTACAGGCTCATTAATATTTTTAATGGTTATGCAACTAGTCAATCGATTTAAAAAATAACCATGACGCTAGTTTACAGTTACCTTACAAAGTTAAAATTGTGTTCGATTCCATTTCATTCTTCACTCATATTAGGTACACTAGGACTAAGCTAAAGAAGAAGGAGTGATGTAAATGAAGCAAACAGTGTACACCAACTATTGGCAAAATCGTTTGACAAAGCAGAAGAAGGAACATGGTAGCTATAAAACCGAGGAAGAAGCGATTAAAGGTATTGAAGCCTGGTGGGAACTCCATAAGGGAGATTATTCTGACGTCGAATACCGCAGAACCAATTCAGGTGCATTGGAAATCATTTACAACGGCGATGACTATGTTTACCGTATTGAAAAACAAAAAACAGATAGCCCCCTTCCCAGTCGCAGTTATACACTGAAAAAGCCAGGAGAAATAGAAGCTCTGCGTTCAAAATACCAGCTCCATGACGAAGCCTTTCTGTTTGACGAATTAGCTGAACCTTACCGTGATCGGCTCGTATTAACGATGGCCGACAGTAAAAAAGTACGAGAATTCATTTACGATGAAAATGGCTGTCCTATACAAAAATTGGAAGAAATCAAAGCCACTGCTCAAAGTAGAATGCGTTAGAAACCAACTAATTTAAATGAATGCCAGCTCCCGATTAAGGTAGGATACTTTGTCGGGAGTTTTTCTTTTGTTAAGCTAACTAAAAGAGAATGAATAAACATATCCAAAGCATTCACGCTTTATAAGTGATAAAATTCTCATAATCAAACAGTTGGATATTAGTATCATATAAGTTAAACTTAAGTTAAACGCTTACAAATGAATAGAGGAGGACGAGCCATGCCAACAGTTGCTGTTGCAGGTGGATCTAGATCAGACATTTTAGAGCTAGTCCGTCACAGTCGGGTAGAAGGCAATGAAGACCTGACGTTTAAAGTGTTTGATGTGGACCCTAATATAGATACAGAAGGACTTTGGGAGTACACCCCATGTGAAAATGAAGGAGATATGGTTTACCAAACGGTTAAATGTGTAGCTGACGGTAAAGCAGATATCCTACTCAAAGGCGGTGTGCAAACCCACGCTCTACTTAAAGAAGTTTTAAAAAAAGAACACGGTTTGAGAAACCAAGACTTGCTTTCACATGTCGTGCTTGTCGACTTGCCGCAACTCAAGCGGCCTATATTACTGACAGACTCCGGAATGAACATTGCACCAACCATTGACCAGCTGGAAGTCATTATTGAAAATGCCATTGAAACGAGCAAGAGAATCGGATTAACGAAGCCCAAAGTCGCATTGTTAAGCGCAGCTGAAAATCTTAATCCAAAAATGTCGTCATCAGTCATGGCAAATGAGTTAACGGAGCGCTTTTCAACTAATTCTAACGCAACGGTTTATGGCCCGTTATCACTAGATTTATCTTTATCAAAAGAAGCTGTTAAAAGCAAACGATTTGAAGGACCGATTCAAGGCGATGCGGATATACTCGTTGTCCCTGGTATCGATGCGGGAAACGTCTTATATAAATCCTTTGTCTTGTTCGGCGGAGCGAGAATGGGCGGGAGTATTGTTGGAGCAAAGGTTCCAATTGTCTTGACCTCAAGAAGTGATCAAGTGAAAAGTAAGCTTTATGGGCTGGAGTTTGCCTTGATGCAATTAAAAAAATAATCGAAAATGCATACTTATTTAGTTGGAGGTTCTAATGAAAGATATTATATTAGTTGTTAATCCAGGTTCCACCTCAACAAAAGTGGCTCTTTTTGATGAAACAAACTTAGTGGCCGTTGATACCATTCGGCATTCAATAAAAGAATTAGCACCATTCGATCGCATCATTGATCAAAAAGATTTTCGAACAGAATTGACGTTAAACTTTATGGCTGAACATGACTATGCTCCGACAGATTTGTTGGCAGTCGTCGGGAGGGGCGGCTTGTTAAAACCCATTCCCGGCGGCACTTATTTAGTCGAAGAAGAAATGCTGACTGATTTAAGAGAGGAAAAATACAATACCCATGCGTCGAATTTAGGTGCCATCATTGCAAAAGAAATCGCGGACTCGGCTGGTGTTCAAGCCTACATTGTTGACCCGGTGGTGGTGGATGAAATGGAAGCCATCGCAAAAATTTCTGGTTTAAAAGGGATTCACAGGCGCAGTGTCAGTCATGCATTGAATCAAAAAGCAGTCGCAAGAAGACTCCTGAACGAGGCCAATAAGCAGTATGAAGAAAGCAACGTTATCGTTGTGCATTTAGGTGGCGGGACGAGTATCGGTGCTCACCGTAAAGGGAAAATGGTCGATGTCGTTAATGGACTAGACGGAGAAGGACCGTTTACTCCAGAGAGAACCGGTCAGTTACCCTTATATGATTTTGCCAAAAAACTAGTAGAAGAAAATCTCTCTTTAAAACAAGTCAAAACGTTACTTGCTGGAAAAGGTGGCTTAGCTTCTTACTTAAACGAAATTGATATCAGACAAATTGTTAAACGAATCGAAGATGGAGACAGAGAAGCTGAACTTTATTTAAAAGCCATGAGCTATCAAATCGGTAAAGCCGTAGGAGAAATGGCTGCTGTTTTGAAAGGTCAGGTAGATTCCATTATTTTAACTGGTGGGGCGGCACATTCTACTTACTTGGTAAAAGAGATTCAGTCTTATAGTGACTGGATTGCTCCGGTAGCTGTTTACCCTGGTGAAAGAGAAATGGAAGCCTTATATGAAGGCGTGATGCGTGTATTAAATGGAGAAGAACAAGCTAAGCGATACAACGAGGTTTAATAGAAAACGAATAAGTGAGGGATACGATGGCTATTGAAACAGATGTACTCATATTAGGCGGAGGAACCGGAGGATACGTGGCAGCGATCCGCGCCGCCCAACAAGGCATGGACGTCACCTTAGTTGAAAAAGACAAACTCGGTGGCACGTGCCTTCACCGCGGGTGTATCCCGACAAAAGCGTTACTGAGAAGTGCCGAAGTTATGGATACATTAAAAGAAGCTGACACATTCGGACTGGAACTATCGGGTGACGTCACAATTAATTACAAAAAAATAAAAGAGAGACAACAAGCGATTGTCGACCAGCTTCACCAAGGTGTTCAAGGCTTAGTTAAAAAGAACAAAATCAGACTCATCGAAGGAAAAGGGGCTGTTTTAGGACCCTCTATATTCTCTCCTGTATCAGGCGCTGTTGCCGTTACGTATAATGAAGAAGGTAAGGAAGAAGACATTTTTGTTCCTAAAAAGCTCATCATTGCGACAGGATCAAGTCCGCATAGTCTGGCTCATTTACCACTGGACGAGACGCATATCTTGTCATCTGACGGAATGTTAACCCTGGAAGACTTGCCAAAAACGATCGCCATTATTGGAGGCGGCGTTATTGGTGTGGAGTGGGCCTCTTTATTAAATAGCCTCGGGGTAGAGGTCACGATTTACGAAGCCTTAGACCGTTTGGTTGCGAACGAAAGCCAACGCATATCAAAAGAACTGAAAAAGCAACTCAACAAACGCGGTATTAAAATAGAATTAAAGCAAATCGTTGAAGGCGCAACGGTTCAAGATAATGGAGTCGACCTTAACATTAAAGGCCAAAATAATCCTGTAACCGTTGATAAAGTCATGGTCGCCATTGGGCGCAAACCGAATGTAGAAGGCTTAGGTCTGCAAAACACATCGGTTAAATACAGTGCAAAAGGAATTCATGTCAACGAGCATTATCAAACAACGGAAGGTCATATTTATGCGATTGGAGACTGTATAGACACCTTGCAGTTGGCTCACGTCGCGATGAAAGAAGGCGAATTGGCAGTGGATCACATAATTCATGACTCAAGCGACACACTGAATTATGTTAATGTACCCAGATGTATTTACACCTCGCCAGAAGTCGCTAGTGTGGGTTATACAAAAGAAACCCTTCCAAAAGGCAAAAACGTTACCACAGGAACGTTCTCTTTCGCTTCAAATGGAAAAGCACTGATCCATGGAGGCGGAGATGGCTTCGTTGAAGTGATTAAAGACAAAGACACAGAGGACTTACTTGGTGTATCGATTATTGGACCGCACGCAACGGATTTAATTTCAGAAGTCAGCACAGCCATATACCTCGATGCCACCCCACTTGAATTAGGAGAAGCGATTCACCCGCATCCTACACTATCAGAAGCGATTCAAGAAGCAGCACTGGATACAGAAAACATGGCGATTCACAAATAAAGACGAGAAAGTGAGTGAGCAGAGTGAAACAACTTAAGGAATCGGGTTTAAATAAGGAACAGATTATTGAAGCGTATAAACATGTCTTAAGAGGACGTCGACTAGATGAACGACTATGGCAATTGACGCGTATTGGAAAAACGTCCTTTAATATTTCTGGACAAGGACATGAGGTAGGTCAAGTGGCTAAGGCACTGGCATTTGAACCTGAAAAAGATTATTTTCTCCCTTATTACCGGGACATGACCGCGTGTTTGGTGTGGGGAATGACGTCTAAGGACATCTTAATGGGTTCTTTGGCAAAAGAAGATGACCCCTCTTCTCATGGCCGCCAAATGCCGAACCATTATGGATCGAAAGAACACAATATCGTCTCGCACTCCTCAACGGTCAGCACGCAGTTTCCTTTGGCAACAGGAGTGGCTTATGGTGCTCAACTGGGCAAAAAAGATTATGTGACCTTGACGACGACAGGCGAAGGATCAGCCAACCAAGGTGAAGTGCAAGAAGCCATGAACTTTGCTGGAGTGAAAAAACTTCCTCTCATTTTTGTCGTTGAAAATAACGGGTATGCCATATCAGTTGGTATTAAAGAGCAATACGCTAATGAAACAATGGCAGAACGTGGTCCAGCCTATGGTTTCCCAGGTCACCGAGTAGACGGAAATGACTTTACTGAAACTTATTTAACCTTTAAAAAAGTGGTAGACGATGCAAGGAATGGAAAAGGTCCAGCATTAGTCGAACTGATGGTGTCACGTCTGACCTCTCACTCAGCCGATGACGACCATACCATTTACCGGTCTAAAGAAGAATTAGAAGACATGAAGCAAAAAGATGGTTTGTTGCTATTTGAAAAACAACTCATTGAAGAAGGGTATTTAACTAGAGATGAGATGACTGCCATCGACAAGGAACTGAAAGCAGAAATCAACAAAGCAACCGATGAAGCAGAAGCGATGCCTGATCCAACAGCTGATACCATTTCAGATCAAGTGTATGCAGACTAAGGCACAGGGAAGGATGAATGACTTAAATGACGATGATGACATATTTAGAAGCCATTAATAAAGGCATCGAAGAAGAAATGACCCGCGACGAAAAAGTCGTGATATTTGGAGAAGACGTGGGAGGAGTGAAAGGCGGCGTATTCGGAGTAACAAAAGGATTAGCTGAAAAATTTGGGGACGACCGCTGCTTTAATACTCCGCTAACTGAAGGTCAAATCGGTGGCTTAGCTGTTGGTTTAGGTGTGGTTGGGTACAGAGCCATAGGCGAATTTCAGTTTGCCGACTACATTTTACCTGCTGTGAACCAACTCATTTCAGAAGCCTCGCGCATGCGTTACCGGACAAAAGGTGATTGGACAGCACCTATCGTTTACCGAACGCCTTACGGTGGCGGTGTAAGAGGAGGCTTATACCACTCTCAATCCACAGAAAAAATATTGTTTGGACAACCTGGTCTGCGTATTGTGACGCCTTCTTCGCCTTATGATGCCAAAGGGTTAATTAAAGCGGCAATTCGTTCGGACGATCCTGTCTTATTTTACGAACACAAACGCCTCTACCGTTTACTCAAAGCCGATGTCCCAGAAGAGGATTACGTGGTGCCTTTAGATAAGGCCAATGTCGTTCGCCAAGGAGACGATATCACAGTCATTGGCTACGGAATGGTTTTAAACCACGCATTGAAAGCCGCTGAACAATTAAGCAAAGAAGGCATTGAAGCCGAGGTAGTGGACGTGAGGTCTTTGTACCCATTAGATAAAGAAACCTTGGTTGAAGCGGCTAAGAAAACGGGTAAAGTCTTACTAGTTACAGAAGACAACAAAGAAGGCAGCATTATGAGTGAAATTGCAGCAATTATTGCAGAAGAAGCATTGTTCTATTTAGACTCACCAATCAAACGCTTGGCAGGTCCCGATTCGCCAAGTATGCCTTATGCCATATCTTTGGAAAGAGAATTTTTAGTCGATGAAGAAAAAGTGTTGAACGCTATGCGTGAATTGGCGGAATTTTAAAAGGAGGGCGATTGAATGGCCATTGAAACGATATCCATGCCCCATTTAGGCGAAAGTGTAACCGAAGCATCCATTGCGGTATGGCTAGTTAAAGAAGGCGATTATGTCAATAAATACGACCCTATAGCGGAAGCTGTGTCGGACAAAGTGACGACCGAAATCCCTTCTAATTTTTCAGGAACGGTTAAAGACATTTTAATCGATGTTGATACGGATGTCGACATAGGAACCCCTATGATGACCATTGAAACCGATGGGACCGAAGAAGCAACAGTCGGTAATCAAGAAGTGACTGAAGAGGCCTCCAATCAAGTGAATACAAATGAAGGCGAACGAACAGAAGAATTTATGCAGCACATCAATGAAGAAATCGACAAAGAAGCTGAAAAAGGCACGGTAGAGCTGGATACTAGTCCAGGTAACACCCCAACAACTGAACGTTCATTAACGGACGACAGTCAAAAAGCACGGTATTCACCAGCAGTCGTTCGCATTGCTCAAGAAAGAGGCATCGACTTGAATCAGGTCAAAGGCACTGGCAAACACGGACGCATCACGAGAAAAGATGTGCAAAACGTTGACATCAGTGCACAAAAAGCCGAAGCCACGCCTTCTCCAGTGCAAACTGAACCAACTCCAGAACCAATCAGTAAAGACGCTTCCAAACCGTCACCAGCCTCCACTATGGGTGAAACAGAAGTGGTAGCAGCAGACGGCATTAGACGGGCCATTGCTAAAAAGATGGTCCAAAGCACGACAGAAATCCCACATGCTTGGCTAACTGTTGAAGCAGATGTCTCGACTATAGTGAAGTTAAGAAATGAATTGAAAGACGGCTTTAAAGCAAAAGAAGGCGTCAGCTTGTCTTACTTCCCATTCTTTGTCAAAGCAGTGGTTCAAGCGATTAAAAAACACCCAATCATGAATACGTCTTGGGATAACGGCAACATTGTGTACCACAAAGACATTAATGTTTCTATTGCGGTCGCAACCGATGACCATTTATTTGTTCCGGTTATTCACGGAGCAGATAATTATTCCATTAGTGGATTGAGTAAAGAAATTAACCACCTGGCTCAGCTAGCTAGAAGCGGCAAATTAGAAAGCAAGCACATCAAAGGCGGGACCATTACGGTAAATAATACGGGAAGCTTTGGCTCCATCCAATCAATGGGTATTATTAATCACCCGCAGGCGGCTATTTTACAAGTAGAAAGTATTAACAAACGCTTTGTTCCGACTGAAGACGGCGGGTTTAAAGTGGCTGATATGGTTAACTTATGTTTGTCTATTGACCACCGCATCATTGACGGCTTGCAGGCTGGACGCTTTTTGAAAGAGGTTAAAGAGAATTTAGCACGTTTTGTGGACGAATCGGCATTATATTAATTCAGCGTTCACTTAAATTACTTCAAACAAGAAAGGAAGTTACTGAATGGAGCTATTCAAAGCCCTAGGCGAATACGATTATGAGCAAATCGTTTTTATGAATGACAAAGAAACAGGTTTGAGAGCGATCACGTGTATCCATGATACAACACTAGGCCCAGGCCTTGGTGGCACGCGTTACTGGACATATGAAAAAGAAGAAGATGCAGTAAAAGATGCGATGAGGCTGGCACGAGGAATGACTTATAAAAATGCGGCCAGTGGTCTGCCTATAGGTGGAGCAAAAACAGTTATTTTAAAAGATCCGAATAACCGTGTAAATGAAGAAGCCTTGTTCAGAGCATTTGGGCGTTTTGTAGAAGGGTTAAACGGGCGATACATTACAGCTGCCGACGTTGGAACAGGTGAAGTTCAAATGGATTATGTGTATCAAGAAACCAATTATGTTGCTGGGACTAGCTTAAAACCAGGAACCTCTGGTAATCCGTCCCCATCAACTGCTCACGGTGTTTATATGGGAATGAAGGCTGCAGCGAAAAAAGCCTTTGGAACAGCCTCTTTAGAAGGTCGGACGATTCTGATAGAAGGTGTCGGTAAAGTGGGTTACATTCTAGCTGAAAAAGCTCTCGCCGAAGGAGCCGTTGTTATTGCGGCCGACTTATTTAATGGACCAAGAGAACGTGCAAGGGAACTGGGCTGTGACATCGTTGATTCAAACGATTTGTTTTCAGTAAAAGCTGATATCTATGCACCATGTGCACTAGGCGCTACCATTCATGATGAGAGCCTTCGTCAAATGGAAGCAGCGGGTATAAAAGTGATTGCGGGAGCAGCAAATAACCAGTTAGAAGAAGCTCGTCACGGTGACCAATTAGAAGAAATGGGACTTGTTTATGCACCAGATTACATTATTAACTCGGGTGGAGTGATTCAAGTTGCAGACGAATTTAATGGTGGATACAATGCAGAGCGTGCTAAGAAATCGGTAGAAAATATTTATAACCAGATTGAAAAAGTGTTCGACATCGCTGAGCGAGATAATATTCCAACCTACCAAGCAGCTGATAAATTAGCAGAAGAACGCATTGAAGCAGTTAGAAAGACGAAGAAAGTTTTCGTTAATCATGCGAAATCAATCATTAATCGATAAAAAGCCGAAAAAGCCATTCCTAATTCATCCGGGAATGGCTTTTCACTAGACTTAATTGGACGAAGTCAGGTGGAAATAGATGACGACTTCTTATAATCAGGAACGCATTCGACGAAGTCCTCAGGAAAACAACCTTAAGATCGTCAAATAGAGACCTCATTGAACGAAGTCCACAATTGTGAAAATTAAAATAAAAGCTGATTTGTTTTACTAGAAAAAATTATTGTTATAATGAAAAGTAATAAGGATTGATGAAAAATGTAAACTCAAATGACAATCACTAAGGAGACCGATTACTAATGGATAACAACTTTCAAGAATTTTTACATGCCTTTAATGAGCTGCATGACGTCATTGCTAAAAAAGTAAACAAAGAGCCAGATACTCATTTTGGTGAACTCATGGGTACGGCTGCTAAACAAAAAGACAAAGTGATAGAAACATATTATGACAAAATTGATTTTTACCGTGAGCTGAGAAATTTACTGACTCATCATACAATGAACGATGAAGCGGTCGCCTTACCAAGTGATGCTTTAATTGAAGAAATGAAAGCCATCACTCAAAAAATAAAACACAATAAAAAAGTAAAAGACCTCTTTTTGAAAAAAGTCAGAACCTTCCAAGAAACCGATACATTGAAGGACGTCTTATCTGTTATACGAAAAAAGCATTATACACAATTCCCGGTTTTTAATGGAAATAAATTAGTAGGTATCATATCATCTATAGGAATTACGAACTATTTAGCTGAATCAATGGATAAAGACATCACATCGATTCAACAAACAACTTTAAAAGACGTATTAGCTGTTGAAGATGACCTTGACTTTTATGAAGTCATTAATCAAGAGACTTCTATCTTTGAGATTGAAGAAATTTTTACGAAACGCATTAAAGAAGGACGTACAGCCTATGTCTTACTCATCGGAAAGAATGCTACTGTCAAAAGCAAAGAAGACTTAGTCGGCATTGTCACTCCTTGGGATATACCGGTTATCGTAGAGAATAAGTGAGTGATAAGTAGTCATTCGACGTATCAGTTGCATACTTAATACAATTGGAGGGATCAGATGTCACTACAAAGTAAAGCGTTCAAAGCGCTAGCCACATTAAACGATAAACAGCGAGACAAAGATTTGAAGGTAGATGAAACCATTCATGCTCACTATGGTATTCAATATGTTGGGAAATCTAAATTCAACCGATTAGATGTTTATTACCCAAAAGGGACGATTGAACCGTTACCTGTCATTGTCAATTTCCATGGCGGGGGCTTTGTTTATGGAATGAAAGAGAGCTACCATCTGGCTCCTAATAAACAATTTCCTACACAGTTAAATGAACTGAATCAAGTGATGGAGTGGTTAACATTAAATGCACAGACTTACCACATCGACTTGAATCATGTCTTTTTGGTCGGTGATTCTGCTGGAGCACAGATGGCTAGCCAGTATGCGGCTATATACTCTAACGACGACTACGCCAAATTGTTTGATTTTGATGTGCCTGAAGACATAGCCATTCGAGCGCTAGCACTGAATTGCGGGATGTATGATTTATCAAAAAAAATGAAGGCACCCATTAGGGAAGAATTTAAAGAGACAGATGCAAATCTTTTGGTCCTATTGAAAGATTATTTAGGTAAAGACTGGGAAAAGTGGGAAGATCATCTAGCTATTAAGGATAATATAACGTCAGCATTCCCTCCAACCTTTGTCATGACAGCAGAGTATGATTTTTTAAGAGAAGACGCCCTTCCCATGTATGAGGCACTATTGGATCATAAGGTAGAAGCAACATATAAAGTATACGGCGAAAAAGGGGACACTCACATGACCCATATTTTTCATTGCAACATGAATTTAGAAGAAGCCCGTGTTTGCAATAGAGAGCAGAGCGAGTGGTTTAAGGGATTTATCGCGCAAGAGGGGGACTCCGATTAAGGGGTCTTTTTTTATCATGAAGCCAGAATGGACTATGATATAATAGGTTCAATGAATGATTCTCAGAAAGGACCAAAATATGAGAAAGACACTATATTCCATTTTGGATGTACAGGACTCCCAAAGTTGGAAGAGCAAGGTTTATAATGTTTTAAATATTGTGCTCACCTTAATTAGTATTATCCCACTAGTGGTTATCGAACAGACGGATACCTTATTGACGATTGAACTGGTAGCGGTCGTTTTCTTTACTTTGGATTACCTGTTACGGTTTCTCACGGCTGACCTAAAATTTCCAAAGAAGGAACCTGCTTTAGCTTTTCTAACGTATCCGTTTACGCCTTATGCGATCATTGACCTCTTAGCAATCTTGCCTTCTTTGACGATATTAAATCAGTCGTTAAGATTATTCCGACTGCTTCGTTTAGTAAGGTCTTTTCGAGTCTTCCGGACCTTCAGACTCTTTCGGTATTCCAAAAGTTTAATATTATTAAAACAAACGGTTAGAAAGCAAAAAGATTCCCTGGTTTTGGTACTAGGCTTAACAGTAACCTATATAGTCGTTGCGGCACTGCTTGTGTTTAATTTGGAACCAGAAACCTTTTCCACTTTCATGGAAGCATTGTATTGGTCAACCAGTTCAGTGACAACGGTGACTTATGGAAATCTGTACCCAGTTTCGACACTAGGGCAAATCTTTTCGATGTTGTCGAATTTAGTCGGAGTCATGATTATTGCATTACCGACTAGTGTCATAACGGCCGGCTACGTTGAAGAGTTGGAGAAATCGAAGAATGAAGAAGAGGAATAGGAAAGGAAATCATTATGCATTCAGAATTATTGTTGAAACATGGACTAATCAATCGGGTCGCAGGTACAGATTATAATTTTCGCTATCAAACAGTTGGAAATAACGTCACGGAAGATGTTAACCGATTGCTAAATGAAATGAATGTGTCTCCAGATGCCATCTACTCAGGTCAACAAGGTCATACAGCTCATATTGCTTATGTGGACGGAAAGAATGGGGAAGACTTTGCATACGGAAAAACGTTCAAGGATACAGATGGACTGATAACAGACAAAAAAAACGTGGCCCTTTTAATAAAGTATGCGGATTGCACGCCCATTGTCTTGTTTGATCCGGTTCAAAAAGTTCTAGCCAGTGTCCATTCGGGATGGCGTGGAACAGTAGAAAAGATAGGAAAGCGAGCCGTCGATAGGATGGTAGAAGAGTTCCACTGTAAAAAAGAAGACATTCTTGCTTACGTCGGGCCATCGATAGACCAAGCTAACTACGAAGTTGGAAAAGACGTTTACGATGCATTTGCTTCATTCGATAATCGAAATTATTTCTTTGAACCTAAAGGCGAAAAGTTCTTATTGAGCATGACGGACGCGAACTTGTCAGTTCTGCTTGAAGCCGGGCTTTTAGAGGATCATATCGAAATCGAACGAGTTTCAACCTATACTGATGACCGTCTGCATTCTGCTCGCCAAGAAGGACCAACTTATGGATTGAACGGCATCCTAACGATGATGACAGATGCAGTCAAACCCTTTAAAGCTTTAATCGATGAATGACCTTAGAAAGGCGCTTTCGATACAAGTTAAAATTAGAATCAATCAGTAAGTGGTATCCAAATCGTTTTTGATACAAGTTAAATTTAGAATCAATCAGTAAGTGGTATCCAAACCGTTTTCGATGCAAGTTAAAATTGTAATCAGCCAGCAAGTTGTATCCAAATGTATGTCGCTTGAGGCTAAAACGAAAATCTGCTCGTCAATACTAAAAAACGTGTTGCAACCAGTGTATTTTGTCACTCCCACCATATGACATGACGAAACCGTCACACTTTTGACATCCTACGAGAAATTGCAAGGTCTATTTAGTCTATTTACTTATTTAATATAAGTGATATAATAGCAATCGTGACGATTTTTTGTATGGAAAAGGAGAATGTAACATGTCATTTGTTGATTTATTGAAAAAGCGTCGTTCTATTTACGCATTAGGAACAGACGTCGATCTTTCGGAGGAAGAGATTGAATCGTTAGTTAAAGAAGTGGTTAAAGAAAGTCCCACGTCTTTTAACTCACAAACTCAAAGAGTGGTCATTCTATTTAACGACTCACATAAAAAATTATGGGAGATGACTGAAGACGTTTTGGAGCCACTAACTCCAGCAGAACAATTCCCAGCAACTCAAGAGAAACTGCAAGGCTTCGCGGCAGCAAAAGGAACCGTCTTGTTCTTTGAAGATGCGGACGTCGTTTCTTCATTACAACAACAGTTTGCTTTGTATGCAGATAACTTCCCTATTTGGTCAGATCAAGCTTCTGGCTTAACACAAGCTAACGTATGGAATGCGTTCGCAGAAAAAGGCATTGGAGCTAACTTGCAGCATTACAACCCAGTCATTGACGAGCGTGTATCTGAAGAATGGTCAATTCCAAGTAACTGGAAATTGCGTGCTCAACTTGTCTTCGGTTCCAAAGAAGCTGAACCAGCACCAAAAGAATACATGGAAGATGAGAAACGTTTCATGGTGTTCAACTAAGTAACCTATTAAAACGCCCGACCATCCAGATTTATTCTGGCTGTTCGGGCGTTTTATTTTTACAGAGCTGACCTAATATTTTATTTAAAAGCATGGATAACGTATACTTATACTAGAAACCGTTTTAATCAGGAGGTTAAAAGAATGTTTACCAATAAACGGCTGACCGAAACTTATGACAAGGCCAGGAAGGTTTATTTTGATGATTACTCCCGTTTTGTATTTATGAGTGATGCCCACCGTGGTGATGGAAGTATCTCAGATGAATTTTTGAAAAGTCGTAACATGTTTCTCCATGCTCTAAATGAATATTACGAAAATAATTATACCTTTGTTGAAGTGGGTGACGGCGAGGAGTTGTTGGAGTATTCTGATATTCGAACGATCAAACACGCCCATATCGCTATCTATGAGGTAATAAAAAAGTTTTTTGACGACAAGCGCTACATTAAAATATTCGGGAATCATGATATCTACCTTGATAACCCTAGTTATGTACGAAAGCACTTTGATGTTACCTACGATACTTATGAAGAAGAGTACAATGATTTTATGAGAGGTTTAAAGCCTGAAGAAGCCGTTGTGTTAAAGCATCGGTCGACTAGCCAGGAATTATTTGTTCTTCATGGGCACCAAGGAGATGCACCAAACGATCAATTTTGGTTTTTTACGATGTTATCCGTTAAGTTTTTCTGGCGTTTCCTACACCGATTCGGTATTAGAAACCCCTCAAGTCCAGTTAAAAACGAATCAAAAAGACATAAAATTGAACGTAACTACAGTAAATGGATTGAACAACATAGACGAACTTTGATTTGCGGGCACACTCACCGCTTTAAGTTTCCCAAAGATAATGACATGCCATACTTCAATACAGGTTGTGGGATTTACCCAGCTAGTATCACAGCTTTGGAACTGACTGAAGGTATGATTCGACTGGTTCGTTGGAAAGAAGTGGTTAACGATGACGGGTTTCTTCAAATCAAGAGGGAAACGATGAGAGGACCTGAGCCGATTGAGTCATTCGACATCCGCAAGCCAAAAGAAGTCGTCGAGTACTTGGCAAAACTCAAAATCCAGCGTACTAAAAAAGGGCGTGAGGAACGAGCCGCGTTCAGGGAAGAAGACATGTAAAAGTTTAGAGATAATATGGGAAAAATCACTTCGTTAAAAGAAGTGATTTTTTTGTTATAGAAGGACAAAATATATGATATTATGAGGGTATAGAAGTTATATATATTGGGAGGAAAAACTGTGGATTATTATTCTAATGATGTATTTGATTTGGAAAGGACTTGGGAAGCAAATCAAGTCCGGTCAAAAGCTCATGTCACTGCACTTGTGATTTTTGGTATTCTTTCAGTCTTACCTTTATCAGTCGTAGTCATTACCTTGGCAGTTATGACCATTTATATTGCTATCAAACGGATGCCAGGAATGTTAGTCATGGCGGCTTTTGTTTCCTTGGTAACACTTATTTTCCCTCCGTTAGCGGGCTTGCTCGCAATTGTTTTCTTTTTCATGAAAATTTCTTACATAATTAAACATTTTAGACCGATGCTTTTAGGGTTAAGCTCTATAGTTTA
Source organism: Alkalibacterium sp. MB6 (assembly GCF_009935905.1). Classification (GTDB taxonomy): domain Bacteria; phylum Bacillota; class Bacilli; order Lactobacillales; family Carnobacteriaceae_A; genus Alkalibacterium. The sequence goes on along the minus strand of NZ_PREX01000010.1, from coordinate 52,533 downwards.
TCTAATCTATTCATCCTTTCAAACGTACGATTTATTTTATTACTATTACGGCGGCTATGATCTGTTCCTGCTACTTGGTCGTGTCCTCTTTTCTGCAGGATTATTCCATATTATTCTCTATTACTTATACCGACACGAGTATTCAACGCAAGAAGCAGTGAGCATTATGGCTGCCGTACCGCTGTTCTTAATCATGCTGGTTTTACCTTTTGTCATCAGACAGATTGAAGGTATGATAAATGACTATAATTCGGTGCAGTACTATCATTACCAACAGGCTCAATACCAGCAATCAGATCAATATCAACCCGGAATCCATTCTGTGAGGGGCCATTATAGAGAAAATAGTGATGGATCCGCATCATACGTCAGACCACATATTCGGACGAATCCGGATGGTATAGAGAGTAATAACTTGTCTTCTGGAGAATGAAAAAGTGTTAGTAAATGATACCTTTTAAATGAAAAAATCCGCATGCATTCTGTGCGGGTTTTTCATTTAAAGTAATTAATTTGTCTAATGATTCGCCTTACTTTATAATTATGTAATGATGTTTTTTTTTGAAAACATAATTTATACTGAAGGGAGCTATTATAATGTCACCAAATATGGTAGGTTTTAGTTTTATTATTTTAGGTGTCTTTTTAATTTTAGGGAAAATAACCCGTTTTAAAACAAAATGGTTAAAGAGACTCTTTTTACCTAGTTCTATTATTGCAGGCTTTTTAGCTTTATTAGTAGGACCTCAAGTTCTTGGTCGGTTAACGTCCATGTTTCTTAATGAGTCATCCTTTTTTTATAATGGCTTAATTCCAGAATTTATATTGGATACTTGGTCGCCATTACCAGGGATGTTTATTAACATTGTATTCGCGGCTTTATTTCTAGGGCAAAAAGTGCCAACAATGAAGCGTATCTGGAATAACTCGGGCCCACAAATCATTATGGGCTATGCGGTCTCCTTTGGCCAATATGCGATAGGTTTGCTGTTAACTCTCTTAGTATTATCGCCACTTTTCGGAACAAACCCGATGGCGGGAGCATTGATTGAAGTTGCTTTCGTTGGGGGCCACGGAACGGCGGCTGGATTAGCCTCGACCTTTAATGAATTAGGATTTGCAGAAGGGGCGGATTTGGCGCTTGGGTTAGCAACGGTAGGTATATTGGTGGGAGTGATAACAGGGATTGCCATCATTAATATTTTCCATCGTAAGGGTGAAGCCAAGTACGTAGAAGGTGAAAAGGCTCTTACTGACGAGGAGCGGGATACAATCGCTGACACTTACGGTTACGAAATGGAGCAGGAAATAAAAGAGCCAAAAGCGATTGAACCTCTTGCTTTTCATCTGTCACTGGTTGGTGGCGCCATATTGATTGGTTACATCATTCAACAGGCTCTTGTTTGGCTGGAAGCAGCCACTTGGGGTCCTCCAACTGATGTTTATGTTCTCTCATTTGTTCCTTTATTCCCCTTAGCTATGATTGGTGGAATGGTCATTCAGAAAGTGTTTGAGTTATTAGATATTGATAATTATATCGATCCTAACTTAGTCAATAAAATTTCCGGTTTTGCTTTGGACGTTCTTCTCGTTTCTGCACTGGCTACATTATCATTGGATGTCATTGGAGATAATCTGATACCATTTGTTTTATTAGCCATTGCTGGGACAGCGTGGACAACCTTTGCATTCCTGTATCTAGGTCCAAGAATGTTGCCGGACCATTGGTTAGAAAGGGGAGTCGGGGACTATGGTCAATACATGGGGATGGCCGCTACTGGTCTTTTATTAATGAAAGTGGCAGACCCGGATCAACAGTCACCGGCTTTAGAAGGTTTTGGGTACAAGCAAATTTTGTTTGAACCTGTACTAGGTGGAGGACTGGTCACGTCAGCTTCTTTACCACTTATTTACCAATTCGGCCCTTGGGTATTCCTCGCCATAACAGGAACGCTTACTCTAATCTTCGTTGCATTTGGACTTTATTATTTCAGTCCAAAAAGGTCTGGTCAACGTGAGAGCACCAAATTGTTCCAAGCTAGAAAAAGAGACAATTAACAAAAAACACGATCAGTCATGATAAAGTGACTGGTCGTGTTTTCATCTTTTAAGGTTAAAGTAAATCTTTAGAATACAAATAAAAGGTGAGGGTTTGATTGAAAAAGGGCATCTTGCGGGTAATGATGGCTTCTCTTTTCAACTGTTTTTTTTCAAAAAACTCATAAGATAAGCGGTTATCTGCAAATAAATAAAAGTTAGCTGCTTGTTTTTCATTCATGTAATCAATGAACGAATGATATAAGTGAGTGCCGATTCCTGATTTTCTTGCGGATGGATTGACAGCCAACAGCTGAAGTTTTCCTTCAAATGCTCGCTTCGTTTGACTATATAAGCCTTCATTGACTTGTTTTTGTCGTTTAAAGGACAGCGCCGCTTCTTTTCCTTCTTGATTAAAGAGCAGTAAAAAATGGTGAAATTGCTTCTTGAGATTGAAGAGTTTTGGTGGCTGACTGTCCGCCTTAGATCGGCCCAGAACAATACCCACTATCGTGTCGTTTTGAACGGCTACTGAAGAGAAGGTAGCAACGTGTAGCAAATCATGTAAGAAAACGTAGGCCATCTGTCGGGCATTCCATTTTGATGCGACTTGATCAAAGCCCCAAACTGTCGTCAGTAAATCAGCTACGGATTTGTAATCACTTTTTTCTAGAGGTCTGTAATAAATAGAGTCGCTCGATAAGTTCGTTTCCGTATGCTGTGTGTTCATGTTAAACCTACTTTCTCAAAGGGATCCTTATTATTATAGCACAGGAATGAAACGTGATGTTAAAAGTTAAAAGGGAATCGATTAAGAACAAAAGTAAGCAAGGTCCTTCTCTTATAAGAAGGAATTTGTTATAGTTGTGAAAGACTTTTTACAAAAATGATGGATTGAAGAGGTAGTGAAGATGAAAGAAAGAGAGCATTACGGACTAGGGACAGCCATCTCGATGATTGTTGGTATTTGTATCGGTTCGGGAATATTTTTCAAAGCAGATGATATATTAGCAGAAACAGGCGGCAATGTATGGCTCGGCATCATGGTTTTTGTCATTGGTGCCTTATGTGTTATTTTTGGAGCGATTACCTTGTCGCAGTTAGCAAGTCGCACAACTAATCGGGGAGGAGTCGTGTCTTATTATGAAGAATTTGTTTCTTCAAGAGCAGCGAGTGCCTTTGGTTGGTTCCAGTTATTTGTTTACTTTCCAACAATAACGGCTGTCGTCAGTTGGGTGTCAGGTATTTATACCCTATCCCTTTTCGGACTACCAGCCTCACTCGAATTACAAACACTACTTGGCTTTTTTTACATGACTTTATTTTTCGCAATGAACTATTTTTCTTATAAAAGCGGTGGACGCTTTCAAAACGTATCGACCATTGTGAAATTAATTCCTTTGATTGGGATTCCTTTATTAGGGTTGTTTTGGACTCGAGGAGCACCTGATTTGCCGCAAGGAGTGGAATTGGTTGAAACGAGTCAGGTAGGATGGGGTTGGCTAGCTGCTTTGGCACCCATCGCTTTCTCTTTTGATGGATGGATTGTGTCCACGACCATTACACAAGAAGTTCGGAATCATAAAAAGAACATGCCGATTGCATTAACAGTGGGACCACTCATTGTTCTCGCTGTTTACCTAGCCTTTTTCGTCGGCATGATCGCCATTGTCGGACCAGAATATGTGTTATCAGCTGGCGACCAAGCGATTAACCAAGTAGGGTACTCTCTCTTTGGTGCTAGCGGAGAACGGATTTTATTAACCTTTGTACTCATCGCTATTTTAGGTGTGGTGAATGGGATTAGCTTAGGTTACATCCGATTGCCTTTCACATTAGCTTCCAAGGGTATGATCCCTTTTAGTGGCGTGTTAACAAAGATTGACCATAAAAGGGAACTGTCTCCAACTTCAGCAGTGGCGTCTTATCTCATCACTGTCTTTTGGATGGGGATGCATTATTTGACACAGCGATTTGATGTGCTGCGAGGTGGCGATGTCAGTGAAATTGCGATTGTATTCAGTTACGTCGCTTATATTATTTTATATTTAAAAGTGATTCAATTGGCTAAACAAGGAGTTATCAAAAATGTCTTCCTTGGACGAGTAGCTCCTGTATTAGGCATAGTGGGTTCTTTGATTATTTTACTGGGCGGTTTGTTCGCTAATCCTTTGTATAGCCCTATCTTCTTGTTATTCTCAGCAGTTGTGTGTGGCATGGGATACTGGTATGTTGTGAGTAGTAAACACACGTTAACAGAAAAGAGGTAAATCACATGATAAAAGAATTTTGTGCAGAAAACTTCGATCGTATTCCAGAAGCAATTGAATGTGGCATTAGCCGGATTGAGTTATGTGATCGGCTTGATTTAGGTGGGACAACACCTTCTGTGGCCGTCCAAAAAGAAACAGTGGCTTACGCTAGTCAAAGAGGTGTGGAAGTCATGTGTATGATTCGTCCTCGGGGCGGGGATTTTGTCTATACGGATGAAGAAAAAGAGCAGTTACGTCTGGATGCAAAAGATGCTGTCGAAGCGGGTGTTGATGGGCTCGTTTTTGGCTGTTTAACAAAGGATGAGGAATTAGATAAACCCATTATGGAAGAGCTCATTGCGATTGCTCAAATGAGTCATCGTCAGACTGTTTGTCATATGGCTTTTGACCACATTGAACCAAGTAAGCAGCGTGAATCAATAGAGTGGTTAATTGAAAAAGGAGTCACTCGTCTATTAACAAGAGGTGCGAAGACAGGGTCAGCCTTGGAAAATGAAAAGCAGCTGTTGGAGCGCATTCAGTGGGCAAACGACCGCATCGAGATTTTACCTGGCGGCGGTGTCACGCACGAAATCATTCCGGAACTTCAGAAACGCTTAAAAACAAATCAATTTCACGGCACCCAAGTCGTTCCCTTAAGTTAATTACCTTTCTAATCTCAAAGAAATGAAAAAAATGTTGACAAGCTATTACACGTTCTGATTGACTTACAGTCAATTGGAACAAAGCTTCGGGTAACTAGATAAACAAATAAATAGTAAAGCGTTGAAAAGATAAGTACAAGTCAGGCGGTCATCTTAGAGAGCTCCTATATGGTGAAAGGGAGTATGGCAAGAGATTTCGAAAATGGTCTTTGAGCTGGAAGTGGTGAGTGGAAACATGAGCCGTTTACGGGTGCACCCGATATAGTGCCGCAGTATGCGTTAGTCTCTATTGTCTTTAATAAGACAGGTGAGGCAATACAAGTACTGTCTGAGACTCATTCAGTGATGAATGAGTGACTAAAGGTGGTACCGCGAAACTACCTGTTCGCCCTTTTTGAGTATAGTTACTCGAAGAGGGCTTTTTTTATGCTCAAAAGACTAAGAATCATATAAAGGAGGGGTAACTGACATGATTAGTTTAGAGAAAGTAGCCAAACGATTTGAAAGCAAAAATGAATCCTTTCAAGCAGTCAAAGATGTCAATTTAACGATAGAAAGAGGAGAAATATTCGGAATCGTCGGGTATTCCGGTGCAGGAAAGAGTGCCTTGCTGAGAATGATTAACGGGTTGGAACAACCCAGTTCAGGCCTAGTCAGGGTTGATGATAAAGAACTCTCTACAATGAAACGCCGCACGATTCGAAAAGAGCGTCAGTCGATGGGGATGATTTTTCAGCATTTCAACTTACTGTGGAGTCGAACCGTTGTGGAAAACATCTGCTTCCCGCTTGAAATTGCTGGCGTCGGTCTACAAGCGCGGCGGAATAGAGCACAAGAACTCATAGATTTAGTTGGCCTTCAAGGTAAAGAAGACGCTTATCCTGCACAATTATCAGGCGGTGAAAAGCAACGAGTCGGTATTGCCCGAGCTTTGGCAAACAACCCAAAAGTGTTGCTATGTGACGAAGCAACAAGTGCACTGGATCCGGAAACGACTGATGAAGTGCTTGACTTACTTGTTAAAGTGAAGAAAGAATTTAATGTGACAATTGTTCTAATCACTCACGAAATGGAAGTAGTCAGAAAAATCTGTGACCGGGTTGCTGTAATGAATCAAGGGGAAATAGTTGAAGAAGGCTCTGTCTTATCTGTATTCAAACACCCGCAACATCCCGTCACCAAACGCTTTGTCAAACAAGACCAGGAAGTGGACAGTAAAGAAATGGCGGCTGCGCTAAAAGATATTCAGCAAAGCTATTCTGATGGCGATATTGTTCACCTCCTGTTTCAAGGCGGCAGTGTGGGCACACCGATGATTACAACGGTCAGTCGACAATGCGGTATAGATATTAATATCATTCATGGCTCGATTCAGTCCACGAAAGATGTAGCGATGGGTACGCTTGTGGTTCAACTGCTAGGGGATAAAGAAAAAAGAGAAGAAGCTTTGAGACTATTCAGCACGTATCCTGTAGAAGTGGAGGTGCTAAAGCAGTATGATCGCAATTAATCATGTTACCCCTGCTTTGGGCTCACTCCTTGCAGACTATACAAATTTTAGTAGCGTGAATTGGGAAAGAGTGTGGACCGCTACCAATCAGACCTTATACATGACAGCTATATCAGTTACTGTCGTTTTCTTTTTAGGGATAGCCTTAGGATTACTGTTATTTGAAACGCGAAACAGCCAGTCCATTTGGGCTATAGCATTGAATCGAACCGTTGCTTTACTAGTCAATGTGTTTCGATCCATCCCGTTTATCATTTTGATTGTCCTTCTCATTCCCTTTACAAAAGCGTTGCTGAATACAATGACCGGTCCGTCAGCTGGGCTGCCCGCACTCATTTTGGCGGCTGCTCCTTTTTACGGACGGCTTGTAGAAACGGGTTTGAGAGAAGTGGATAAAGGGGTCATTGAGGCAGCCGAAGCAATGGGAGCCAGCAAATGGGAAATCATTTGGTAAGTATATTTACCAGAAAGTATGCCATCCATTGCAGCTGGAATTACGGTAACAGCCATAGCTCTGGTTGGCTACACCGCCATGGCAGGTGTTATTGGAGCAGGAGGTCTAGGGAATCTAGCCTACCTTGAAGGGTTTCAACGGAGCCGTCCGACCGTTACGCTGGTCGCAACGGCCATCATATTAGTTATTGTGTTTGCCATCCAATTTGTCGGGGACTTATGGGTGTCGCGCATTGATAAAAGATAAAGAGCAAGAACAAATAGGAGGAGAAAAAAGATGAAAAAATTAAGAGGATTTTTAGTATTGGGAACAGCATTGGTATTAGGAGCCTGCGGGGCAGAAGAAACGAATTCAAATCAGGAAGAAACAGCTTCAACAGGCACTGAAGAAACGACAGAGACACTGACAGTCGGCGCTTCAAACGTTCCACATGCGGAAATTTTGGAATTTGTAAAACCCACTTTGGCAGAAGAAGGGATTGACTTAGTCATTGAAACGTACACGGACTATGTTATTCCTAACTTAGCCTTATCAGATGGGGATTTGGATGCAAACTACTTCCAGCATATACCTTATTTCAATCGTCAAGTTGAAGAAAATGATTATGATTTTGCTAATGCAGGTTCGATTCATTTGGAACCACTGGGTGCGTATTCTAACCGCCATGAGGACTTAAGTGATTTGCCAGAAAATGCAACCATATTAACCAGTAATAGTGTGGCAGACCACGGTCGTGTCTTAAGTATTCTTCAAGAAGCTGGTTTGATTACAGTGGATGACGCTGTCGAATTAACTGATGCCACGTATGATGACATTGTCGAAAACGAACTGAATTTACAATTTGAATACGAATATGATCCCGCCTTATTGCCTACTTTATATGCACAAGACGAAGGAGATGTCTTCTTTATTAACTCAAACTTCGCCGTTGACAATGATATCAGCCCAATCGACGATGCTATCGCTCTAGAAAACGAAGCCTCCCCTTATGCCAACATCATTGCCGTCCGTTCAGAAGACGAAGGCAATGAGTTAATTGATCGTTTAGTAGAGGTATTAAGATCGGAAGAGACACAAGAATTTATTTTAGAAACATGGAGCGGTGCTGTCTTACCGGTAACTGAATAAAAAGAATCAATAATAAATGACTAGTCGACGTCGAAAGATTAAGAATTGTCAAAGTTTTGACGGATGTCTTTACATCCCCCATTACTTCTTTAAAATAGAAGTATAAGTACGTATGACATGTTAGTTTAAACGCATGAATAGTGAAATGGGGTAAGGGAGACGTTGATGAATAAAGTATTTATTGCCGCAGCTAAACGGACACCAATCGGATCATTTTTAGGCGCATTAAAAGATGTATCAGCTTCAGATTTAGGAAGTTACGCTATTAAAGGAATCATTGAAGAATGTGGTATTAATCCAGAAAACCTTGACGAGGTCGTATTAGGGAATGTATTGCCAGCCGGACAAGGCCAAGGAGTGGCTAGACAAGCTGCCATTAAAGCAGGAGTAAGTGCACGCGTGCCTGCTTATTCCTTAAACATGGTATGCGGAAGTGGATTGAAAACAGTCATGAATGCTTACTTGGGTATTAGAGGTGGAGAATACCAAGCGGTTATTGCTGGTGGAGTAGAATCCATGAGTCAAGCCCCTTATTTGATACCTGGAAAGACTCGAACCGGCCATAAGATGGGCGGTTACCAAGTTGGCGACCATATGCTGGATGATGGATTGACGGATGCCTTTGAAGGGTACCATATGGGCGTGACGGCCGAGAATATCGTGGAATTGTACGGCATTTCTAGAGAAGATCAAGACGCCTATGCCTTTAATTCTCAGCAACGTGCTATAAAAGCCATTGACAGTGGTGACTTTGATGATGAAATCGTTCCGGTTGAAACGAAGGTCCGTAGAGAAACGGTTATCGTGGATAAGGACGAATACCCTAACCGTAAAACAACGGAAGAAAAATTAAACTCGTTAAGACCTGCCTTTAAAAAAGACGGTTCAGTGACAGCAGGTAACGCATCAGGCATTAATGACGGAGCAAGTGCAACCTTAGTTGTCAGCGAAGACTATATGAAAGAAGCCGGCTTGACGCCATTAGTCGAAATCGTGGCCATTGGTCAAGGTGGAGTCGATCCCTCTGTAATGGGATTAGGTCCGACACCGGCTATCAAACAAGCCATTAAACGCGCTGATATTGACTTTAAAGACATTGATGTTTTTGAATTAAATGAAGCATTCGCTTCTCAAAGTTTAGGCGTTTTTAAAGAAATTTCAGATGAGTTTGGAGTAAGTAAAGAGTATTTACTCGAACGCAGCAACTTAAACGGAGGAGCCATTGCATTGGGCCATCCGATTGGAGCAAGTGGCAACCGAGTGTTGGTGTCACTTATTCATATCATGAAAAAACGTGGTTTCAAGTACGGCCTCGCTTCCTTATGTATCGGTGGAGGCATGGGCGTAGCTGTATTAGTTAAAAACCCAGAAGCATAAGAAAAATCCCGAGAGTCAGGTTTCAGTCCTGATTTTCGGGATTTTTTTCTCTGTGTCAAGTAGTGTTGGTCATAGATTCGAAGGGGAAAGAATGGAAATCATACAGAATGCTAACAAATCTTCTACAACAAAGTAAAAAGCACTGCGGCACTAACAACTCCAACTAGAAAGCCTTCTAGATTCCCATTTCGCTCTGATGGCAGTTCGTGTTTAATGATATTGAGAGTCATCGCACCTGTTATGAAGGATTCGACACTCCCTATAAAATAATCCGGAAAGTCAGTGAATAAAGCAATAACATAGCCTACAATAATACTTCCTGATAAAAGCCATCTGCCATATTTATCATAAATACTTTCATGATGATGCCTCAGCCCCCAATCGTTTGTAAAAAAATGAAGAGCAAAAGCGATAAAGAAGATATAAATATTCGTATCTGTATTGGCATACTGAACGATAAGGTAACCGATCATCGCATTATAGACAGCAAAGAATCCCATTTGAGATTTAAAAAGAGCAGAATCGAGTTTATCTGGATTTTCTTTTTCATCCTGTGCATGAGCCCGAGCGATTAGTCTGTCTAAGGTATAAGAGATGATTAAGCCCGCTAGCGCGATTAAATAAAGAGCATATTGGAGAACATGTTCGTTTAACCAGTCAAAGGTCTCCATCGCCTCAGATTGAGTCACAGCCACCTGTGGCCAGAGATGAATGAAAATATAAGCGACACCCACACCGGCAGAAAATGAAACAAACCGTCTGACAATATGCTTGGGAAACGAAATATATTTGGAAAAAAAGTGAATAATAACGAAACCACTAACGAGAAAGAATGATACCCCCATCAGCTAATGCAGCTCCTTTAACTACGTGATAGTAAGAGTGTATCGCATTTTGTAAAAAAAGCTATAAAATATACTTATAGGAATGAAAGAAGACTAGCTGAATCATGAATACAATCCTTGTACTTCATCTAGCGTCAGTTGTATAATCAGGGTATCAAAAAGGTAATGAAAAGGAGGAAAGAATATGAATCAAAAGAAGTTGAGACGATCGAGACATGACCGGATTTTTGCAGGCGTATGTGGAGGAATGGCTGAATACTTTGGGTTGTCATCTACGGCTATCCGATTATTGTATATTTTATTACCCCCTGGCATATTTCTGTACATTATTTTAGCGATGATCATCCCAGAAGAATAAAAACTAACCCTCTTGTCCACTTTAGAATGGGCAAGAGGGTTAGTTAGTTAACCAAAAATGTCGCCATCTGGTTTAGCCATAGAAGACAATAACGACATGTCTTCATCTGTCAGTTCAAAATCAAATATGGAAATATTGTCTTTTTGTCTAACAGGTGAACTGGATCTTGGGATGGGCATAAAGCCATTTTGAACATGCCACCTCAAGATAACTTGGCCAATCGATTTGCCGTATTTGTCCCCAATAACTTTAATCGATTCTTTTTCCAATAAATCATCTGCCATGCGAGCGCCCAATGGACTCCATGATTGAGTCAATATACTATGCTCATTATTTGCTTTAATTAACTTGTCTTGAATATAATAAGGATGCGTTTGAATTTGATTGAGACTCGGAACCACACCGGTTTCATCTACTAATCGTTTCAATTGATCAGGGTGGAAGTTTGATACCCCAATGGAACGAATGAGTCCGAACCGCTTGGCATCAATAAGTGCTTGCCAAGCCTCCACGTATTTATCCTGCTTGGGGTCTGGCCAATGAATCAAGTATACATCGTAATAATCAAGCCCTGCACGGTAAAGAGATTCTTGAATAGCAGGTATGGCAAGGTCATAAGCATGGTATCGTTCAGGAAGTTTAGAGGAAATCATAACCTCTTGCCTGTTCAGTCCGCTTTCTCTCAAAGCCACACCAACCGTCGCTTCGTTTTCGTAGTTATAAGCTGTGTCTAAAAAACGGTAACCATTCGTTAGGGCTTGACGTATGGATAAAACGCCTTTTGCTCCTTTTAACCGATCGGTGCCAAACCCAATAGCGGGAACCTGCAAACCATCATTTAATGTGTAAGTAGGAATAGTCGTTGACATAATAACCCTTCTTTCTTAGTAATAAGATAAGTTTACCCTAAAAAGAAAGCGATGACAATCAATGAAAACGTGGTCGTTATAGTCACTCCACTTTACATAAAGAAGGGATTGAAACGTATCATTTTCACGGTGAACCAGTAAGGAAATTCACAATTAAAATGCTTGGAAAAGCAAGCCTAACAGCCATCATTCGGAATATACGTTAGCTTTCTTAACAAAAAAAAGCAAACTATTCTGCTACTATCCTGTATATCTATATGGTATTATCAAGATACTCTAAATCACACCTGATAACGAGTATGTTCACTCGTAACTATACTGAAGTAGGAGGAACTAACATCGAAATGAAACAGCGGCATTCTACCAGTCTGGAACACGATTACCAGTATTGTGAAAGAATCATACAAAAACATTCAAAGAGTTTTTATTTTGCCTTTTCAAAGTTACCCAAAGAAAAAGCTCAAGCTGTCTATGCGATATATGCCTTCTGCCGATTGGCTGATGACAGTATTGACGAAGCTGTAAGCCGAGAAGATCAAGAAAAAGCGTTAACTTACATGACTGAAGAATTAAATAAATTCGAAGCAGGAAATGAATCAGATCATCCTATATTGCGAGCCTTGCGTGATGTATTCAATCGTTATGACATGAGTATCCAACCTTTTTATGACCAATTAAAAGGTCAGGAGATGGATTACTATTTTAAACAGTCTGCTACACTAGAGGACTTAGAAACCTACAGCTATTATGTAGCCGGTTCAGTTGGTTTGATGCTTCTACCTATTATCGCTTCAAAGAATCATCACACATTAAAAGACGAAGCCGTTGCTTTAGGTGTGGCTATGCAGCTAACCAATATTTTGCGTGATGTGGGTGAGGATTATCAAAAAAATAATCGTATTTATCTACCTTCAGAGTTGATGAAAAAAGAACGATATACTGAAGAAGATATCGCCGGGCAGCATATCAATGAATCTTTTATAATGATTTGGGAAACACTTGCTACTCGAGCCGAAGCGTTGTATGACGTGTTTAATCAGTCAATCAGTCTCTACGATGAAGATAGCCAATTTCCCGTCCTCCTTTCCGCAAAGGTGTATGGAGGTATATTGGATGCGGTGAGAACGAGTTCATATGATTGTTACTCTAAGAGAAACCAAACATCTGCTAGAAAAAAGATGGCGTTATATAATGAAACCAAAATGGTTTTATCTAAATAACGATGCCTTTTTAAATAGTTAGTAAAGACAGACAAAGAGTGGAGCGAAGCGTGAATGACAGCAATTGATAAACTGGAAAAAGGGACAATCGTCGTCATTGGAGGAGGACTTGGTGGCCTGTCTGCCGCTATTTCTTTGGCTCAAAGCGGCTACGGTGTCAGTGTATTTGAAAAGAATGACCATTTAGGTGGAAAGTTAAATCGATTGGAAAAAGATGGCTTTGGATTTGACTTGGGACCGTCTATTTTAACCATGCCGCATATTTTTGACCGTTTATTCGAAAGAAGCGGAAAGAAGTTAACTGATTATGTTCCCATTAAACGACTTGATCATGAATGGAGATCCTTTTTCACAGATGGAACAGTCCTTGATTTGTACAATGATTTAAAGGACATGGATGAAAAAAACGAATCATTAACTTCAAAAGATATAAAAGAATACCAAACGTTTTTAGAGTACGCAAAAAAATTATATGATAAGACAGAAGAAGGCTATTTCAATAAAGGTCTCGACACAATGAAAGAGATTTTGAGTGAACACGGCTTTATTTCTGCGATGAAAGATTTTGATTATGCTCACACGATGTCTGACGGTATTGATAAACGTGTGTCAAATCCACATTTAAGAGATATGTTGAAATACTTTATTAAATATGTGGGCTCATCAGCCGATGACGCCCCGGCTATTTTGAATGTCTTGCCTTATGTGCAACACTCTCAAGGACTTTGGTATGTTGAAGGTGGCATGCATAAATTGGGTGTAGGCCTTATTATCTTGGCTGAAGAAGTAGGAGTACAGTTACATACCAATACTGAAGTTACGGCTATTATAACAGACGGAAAAGACACGGTTAGTGGAGTTGAATTGGCAAACGGTGAACAGGTCTTTGCCGACAGAGTGGTTTCTAATATGGAAGTGATTCCGACTTATCGTAAATTAATGACAGTTGACACATCAACTATTAACAAATTGGAAAAAGCTTTCGAACCTGCCGCTTCGGGACTCGTGCTTCACCTTGGAGTGAACAGGGAGTACCCTCAACTCGCTCATCATAATTTTTTCTTTTCAAATGATTCAGAAGAAAACTACAAAACGGTTTTCCAAAAGCATGAGCTACCTGACGATCCAACTATTTATTTAGTAAACAGCAATAAAACGGATCCCAGTCAGGCTCCTGCTGGACATGAAAACATTAAAATACTGCCTCATATTCCCTATATTCAAGATGAACCTTTTACAGACGAACAGTATGCTGCCTTTAAAGAACGGGTATTAATCAAGTTGGAAGATATGGGATTAACTAACTTAAGAGAGCATATTGTTGTAGAGGACCAGTGGACACCCGTTGATATTGAGCGCATGTATTACTCAAATCGTGGCGCTATTTATGGCGTCGTATCGGATCGTAAAAAAAATAAAGGGTTTAAGCATCCCAAAAAGAGTGACTTATTTAATGGCCTTTATTTTGTCGGCGGATCGGTCAATCCTGGAGGAGGCATGCCAATGGTGACATTGAGCGGCCAACAAGTTGATCAACTGATCACGGAAGAAGATAAGAAAGACTAAGTGTTAAGTGACTGTCTCAAATAAACACCCACTAATGAATCTGTGAAAAGAGAGTCGTACAAGTTACCGACCGTGTGATTCTCATTCTCGATTGCTTAGGCGGGTGTTTATTTTTGCAGAGGATATGAGAGATAGTATAGTATGATAGTGTAAAGAAGGTGAATGGTGTGGCACTACTTTTTTATAATGTTATGGCGTGGTTATTTTTCCATTTTTCTATTTCTTTTGGTCTACTATTACTGCCGGATTCATTTTTCTTATCCGGTCATTGGTCAAACGCTCTATTTAAAGAGAGAAAAATTGAAGAAAAAGGGAAGTTTTGGAAAAAATATACCCGGGTTAATCGGTGGAAAGATCGTCTACCAGACGGTGCCAGCTTATTTAATGTGGGCTATAAAAAGAAAACACTACCTAATAAAGGATTAGACTCGGTGAGGTTGTTTATTAAAGAAACGAAGAGAGCAGAATTGACCCATTGGCTACTGATGGTGCCTGCACCCTTCTTTTTCTTATGGAATCCACCTTGGGCAGGTTGGGTTATGATCGCGTATGCTTTAATCGTTAATGTCCCTTTCATTATTATTCAACGATTTAACCGCAGTCGATTGATTTCAATTGAAAAGAGAATGGAATATAAGTCGAAATAGAGGTTTTCTTTCAATTCACATTATGTTACTGTTAAAAAGTAAGTAAAGGTGAAAGGGGATTATATAATGTCAGAATTATATAAAATGAATGAACAAGTGATGTTAGGTACGGTAACTTTAAACGTTAAAGATTTAGACGTGATGACTCGTTATTATGAAGAATTAATTGGGTTGGACGTGTTAAACCAAACAGATACTGTTTCAGAATTAGGAATAAAAGCAGATGGTCAACCTCTGTTAAAATTAGTTAAAGTAGATGCAACGTCTCAGCAGACGATGAAGGCTGGTTTATTCCATACCGCATTTTTATTGCCATCCCGTAAAGATTTGGGAAATCTTGTGTATTCCTTCATAAAACGCGAGATACCAATCGGTGGAGCATCCGATCATGGATACAGTGAAGCCATTTATTTACAAGACCCAGAAAATAATGGGATTGAGATATACCGAGATAAAGATAAAAGCGAATGGGATGTTCAAGAAAACGGTCGAATAAAAGGGATTACTGTTGAAATGGATGCAGATGGCGTTTTAGCAAGCCGTGATGAAGGTCAAGTGGATAAAATGCCTTCTGGAACACTCATTGGCCATGTTCATTTATCCGTATCTGATTTAGAACAGAACCAAGAGTTTTATATGGATGTTTTAGGCTTAGGACTAAAAGATATGTTTGGTGATCAAGCACGTTTCTTAGCTGCGGGCGACTACCATCATCATATTGGTTCGAATACGTGGAGAGGTGCCTTGCCAAAACGAGATGAAACAGATTTAGGTTTGCGAGCTTACTCATTCGTCCTTCCAACTGCTGCGGCACTTGAAGAACTGAGAGATAACATCATTAAACTTGGTATACCTTTAGTGGATGACACTCAAGAAGCTATTAGCTTAGTTGACCCCAATGGCGTTAAAGTCGTCTTAGAAGTAAAAAAAAAAGCGTTTAATGTATAAGGAATAGATAAAACGAACAGGATTATTGGTTAGAAGGGTTTCCCCATACTCAATAACACTGTTCGTTTTTTGTTTACCATTTATAATAAATTAAAGCAACCAACAGAAAAGGTGGAAAAATGATGAGTCTATATGATATAACAGTTAACACAATAGAGGGAAAAAAGTGCCATTTATCGGAATTTGAAGATAAATTTATGGTGATAGTCAACACCGCCAGCAAATGTGGCTTAGTGGGTCAATTAGAAGGGTTAGAAGAACTGTATCAGGAATTTAAAGATCAAGATGTTGTCGTGCTCGGTTTCCCATCCAATCAATTTTTGAATCAAGAGCCATTGGACAATGAAGAGATACAAGAATTTTGTCAACTGAATTATCAATTAACGTTTCCCTTGTTTGAAAAGATAAATGTAAATGGTCAAAAAGCTCATCCACTATACAAAAAGTTAATAGCTGAAACAGGCAATAAACTCATTAAATGGAATTTCACGAAGTTTATTGTAACGCCACACGCTAAAGACATTATTAGGTTTGCTCCTACCACAAGCCCCGAAAAGGTAAAAGAGGAGTTAAACCGATTAGTTAACTCGAGTCGTGATTAATTACACATTCCGTTCACAATTAAGTTAGATTTTAAAAAAAGCGATAGTTCCAACATTCACAAGATAAAAAACCGATGAGTACAATCATTTAATTGGTTGTTCTCATCGTTTTTTGTTTTCCATGATAACTTATCACTAGCTTTATATTGACATATTTGCACATCGTGGTATTATTAATGTGAAGTTAAACACAAATAGGAGGAACACAACATGGTAAAGTTGAACAAACTTTTATTAATCACTGCAAGTATGGGGTTACTTGCTGCTTGCGATAACGGAGCGACAGAAGAAGATACAGGTGCGGACGCAGAAGAAACAACAGAAACAGCAGAATCAGATGCAACAACGGGTGCAACTCAATCTGTCGTTAGTGATGAAGAAACATTACTTGAAGGCCTTTCAGAAGAGGGTGGATGGATTGTAATCTTTGAAGGAGATGTAGAGTCTGACGAAGAGTTAGTTATGGCTGGTGGAAAAACAAATAACGATGGCGAAGCAGAACGCAAGTTAGCCTTATATACTCAAGATGCTGATCGTAATGTGACAGATACCTTTACTCTTACAGCTCCAAGCATTACCATTCAAAACGAAGGCACTCGCTTGCAAAACGGTACATTCGCTGGTGACGTTTATGTAGAAGCTGAAAGATTCCGTCTAATCGGTGGAACAATTGAAGGCGACTTAATCTTTAGAAGCGAAGAATTACAAGAATCAGCTGAATTAGAAGAAGGCGACGTTACAGGCGAAATTAGAGTAGAAGAAGAATAATCGTTGATTTTAATAAGGATGATATAAACGATTTCTCAACGGATTGTGGTATGTGAAATTGTTGACTCATTCACAACATTGCGATATAGTGGACTATGTATGAAACGAGGAAGTCATGTCCGGATGAAGTCATCTCTCCGCTTCTTCTTTCACTACTAGTCATACAATTTTTGCATAATGAAAGGTAAGGGATAACAATGGGATTATTTAAAAAGAGATTAGCAACAGGTGCAGCAGTTTTAGCACTAGGCGGCTTCTTAGCAGCATGTGATAACGGTGGAGATACTACCGATAACGGCGCAGATACAACAGAAGAAACTGGAGACGCAGTAACTGCAGCATCTATTACTTCAGACCCAGCAGAAGTGGCTGCTTCATTAAGCGCTGACGGAAATTGGATCACTGCTTTAACAGCTGACGTAACAGTTGAAGAAGAAATTACTGTAGCAGGCACATTCCACGACGGTGGAGACGAAGCTAACGATGAATACCGTAAATTAGCTCTTTATGAGCAAGACGATGATCGTAACGTAACTGGAGAATTCACTCTTACAGTACCAACATTAACTGTTGAATCACCAAACTTCCGTATTCAAAACGGTACAGTTGACGGAGACGTTTATGTTGATGCAGAAGGATTCGTATTAGAAGAAGCAGTGATTACTGGTAACTTAACATTTGCTTCTGAAGATATTGAATCTTCAGCTTCAATTAACGGAGACGTTCAAGGCGAAACTACTGTAGAAGAATAAAATGTTCAGCTTTTATGGTCTTAATACATGATATCGACTCACTTTTTAAGTGAGTCATCGCTTACCGGACAAGGGAGAGAAGGTATCATTTAACAATAAACAGCTCTTTTAGGTTGTGAAACCTTAAGAGCTGTTTTTTTGATGTAAGGGCATAAAAAAATGAATAAAAATTAATCTCTTTCTCCTTAATTCCTTATGTCTATGCTATACTAAAATAAAATAAATAGCTTAAGGAGGCACCACATGAAATTTAATGATTACACCTATGAGAGACCAGAGTATGAGTTGTTCAAGAAGGACTTCCTTCACTTAGTTGAGACATTGAAAACGGCTGAATCTCTGGACGAAGTGAAAGAGGCCATTGATGCCGTATCTGATTTAACCTCATCTTTGGATAGTATGGCGACACTAGCGTCTATTCGCTATTCAATCGATACGACTGACGAGTTTTATACTGAAGAAGATAATTACTGGAATGAATACTCACCATATTACCAAGAATTAACCACAATCTATTATAAAGCAGTATTGGATTCTCCTTTTATAGAAGAATTGAAGGAGGATTACCCACGTACCTTTTTCCAAAATATGGCATTTGAATTGCAAGCGTTTGATCCAAGCGTCATCGACTTATTGCAAAAGGAAAATCAGTTAAGTAGTGACTATCAAAAGCTAATTGCTTCTGCAGCGATTGAATTTGATGGGAAAACATTAACTCTGTCTCAGTTTGGACCCTACTTACAAGACACAGACCGCCAAGTGAGAAAAGAGGCATCAGAAGCTCAACTCAGCTTTTTCCAAGAAAACGAAGAAAAAATTGATCACTTATACGATGAATTAGTAAACGTTAGAGACACGATTGCGAAAAAACTAGGCTTTAAAGATTTTGTTGAACTAGGTTATATTCGTATGAAACGATTTGATTATGACCGTGAAAAAGTAGAAGTCTATCGTAAACAAGTTCTTGATTACGTTGTGCCGGTCACACAAAAATTGGCCAAACGCCAAGCTAAACGTATTGGCATCGAGGACATGAAACATTATGATGCATCCTTGCAATTCTTAGACGGTAACCCAACGCCACAAGGGGATCCAGATTACATTATTGAGAACGGAAGAAAAATGTATCACGAATTAAGTGATGATACAGCTGAGTTCATTGACTTCCTATTTGACCGTGATCTTGTTGATTTATTGTCTAAAGAAGGAAAAGCCAGTGGTGGCTACTGTACGTATATCCCTGAGTATCAATCACCCTTTATCTTTGCGAATTTCAACGGGACCTCTGGAGATATTGACGTGTTGACTCACGAAGCAGGACATGCCTTCCAAGTGTATCAATCACGTTGGATTAAGCAGCCAGAAATCGTCTTCCCAACTTATGAAACGTGCGAGATTCACTCCATGAGTATGGAATTCTTCACATACCCGTGGATGGAACTGTTTTTCAAAGAACAAACAGAAAAATACAAGTTTGATCACTTAAGTGGAGCGATTCGATTCTTGCCTTATGGCGTACTCGTCGATCATTTCCAACACGAAGTATACGAAAACCCAAGTTGGACACCTGAAGAACGAAAAGCAAGTTGGAAAAAATTAGAATCACAGTATTTACCTGAACGCGATTATTCTGAAAGTGACTTTTTAGCAAAAGGAACCTATTGGTTTAGACAAGGCCACATCTTTGCCTCGCCATTTTATTACATCGATTACACCTTAGCACAAATCTGCGCACTGCAGTTCTGGAAACGTGCCATCGTTGATAAAGACGAGCAGGCATGGATAGATTACATGGCTATTTGTAAAGCGGGCGGCACGAAGAGTTTCCTCGAAACAGTGGAAACAGCTGGCCTTCGCTTACCTTTCGAAGAAGGCTCACTTGAAAACGTTGTGAAAACAATTGACGAAGCACTGGAAGCAGTGGACGATACAGCCCTTTAAAAAACGAGCAAAAAAACCAGTTCATCTTAAGTGATGGACTGGTTTTTTCGTCGTCATTATAAGAATTAGATTTTAAGCCTTAGTCTTCCTCTTGCTCAGCCTTTATGATGTTGCTGATCACTTGTTCATTTGCTGATAGAAGAGAATGGACATCCTGTGCTTCTTTTTCTAAATTTGAATCTAAGGATTTCAACTCTTCTTCAATAGTAGAAATTAACGAACGAGCTTCACTAATCGAGCGCTCCACCATTTGGATTTCCAACTCTTCTCTTGATAAACCATGCAAAATCCAAGGAGAAGGAAGATCGAAAGGATGACTGTCAGGTAGAGACGCTGCGTCTTCTTCAGTTAAATCCATCCATATAACAGAAGCGGTGCCTTTGTCTTTAGCTTTGTCAAATTCTGATTGAATCGTTTCAAACAAACCAGCTTGCTCAACTAAATCATTCCATGGGTAGACAACGTGAAGTAAATCATCACCTTTTTTCTCTTCCCACATTAATAAGTAACGAGTCCTTTCAGCATTCTCAAAAAGCCTCCAGTCACTCAAGCGATCTTCAAACAACGAGTCACCAATTGGAAAAGGATAATACGCTTCAAATGGGAAAATTGAAGCTTCAAAAGACGGGTTTAAGTAAGTCTGATTTATCCATTCCTTTTTAATTACTAAGTCCTTCACTTCATTCCACACTTGTTTATCCGATCCTAAACGGGACACATCCGTTGCCTGGGCAGCGTATAAGCTCACAATCGGTGGTATGTTCAACTTTTTTAAAACAGTAAGCGCAGGTGTGTTGTGTTGTTCAGTGTTGGCACAAATCCATTCAACCGAGGGGTTAGCCAAAGCTTGATCGATGACGTACTGAATAATTCTAGTACCATAACCCATATTGCGGTAGCGACGGTCACTTCTTAGTCGACCGAGCATAACGTATTCCTGAGCGAAAACAGTGTAACCTGCCACAGCCACAAGGGTTTCATCTTCGAATAAGCCAAATAGGGCGTTATCTCCTTGAGAAATACGGTTAAAAACACGGAGCATGTAATCCTCTTCCAGACCAGTCTCCATGGACTGGTATAAATCGAAATCCTTAGGTGTTAATTGTCTTGTTGTAACGGCCATTCAAAGCCCTCCTCTATCTTTTTTTGGACACCGATTCTGAAGCTGATATAATCATAACCTTGTTTTTGATACATTAGTTTAGGCGAATCTTCAGCATCAGCGGCTAATATAACGGTTTTGTGTTCGTGATGTGCTCGTTGCATTACAGCTTGTTGCAAAGCAGTCGCAACACCACGTTTTCTAAAGTTAGGCAAGGTAAAGAGATCATCAATTTCAATCGTATCCTCACCTTCAATAATAATGGTTGAACCGACTGGGTCATTATTGATAGTCGCCATTAAAAATGAAACGTTAGACTGACTGAATAGTTGGTCATAAAAAGACTGCTTATGTTCAGCGAAAGCTGTGGAAATTGTCAAATCTTCTATATAGTTAATGGCTTTAAATGAGTCAAGTAACTCTTTACTCACGTTACTTATCCTAATTAACGGATCGACTGGTCCAGCTTTAAAGGATTTAGGAAGGATAGCGTATAGCTCCAACTTTTCCAAACCATAGTCGCTCTCATTCAAATAGGCAAGAGTGTCCGGATAAATGCCTTGGTTTTCTGGCCAATAAAATTTGACATGAGACAAACCGAAGTCAAATGAAAACTGACTGTTCATTTCTTCAATCAATTCAAATTCTACACGTACAGGAGAGATTAACAGTTGAAACACATTCGAGTCATATCTAAAACGTGCATCGGGATTAAAGTAATGAATAAAGAAATCATTTTGGTCATAAATAGAACTATGGGTTGCTAACTGTTTAAAAGAGAGCATGAAATCTTCCTTTCTCTGCTTAATTAGAATAGCAAACTTCTAAAAAGATAGAAAGTAGAAATAGTTATTATGTAAAAACAAATCATGGAGACTAGGTTATCAAGAGATATGTGTAGTGTTTGAGTGCCTAAAATAAGGAGTAACGTCGGTTTAAACAACTAATTATAACTATATGGACATGCGAGTGGCTTCGCTTTCAAAGAGTAGAGCGGCTGCAACAGTGTAGATGTTACTAAGTATAATAGTTAAGGGCACATTCTGATTTGTCATTTTTTGTTCACTAGACTAAAAATGAAATTGACTAAATAGCCGTGTTAAATTAGTCCGAAACGCTGTTATATCAATGGTTGTAAGCTTTACGTTTTGTCAAAAGTTGTCCATATAATACAGACATGTAACAAATAACCCTGATTTTTGTCATCAGATTTAAATCTTATGAACTCCCATCTCATGATATGATTCTATTAGTGCAAAAAGCACATAAGACAATTTAATAATTTACTAAGTCACTCGTGATAGCTAAATATAAAAACATAACATTAACTAAAACAAAAATAGAATGATAGAAACTGGGGTAATAAGATTGAATAAGAAAAGATTATTTGCCATTTTAGCGACTGCAATGCTAGCAGCACCTATAGTAGGAAACAATGAAGCAGATGCTTCATCATCTAGAATGAGAGAGCTAGAGCAACAACAACAAGAATTAAATAACCGTTCAAAAGATGTCAATCACAACATTAAGACTCGTGAAGAACGCATGAACGCTTTAAATGAAGAAAAAGCACAATTAGAAAAAGAAGTAGCTACACTACAAGGTAACATCGATCAATTAATTAATAATATTTCTGAAAAAGAAGCAGAAATAGTTCGTATCGAACAAGAGATCGCTCGTTTGCAAGAAGAGATTGCTCAACTGATTCACCAAATTGAACAACGTAATGAACAGTTAGAACGTCAAGCTCGTTCCGTTCAAAAAAATGGTCAGCCAGGAGACTTCATCGATATTATACTGTCGGCAGAAGATTTATCTGACTTGATTGGACGAATTGGTGTCATCAACCAATTAGTATCAGCTAACCAAAACATCGTTCAAGCGCAAATGGAAGACCAATTAGCTTTAGAAGCTGCTGAAGAACAAGTGAAAGCAGAAGAAGAAGAAGCTAAAAGCATTAAAGCACAACTTGAAGTGGATCGAAACAATTTAGTTGCTCAACGTATGGAATTGGATGATAAAATTATCCAAGTGGCTGAGCGTTTTGAGATGACTGCAAAAGAAAGAGAATCATTTATTAACGAACAGACAGTTATTGCGCAACGTACAAGTAACTTAAGCAAAGAAATGCAAAAAGAACAACAACGCATTATTGAAGAAGCTCGTCGCAGAGCCGAAGAAGAACGGATAGCTGAAGAGAAACGAGCAAGAGAAGCTGAAGCAGCTGCTGCAGCAAAAGCACAGGCAGAAGCTGCCGCTGCTCGTAAAAAAGCACAAGCAGCTTCAAAACCGTCAACACCAGCGACGTCTTCAGGAAGTTCGTCAAGTAGTAGCGCACCTTCTAGCACAGGATGGATTCGTCCGTCCGGAGGGCGCCTAACATCTGGCTTTGGTAACAGAACCCACCCAGTATACGGAGGCACTCGTCTCCATGCTGGAGTTGACTTCGGTGGAGGCGGTCCGATCAGAGCGTCTCGTGCTGGAACGGTTCGCACGGCGTCTTACGATGGCGGTTTAGGCTACCACGTTGTGATTGATCACGGAGATGGCTACTCATCTGTTTATGCTCACATGACACCAGGTTTAACTGTAGCACCTGGTCAGCAAGTATCTCAAGGGCAACAATTAGGAACAATGGGAACAACAGGAACGTCTACTGGCGTTCACTTGCACTTTGAAATTCACCGCAATGGTACACCAGTTAACCCAATGAGCTACCTCAGATAATAGAATATAGAATGAAGTAAGAGAGGGGAAACCATTTCCCCTCTCTTTTTTTGGTTAAATGAGTAAATAAAACAGATGGGGATTAAACTGATGCTTGTTCGAATGAACAGATTGGCTTATGCTTATAGTAAAGAAAGTCATCCTTCTAGAGGAAAGTGAGTTAGGTATGGAAAAAATAGAATCGATTCAAAATAAACAGGTGAAAGAATGGAAAAAACTCTTAACCCGTAAAGGTAGAAAAAAACAACAGCAGTATATTATCGAAGGGGCACATTTAGTGGAAGAAGCGCTTAAAGCGAATGCGTCCCTATCTCATATTCTCATTAGAGAAGATAAAGTGGCTGAGTACGACCACTATATTTCAAAAGAGACGGTGCTTATTTCCACAGAAGTTGCTGACGAATTAAGTGATGCGGTCACAAATCAAGGGATACTGGCCATTTTAAACATTAACGAGTCAGAAGAGTCCCTAACTTTAAAAAAACCATTGTTGATGTTGGATGAAGTACAAGACCCAGGAAACGTCGGGACATTGATTCGTTCAGCTGATGCGGCAGGCTTTGAAGGAGTCATTATTGGAAAAGGCTCGGTGGATCTATATAATCCGAAAACCATTCGCTCAGCTCAGGGAAGCCATTTCCATCTTCCTGTTATTCACGCTGACTTATATGACTGGACAGAAAAATTAAAGCAAAAACAGATTCCAGTATACGGAACAGCTCTGGATGACCGAGCCGTTTCTTACCAAATGATTAAAACGCCAAAAAACTTTGCGCTAATTGTAGGAAATGAAGGAAATGGTGTTCATCCTGATTTACTAAAGATGACTACCAAGAATTTGTATATTCCGATCAAAGGAGAGGCCGAATCCCTCAACGTCGCCGTTGCAGGCAGTATTTTAATGTTTGCATTGTATCGATAGGAGCTAAATATGACAATATAGACACAAATCCCATGAAAACGGTTTTCCTTGACTAACATTCCTTTAAATTTACGACCATTCATTGTACAATGCCTATTAGAAGGTCAAGAATGCCTAGACCACACATCATTGAATGATAGATAAAGGAGACGTTCCATGGAATTTGTTCGCTCGATTTGGGAAAATGATAAAGAGTATATGGCCTTGGTAGGAGATCTACTGGAAAATGAAGATGTCTTGAAACTGGATGACATTACTCATCATCACTACACGACTCGTTTAATCCACTCTATTTTTGTTTCTTACATGAGTTATCGTATTGCTAAACGATTGAATTTGAACGTTCGAGCAATTGCTAGAGCAGGTTTGCTCCACGATTTCTTTCACGAAGACAGAGTTCAAATTGCGGCAATGGAAAAAGGGTCTCACAATTTCGTACACCCACAATTAGCTGTTAAAAACGCCGAGCTCATTACAGAGCTAAGTGAGTTGGAAAAAGATATCATTTTAAAACATATGTTTTTATGTACAACGACAGGTTTGCCACGATATAAAGAAAGTTTTGTCGTTACGTGCGTGGACAAATATTGTGCAATACAAGAAGTATCTCATCCAGCCAGACAACGGGCTAAAGCCAAATTAACAAACTGGATGCTTAGACTAGCATCCGTACATGCCTAAATTCAATAAAAGACCCATTCAGTATCTTTGATAGATAACTGAATGGGTCTTTTAGCTAGTCACTAAATAGGTCCGTTCATGATTAATTCATTATCGATAAAGTCAACGATGGTTAAAAGATTTTCTTCTTTCATAAAAGTTGACTTAAATACTTGTTGATCATCTTCTAAGAAGACAATGACACGGCTAGTGCTGTCGTCTGTAATCAGTCGAGCTTCTAAATCATCTGGAACAAAAACGTCTTGGGCTTCAAATTCTTCATACTGACTTAGATCATCGACAACCTCTGCCTGTTCCAGCTCGTCATCGCTGACAGGTTCCATCTCTTCATCTGTCACGATAGCCTCACCGGGTTCTTCATCTTGAATGGCATCTTTCTCTTCCACAATGGGATCTTCCGGATCAGTATCTTCTGTCGGATTGTCACATGCTGCTAACAGGAGCCCACCCATTAAAACGGTCATTAACCATTTCTTTTTCAAATCATTTCCTCCTTCCAAAAGCTGTTGCTACTATAAGTATAGCTAATTCGTGAAAGTTGCACAAAAATAAAGCTTGTATTATATTTATTTACGACCCGAGATAAAGAAATGACTTGAAAGCTCTCACTAGATTCGTTATGATAATAGATGATTAAAACAAACCTTGTTAGGTGAGGCTCCCATATGGAGAAAAGCTACTGCCCAGAAACGTCTAAAGACGCCAATGGGTCAACAGGAATCTTCGGATGAAGGGGATTTTTAACGTAGCTGAGTGAAACTCTATGCCATATGAAGCTGAAGCTCAACGACAGAGGTGTAAGAATACTAGGCTTTTTATTCTTTACACGCTCATTTCAGCGTGTTTTTTTATGGGCTTATAGTTGACGATCAATTTCTTTTATTTGACTCATTTGAGAAATTGATAGACTGCACCTTTAATCTTATATTTATGAAGGAGTGTGCAAGAATGAGTAAATTCAGACTATCAAAGCAAAAAGTATATGATAGTATTTTTAAAGCAGCAGAAGAAGAGAATCGTGAATTATTTAGAAAGCTGTTCCTTAGGCTACATGAAAGAGATCAACAGGAAGTGTTTCATTTACTTTATCCTGAGAAAAAAAGAAAAATACCAGACTTCCTTTCCGCAAAAGAATTTGCTGAAGTGTTTGAATGGATGGATACGGACAAGCAAGAAGAAGCCGTAGAGTATTTACCTAACGCATTCATTGGGGAAGTATTTAGTCGCATGTCAGCTGACGATGTGGCAAAGTTTTTAACGGACAGTCAAATGATTAATAAACGACACATCCTTCAAATGATGGAAGAAGATGCGGCTAACGACGTCAAAGAATTATTATCTTATGCTCCAGAAACTGCTGGGGCTATTATGACGAAAGAGTTTATCTCGATCCGGTACAATCAAACGGTGCAAGACGTGATGCAACTCTTAAGAGACATTGGAAATGACGCAGATACCATTTATTACTTGTATGTGATTGATGAAGCGCTCCGTTTGGTGGGCGTCTTGTCTTTAAGAGATTTGCTCTTATCGCCAGAAACAGAAAAAGTTGAAACCATTATGTTTAAACAAGTGGTGTCAGCCCCTATTGATTTGGATCAGGAAAAAGTAGCCGATATTATTCAAGATTATGATTTACTGGCGCTGCCCATTATTGGCTTTGACGGAACCATGCAAGGTATTGTCACCTTCGACGATGTCATGGATGTTCTTGAAGCGGAAGCAACGGAGGACTTTAATGAATTTGCGGCCATTAAACGAGGGAAAACCGACGGAGCAATGACCATAATGGAGACGGCCAGACAACGCATTCCTTGGATTATTAGTTTAATATTCTTAAGCCTACTTGTAGGAAGTCTGATTAGTGTCTTTGAAGAAACCTTGGAATCCATCGTCATCCTTGTTGCATTTATACCCATGATTATGGACACAGCTGGTAACGTAGGCACGCAGTCATTAGCTGTTGCTGTTAGAAACATCAATGTAGAAGACGAAAAGAAAACCAGTATTGGGGAAACAATAAAAACAGAGTTTCTTGCTGGACTGATTATGGGCCTTGTATCAGCTTTGTTTTTGTCAGCCATGGTCTTGTTTCTTTATCAAAATTTAGTGCTAGCTTTAACCATTAGCGTGTCGATTCTGATTACCATATCGTTTTCGACAGTGATTGGAGCAGTCATTCCTGTATTAGCGGACAAGTTATCTATCGATCCGGCAATAGCGAGTGGCCCCTTCATCACCACCATTAACGACGCAATTGGTTTATTGATTTACTTTACGATCGCTACGTCACTTTTGGAGTATTTGTAACAGGTAATCGATTCAAAAAATTGAAAAAAAGGCCATGTGTCTTTAAAATAAAGTGTACACGAACGTGAGTAAGAAAATTTGAAGGTTAAGTAGGTGCTTCAAGGATGGAAAACGACACATTAGAAAAAGAACAGTATTATGAAGCGATTTATCAAGCAGTGAAAATGAATAAGCGAGAAGAATTCCGTGATTTGTTTTTACGATTACATGACCGAGATCAGCATGAAGTGTTTTATTTGCTATACCCTGAAAATAAGAGAAAAATATCTGATTTTTTAACTCCGGAAGAATTCGCTGAAATATTTGAGTGGATGGCAATTGAGGACCAAGAAGCGGCTGTTGCTAATTTACCAGAGGCATTCATGACCGAAGTGTTTAACGAAATGGCTGCAGACGATGTCGCTCGCTTCTTTACAGATAGTGAAGACACGGATAGCGCAGCCATACTAGCCTTAATGGACGAAGAAGAAAGCAGACACGTGCAGGAACTAATGGCTTATGAACCTGAGACTGCTGGTTCCATTATGACGAAAGAATTTATCTCTGTTCGGTATAAGCAAACGACTAGTCAGGTCATCAATATGCTCAGAAAAATCGGTAACGATGCAGAGACCATTTATTATTTGTATGTGATTGACGACCAGGGCGCATTAGTTGGGGTGCTGTCGTTAAGGGATTTATTGTTAGCTCCCGAGACAGAAGTTGTTGAAAACATTATGTTTAATCAAGTCGTTTCAGTAAAAGATACAGAAGACCAAGAAGTGGTTGCTCGCTTAGCGCAAGACTATGACTTGCTGGCTGTTCCTGTTACGGATGCAGAAGGAAAAATCCTTGGAATCATCACAGTCGATGACATCTTGGATATTTTAGAAGAAGAGGTAACCGAGGACTTTAACGAATTCGCAGCGATCTCTCGAACAGAAGATGACAGAAAACCCACGGCTCTATCGGCTGCCAAAGCCAGAATTCCGTGGATTATTGTTCTGTTGTTCCTAGGGATGCTGACAGGTGAACTCGTTGGCGTGTTCGAAGAAACGCTTAATGAAGTCGTCGTCTTAGCCACCTTTATACCGATTCTGATGGCCACTGCTGGTAACGTGGGAACACAATCGCTTGCGGTTGCGGTTCGTAATTTATCACTTGAAGATGAATCCAATAAAGTAAGCTTCTTTAAAACAGTAAAAAACGAGCTAGGAGCCGGTGTCATTATGGGACTCGTTGCAGCCATGGTGATGATTGCCATCGTCCTTGTTTTTTATCAAAACCCAGTGTTAGCATTTATCCTAGCGGTATCCATGTTCATCACCGTCGCTATATCAACTGTTATCGGGACAACGATTCCTGCTATTATCACGAAAACTAAAATTGACCCGGCAGTCGCATCCGGCCCATTTATCACTACAATCAATGATACAATTAGTCTGGCCATTTATTTCTCAATAGCCACACTTCTATTGGAAAGTTTGTAAGTCATTAGTTAAGATGTGAACGAAATTTTAAAGATAAGAAAATCAAGTTGTTTTATACCATTTCGAGATAAAGAATGTTATACTGATGGTGTGAAAGAGGTGACCCCATATGATTGAAATGATTAAAACGAAAAATTCAGAGTATGATAAAGTAATTTGTCCTAAGTTCGAGCAGACGTTCACTATTTTGGGGAAAAAATGGACTGGTTTAATTATTGATGTATTATTGGAAGGCCCTCGTCGCTTTAAAGATCTATCCCAGGCTATCCCTGGTGTAAGTGACCGTGTATTGGTTGAACGTTTGAAAGAACTGGAAAACGAAAACATTGTGACGAGAGACTTAGATGAGACATGTGATATACGTTCCGGTTATTGCTTGACCGAAAAAGGAAAAGCGTTAGAGAATGTGATGAAAGAAGTACAGAACTGGGCAGATGTTTGGGCCTGTGACGAAGAATAATAGAATGTGAAAACGATGATGAAAAAGAGTACGTTTGACTGGTCAATACTAGAGACAGATGCCTTGGCTGGAAGCATCTATTGAACTTCAGACCGAACTTCACTTTCATCCTTCCATACCATATAAAAATATGAGATGGAAAACGTGGATAAATCAATCCCGGTATGCGCCGTTAAGCAGTAAGTGCAAAAGCCTAGCTTTTGAACAAGGGTGGTACCGCGTGTTGACCTCGTCCCTCTATTGGGACGGGGTTTTTTTATTTGCTCAAAATTATAAAGGGAATAAATCAGGTTTGGTGACAATTTCTTACGAAAAACTAGCAGTAACTAGTCACAAACCCCTAAAAACAGCCTGTGTACCATTCGTCACAAATGAAGAAAGATTATTATGAGAAAGAGGGAGTTTCGCCTATGGATATGAAAGAAAAATTGTCAGCATTATTAACAAAAGCGTTAGAAGATATCGATCAATCATCTTTAGTGAAAGAGATTGAATCTATTCGAGTGAGCTATTTAGGTAAAAAAGGTGAATTGACAGCTGTTCTAAAAGGAATGAAAGATGTTCCGGGAGAAGAGCGTCCAGTCATTGGTAAAGTTGCCAACGAAGTCAGAGACGAGATGACTCAAGCGTTAAGTTCAAAAAAAGAGACCTTAGAAAAAGAGGCTTTAGAAAAGCAATTAGCAGAAGAAACCATTGACGTGACTCTTCCAGGTCGTCAAATGAAAAAAGGTCAGTCTCATGTACTGACGCAAATTATGGAAGAAATCGAAGACCTATTTTTAGGCATGGGTTATGATATCGTTGAAGGAACAGAAGTCGAGACGGACTATTATAACTTTGAACGAGTGAACTTGCCTCAAAATCACCCGGCAAGAGATATGCAAGACACGTTTTATATTACTTCTGAATTACTACTGAGAACACATACCTCACCGATTCAAGCAAGAACTTTGGAAGCACATGACTTTTCAAAAGGACCGCTTAAAATGTTTAGTCCAGGTAAAGTGTACCGACGCGATACAGATGATGCGACTCACTCGCACCAGTTCCATCAAATTGAGGGGTTAGTTATCGATAAGCACATTACGATGGCTGACTTGAAAGGGACACTTGAATTGCTCGCTAAAAAAATGTTCGGTGATGACCGTGAGATTCGTTTGCGCCCAAGTTACTTCCCCTTTACAGAACCGTCTGTTGAAGTGGACGTCAGCTGTTTTAAATGTGGAGGCGACGGCTGTAACGTATGTAAACAATCAGGCTGGATTGAAATACTTGGAGCTGGCATGACTCATCCAAGCGTTCTAGAAATGTCTGGCGTCGATCCGAATGTGTATGGTGGGTTTGCATTTGGTATGGGACCTGACCGTATTGCCATGTTGAAATATGGCGTGGATGATATTCGTCAATTTTATCTAAACGACCAGCGCTTCTTAGCACAATTCAAGAGGAAAGGGTAGAAAAGCATGAGAGTATCAGTAAAATGGTTAAGTGAATATTTAGATTTATCATCAGTGTCTCCAAGAGACTTGGCCGATGAGATTACATTAACAGGCATTGAAGTGGATGATGTCACCATTCCTTCTGAGACACTACAGAAATTAGTCGTAGGAGAAGTTTTGACTGCGGAAAAAATGGAAGGCTCAGACCATTTAAATGTTACAACAGTCAATGTCGGTGAAGACGAGGCGACACAAATCGTTTGTGGAGCGCCTAATGTAAAAGCAGGACAAAAAGTGATTGTTGCCCTTCCAGGTGCACGTTTACCGGGTGGGTTTAAAATTAAAAAAAGCAAATTAAGAGGTCATGTTTCAAACGGTATGATTTGTTCCCTAGACGAATTAGGTTTTTCTGATTCGGTTGTTCCTAAACACGCAGAAGATGGGATTTATATTTTGCCAGAGGATGCGGTAGTAGGAGAGAGTGTGCTTTCTTATGTTGGACTGGACGATGCCTTCATCGAGTTGGATATTACACCAAACCGTGCAGATGCATTGAGCATGAGAGGGGTAGCCCACGAAACAGGTGCAATTCTGTCTCAAAAACCTCAATTTAAATCCATCGAACTAACAGAAGACACTAACGAAACGATCGAAAACTGGGTGAAGGTAACCGTTACAGATGGCGACGATACACCTATATACAAGATGAGAGTCATTAAAGACTTAACCATCAAAGAAAGTCCACTGTGGTTACAAAACAAACTAATGAATGCTGGCATCCGACCAATTGATGCAGTAGTTGATGTCACCAATTATATTATGTTGGAATACGGTCAGCCACTGCATGCCTTTGATTATGATGCGTTGGATTCCAAAGATATTCTCGTTAGACGTGCTCACGACAAAGAGACAATGGTGACGTTAGACGGTCAAGAACGCCAGTTAAACCCAGATCAATTGGTCATCACGAATGGCGAGATTCCCGTAGCATTGGCAGGTGTCATGGGTGGAGAAAATACTCATGTGACCACAGAAACAAGAACAGTTGCTTTGGAATCGGCTGTGTTTGACTCCACTTCCATTCGTAAAACAGCTCAGCGATTAAACTTAAGAAGTGAGTCAAGTTCCCGCTTTGAAAAAGGCATTAACAAAGCGACCGTAGAGGAAGCGCTGAATCATGCTGCGGCTTTAATTGCTGACTTAGGTCAAGGAACGGTTGTGACTGGTGTAGCGAGTGTGACGCATGTAGAACCAAAATCTGTAACCGTTGAATCGACCATTGACCGTATCAACCGAGCGCTTGGAACAGAGTTAATTGAAGAAGATATCATCCAAGTCTTTAAGAGATTGGGTTTTGAAGCAGAAGTTAGTTCTGAACAAGTTAAAGTAACTGTTCCGCCAAGACGTTGGGACATAGCAATCGAAGCAGATATAATTGAAGAAATTGCCCGTATTTATGGGTACAATAATATTCCGTCGACCTTACCAGTTAATGAAACCGTACCTGGTGAATTAACTAGAGAACAATCCCTGACTAGATTCAGCCGTCACTATATGGAAGGTGCCGGATTGTCGCAAGCCATCAGCTATGCGTTAACGACGGTCCCTGAAGCCAAAGCGTTCTCACTTGAATCAGGCGAGCCGATTGAATTGGACTGGCCAATGAGTGAAGAACACCGCGCTCTTCGTAAAAGCTTAATCAGTGGTTTACTGGATAATGTTCAGTATAACGTTGCCCGTCAAACTAAAAACGTAAGTCTGTATGAAATAGGTCACGTTTTCCACAACCAACCAGGAGAAACAATGCCTAAAGAAGTCAATCATATCGCGGGTGTGTTAACAGGTACGATTGTGGATAACACGTGGCAGGAAACAGAACAAACGGTAGACTATTACGCAGCTAAAGGAATCGTCGAGGGATGGCTTGAACAAATAGGTCTAGGTGATGACACTCAGTTTAAACCTGCTCAAGATATTAAAGGCATGCACCCTGGCCGTACAGCTTATATTCTCATAAACAATAAGGTTGTCGGCTTTGTTGGTCAACTGCATCCAAGTGTAGCTCTTGAACGAGACCTTCAAGACACTGTATTATTTGAACTCAATATGGACTGTGTATTTGGAATCGAACAAGAACCGCTTCTTTATACAAGCATTCCGAAATACCCAGGAACATCTCGTGATATCGCATTCGTCGTGGATGAAACAGTCCTGCATGAAGAGATCTTGCATGTAATGAAAGAACAGGGTGGCAAATGGTTGAGCTCGATTCGATTGTTTGACCTCTATCAAGGTGAAAAGATTGAACCAGGCAAAAAATCAGTAGCCTACAGCTTATCTTATTTAAATCCAGATGCCACACTAAAAGAAGAAGACGTTAATGGTGACTTCGAAAAACTGAAACAAGCACTCATTGACTCATTCAAAGCAGAAATTCGTTAAGTCACAAGAAAAGCAGAGGCTGTTGTCTCTGCTTTTTTTAATGACTTCTCATTGAACTCGAACACGTAACGTATAACCAGAGAGGGTCAAAACTTAAAAGTATATTAAAAGACAAATAAATCAAGGGATATAATGCATATAAACTCAATTCGTGTTATTATAATAAAGAATTTGAGAAGCAAGGGGGCTTTTTAATGCCGGAAGAGAAGAGCAGGTATAAAGCGGTAATTGATGGAGAAACCTATACCATTGTTGGACCTAAATCTCAAAAACATATGCAGGTTGTAGCTGAAACGGTTGATGAGCAATTGACACAGTTGAAAGTGATGACCAAAGGACTGGACAAAGAAAAGCGAGCCATATTGCTGGCAATTAATGCTGTTTCTGACCAGTTGACTATGCGAAAAGAAATGGAAGAAATTAAAGAGAAATTGAAACAAATGGAAGAAAAAGCTTAATGCAATCACCCGATTGTTTCATTGTGAGGAGAAACGTATGCTGTTCAATCTGATTATTATATTGATTTTATTTTTAGCTTTTTACAGTGGAGTTAAAAGAGGGTTGATCCTTCAATTGACACTGACTATAGGATATGCGGTCTCTTTTTGGTTTGCTTTAAATTATCATGAGGTGTTCAGTTATTACGTCGAAATGTTCATCCCGTACCCTACGCCTTTGACTATCTCAACCAATCCATTTGTCTTATATGGTATTGAGTTTCTCTTTGAATTAGATGGTGCATTTTACCGGGGCATGTCTTTCTTGCTTATATTATTCGTCGGATGGCTATTGACACGTCTTATTGGAGGATTACTTAGTTTTCTAGCCGATATACCAGGTATCCGGGTGTTCAATGCCATAGGTGGAGCGGTCGTTAGTTTAGTTGTTCATTATATAGGGCTCTTTTTAGTCCTGTTTGTCCTATCAACAGTCCCACTCACCTTCTTGCAAGAACAGTTCGCCTCAAGCACTTTGGCAAGAGGAATCGTAACGTCGACACCAGAATTATCTGCTCAATTTTATGACTGGTGGGTTGAAGACAGTATAGATAATTGACAACCTACTCAAAATAGAACGTATGATTACTACACTAAACATAATTTAAAAGGAGTGTTGGTTGAAAGGGAATAAGCTAGGCTTCCTATCAATCAACCTTTTTTTGATAAATAAAAGACACAAGACACTGGAAGCAACACGAAAAGTAAAGGAGAGAGTATAGTGACTGAAGCCTTACCAGCATCCTATCACACACTGGAATATGAAAAAGTCATTCGAGCTCTGGGGGAGCATACAGTATCCAGGCTAGGTAGAGAAAAAGCCTCTAAATTAGTCCCTACACAAGAAGAGTCTCTTATTCGTGAACAATTAGAAGAAACTGAAGATGCTAGCCGATTATTACGATTAAAAGGTGGCATCCCTGTTGCTGAATTCGATGACATCAGACCACATTTAAAGCGAGTGAGAATACAAGGAACCTTAAATGGACAAGAAATAGCTCAAATTGGACGTATCCTTCGAACGCTTAAAGACATTAAACGCTTTTTTTCGGATGCAAAGGAAGAAGATATTCCTTTAAACCGTTTGTATGAAAAAGCGGAACAGCTAGTCAGTTTTACACCTTTGGAACGCAAAATCTTTTCAGTAGTAGACGAAGGGGGCTATGTTCTTGATGATGCCAGTTCAGCTTTAAAACGGATTCGTGACAGCATCAAATCAACAGAAAGCCGTGCCCGACAAAAGTTGGAAAGTATTGTCAGAGGACCTCAGTCCAGATTCTTGACAGATGCCATTATTACCATGAGAAATGATCGATACGTCATCCCGGTCAAGCAAGAAAACCGGTCTACTTTCGGTGGAGTCGTTCATGATCAAAGTTCCACAGGTCAAACCTTATTTATAGAGCCACAAAGTGTATTGGATTTGAACAACCGCTTGAGAGTGTATCAAGTAGAAGAAAAAGCAGAAGTAGAACGCATTTTATCAGAATTAACTCAAGACATCGCACCATACCGTGAGGACTTGGAATACCATCTATCACTCTTGGTCGAGCTGGACTTTATCCAAGCAAAAGCCCGTTACGCTCGAAGTATAAAAGCTGTGATGCCTAAACTTAATACAAATAAGCACGTGGCTCTCTACCAAGCGCGCCACCCTTTACTCAAAGAAGATGAAGTCGTCGCCAACGACATTATTATAGGCGAAGACTATAAAACGATGATTGTAACTGGACCCAACACAGGTGGTAAAACAGTCGTTTTGAAAACATTGGGACTATTGCAGTTAATGGGGCAGGCAGGATTGTTTTTACCGGTTGAGGATGGCAGTACGATGGGCATCTTTTCAAGTGTCTTTGCTGATATAGGTGATGAGCAGTCTATCGAACAAAGTCTATCTACCTTCTCCTCTCACTTAACGACAATCGTGTCGATTCTTGAGAGAATGGATGATGACAGTCTGATCTTATTTGATGAATTAGGAGCAGGAACCGATCCTCAAGAAGGGGCCGCTTTAGCGATTTCAATACTGGACGCGATTGGTCAAACAGGTAGTTATGTCATGATAACCTCCCACTATCCCGAGCTAAAAGCTTATGGATACAACCGACCAGAAACAATTAATGCGAGTATGGAATTTAACGTGGACACATTAAGTCCGACCTACCGTTTGCTTATTGGGATTCCCGGACGAAGTAACGCCTTTGAGATTGCCAGAAGACTGGGTCTTGATGATATGATTATCGATACGGCTAAACAATTATTAAGTGGAGAAAGTCAAAATGTTGACCAAATGATTGAAGATTTGGAAAGTAGACGTAAAGAAGCAGAAACAGAAGCTGGTAAAGCAACGAATGAATTAAAAGAAGCAGAACGATTGCACCGCGAGTTGAAAGAAGCGTTCAAACAGTATCAAGATGAACGAGACGATCTGAAGAAAAAAGCTGAAAAAGAAGCGAATGACATTGTGGACAAAGCCAGACAAGAAGCGGATGACATTATTAAAGAATTAAGGCAACGCCAACTTGAAGGGCAATTCAATGAACCGTTGAAAGAACATGAATTTATTGATGCTCAGACCCGCTTGTCCAGACTTAAAACAGAAGAAGACTCCTTGAGTAAAAACAAAGTCTTGCAAAAGCAAAAGCAGAAGAAAGCATTAAAAGTCGGTGACTCTGTAGAAGTTCAATCCTTTGGTCAAAAAGGAATCGTGGTTGAAAAAGCAGGGAATCGTGAGTGGGTGGTTCAAATGGGTATGCTTAAGATGAAGCTACCGGAAACGGATTTAATTCAAGTGGAACAAGAAAAAGTACCACAGCAACGCGTCTCTATTAATCGGTCTTCTGGAATGGGAGTGTCGACTGAGATTGATGTGAGAGGCGAGCGGGTAGAAGAAGCCGTTCAGCAAGTTGACCGCTATATCGATCAAGCATTACTTCAAAATTACCCTAAAGTGACGATTATTCATGGTATGGGAACTGGGGCAGTACGCAAAGGGGTTCACGAATTTT
This sequence comes from Alkalibacterium sp. MB6, assembly GCF_009935905.1. Taxonomy (GTDB): domain Bacteria; phylum Bacillota; class Bacilli; order Lactobacillales; family Carnobacteriaceae_A; genus Alkalibacterium. Next base: position 15,537 of record NZ_PREX01000010.1, on the reverse strand, counting down.
TGAAAAAGCATTCTCAAGTGAAAACCTACAGTGATGCTCCGGCTAACCAAGGTGGAAGTGGTGCAACCATCGTCACCTTTAAATAAGAGGGCCTCGAAGGTAGACATCATCGATTAATTTTGATATACTAACAATGTAAAAGATAACTTACTTTTAATAAGTAAGCGAGGATTATACAGGAGGTTTTATAATGATTAAAGAACTAACAGATCAGACATTTGAACAAGAAACAAACTCAGGTCTAGCATTGACTGACTTTTGGGCCACATGGTGTGGACCTTGCCGTATGCAGTCACCAGTCATTGATGAATTAGGCGAAGAATCAGACGGAAGCGTGAAATACTATAAAATGGACGTGGACGCTAATCAAGAAACACCAAGTAAATTTGGTATCATGAGCATCCCTACTCTATTAATTACCAAAGACGGGGAAGTTGTAGATAAATTGATTGGATACCACAGTAAAGAGCAGATTGAATCAGCTCTAGCAAACCATCAATAAAAGGTATGAAGAGGAGACTTCGCATATGAGGTCTCCCTTTTTTTGTAAAAAACCTTATTGTATTTAAAATCAAAACATCTCTCTTCATTTTTAATAAGTATGTATGTTAATACCTTAAATGTGTCAACATTATGAACTAACTATCAACAAATTTTGTCAAAGGAAAACCTGTTCTATCTTTTTCATAAAGCGTGCTATAAAATGAGCATTACAGTGTTTACTGCTAATAAAAAGTGAGTATAGTGCTCTACGTAAGTGACATATAGTCACGAGTAAACGTATAGAACGGTTCGGAGAGTGATTAGTATGTCACATGAAAAAGTGGGATTAGTTACACCTACACAGTCAATACAATACAAATACATCATCACTTGTAAGGATAAGGTAATAGAGCTGGAAGTAGATAGTCAGGACGTTATTTATAATGCGGACGATGAACTTGATTGCCCGTTAGATGTCGTGCTGAGAAAGAATGCTCACTCCTTAAATGATTTGATGTCTTGGAATGCAAAAGAAATTTCTTTTGTTCAAATGACTGAAGAACACATTACTGTCATCAAAACATTTTCATTAAACGTTAATTTGTAATTAATAACGTTCTCTTATTCTTCTTTTTAAAGGAAATAAGGGAACTTTTTTTGTTGATTCTATTGTAATGTTTTTGTAAATAATCACACTAACCTAAAAACAAATGAGCCTTTTTGTTATACTAAAATGAGTGACAAAAAAAGGAGGTAGAGGATGAAAATTGCAATAGTAGGGATGGGCGTTGCTGGGATCAGTGTGTTAAGAGAGATTAAGAACGTACTTAACCAAGGCAAGAGGATGGATGTAGATATAGTCGTCTTTTCAAACAGAGATCAATATGGCACCGGTATGCCTTATCAAAAGGATGACGAGGCCTTACTCATAAACCAGTATACCGATACGATGACAATTGATCCAAGCGATTCAGAGGATTTTCTTAAATGGGTAACCAAGTATAAAGGACCAGAACACCAAGAGAAACCCCATTTGCCTAGGAAATGGTTTGGCGAGTACTTATCTGACCGATTGAAAGAGTGGTCAAGAGAGTTAACGATGAACGTTATCTACGAAGACGTGCAAAGTATGCACGCATTGAGTGATGGCCGCATCAAGCTGAAAAGTGCTACCCGGCAAGAAATCGTTGATGGGGTTCATTTGGCTATTGGACACAGCCCTTATGCTGATCCCTACCGGCTTAAAGGTCTTCCTGGCTATATCTATCATCCCTACCCTTTTGAGAGTCAGTTGAAACTGGAAAATCAGTCAGGCACAGTAGGGATTATAGGCACCCGTTTAACAGCAATGGATGCTATGTTATTTCTACAAAGGCATTACCCGGAGACTAACATAGCCTTTTTATCCTTGGATAAACGCTTTTCTTCCGTTAGAGGCCATCACGTTCCTCTGCATCTCTCTCAAGAAGAGAAAGAGCAGTTTAAACAGACACTCATCGATAAAAAAGATGCCTTAACCTTTGAAGATGTGAAAGAAGCATTTAGTCAACTGGCTACTAAAAAAGGAATAAACGTTAAACACATGTGTACTGAGTTTGGACAAGGAAGTTTAGATAGCATGAGACATGAGTTAAACCACTTAGACGAATTGGGCCGTTTCCAGCAGTTCATTAGTCAGCTCAAAGAGACCTTTCCTTATATTTGGTGGACCTTGCCCAAAAAAGAAAAAGTGCTATTCAAAAACAAGTACGAAGAGCAGTTTTTAAATTTCAAAATTCCAGTGACAGAAGAAGCGGTACGATCCCTTATTCAGTCGGTCGATCAAAAAAAGATTGCCATCTATAGTCATATTCAGTCAATCAAACGACGAGACGATAGATTTGAAGTTAACTGTGAGAATGGTGACCAGTTTACAGTTGATGTCCTGATTAATGCAACAGGTCAAAGTACAAATCTTTATTACTCTCTTGATTTGCATCAACCACTTATCAAGCAGTTAATAGAAGAAGGGTTCATTGTCCCGTATCCATATGGTGGAGTAAAGATTGACTACCCTTCGATGAGTGCAATTGACAGACGTGGAAGGATACGCTCAACGTTTAAGGTATATGGTCAGCTCGCTTCTGGTGTGCAGTATGGCAACACAAATGTAGACATGGTATCAAAAAGCGCTGAAGTTGGTGTAAGAGATATGATGGATGTGTTAGTGAAAAGAAAAACCAAACGTTAAAAAGACTGTTATGGTTCTCCCATTTTTGACAAAGGGAGAACCATAACAGTCTTTTTTTACGTCAACTATAGTGTTCATGCTTATCAAACGTCAATTCAATAGCCACAGCATCGGATTTTTTCATAATCTGATACGTGCCTTCTGTATAATGACCGGTTACTTCTTGAATGGCTTCGGCCAAGAAACCCGTTTCCATTGAAAAAGTCGCTTGATTATTCGTTTTTAATCTCTCAGCAATGATCTCTCCTTCTAAACGGCATTCAAAAGTGGATCGTTTCTGAGTAGTTAGTTCAAGACGACCAAAGGAGACCTCTTGCATAATGGCTTTTATATCATCAAAGGATGTAAAATCGTAGGTTCGTGCTAAATCCTTTCCTGCCCAATATAAAATCTCTTGTTCATCATCTCTCAACAGAAGAGGAAGTAAGTGATCTCTAAGCAGTGATATACCTTTTAAAGGGTCATTCATGTTATCATTCATATCGTGTGTCACCTCTTTCTAAATCCTAATATTAATATGTCAACGGTTTTAAGCTTTCCATTCATTCGAGATTTCTTTATAATGAAGGGTGAGGGAAAACCACTCTTTTATATTTTACCGTTTTTTCAAAGAGGTTTCCAGAAAAGATTCAGATAGAATCGTCCATTATAGTTAATCGAGTGACCAGTCACGTGATGATGAAGTGATATTTAAAAAAGAAAAGGTTGAATGCATGATGATAAGAAAACCAATCGGGATGTTAGATTCGGGTGTAGGCGGCTTAACGGTTTTAAAAGCTGTGAAAGAAAGACTACCCCATGAGTCATTTGTGTATATAGGGGACACATTACGCAACCCATACGGGAATAAAGAAGAAAAAGATATTATAACCTACACGCTTCAACTTGCTGATTTTTTAGTCAGTCAGGGAGTTAAAATGATTGTGATTGCTTGCAATACTGCGACAGCTCAAGCACTCAAGGAAGTGAGTCAACGCGTATCCGTCCCTGTTATAGGGGTCATCGTCCCTGGGAGTGAGGCGGCAGCCAAGCTATCTCAAACAAAAAAAGTAGGCGTTTTGGCAACAAGAAGCACAGTAGATTCTGGGTTCTATGAAGAGACAATAAAATCATTCGATTCAGATATAAGCATAGAGAGTTTAGCTTGTCCTCAGTTTGTTGACTTAGTTGAGCAAAACGATTACCGATCCGAAAATGCTAAGAAAGTAGTGGCTGAAACATTGGAGCCTTTTAAAACAGCTACTATGGATACTTTAATTTTGGGCTGTACGCATTTTCCTTTATTAGCTCCTTTTATTCAAGAAGTAATGGGAGAAGATGTGACACTCATCGACTCTGGAGCGTTGACGTCACAAGCGATTGAAAGAGTATTAGAAGAAGAGCAAACGCGAGCAGAAGCAGACGGGAACCCAAGTGTTCAATTGTATACGACCGGTTCCAAAGACGCATTTAAAAAAATAGCAAAAGACTGGTTAGAAACAGATCAGTTTACGATAGAGACTATTGCATTAGAAAGGTTGACAGATAAACATGGCAGAAACGAACACAGTAGTCATTGCGACTCGAAATAAAGGGAAAGCAAAAGAATTTGAGGCACTATTTAAAGAAAGAGGGCTTCAAATAAAAACCTTACTTGATTACCCTGATATTGAAGATGTGGAAGAAACGGGTTATACCTTCAAAGATAATGCCCTTCTCAAAGCTGAAACCATCGCTGAACACCTTCAAACAACTGTCATTGCGGATGATTCCGGTTTAGCGGTAGAGGCTTTACTTGGGCAGCCAGGTGTTTTTTCTGCTCGATATGCCGGAGAAGAAAAAGACGACGCTAAAAACAATGCCAAATTGTTAACAGAATTAGCAGATGTGAAAGACCAGGAGAGACGTGCGACATTTCATTGTGCATTAGCACTGGCTCATCCTCAAAAAGAGTCGTTAGTCGTTCAAGGAGAATTAAAAGGGGCTATTACAGGTATCCCTCGGGGTGAAAACGGATTTGGATATGATTCGCTCTTTTTGCTTCCTGAGTTAGATAAAACCTTGGCTGAATTAAGTGAGAGCGAAAAAAATAAAATCAGTCATCGCGCAAATGCACTAAGTCGTTTAGATAGTCTATTGGATAACTGGCTAGAGTCTTTGCCTCATTAAACGGTGGAGAAGCTGTGGGATAAATCACTTTAGCTAGGGTAAGAAGGCGTAAACAAACTGGAAGGGAAGGTCGAGAAGGATGAAAGTAATAGTAGTAAGCGATAATCATGGAGATACGTACTATATGGAAGAAATATTGTCCATTCATAACGAGGATACGACTGCTTGGTTTCACTGCGGGGATTCGGAATTACCCGCAGAACACCCCTTATTCCAAAAGTATAAATCAGTAAAAGGCAATATGGACTTTGAGAAGAAGTTAAAGGACACTCTTGTCGTTGAATTAGAAGGAGAACCGTTTCTTATCGCACACGGTCATCTACACAGCGTGAAGAGATCCTTTGATCCACTGGTATCAGAAGCAAGAGAGGCGAATAGCCGAATGGTCTTGTACGGCCATACGCATATTCCAAAAGTGGATAAAGAAGAAGGCATATTCTTTGTGAACCCTGGCAGTATCACTCAACCCCGTGACCGTGAATTAGGTACTTATCTGGCAATAACTATTCCGGATGATAAATCAACCGTCACCTTTACTTACTATGACAGAGACCATAATGAAGTATCAGAATTAAACAGCACCTTCTCATTAACCCAATAACTACTTCTTAATATTTTCAAACGTAACGAGGTTTAGGTCGTTTTTGATAAGAATGTTCTAAAACTTTTCTAATAATAGCCAAATGAGGGATTTCTTAGTTGGGTATTTGCCAAAAAAAAGGTAGAATAGAATTGAATAGAACGGTTACACGGAGTGATGTAATGATAGGTGATAAAGTAAAACGGTTATTGATTGATGATGAGCAAAGGTTAGTGAAACCCGCAGATGAAGTCGCTGTTGTTGGGATTCATAATCGATTAAATCATGCGCTACTAATTTTAACCTCAGATAAATATTCTGTCGTGCCAGTACTTGATGGGGATTCAAAAATGAAAGGACTCATTTCTCTACCGACAATCATGCAATCCATTATGAATATAGAGGATGTCCAATTTGAAAAGCTTGCTGATATTGAAGTAGGCGAGGTAATGGACACAGATTACCCGGTAGTGAAGGAGAATTTCGAATTGGAAGATGTCTTGCATATGTTAGTGAACGATGCGTTCATTACCGTAGTTAACGAAGAGAATGAATTTAAAGGCATCATCACACGCAGTGAAATTTTAAAGGGCACCAATCGAGTGGCTCACGATCTAGAAAAAATCTATGATGTAAAAGAAAAAGAAGCAGTGACTTATTAACTACCTCAAAGGAAAACACGCCGCTCCATTTAATGTAATGGGTGACGGCGTGTTTTTGTATATTAAATTATTCAGCTAAGTCAAAATTGATTTTAGGTAATTCAATACCTTTTTCTCTTAAAGCTTCGACATACTCTTCATAAAAGGTATTCCTTACTGCCCATTGGGTTCCATTTTTTGCAAACATAATAATCTCAGCAGCCATCTGACCTGACCCCACCGGGACGAATGATATACCCGTTGGTTTAACCGTTATTTCTTCTTCAAACATAGGGAACAGCTCGTCATTGACTTGCTCCAGCACTTTCCTTACTTCTTCAAAATCAGTAGTGGGAAATAGCCTAATTTGAATTAACACACGCATATCAGCTCGTGACATATTGCTGATAATCTCAATGACTCTATTAGGAATATAGTGAATGGTTCCATCAAAGTCTCTTAGTTTAGTTGTTTTTAAATTAACGTCTTCTACCGTACCTGTGACATCTCCAATTTTAACCACATCACCAACATCAGCTTGCTTTTCCATGAGTATCATAAATCCATTGACGACATCTGATACAAAGCCCTGGGCTCCAAGTGACAATGACAAACCGACTACCCCAGCACCGGCTATCAGTGGGCCGATTTCAATGCCAATGATTGTTAAAATAGTAGAAATAAGAATGAAGTACAAGACAGCATTTAAAATGTTTTTACTTAACTTGAACAATGTATTCAATCGATTGGGAATACGGTTGTTGTTTTTCATATACCTATTGAAAATAGCTTCAATAACTACTTCTACAATTTTTTTTACAATCAAGAAAACAATTACAGCAACAAGTATTTTAAGTCCTTCTACAATAACAGTTACACCAATTGATCGCCAAGGAATGGAGTTCCATAATTCTGTAATGAAATTTGTTTCCTCTTGAATCGTTTGGAGGACATCAGTTTGGTCTTCCATAAACTACCCCTTTCTTAGGTTTTCCTTGTCTATTAGATTAAATAGTCTCTTTAAAAGGAACCTCTTTATAGTTTAACAGGTTTTAATAAAGTTTCAATTAACATCTAGTGAATCATCTAGTACGTCTTATTTGCATTTATTTTGGAAAGAATGGTAATCTAAGGTTAAGCATAAAAGAATATAAGAAAGAGGGATAATTATGACAGGTGGAGAAATAGCAGCTTTAATAGCAGCAATCGCTTTTGCTGTATTGGTTTTAGGACTTTGCTACGTATTATTTAAAGTAGCGAGTGTTGTAGGGGAGTTAAATACCACAGTAGAGGAAGCAAACAAAAGTTTAAGCACTATCACGAAAGATGCGGATCATTTACTCATTGAAGTGGAAGGGTTGTTAAATAAAACAAATACCACACTAGATGACGTCAATGGCAAACTTGGATTAACTGACCCATTATTTAAAGCAGTTGGTGATCTTGGAGAATCTGTCTCTAGTTTGAACCAGTCCACTCGTAATCTAACCGGATCTTTAGCGAGCGCATCAAAAAAAGGAGCCTCTGTTGGAATAGCTAAAAAAGTGAGTTCTGGTATAAAAAATTAATCGAGACTGACTAATAAACGAAAAATTAAAGGAGAGATTGACATAATGAAGAAAAAATACAACGCAGAAAGCTTTGCACTTGGTACATTTGTTGGAGCAGCAGTAGCCGGTATTACGGCATTATTATTGGCTCCTAAATCCGGTGAAGAAACCCGTGGTAAATTGTCAGAGCAAACTAAAAACTACATGGACAAAGCAAAAGAAAAAGGCTCAGAGTTCAAAGAAACCGTTGGAGAAGCCAGTTCTAAGTACCTGAAAAATGCGTCTGCTACTTATGACCAGCTGAAAAGTGATGTCGGAATGGATAGCGACGAAGCTGAAAAAAATCTGGAAGACATTAAAAATGAAGCCAGAGAAACCGCTGAAAATATGAAAGAAACACTCAAAGAGGGTATGGAGAAAGACAAAGAAATCATGTCGGAAACTGCAGAAGACATGAAGGACACTGCTAAAGAAGGCAGTAATGGCTCGTCTAATGATTCCAATGATTTTGATAACTCTGTTCCAGGAGCTACCTCTCGTACAATGGATTTTGATTATGACCAAGAAAAGGCTGATGAAGACAACAAAGAAGAAAAACCGACTAACGTGTCTTCAGAGCAAACAGCTGATGATACAGACGAGGACAATAAAAACACTTCCAACACAAACGTTGGTATATAAGAAGCATAGGGAATTGAAAAGGGTGCGGTTTTTATCGCATCCTTTTTCTGTTAACCAAAATGAAAGGAGGAGAGAGCATTGAAGGCTGTTAAAACTGCTTTGTTTTTTGGAGCGTCCGCATTTTTATTAACAGCATGCATGGACAATCAAAACCAAACCGACGACTTTGAACCGACTGAAGAAGTTGGAGACGGGGAGACGAGCGTTGATGAGGGCACAACCGATCCAGATAGCACTCACGGTACGTTACAAGACGGAACTTACGAATTAGAAGAAATGAATGCTGACGAAAATGGTTGGAGAGTCCAATTTACAATTGAAGTGGAGAATGGAGAAGTTAGTTCCTCTGATTACAATGAATATAACGAAGAGGGAACGGCCAAAACCGAAGATGATGAGTATCAGCAGATGATGGCTGAAGAGACTGGAGTTGGTCCTCAGGATTATGTTCCTGAATTAAATAATCAGTTAGTTGAAACGTCTGATACTGCACAAATCGATGCTGTTTCAGGGGCAACACAGTCATCAGAAAAATTCCAAGAATATGCGGCCATGCTATTGAACGCTGCAGAAAATGGAGCAACGGAAGGATTGGAAGTAGATAATTAACTTCAAAAAAACACGGTTATGTAAGCTACTCTCAATAGAAGAGAGGGCTAACATAGTCGTGTTTTTAACTCCTACTCAAATGGTTTAGCTTTTGACTTCAATAGTTATCAGGTCTTTAGGTGTATGAGTGAACGCTTCACAGCCATTCTCTGTGACAACGATGCAATCTTCAATGCGAACGCCGACTTCGTTTTCAATATAAATGCCTGGCTCCAATGAAAAACAAAATCCTTTTTCAATAACTGTCTGATCACTTGGAGCAATATTTGGGTACTCGTGAACAGACATACCTAAACCGTGACCCAGACGATGAGTGAAAAACTTGCCGTAACCAGCTTCTTCAATGACCGACCGAGCAATAGAATCCAATTCACCAGCAGTTATACCGGGTCTCACTGATGCCTGAGCTTGTTCTTGAGCAGTTAAGACGACTTGGTAAACATCTTTACTTTGCTGAGACACATGACCGTAAGCGACGGTTCGAGTCACATCACTCGTGTAGCCTTTATGAACAACGCCTAAATCAAACAGAACCAACTGACCGGGTTGTAATGGGTTATTTCCTGGCGAACCGTGTGGACTGGCTGCGTTAGACCCGAAGAGCACCATGGTATCGAAGCTCATTTCCTTAACCCCTCTTTTTTTCATAGCGGATTCAATAATTGAGACAACCTCTTCTTCGGTAATGTTAGTCTTAAGAGCATCCATACCAATTTTTAATGCGAGATCAGCTAATGCTCCTGCTTCTTTCATGATATCAATTTCATGTGCTTGCTTAATCGCTTGAAGGTGTTGAGTCATCTCAGTGATATCGACAAAAGTAACCTTTTCTAAAGTAGATAGCAAGGCACGATACCTCGTAACAGACAATGTGAGTTCATGAATGCCAACTGTTTGGATGCTTATCTCTTCTTCTGAAAGAGCCTCTTTTAAAAAGAGCCACGGCGATTGTCCATCTTCATAAGAGATGAGTCGGTCGACTGGAACTGCACCTTTTACACTTGCATATTCCAAAGCCGGTACAATCATCCATAAGGTGTCTTGAAAGAGAAGTACGGCTAATACTCGCTCATGTGGGTTACTTTGATAACCTGTTAAATAGGCAACAGTAGAAGGGTCATCAATATAAAGTAAATCCAGATTTTTGTTCTTCATGTGTGTTTGAAATGGTGTTAGATTTGACATAATTAAGCCTTCTTTCGGATTTTTTACTATCATCAGTGTAACAAATATAGCCAACATAGTCTTAATAATCTCTTGAAAATTAATATTCTATCAGAAGAAAGCCCTTTCTGAAAACAAATAAGAAAATTTCATGAAAATCTATGGATAATGATTGATAAGTTGCTACATTACTGTTATTCTATTTAAAGAGTATAAAGAATACGCTAACATAAATATTATATTAATTAAAGGAGCATCAACATGGATAAACAAACAATTACTATTTACGACGTAGCCAGAGAAGCAGGCGTTTCCATGGCTACTGTTTCACGAGTGGTCAACGGAAATCCGAATGTCAAACCAACAACACGAAAGAAAGTATTAGAAGTTATTGATCGATTAGATTATCGTCCAAACGCAGTGGCTAGAGGGCTAGCGAGCAAAAAGACGACAACAGTAGGTGTGATTATTCCTGACGTCACAAACTTGTATTTCTCAACTTTGGCTCGTGGAATTGATGATATTGCAACAATGTATAAATACAACATCATCTTAGCTAACTCAGACAAAAACGAACTGAAAGAAGTTCAAGTGTTAAATACACTTTTGGCTAAACAAGTGGATGGCGTTATTTTCATGGGTAACAAAATCACTGAAGAACTACGTGCAGAATTTTCACGTTCACGCACACCAGTCGTATTAGCTGGAACGGTTGACCCAGATGAGCAAGTGGGAAGTGTCAATATTGACTATGAAACAGCAACGAAAGAAAGCACGGAAGTTCTTATTCAAAATGGCCACAAAGATATTGCTTTCATATCGGAAAGTCACGCTGAGCCGATTAACGGTATTTACCGCTTGAATGGTTACAAAAAAGCGTTGGAAGAAGCAGGTTTACCTTATAATGAGGACCTAGTTTTACAGTCAGCCTACACTTATAAAGTAGGAGAAGCTGTCTATGATCAATTGACTAAAGCAGGCGCTACAGCAGCGATTGTTTCAGATGATGAACTAGCTGTAGGTATCTTAAATGCAGCCCTTGATCGTGGTGTTTCTATTCCAGAAGACTTTGAAATCATTACAGCCAATAACTCTATGCTAACAGAAATCACTCGTCCACAATTAAGTACAGTGGTTCAACCCTTGTATGACATTGGGGCAGTAGCTATGCGTTTGTTGACGAAGTTAATGAACAAAGAAGACATTGATGAAAAGACAATTAAACTGCCTTACACCATTTTATCAAAAGGAACGACAAAAACGAAAGAAGCTTTATAAAGAATAAAAAGGCAGCCCCCATTAAACTGGAGGCTGCCTTTTTTATAGGTTCTTTAGGAATAAAATTAACCTTTATCCATCCTCATCTTCGCCGTTTCCATTCCCATTACCGTTACCATTTCCAACTTCGGAATCATCTTCCGCATCGGTGTCAGGATCATCATTATTTCCATTAGCATCACCCTCATTTGAGGAGCCGTTGCCGTTGGAATTATCAGAAGGTTCAGGATCATCGGATTCGTCGTTTCCGTTATCGTTTGATTCATTCGATCCATTAGAATCATTCGAGGAGTCAGGACTAGTGGAAGGTTCGTTAGTCTCTTCTTCATCGGATTCGTCATTAGAATTATCATCAGACTCATCAGTATCGGGTGAAAGGGAGTCTAAATAACGACTCCAGAAATTCTGGTAATCTTCTTCAGAAGCTTGAATGGCAAAGTCATAAACGGTTGGACCAGGCACATTGCCAGAAGCAAATATCTCTGTGTGAGTTGGTCCAGAGTAAGAGAAGGTTGATCCGTCAGGTGCTTCAACGGTACCAGCTTTCATACCAGTGGCTTGAATAACGGATTCTTCAGTGATGCCTTCAGGTCTTGGGAATACTTCTCCGACACCAAAGATATCAGGGTTTTGTTCATAGACAGCATTAACTAATCTAGCCCACATCGTACGAACACGTAGACTTGGGTGAATACCGTAATCATGTCGCAAGTTAGCTCGGCTCGTTCCGTAACCAATCCATGTACCAAAGCTGACACGAGGCGTGCTCGCAACGTACCACACATCAGAATAACTTTGAGTGGTTCCTGTTTTAGAAATCCAGTCAGCATCGAAGTTGACTTGGTCCATCACACCTCGAGCTGTTCCTTCTGTGTGCACATCTCTTAACATATCTAAAAGCATGTAATTGGCATCTGGACTCCATACTTCTGTTTTAGCTGATTCATTTTGATACACAATCTCGCCTTGGCTGTCTTCAATACGGTCAATAACGTAAGGCTCAACATGAACACCGTTATTCCCCATAGAAGCAAAGGCACTAACCAGTTCAACAGGAGTCGGTCCAGCATCTGTACCACCGATAGATAAGGCGGCATTTTCAAACTCTTTGTCTTTGATAGCTTGAGGCCCCATTCCCATACGACGGATGTATTCCCCAGGATTATAATCATCCTTCATTTCCATATACAATCTGTATGCGGGAATATTTTGTGAACGATACAAAGCTTCTCTAGCAGTCATCCATTCGTTAGTCGTATCTCCATAGTTGGAAGGGAAGAAGTCTTCAAATTCTCCAAGTTCAGCATTCCAGTTAGGGACAGCGTATTCTGTATCGGGAATGATGGTCGCTGGAGTGATCAGGCCCTCAGCCAAAGCTGGTCCATATACGAGAAGCGGTTTGATAATGGATCCCGGGCTACGTCTCATTTGAAACGCATTATTAAATTGAGATACCTCATAATCACGGCCCCCAATAAAGGCAATGACACGACCGGTTTCATTATCTATTAGAGCTCCACCAATTTGGACAGGTAAAGTCTCTGTATGAGTAACCCCTTCGTCATCGGTATACGTGATCGTTTGTTCAATACCCAGCTCGTCACGGTACTGTGCAACGGTATTTTCTAAAGCATAGTGAATGTCTCGGTCAATAGTTGTGTGAATTTGGTAGCCTTTGTTTCTAATGTTAAAGTATGCTCGTTCGTAGTATTCTGTTGAAAGAGAAGGGTCATTGTCGAGCATCTCTTGAGTGATGCCATCCTCTTCATAGTAGTGTTGAATCAATAATTGAACGGCTTCGGTTTCAGCCAAGTCATAAATATATGACAAGCCATCTTCTTCAATTTCTTCACGGTTAATAAAGTCTTGAGTTAAGTCGTACTCTAAAGCTTCATCATACTCTTCACGGCTAATATAACCTTCACGGTACATACGGAAAAGAACCTCGCGCTGACGGCGCAAACCTAAGCTTTGATCTTCTTTAATTTGTCCAGTTTGAGTGTAGGGACTAAAGGCGATCGGACGCTGTGGCAACCCTGCTATAAAAGCGGCTTGAGGTAATGACACCTCAGAAGCGGGAACACCAAAGATCCCTTGTGCAGCTTCTTCAACACCAGCAATGTTTTGACCTTTGTTGTTTCGGCCAAAAGGTGACACGTTAAGGTAAGCTTGTAAAATCTCATCCTTATCCATGTGGTTTTCCAAACGCATAGCCAACAGAATTTCGTTAGCCTTTCTAGCATGGGATACTTCAGCCCCAACCATTTGCTGTTTAACAAGCTGCTGAGTTAAAGTCGATCCACCTGTTGACGCACCAGAGTCAACGATATCTTGAGCTAAGGCACGGGCAACTGCTTTCGGTACAACCCCTTCATGTTCAAAGAAATGCTCATCTTCCGTTGCGACAATAGCATTAACTAATAAAGGAGAGACCTCTTCATAGTCAATAGGGGTTCTTAATAAGTCGGCACGTAAATCACTAATAATTTCGCCACTACCATAATACATCGTTGATTTAGAATTGTAGTCAGTGACTTGAGATACCATTTGCTCGTATTCAGGAACTTCTGTCCCGTGTACAAGCGAGGCAAAATAGCCGATAGCTGTACCAGCTCCCAAGGCTCCTCCAATGACTAAGACAATGACAATGATAATAACTAACGCTTTAACAACTCGGTAAAAAATATCAAAGTAGTATAGGAATGACTGAAATCGTGACGATTGATTCGGCTCTGCATTCGATTGATTGTTTCTTTCAGTTCGTTTCATGCTGGACTCCTTGTGTAAGTGTATTTTAAAGTAGAACTGGCTATATTATAGCAAAACGATAGTGAAAGTAAAATAAGCAATGGGTATTTACTTTAAAAAGGTAAGGACTGTGACAGAAATGTTAAGCAAAAAGTAAAGAGCAACATAAAAAAAGCTCTGCACCACCATGAAAGGGGACAGAGCTTCTTCGCTTATAGTATTACACTGTTTCCGGTAAAGCTTCGCCAATAGCTTCCATTCTTTTTGCCCATTCATCTCGGCTTAAGTTATGAGCCGTAATATAACGGTTAGCTGGGTGAACACGGCACTCGTGACTGCAGCCACGGACATATTTGTGTTCATTTTCTTCAGATGTAATAATTTGACGGTTACAGTACGGATTACCACAGTTAACGTAACGTTCGCAAGGCGATCCGTCAAACCAGTCTTTTGCGACAACGGTTTTTTCTTTTCTATTAATGTCTACGCTAATGCGCTCATCAAAAACGTACATTTTACCATCCCATAGTTCGCCTTGAACTTCTGGGTGAGTGCCATAGTTGTGGATGCCTCCGTGAAGTTGCCCAACATCTTGGAAACCTTCTTTTAATAGCCAACCACTTAACTTTTCACAACGAACGCCACCAGTACAATAAGTCACGACACGCTTATCCATAAAGGCTTCTTTGTTGTCTTTAATCCACTGAGGCAATTCTCTGAAATTACGGATTTCAGGGCGAATAGCACCCCTAAAGTGACCAAGATCGTACTCATAATCATTACGAGCATCCAAAACAATAGTGTTTTCATCTTCTAAAGCTTGACGAAACTCAACGGGGTCTAAATAATCACCCGTGATGTCGTTTGGATTTAAATCGTCTTCTCCTAATTCAAGAGACACAATTTCTGGACGGTAACGAACATGCATTTTTTTGAAAGCATGTCCGTCGGCGTCATCTATTTTAAACATAATATCTTCAAAGCGTTCATCAGAACGGAGAGCTTCCATATACTGATCCGTTTGCTCAATCGTTCCAGACACTGTTCCGTTTAAGCCTTCTTCAGAAACGAGTATACGGCCTTTTAGACCAATCTCTTTGCAAAGGGCTAAATGATTGTCTCTAAATGTTTCGGGGTATTCAATCTTGACGTATTTGTAATATAGCAGCACGCGATAATTGTTCATTATTAATTATTCCTCCTGTATTAGGTGAGTCTATGCTCTATTCTATCATCTAGAATCACTAAAGAGTATAGTGCGAAACGTGTAAAAATGCAAGTATAGGGGGGCTTTTGTATGTGTCAAGTTATTCTCGGTAACCTTTAATCTAAAAGTCTGTCTTACGGAAAATATTTTTATTCAAGGCAAATCAACTGAACATTTTTGCAAGTACACCTGTGAAACTGGAAGCAGAAGCATAGTTG